>NZ_JBMPOX010000004.1:0-335060 GCF_049340445.1 Undibacterium sp. Ji50W | reverse complement strand
CGCCGAATTTTTTCGACAGAACTGTCGCGATCGCTGCTGTCAGTGTGGTTTTGCCGTGATCAACGTGACCAATTGTGCCTACGTTTACGTGCGGCTTGGTGCGCTCGAACTTACCTTTTGCCATTTTGGACTCCTAACGATTTTGATGAGAATGCTCAGGCACGCGCCCGACAAATCAGACTTGAAAACACCAGACTAAACTTTGGTGCCCTTGACGTGGATTGAACACGTGGCCTCTCCCTTACCAAGGGAGTGCTCTACCACTGAGCTACAAGGGCAGCTTGTTTGCGCAAAAAAACCGCGCAAGTAAAACTGGAGCGGGTGAAGGGAATCGAACCCTCGTCATAAGCTTGGAAGGCTTCAGCTCTACCATTGAGCTACACCCGCAAAGGCCACCACTTCAGCCGCTAATTTCTAAATTCAATTCTTTACCTGTGGTGGAGAGGGCTGGATTCGAACCAGCGTACTCGCAAGAGAACAGATTTACAGTCTGTCGCCTTTAACCACTCGGCCACCTCTCCGCAGGGAACCCCGAATTATGGAGATGTCCGACCAAACTGTCAACACCTATTTGAGAATTTGCACCTCAACCCCACTCCAAACGGGTCAAAAATTGCTCTTAAGCATATGATTTTATTCATTTTTACCACAAGATACCGAATTACCATCTTTTGCAAAAAAATCGCAGCTGCTATTTTTGGTCTGTTTTTTTGGATTATCGGCCCGGATGATCAACAGGAAGTTTTTCCCGCCGCGCCGATGTCGCTGTATCATGCAGGCAAATCATTTGCATATTTACTATGGCGCGTACACAGGCTTCCGACCACCAATTGCAACGCGATGAAATCCTGGAGCGGGCGGCGCAGGCCTTCGCCAGCCACAGCTATCCCGGCACCTCGATGAGTTTGCTGGCCCAGGCTTGCGGTACCTCCAAAGCCAGGCTATATCACTACTACGTCAGCAAGGAAGCGATACTTTTTGATCTGCTGGATCGTTACACCAAAGTACTGATCCATCTGGCAGAAACCCATATAGAGCTGACCGAACTGATTGCCGCCTTTCTGGCGGAATATGAACATTCGCAGACCAGGCATATTGCCCTGCTAAACGATGTGAAATTTCTGGAGGAGCCGCAAAGACTGCTGATACTGGATGCCCAGAGAAACATCGTGAACCTGTTCGCACTAGCCATACAGCGCCGTTTTCCGCAACGGACAGATGCGCAAAACCGCAGCGCCATCACCATGCTGCTGTTCGGCATGATCAACTGGACCTTTACTTGGCTGAAACCGCAGCAGGAAGGCGACCAGATGTCCTATGCAGACTTTGCCGTCCTGGTCACCCGGATTTTCATACACGGCATGGAAGGCTTGCCAGAATTACCGGCGGCTGATTGATCATCCTGCTGTTTTCCCGGGCATATCAGGTCAACACGCCCTAATTTCTTGCATGAGCAAGATGATAATTTTCTATACCGTCAAACGCCCCCAGTTCCGTCGCCAGTCCGCTCAAACGGGTGGCCAGCTTGCGGCTGATGGCGACGGCGACGAAACGCCATTCTATGCGTCCTTCCTTGCAACTGATGGTCAGTGTACCGACGGCAATTTCATAGCCACGCGCCAGTGCCAGTCTGCGCAAGGCATCTTCATTAGGGTTAAAGCCGGGCCGGAATTGCATGGTGATCGATACCGCAGGCCTGGAAGGTAACCAGGATTCCAGCTTGTAGACCCAGATCATGCAGGCCGCCGACAGCATTGCCAGCAAAATGGCTGCCGCATAAAAACCGACCCCGACCAGCACACCGATGGCAGATGAAGCCCATAAAGACGCTGCCGTCGTCAGGCCGCTGATGGTGAAGCCTTCGCGCATGATGACGCCAGCCCCCAGAAAGCCGATGCCAGTCACCACGCCCTGTATGGTGCGCGAAGGATCAAGATTCACTGGCGACAGTGCGCGTCCGCCAAACCAGAAATCAGGGTAACCCGCAATCACCACCAGCGCTGCGGATGCCATGCAGACCAGGCCATAGGTGCGCATCCCGGCCGCACGCCCATGGTAGGAGCGCTCATACCCCACCAGGAAACCGAGCAACATGGCACCTGTCAGATTCATGAAAATGATCAGGTTGGCATGCAGCTCGGACTGAGACCAGAAATGCATGGCATAGCTATAAAATGATTCCATAAAATATTATCTATATAATTTATCAAGTCGTGGCTTCCAGTGTAGCAAGCCGCCCAGAGATCAGCCAGACAAACAACGACTGTACACCCAAAATCCCAACGGGGTTCACCACGGCAACACGGCAAGGTTTGAGCCAGATTGCGAAATAAGCGCCAAGCTGCGTTATAACGTTATAATGCGCCCTCACATTCATTGGGGAGTAGCCTGCTTCAGCTACGGCTGAAGAAAGCGCATCAACATACTTGGCCGGCTGGCCATGGTGCGTTTAGGCCCGACAGTAAGTCGCTGTCAGGTTGGGGCAAGACCTTTGATAGTTGTATTCTGCTGACCAGGGATGGGGCGGGATATGGCTGTCATTGGTTAAACTGCCCCATCCCGCACATCATCATGGAAGCTTTCCTCGTCTCTACTCTGGCCGTCACCATAGGTGAAATTGGCGACAAGACCCAATTGCTGGCTTTATTGCTGGCAGCCCGTTATAAAAAACCCTTGCCTATCGTGCTGGGCATACTGGTTGCCACGCTGCTCAATCACACCCTGGCCGGTTTGCTGGGGCAATGGGTCGCCAGCCAGTTTGACCCCACCCTGTTGCGCTGGCTATTGGGCCTGTCATTTCTGGCGATTGCCGCCTGGACCCTGAAGCCGGACAAGATGGAAGATGAAGGTGTCGGCGAGCAGCCCTATGGCATCTTCATGCTGACCTGCATCACTTTTTTTGTGGCAGAAATCGGTGACAAGACGCAACTGGCCACCGTCGCCCTTGCGGCCAAATACAGCAACCTGCCACTGGTCATTGCCGGCACCACGCTGGGCATGCTGATCGCCGATGTGCCCGCCGTATTTCTGGGCAAAATTGCGGCACCCAATTTTCCTTTTAAACTGGTGCGCTGGCTGGCAGCAATCGTGTTTGCCGTACTGGGCGTGCTGGTACTGGCAGGCATAGGTCAGGGCTTTTATTGAAAAACACCATCGGGGCGGGCAGCTACACACAAGGCTGCCGGCACACGGTGGATTTACCAGGAACGACACCTATCAACGATGATAACGATTTACCATAATCCGCACTGTTCCAAATCCCGCGAAACGCTGGCTTTGCTGACCGCCATTGCCGAAGAACAGGCACTTGCCTTAAATGTCATTGATTATCAAAAAAATCCCCTAAATTTTGATGAACTGCAACAAATATTCATCGCACTGGGCGACAATCACGGACAGGCCATGTTGCGCAATAATGAAGATGAGTATGCAATCCTGAAGCTGGAGCATGCCGATACGACAACGGCCTTGCAGGCCATCGCTGCTCATCCGCATTTGCTGCAAAGACCTATCGTGACTTACCAAAATAAAGCGGCTATCGGACGTCCGCCGGAACACGTCCTGTCCCTGTTCAAGAAAGCCTGAGCCGCCATGTCAGAATTTAAACTTGCCGCTGGCAGCCACGTCAAATACGGCTGCATCTCGACTGAACTGTATCCCATCCTGCGCCAGGGTCTGGCGGCGGATATCCCCAGGCAGGGTTTCGATCAGACCACAGAACCGGCACAGGAACTTGTACCTGCGCGTGGTATCATGGTCGGCGAACTGATGGCGTATTTTGCCGCCTGCGCCGCATTTTGCAAGGCCACCAGCGCCTTGCATCAAGACAACGAACAAGTCATGGGGAGCTTTGTCAATGCCCTGCAAAGCCAGCATGGCGAAAAACCGCAAATGGCAGAACTGGAAAACATTGCCTTGACCGCAGGCTTGCCGGTCATACTCGAAATCGAGCTGGCAGAAGACTGCATCATCGAGGCAGACCATCAATTCACAGACGCCAGCGAAGCCGAAAAAAGCTGGAAACTCTGGCGTAGTGGTGCGTTGCTGCGTGAAGGCGGGATACCGGCCAGCTGGATCAAGAAATTCTATTTTCCGCGCCTGCTCGACTATCGCGACGCCACCAGTTCAAAGAACCCGCGTACGCTGGAACAGACTACCGACTGTGCATTGATGGTGGGTGGCCTGATGCAGGTATGGCATAAAGACACGCCAGCTGATTTGCTGCATGCTTTTCGCAAGCAGTATGGCCGCATCAATTTCTCGCAACACAGTAATTTTGATGACACTGCGCTGGAACGTTTTTTCAATCTGAATTCCATGCTCGATCCTGCCACTCGCCTGTTGAATCAAATGACGATCTGGCAAGATATCGATGCGCTGGCAAAAAAACAGCAAATTCCTTTGATGTAGGTTTGCAGCGTCGCCGCTGGCTAGTCAGGCTAGCCAGCGGCCATTCTTATACGCTTAATTGGCAGGACTGCGCTTCACAAAAAACAGCGCAGTACCTATTGCCATCAGGATGCCGCCAAAGAAACGGTTCTGACTTTTCAACCATTTAGGATCACGGAAATAGCGCTGCATGCTGGAAGCGGCGTAAGCATAACCGTGCATCACCACCAGGTCTATCGCACACATCGTCACACCCAGTATCAACAGTTGTGGCAACAAGGGCGCGCCATGGGAAATAAACTGCGGCAATACCGCTACCATGAAGATAATCCCCTTGGGATTGGTGGCATTCGTCAGAAAACCGATGAGGAAACGCTTGGACATGGCCGGTGCCTGGGTGCTGGTGACCTGCTCGGTTTCTGCCTCATTCACCACCTCCACCCGTGCGCGCCATTGATTGATGCCGAGATAAATCAGGTACAGCGCACCCACCGTCTTGACAACGCTGAATGCAAATTCAGACGCCATCAACAGGGAACCGACGCCAGCCCCGGCGATGGCCAGTATCAACAATAAACCGGCCTGCAAACCCATGATGGTTCCGGATGCTTTTTTCACCCCATAATTCAGGCCGTGGGACATCGACAACACCGCGCCCGAGCCAGGTGAAACCGCGATGACGCAAGCGGCAAAAAAGAAGGTGAGCCAGGTAGTGAACTGCATGAAGTGCCCCGTGAAAAGTAAACGTCAGCCATTGTAACCCGCAGGCCGACGGCGCGCTTTTCGTCATCATGAATGGCAGGACGGCTATCGACTAACCGCGCATCATGGCAGCCAGCAATTGGCTCTTGAGAGTCTTGATCAGCGCAGTCTCGTCCGGTGGTACGCCCTCCTCTGCATTCACTGCACGGTCTGCATAGAACAGACCCAGGGGTTTTTTCTGTATCACCAGCGGCAGGATGATGAAGCTACGCGCATCGGGCAGCAAAGCGCGATGCCATTCAGGCAGTAAATTCTGTATCTTGGGTACCGAGGCATCGGAAATCATCAGGTCGACATTATTCACCATGGCCAGATGAAACAGGTTCTGGTCAGGCTTGCCGGGAAAAGCAAAACCTTTTTGTCTATCCACATAGTTTTCACCTATTGCCAGGCGAGCGACATAGCGCACGGATTGCAGATCGCGCAGGCACACCGTGGCAAAGCGGAAGCCCATGCTGCTGTACAGGGTTTCCAGCACCAGCAGTATCAGGTCATTCAGTTTGAAGGATTCGGACGCCAGCATCTGGGTCACATCCTGCACGCCTGCCAGCAGCAAATCACGCGCATGGATGGGCTTGCCGCTGGGGTGACGCTGGTCGTTCTGAATCTCGCCGCTATCGTAATCCTGCATCAGCAATTCATTCGGCACGCCGTTCAAATCCGAACCGTCGCTGTCACCGGTATGGATGTCAGACATGGCAATATCCATGCTCTTGGCCAGTTGGCGTGTCTCCAGCTCCACCCTGACCAGCATCTCATCCAGCATGGCCTGATCCAGTTCCAGCGCTTTGCCATAACGCTGCAACAGGGGGCGTGCTTTTTCCGTCATGTTGCCACCCCCGGCAGTCATGATCACGGATGCCAGGGCATCACTGAAGCTGGCGACCTGGCGCAGCCATTCGGCACGGTTATTGACTTTTTTCAGTTCGCCGGCTGGCAAGGGTGCCAGCGATTGGATAATGGTGTCGGGTATCTTCCATTCCTGCAGGGCCAGTTCACCAAAGCGCTCGTAGCTGCAGCCCAGCAAGACGTCGCTGGCCTCCTTGGAGCTGGTCTTGCCGGTTTGCAGCATCGCCTGTATGCGGCTATATAAAGGATGATCGAAAGAGGCCACCAGGATTTTCCCGACATTTTTGAACAGGGCAGCAACCGCTGCTTCTTCCCCATCCTGGAAACGGCCACGCTGGGCCATTTCACGCCCGACTATGCTGGCGCACAGGGCCTGTATCAACTCACGCCTGACACTGTTGGCGTGGCTTTTATCCTTGAAACAATCGACCAGCAACATCGCCATGGCACTGGTTTTGATACTGTTAAAACCGAGCAGGAATATGGCCCGGGAAATGGTAGTGACCGGTGCGCCGGAACTGGTGCGGTAATGGATGGTATTCGACAGACGCAGGATTTTCTGCGTCAGTGCCACATCGGCAAGCACGAAATGCGCGAGTTTGGCGACTGGGTCTTCGCTGGAAGAAGTAATTTCCACCACTTTGGTAATTGACACTCCCAAAGTAGGTAAATTGCTCTCTTCATTGATTTTTACCAGTAAACGGTCACGCGCAGATTCCGGCGCATGCTCGTCGAGGTGAACAGAAGGTTGAATTGCCATGATCTCCGCAGTTGCTCTTCGCAGTTGCTATTTGCAGTCGCTATTATTTCAGAACCCGTTCCCTGTTTGAGGAATGAATTCCAAATACGTTTTTATTTGGCCGTGCGTACCGTAGTGATGCCGTACTTCTTCTGTAATTCATCATACAAGCCGCGGATTGCTTTCAGACGCGGATTCATGGGGTCGAGCCGACGTGCCGACTCAATCAGATTGCGCGCCTGCTCACCGGTAGCCTGATCCCAGCCCATGTTTTCCAGACATTTCAGGGCAGCCAGTGCCGCATTCAATACTACCTGCGGATTGTCCGGTGATTTGCGGGCAGCAGCACTCATCAGTTCGACCGAACCACGGAAATCGCCCTGCTTGGCTTTTTGCACACCCAGGGCCACCAGGTCCATCACTTCTCTCTGGCTGCGTTGCGCCAGTTCCTTGCCGATATGGCCCTTGCCAGCGCTTTCAAACACCCCCATCGCACGCGACATTACACCCTGGTCACTGGCGTTTTTCATCACATCCAGGATGATTTCGGACGCGTTGTCTTCCAGATCATTTTCGAGACAACTTTTTGCCAGGCCCAGCTTGGCATCGGTGGAAAGACCGATGTCTTCCCGCGAAGCGACCACCGCTGCCCCCAGTTCTTCTGCCAGCCGCACATCGCCGGTACTGGCATGCACCATGGCAGCAGAAATTGCCCTGACGGCGGCAGTTTTTTTCAGGCCCGACATGTTTTTTTCCAGATCGCGTATGACAGACTTGGCCTGCTCGGTATCGCCTTTCTTGACCAGGGCATTGACCAGGTTCATATGATCTTCAGGATCACGGAACTCGGAAAACTTGGCCTTGCTAACCACTTTTTTCAAGACATTTTCAGCGGTTTCTATATCACCGGTTTCCAGCGCGATTTTGCCCAGCTTGCGCAAACGCCGCACCGCGTGGGGCGAAACGCCGACAGCAATATCCAGAACTTCCTTGGCCTCAGGCAACTCGCCAGCCACTTCATGGGTCTTGGCCAGCCAGTCATAGGCATCCATGTACTTGTCGTTTTCAGCCACCAGGTTTTTCAGTATTTCTTCGGCTTCCTGGTATTTTCCCTGCATGAACAAGGTCTTTGCCAGGCCCAGACGGGCCCAGGCGACAGCTTTTAGCTCAAATAAATATTTATATAATTCTTCGGCTTCTGCCGCTTCACCGTGAATGACATGCAATTCCGCCCGCAGGCGCATGAAGTCAATCGCATATTTGGGATGGTCGCGCTCGCCGTGGTGGCAGGCCATGATAGCTTCGGCGACAGCGCCCTGTTCCATCAGGTTATGCACTTCGACAAAGGCCTTGCGTTTTTCCAGTGCACGGATGACGCGCTCCAGCAGCATGTCGGCAGTAAAGGGTTTGAGCAAATAATCAGAAGGTGCCAGTTCAGCCGCGCTGACGACCTTGGCATACGAACGTTCTGCCGTCACCATGATAAAAATCGTGGATAAAGGAGCCAGCTTGTGGTGGCGCATGTCTTCCAGCAGTTGCTGGCCATCCTGGCCAACGCCAAGATCGTACTCGCACAGAATCAGATCAAAGACCTTGGCTTGAATCGCGCGCACTGCCGTACCGGCGGACAACCCATGTTCTATCTTGGTAATGCCGCACAGATTCAGCATATTGTGCAAACTGACCCGCATGCCAGCATGCGGTTCAATGAGCAATGCCCGAATGTCGCTGAGTTCGCTCATTTCAACCTTTAGCGTAATTATTGTTTAATTATTAGAACTCATTTCATCAATAGGGGTGAGATGCGTTTGCCTCATAACGTGGGCTGGCAAGGCGGACGAGGCAGTCAATAGTGGTACTATTGATAACGAGTCCAACGCAGTCCAGCGCGCGTTATGAGGCAAACCCTTCGGGAGCGGGCGATTCGGGCGCATTGCTGTGTTGCGCCGCTTGCCAAGGCACCAGCCTTGGCTACGCGACGCGCCTTGCACTGCATCCCGAATCGCCTTGCTCGCACTCATCCCTATTGATGAAATGAGTTCTTTTATATCGCTGTCAGGCATGCCGCCCCATCTCCCCCGGGTCAGCACAGCCTCCAAATAGAAAGAAGTCTATTTCATTATATTAAAGTGACGGCGCATTCATATGGAAACTTTACCCCCAAGCAGCGACATTATTGCAAGGGTTTAACATATTTAATAGATTTGGGCGCGTCACGCGCGCTTTTGCAACAGCTTCTTATTTGAAGATCTTCGCCAGCAGCAAGACCAGTAGAGAAATCAGGATGGTCGAGGCGAAAGGAAATGAAAAAGTCCGGCCAAACAGGCGGAAACGCAGATCGCCCGGCAGGCGGCCTATGCCAAATTTTTCCAGCCATGGCAATAAGCTGGAAAAGACAACGACGACAATGAAGATGGTCACAACCCAGCGCAGCAAATGAAACTCCAGATCAAATTGTTTTGCACACTTATCGATAAATTTCCATGCGGAAACCTACCGGAAATATTTTTGACGACAGCCCATCATAAGCGATGGCTGCGGTCCAGGCGCAGTAAATTTTCCGGCAGTTCCAGCTGCTGGCCTACGATCAAAACTTTGAACAACTCACCCATTTCTGCTGGCGACACCAGTTTTTGTAATGCGTTTGCCAGTGGCAGATACTGCATGGCCTGTTCTGCCGGGGTCCGTGCCAGCAAATCTGCAATACCCGTACTCATCAAAAATCCGGCCTGGCTACGGTAGTTCAGCAATTCCAGTCCACCTTCCAGCGCGGCCCTGGCCATGGCAGTGAAGTCGACGTGGGCAGTAATATCCTGCAGGCCGGGCAGGTAAAACGGATCGGGATGCGCATGATGCCGGTAATGGCACATCAGGCTGCCTTGCAGCCGTTGCGGATGATAATACTCTGCAGCCGGAAAACCGTAATCGATGAAGATGGCAGCCGTAGCGCCCTGGTTTTTAGCCAGCATCTGGGCCATACTGCGCATGAAACCACTGGCCACCGCATGCACTTCAGTCAGGTAACCGACCGGCAGTGCAGCGGCATCCGGGATTTGCGTAATCTTGTCCGGATGGCAAACCTGTCCTGCCTGTTCACGATAAATCAGCCTGGGGACGCTATCTTCATCGACCACTGCGACGCCAACCTCACGCCAGCCATCCGCAGTCTTGATGACCAGGTCCACCGGCATGGCATCCAGCACCTCGTTTCCCAGTACCAAACCAGAAAAAGAGTCTGGCATTTCTTGCAACCAGACCACCTGCGGGAAATCTTTCAGCAACTCTTCCTGACGTGCACGCAGCTCACCAGACAATTCCACGATAAAATAGCGGTCTATCGCTATTCCAGATAATTGACATTCCGACAAAAAATCGAGCGCGAGCTTACCGGTACCAGCGCCGAATTCCATGATTTCGGGCCTGGTTTGGGTAAAAATGTGGCTCGCCAGTGTAGCCAGCGCAGCACCGAACAAGGATGACATTTCCGGTGCAGTTGTAAAATCACCGTCTTTGCCCAGTTTGGTGGCACCACCGCTGTAATAACCCAGGTCCGGCGCATACAGTGCCAGTTCCATGTAACGCGAAAATGCTATCCAGCCCTGATGTTGGCGGATGTCGTCGATAATCAGTTGTTGCAGCGCAGATGAAGCAGCCAGGGCATCATCGCCCGGCACAGGTAGAGATAATTTATGCATAGCCGCATTGTATTAAAAACGCACTAACTTCTGTTAAGAATTTCCATGAGTGACCTATGACAAGCAATAGCCAGGCAAGCCGCACAGCACTGATTACCGGTGCCGCCAAACGCATAGGGCGGCATATCGCCCTGCATATGGCGCAGCAGGGCTGGGATATTGTTGTCCATTATGGCAATTCGGCGGAAGATGCGCAGACACTGGTGACAGAAATTCAGGCACTGGGCCGCCGTGCCCACGCCTTGCAGGCCGACCTTGCCAATGAAGCAGCAACACGGGCCCTGCTACCGGCCGCAATTGCCGTCATGGGCAACATTGACTGCATCGTCAATAATGCCTCGCTGTTTGCAGAAGACGACGTGCACAGCTTCAGTCAGTTGAGTCTGGATAAGCATATGCACGCGAATCTGGCAGCGCCGCTGATTCTGGCGCAGGCATTGCATGCAGCCACCGCAAGCGACCGGCAAGCCTGTGTCATCAACCTGCTGGACCAAAAACTGGTTAACCTCAATCCCGACTTTTTGTCTTACACCCTGTCCAAGGCCGCCCTGCAATGCGCGACCACGACGCTGGCACAAGCGCTGGCGCCGACCGTACGGGTGGTCGGTGTGGCGCCCGGCATCACCATGGTTTCCGGCCACCAGAGTACGACGGACTTCCAGCATGCGCATCAGGTGACGCCGCTGGGCCGATCGAGTACGCCGGAAGATATTGCCCGTACCATCTGTTTTCTGGCTGACAGCCCTGCTATCACCGGCACCACGGTACTGGTGGATGGCGGCCAGCACCTGATTCCCTTGCAGCGCGACGTCATGTTTCTGGCGACTGCCAACAACCCTATTCCATCTTAATCATCAGGACCATTATGTTATCCATCCTGCACCATCCCCAGCTCGCCGATTGCCGCCGCCTGTTTTTGCGCGATTATGAAATCTCCATCAACATCGGCGTGCACGAGTTCGAGAAAAAAGGGGAACAACGTGTGCTCTTCAATGTGGATCTGTATATCCCGCTGGCTTTGTCCACACCTAAAAATGACCAGTTGGAAGAAGTCGTCGATTATGATTTCATGCGCTGCACGATCGCAGACCGCATTGCCAAGGGCCATGTACATTTGCAGGAAACCCTGTGTGATGATGTTGCCAAGATCATGCTGGCGCATCCGCGCGTACGCGCGGTACGCATCTCCACCATGAAGCCGGATGTCTACCCTGATTGCGAAGGCGTAGGCGTGGAAGTATTCCAGATCAAAACCGATATTTAAGTCCGAATTTAAGCCCGAATTTAAGCCCTAATTAAAACCTATCATGCAAGCTCTGACCGAAACATTGATGGAAGCCCCGGTGGAAGTAAAAACCACGGCCAAATCACAAGAAAAAATCACTTACGAAAACAATAAGCTGCACAAGCGCTTATGCCGTCTGGTTGGCCAGGCGATCGGTGATTTCAATATGATAGAAGAAGGCGACAAGGTCATGGTCTGCCTGTCCGGTGGCAAGGACAGCTATGCCCTGCTGGATATCCTGATGACCCTGCGCGAACGTGCACCGATCAACTTCGACATCGTCGCCGTCAACCTGGATCAGAAGCAACCCAACTTCCCCGATCATATTCTGCCAGCCTATCTGGAAAAACTGGGGATTCCCTACCATATCGAAAATCAGGATACCTACAGCATCGTCAAGCGCCTGATACCGGAAGGCAAAACCACCTGCTCGCTGTGCTCACGCCTGCGCCGCGGTATTTTGTACCGCGTGGCGGATGAACTGGGTGCGACCAAAATCGCCCTTGGCCATCATCGCGACGATATCCTGGAAACCTTTTTCCTGAACATGTTCTTCGGCGGCAAACTCAAGGGCATGCCGGCCAAGCTGCAATCCGATGACGGCAAGCACATCGTCATCCGTCCGCTGGCCTATGTGAAAGAATCTGACACAGAACGCTATGCCGAAGTGAAAAACTTCCCCATCATCCCGTGCGACTTGTGCGGCTCGCAAGAAAATCTGCAACGCAAGCAGATCAAGGGCTTGATGCGCGAATGGGACAAGAAATTTCCTGGCCGCGTGGACAATATTTTTGCATCACTGTCTACCGTTGCGCCATCACACCTGATGGACAAGAATTTGTTCAATTTCACTGATTTGAAAATCGATGGCGAGGCAAATCCGAATGGCGACATCGCTTTTGATGACGAACCTTGTGCTACACCTGCTACAGGTGTGATTGCACTGCATCTGGGGCAGGATTGAGAAACTAAGGTCTACTGCAAAAAAAAGCAGAATAAGATTTCTTGAGAGCGCCGCGCTGGTGGGGAAATATTTGGTACTTCCCCCACTAACTCTGCGATGACATGATTCAGCATGTTGCGACAGACCTTTAGGCTAATTCTCTTGAAAAACAATTGATCGATCAAGTTTGCAAAAGCAGGTTTCAAAAGTTAAAGCATTACTGGAAAAACGCGTGCGTTTGGTCGTTTAAACGCTACTTCTATTCCAGAGGACCCTGCTTCAGTTCGTCTGGCAAATTCTGATAAATAGCTTGGATAAAGCTCACGGGTCATGTCAGGCTGCTTTCAGCCGTTTATCATTGGCGATCAAGAGGCACGATTAATAGTTTGAAAGCACCTCGACTAACCGATAAATGGAATCCTTACCGTCTCTACGTCATTTGGCATAATTCCCCCCGGCCTGCATTGACAATCCTATGAAGATTGCTCTCCCTTGTTTGACTACATACCACCGGGACAAGAAATAAACACAACTTTTCTGCTCAGCACTAAATTAAGTTATTTTTACAACAATTTGACAATTGTTTAATAATCTATTCGCATTTACGATTTTTGTGTAAAAAACATAAGTTATTATCAAACCTATTCTGGTTTAATGTTTCTCAAATTGACTCACTACCACGTTATTTATACGCTTTGGTTCAAGGTGTAACAAAGAGCGTCTAGTCGGTGCCCCAGTTAAGAAAGGGAAAAGCCATGGCAACTAAAAAAACTATCCACATTCCCTTGGGCGCTGCGCCTGGCCGAACAAAAGGAGACCAAGCAATGAGCATTACTCAAGATATGCGTCCACTGCACAGAGCCTTTTAAGAAAGGTGAAGTATTGGTGCGCTACGTTACATGGGGAGAAAAGCAGCCAGCCGAGAAGCTGGGGCACCTCGATTGCTTGTCCTTTCCAAAACGGAAAATCGCAAGCATCCCCCGACACTTTAACTTGGTTCAGCATTCCGTTATGAGATTGCTAAGTTATAGATAGTGGTGAGACTAAAGCATGAAATATTCTTCTAACGGGGGGGAGAAATGGATCAACTGATAGCTGGACTAATTAAGTTTCTCGAGCATCCATTAGTGATCATAGCGATTGGATATGCCGCGCACACGCTACTAGGGTTTGCGTTGGATCTTCGCGGCGTTTCCGTCGACAGAGCTGTGTTTCCGATAGGAAGCCCCAAATTTCTCAGGCGCCTTCTGAGACACGCAAGTTTTCACAGTATGGAAAATATCGACGAACAGAAGATTGTAGTTAGAACTTCGCTCGTACCCAGAACCGAAGGACATGGGGAGAAAACTCTTCGCTACTATACGCACACTGCCGAGCTATTGGCACTTCAAGAAATTACCGCTCATCTTTCAAAGCACAATGTCCACCTAGATACAACACATTTCTACTCCGACGATGTAGTAAGCGAGTATGTGGTCCTTTTAGGTTCGACCACAAACACCTCACTTAGCGGAGTTATGTTAGGTAAGACAATAGAATCAACAGAAATGACGATTAGAGAACTCGGTGACGACGTCAAGTGGAATTTTTTTAAGGCCTCGGCAGGCAAACACTCGGAGATCACAATCAAAGGAAATCCGCATACTTGCAAGCATGACGATAGTCAGGTCAAAATCGATTTCGGACTTATCGTTCGTAGAACCCGTCCAAACGGAGGGGTGATACTACTTGTGGCGGGAATACATGCTTATGGGACTTATGCTGCTGCCAATGTCGCCCTTCGTCCAGACTTCCAAAAGTTCGTAAGGTCTCAGAAGGTTACATCGTTCGCACAGTTAGTTAAAGTCGAAGTTCGTAATGGCAAAGAGATTTCAAATGCCGCGATTAATTGGGAGAAAAAGGATTTCGTTGTTATCGATCCTCTTAAAAGCTAATGTATATCGTAATCCCTGCCCTCTTGAAGGATCTAGAGTCTGAACAGCGACTTTGGAGAAGTCTAGCCCGATTTCCGTCCGGCGCTGATGCTACCCTAGTCTTGGTAACTCAAGGCAACCGGATAGACATCCCTAGCTTTCCAGGACTCGGAAATATTATCCACAAACATTTCGATCATCCCATTGGGAAATGGTCGGCGGTCCGCCATGGCTTGTCGTTAATCTCTGACTCAGGGAAAGATTCAGTCATGCTTCTCGATGCCGACGATCCTGTGAGTGACTCCAGCTTGCTTAATGCAATTGCGACTATCAAGTCATCGCAGTCCGACTATGTAATCGGCGATAGGCGCGCGATTCTTTTGCATTCTGAAGATCAAGTAAGCTCCTATTCCCGCATTTATGTGGAGATCTTCAGTAATACACTATTACAGGTAACACTCCAAAAACAATGGCCAATATTTAAACATGGCCCAGATATCCAAAGCGGTTTTTATATCATCTCCGGTCGCGCGCGGAGGTCTTTGTGCCTGGACTACGTAAAGGATTACGGTGGGGAACTAGCGCTCTATTATGAACTTACGATGGCCGGATTTTCTCCATCCACGATGTGCATTGAATCAAATAAGGCAACATCCTCGTCGTACCTCATCCACACCATCGTAAGAAGCATTGCGTCACTGCCATTTTTTCAGTCGGTTTCACAAGAACAACTGGCCATCTCCCTTCGTCTCGCGCCGGAGTTATACGCTAGATACCTACCTCCGGGAGAACAACAGCAGTTTTTCTCGGAACTTATTCCAGTCCTGCGCGACGTTTTTCCTTGGTTATGAAAGCTTTGGGCGCGCTTATTGCCCAATTTCGCACGAATCCTTGCGGTCACCCTAATTCTGCAATCGATTCTGGCAAATTCACATCCATCAGTGTTACTGATGTACATGCTGCCATCGAGAAACGCTCACTACTAAAATTCCTCCAGGCCTCATGCCAAGGCAGTATTGATCTTAGTATTCACTTGTCTGGTGCCTTTGGCGATTTCGAAACTTTTTATGAGGAAGCTATTGGGGGAATTTTCGACGGATACGCAGGTGATGAACGTCGCAAATAGGGGCGTTCAAAATCAAGGGCTGTGTCTGGTCGTTGCTTGGACAAATGAAATTATTCAGCGATCTTCGATGGATATGGAATTGCCGTAATAGCTGGGAACAAAGGTGTCGAAGGAACTAAATTATGAATACAGTTGCGATTTATTATCGTGCTGACATGAGGCCCGTTGAATGCCTTGTAAGGCCCCATGGCGCCACTGATCCCAAGCATGCAATACGCGCTGCCCTCTACTGCTAGTTTAGATTTGAAGAGTTGTTTCCCGATTCAGTGAATGCAATTTGAAATTGGACTGATCCTAGAAACGGCCCTTGAAAGGCACGATTACTGAATGATGAAACGGCGACAGCTTAGTCAAAAAAAACCAGCAGATTACCTTGCGGAAAATCTGCTGCTGAAGGAAGCCCGTGGGAACGGGAAATCACTTATATCTTGCTCAGTCTTTACGAGCATCCAGGCTCCAGCCACCGCTGCCGTGTATCAACACATACAAGAGGCCACCGCTCATGGAGATATTCTTCATGAAATGTATCATCTGATTTTGTGCTGCATCGGCCGGTACACCCCAGAAGCCATGGAAGATAAAGGCTGCAGCCAGCGTGAACAAGATCATCGCTGCGGCCGCCCAGCGTGCGCGCCAACCAACGATGAGCATGATGCCACCACCCAGTTCCACCACGATGGCAGCAATTGCGCCCAGGGCAGGCAAAGGCAAACCCTTGCTGGCAATATAGCCGACAGTTTGTTCAAAGCCCGCGATCTTGCCCGCACCGGATGCCACGAAGATCAGGGCAATCAATACGCGGGCGATGAAGGAACCGAAGACGGGTCCTATGGTTTCTGTTTGTTTCATTTTGTTTTCCTTATATGTAGATTCTTATTTCGTTGATTCATCATAGTAAAAGGCAGTTTCGTAGCTTGGGCTGCGGGGTATCAGCTCAACACTCGGCCTCAAAATAACGTATACGTTTATTAAACGCCCAGTGTTGGGCTGGTAAACCCTAGCCTAGCGAGGCCCGGCCCAACCTACAACGACAAGTTCCTTCGTTCGTGAAAATAAGGCTTAACTCTTATATCAGGCAACATCCGCCAACTTACCCTCACGAAAATCGCTGATCGCCTTGAATATCTCCGCCTGACTATTCATCACAAACGGGCCATACTGAACGATAGGTTCACCCAAAGGCTGACCAGCAATCAGCAACAACCTGCTATCGACTTTGGCATCAATCACGACTCCATCTGTGTCCGCAGATTTCTTCAATATCGCCATGCGTTGCACTGGTACATCACGTTCGCTTATCTGCACTTCACCTTCATACACATACACAAAGGCATTAAAGCTGGCAGGCAGGCTTTGTGTAAAACTGCTGCCGGCTGGCATATGGATATCCAGATACAGCGGCTGAGTCACTTCACGCTGCACGGCACCTGCCACACCATGACTGCTACCGGCGATGACACGTACTTTGACACCGGCTGCTGTCAGCAACTCAGGGATGGTATCGCTCTGAATATCGCGGTACCAGGGCGCTATCATCTTGTCCTTGGCGGGCAGGTTCAGCCACAACTGGAAGCCTGCCATGCGGCCTTCTTCCTGTTCCGGCATTTCTGAATGAATCACTCCACGACCTGCGGTCATCCATTGCACACCACCGTTTTGCAGCAAACCTTCATTACCGGCACTGTCGCGGTGGCGCATGCGACCAGCCAGCATATAGGTAACTGTTTCAAAACCACGGTGCGGATGGCTGGGGAAACCGGCAATGTAGTCACCTGCCTCATCACTGCCGAAGGCATCCAGCATGAGGAAGGGGTCCAGCCGGTACTGCAGTGGCTGCGTCAATACCCGTGTCAGCTTGACACCGGCACCATCCGAAGTAGGCTGCCCTGCTACCAGTTGCTCTACCGTGCGTGAATTTGTTACTTGTTCCGCCTGTTGAACTGCTGTATTGCTTGCGACTACATCTGTCGTTTCCATGATCCATCGTCCTTATAGGTCACCTGTCAATTGTCAATTAATTAGGCAGGCAGTAAATCATTAATTTGTTGGTGTGCTGAAGCCAGCGATGCTTTTTCTGCATCCGGGCCCATGGCCAAACCTTCTGCATAGACAAACTCTACATCGGTCATGCCCAGGAAGCCAAAGAAGGTTTTCAGGTAAGGCATCTGTGTGTCCTTTGGTGTATTGCGATACAGGCCACCACGTGTCAATACCACATACACTTTCTTGCCAGTCAGCAAACCTTCAGGGCCATTGGCGGTATAACGGAAAGTCACCTGGGCGCGGGATACTGCATCGATCCAATTTTTCAATTGGGCTGAAATACCAAAGTTATACATGGGTGCACCCAGCACGACCACATCGGCAGCCTGAATTTCTGCGATCAATACATCATCCAGAGCAACACGTGCTTGCTGTTCTGCTGTTCTTTGCTCTGCAGGTGTGAACAGGGCTTGCAATGCTGTTTCATCAAGTATCGGGTGAGGATTGCTGCCCAGATCACGTACATTCACGGTAGCACCGGATGTGGATTCCAATAAAACCTCAACCAGGCTATTTGCCAATTGCGTGGAATGAGAGGCTTGGGCACGGGCGCTGGAATTAATTTGCAGGATGTTCATTTTGTGTTCCTTTCAGAAAAAGAGTTGATGGACGTACTTTAATCGTTCCAAAACCATTCCGGAAGACGTTAAAATGGATATCATTGTTCCAAAAATAGGAAAATAGCATGGAGTACAAAATGGAGAATAGACCATGACCCTGGAAGCCAATGACCTCTTGCTGTTTGCCCGCGTGGTCGAAGAAGGCAGTTTCAGCAAAGCCGCTGAGAAGCTGGGGGTGCCGAAATCGACACTGTCACGCCGCATTTCTGCCCTGGAAGCGCAATTGGGCGAACGCCTGATCTTGCGCACCACGCGTAAACTGGCGGTGACAGACCTGGGGCAAAATGTTTTGCTGCATGCACAACATGTGCAGGAAGAAGTGAATGCCACATTGGCGCTGACCCAACACAGGCAGGCGGAACCAAATGGCAGGCTGAAGGTATCCATGCCCGCCGATTTTGCCAATCATGAAATGAGTGAGCTGTTGTCTGATTTCATCAGCAAATACCCTTCAGTGAACCTGGAACTGGATTTGTCACCGCGCAGGGTGGATTTGATCGGTGAAAATTTCGATGTCGCCATCCGTGTCGGTGACTTGCCCGATGATGCCTCACTGGCCGCACGTGGACTGGTGCGTTTCAGCATAGGTCTGTATGCCGCACCCAGCTATTTGCAGACACATGGCACACCGGCAGAACCCGAAGCCCTGATGGAACATGATTGCCTGCGTCTGACGGCTCGCAACGGTGAGTTGACCACATGGCGCATGGAAAAGGATGGCGCAGTGTGGGAAGGTATCCCGCCTGGCCGCGCCAGCGCTAATTCACCCGAATTGCTGACACGGCTGGCGGTACGCGGCAAGGGCATCATCATGCTGTCTGACCACTTTGCCGATCACCAGGTACGTAGCGGTGCTTTGTTGGCTTTGCTGGAAGACTGGAAGCTGCCCGACGTCAATGTCTGGGCTGTATTTCCTGGCCGTCGTCTGATGCCAGCACGCACCCGTGTCTTTCTGGACGCCCTGCAGGCTGAATTTTCAGGTCCGCGCTGTCTGAAAATGCAGGCTCAGGTTGACGCTTGCAAGACGGAACACAGGACCTTAAAAGCGTTTTGACTATACCTGTTGCATAGTGCATATCGTATATTGAATATGCGCATCAAGTTTCAGTGCTGACTTTATCCCAGTCATTTTCTTCTTCATACTGGCACAGCCAATTAGCCGCCTGATGCCATTCACGCACCGCATCTGCATTCAAATTGCCAGGTGCATCGCGCCCAGTGATATGTGCATGACGGACCGCCCAGTGCAGACGGTACAATAAATCCGACCAATCCAGTACCTGGCCCTTGCGCCGTGGCTTCAGGGCCGCTTGCAAACGCTCAGGTGCTTCCATCGCATGTGGGAAAAATTTCAAGACTTGTTTCAGATTCGCTGCTTGCGTAGGCACAGCCAGCTTGTCCGTCAAGCCAGTGGCCCAGGCCAGGAAATACAGGGATTCCTGCCTTTGCGCACATTGCGCACGCAGTTCTTCGGACGGTTCATCAGAACATAAAAATGCGTACTCCTGTGCTGACAAACAAGTGGTCAAACCATGTGATTCGAGGTAATTGCGATAACGCACTACATCGCCGCCAGTTGCAGCACCAGTTACACTCCACAAAGCCAGCATGCGCTGCATCACTTCATCTGGCGTCCGTAATTCCACTTCTTCATCTGACTCAATCACATGCAATTGCACATTGATACGGATACCACGTTTATGCAATTCCAGTTCGGAAGCTTCTTTGCGTTGCTCTGGGCTCATTATTTCTTCAATCTTATTAATCAATTCACTCGCTTAGAACGTGTTTACGATCTGTAGCGAGCGGGCGTCAGCGGGGTGAAGAGCCGCGCAAAAAGCGGAATGTACACTAGTACATGAGCATTTTGAGCAGCGCATGAGCCCCGATCACGCCCGCGCAGTAAGATCGTAAACAGGTTCTGATAGCGGGCAGGCAGATTATCCCAGATTTTGCGACCTTAAGGCTGGCAAGAACGGGCAGTTCCATGGCTCAACTGGCATTAGAATATCTATCTGTTACCTGTTATTGCAAAGCGTATATGCCTGAAATCAGATCCTTTCCTGTGCTGCACAGCGCAAACTATCAGCTCCGCCAAATCGTCGCCGCTGATATGTCAGCAATTTTTCAGGGCTTATCCGACCCGCGCGTCAGTGATTATTATGGTGTCAGCTACGATACCCTGGCATCAACCCAGGCACAGCTGGATTGGTATGAAGAAGTCTGGCAAGCCGGTACCGGCATCTGGTGGGGCATTTCCAGCAAAGAAGCGCCGGATCACCTGTTAGGCACTTGCGGTCTGCATGAATGGGAACAAGAACACCATTGCGCCGAAACCGGCTTCTGGCTGTCACCAGACCATTGGGGCAAGGCTGTCATACCGGAATGCCTGAGCGTCATGATCGCCCACTGCTTCCAGCACCTGGGCCTGCATCGCCTGCAAGCCATGGTCGAACCAGAGAATATTGCCAGTTGGCGTTTATTAGAAAAATTGGGCTTCCGGCTGGAAGGCGTACTGCGTGAATGTGAATACAAACATGCCCGCTATGTCGATCTTAAATGCTATTCCATGCTGGCGACAGAGTTTCGTTCAGGGCAGGATTAAGACAAATTTGCAAGAACGGCAGGCCAGTCTTGGTATGGGAAGCAGCATCCTTCCCTGTTTGTGCATGCAGAAGGCAAGCAATCTTGAGGTTTGACCAGCTTTAAGAAGGATGAAGAAGGTTTGAGTATGTCGTCAGGAAATCGATTAAAATCGGCGCATCTGCATCTCAGATGCTTATTTCACAACACGACAGCCAGGATTGGATACGCAATTGCCCACTGCCGCTCTGGATACCAGCCAGTTACAGAATTGGCTAGCCGCCGTCGCCCGTAAAGACGCGCAGGCATTTAAATCTCTGTATGACGCCACTTCGGCGAAACTGTTTGGCTTCGCGCTGCGTATATTAGTTAAGCGTGAGTTGGCAGAAGAGGTTTTACAAGAGAGTTTTGTCAACATCTGGAATAACGCAGGCAGTTATCAGGCCGGTCTGGCAGCGCCCATGACCTGGATGACAACTATCGTCCGCAATCGCGCTTTCGATCTCTTGCGTCGTGTCGATCACGATGTGGAAATTGATGCTGATAATTTTGATATGGAAATCATGCAAGCCATGGAAAGCAGTGAACCGACGCCAGCGCAGACGCTGGAATTGACACAGGATGCCAAGGCACTGGCTTCCTGCATGTCACGTCTGGAAGGTTTGCACAGACAGGCGATGGCGATGGCGTTTTTCCATGATTTGTCACATAGCGAAGTGGCGGAACATATGAAGCTGCCCATAGGGACGGTAAAAACCTGGATCAGACGCGGACTCGACAAGTTGCGCACCTGCCTCACTCGTCTGGAGGCATAATGAATTTGCAGCAAATCAAAAATAATCCGGGCCTGCAAGAAAAACTGGCTTCTGAATATGTGCTGGGAACCCTGCGTGGTGGTGCCCGTCGTCGCTTTGAAGTCTGGCTGAAACAGGATGCAGCCTTGCGCCAGGTAGTGGGGCAATGGGAAGCGCATCTGGTGCCCATGGCTGAATTTGCACCCGCAGTCGCAGCACCGGCAAGCATCTGGCCCGCGCTGGAAAAACGCCTGAACCTGAACATCACCAAAGACCCATGGGCGTACTGGCGTAACTGGGGCAAATTGCGTGAAGACCTGGCTTTCTGGCGCGGCCTGGGCATGTTCTCGACCACTCTTGCGGTGGTCTTGATATCTGTCATGCTCAACAAGCAGGTAGACCAGCCAGCAGCGCCACAAACTGATTATGTGGCGACCTTGTCGGATGAAAAAGCACAGGCTATAGCCGTCATTACCGGTGACAGCAAACGCGGCCAGTTGCAGATACGCATGGTAACAGCGCAAAACATCGCCGCCGACAAGAGCCTGGAGCTATGGGCAGTCGGCAAGGATGGCAAAGTCAAGTCGCTGGGTCTGGTAGCGGACAAGGGCATCATCACCCTGCCCATGCCAGCCAACATGACCGCCGACAGCGTGCCTTTGCTGGCAGTCACGCTGGAACCAAAAGGTGGTTCGGGCAACCCTGAAAAACCATCGGGACCGATTATATTCAAGGGTAATTGGGTGCAGATTTAAGAACGGGGCTGTCGACACGGCAATGCTCCAGCGGCGTTCGTTGTATGCCGTACGTTGATTAAGAGATTGCCCTTCGTGGACACAAGCCGGGCCGAGACCCGGCTTGTGTCCACGAAGGGCAACCGCTTTAATAACGACTCAAGCATGCAACGAACGCCACCGGAACGCCAGCCCGGTGGCCTCCAGCCTGTGCTGGAGCGACGATAATTAGAACACGGTGATTTAAATCCTGGCTGGCAACAAGGTTCCCACTACCTCACCAAACCCAATCCGCGCACAACCTTCTTTCTGTGCCCAGCCGCGCATCACAATGGCATCCCCATCTTCCATGAAGATACGCTGTTCACCATTTGCCAAAGTCAGCGCTTTTTTTCCCCCTTCAGTCAATTCCAGCAGGGAGCCGGCCTCTTCTGCCAAGGGACCAGATTGCGTACCCGAACCCAGCAAATCACCAGGATTGAGATTGCAGCCATTAACCGTGTGATGGGTAATGAGTTGCGCCACAGTCCAGTATGAATGGCGGAAATTCGACAGCGACAAACGTTCGGCAGATGCGCCTGCTGTACGCATCTTTTCTGTCTGCAACAAGACTTCCAGTTGTATATCGAAGGCACCGCTGTCACGTAAACCCGGTGCGTCCAGGTAGGCCATCGGTTGCGGATCTTCGGCATCGCGCGTCCATGCATGGCGATAAGGTGCCAGCGCTTCCAGTGTCACTACCCAGGGCGAAACGGTGGAGGCAAAATTCTTGGCCAGGAAAGGGCCAAGCGGCTGGTATTCCCACGCCTGCACATCACGCGCCGACCAGTCATTCAACAGGCACAGGCCAAATACATGGGATTCGGCCTTCTCCATACTGATGACATCACCCAGGGCATTACCAGGGCCGACGAAGATACCGATTTCCATTTCATAATCCATGCGCCTGGCAGGACCAAACACCGGTGTCTCGGAAGTAGGCGGTTTGGTCTGGCCGACAGGGCGGCGGAATTGCTGGCCGGATACGCCGATGGATGAAGCGCGACCATGGTAGCCGATAGGCACCCACTTGTAGTTCGGCAACAAAGGATTATCCGGGCGGAATAATTTGCCGACAGCCGTTGCATGATGAACGGACGTATAAAAGTCAGTGTAATCACCAATCTGCGCCGGCAAGGCAAATTCTGCCGCGCTTTGCGCCAGCAGGCAGGCTTGCAATGCACCTTGCAGGCCTGCGCCTTCACGCAAGACACGCGACAACGCCAGACGCAATGCGGACCATACTGGTGCACCCAGTGCCATCAGGGCATTCAGGTTACTGGCATTGACCGCATTGGTGAAATGCCCGCCCTGCAATTCGGTGTAACCGGCAAAGGCATGGGTGGCATGGGCCGCGGCCAGATC
The DNA here is from genome assembly GCF_049340445.1 of Undibacterium sp. Ji50W. Taxonomy (NCBI): domain Bacteria; kingdom Pseudomonadati; phylum Pseudomonadota; class Betaproteobacteria; order Burkholderiales; family Oxalobacteraceae; genus Undibacterium; species Undibacterium sp. Ji50W. The sequence goes on along the minus strand of NZ_JBMPOX010000004.1, from coordinate 311,181 downwards.
GAGTATCTGGTCACCGATGGCAATGCCTATGCGATAAGACTGGTTGCTGCCCTGCCGACGAAATACGCTATACGGCAGGTTTTGCAAGGGGAAATCCGTGTCAGCCTGGTTGGCGGAGGCGACCCAGCTGCGCAAGCCTACATCATGGGTTTCGTTAAGTTGTACCGTCATTTATTTTTGCTCCGGATTAAAATTTTTCTTGATACCTTGCCAGCACTGGTAATAGTCAGCCTGCAGTTGTGCGGCTTCCATCGCCGCACGCGTTGGTTTGATGATAGTACGCGTTTCTATCATGAAGGCCATCGTATCATCGACTTTATGTGGCTGGCTGGTATCTGCTGATGATGCCTTGTCAAAGGTCGGCGCATCCGGACCATGGCCGCTCATGCAATTATGCAGGCTGGCACCTCCAGGGCGAAAGCCGGTCGACTTGGCATCATACTGACCATGGATCAGTCCCATAAATTCACTGGCGATATTGCGGTGGAACCAGGGTGGGCGGAAGGTGTTTTCTGCTGCCAGCCAGCGTGGCGGGAAAATCACAAAGTCTATGCTATCCACACCGGGCGTATCGCTGGCTGCCTGCAAAACCAGGAAGATGGAAGGATCAGGATGATCGTAGCTGATAGAACCTATGGTGTTGAAATGGCGCAAGTCATATTTGTAAGGCGCGAAATTGCCATGCCAGGCGACGACATCCAGGGGGGAATGGCCTATTTTTGCCGACCACAAATTGCCGCTGAACTTGGCCAGCAATTCAAAATCACCTTCTTTATCTTCATACCAGGCAAGCGGTATCTGGAAATCACGTGGATTGGCCAGACCGTTAGAGCCGATGACACCCAGGTCAGGCAACTTGAATATGGAACCAAAGTTTTCGCAGACATAACCACGAGCCTCGCCATCTGGCAGATGGACCTGGAAGCGCACCCCACGCGGTATCACGGCGATTTCTTGCGGTTCTATGTCGAGCAAACCCATTTCGGTGCGGAGATGCAAACGACCTTGCTGAGGGATCACGAGCAATTCAGCATCGGCATTGTAATAAAACCGCGTCGTCATATCACGGTTGGCGGTGTAGATATGGATCGCGCAACCATTCTGCACATCGGCCGAACCGTTGCCAGCCATGGTCATCCAGCCATCGATGAAGTCTGTCGCTGCAGTCGGCATGGGCATGGGATCCCAGCGCAATTGATTCGGTGTACTTGGCATCGTGCCAAAATCATTGGTCATACGACCGTTGCCGGTTTGCTGAAAAGGCTGGTGCATGGCTGCCGGGCGTATGCGGTAAAACCAGGAGCGGCGATTCGCATGGCGCGGCGCAGTGAAGGCCGTGCCAGAGATTTGTTCGGCATACAGACCATAAGCACATTTTTGCGGGGAATTCTGGCTCTTGGGCAAGGCTTCTGGCAGTGCCTCGGTGGCAAATTCATTTGCAAAGCCGGTCTGATAGTGAAGTTGAACTTCTTTTGCGTCGTGCCTGCTCATGTCGGTTCCTGCCATGTGAATGTAATCAGAGCCTGACTTTAATGCAAAGCTTGTCGTTTTACGATATAAATACAAAAATGTACTACATTCATTAAATCAATAGTACTGCGCAATAGTACTGGACAATAGTACTAGACAATCATACTGGAATATTATGCTGGAACCCAAAGACATAGACCTGAACTTGCTGGTGGTGTTCCAGGAAGTCTATCAAGACCGCCAGATATCTTCTGTGGCCCGCAAGCTGAACCTGTCGCAGCCCGCAGTAAGCAATGCCCTGGCCAGGTTGCGGCGCTGTTTTGATGATGAACTGTTTGTACGGACGGCAACAGGCATGCAACCCACGGCACTGGCAGAACAATTGGCAGAACCCGTGGCGCTGGCCCTGACGCATATCACCCAGGCGCTGAACCGCCAAGAAAACTTCGACCCCGCCAGCAGCAAGCGCCACTTCACCATCGCCATGACCGATGTTGGCGAAGTGTATTTCATGCCTATCCTGGCGGAACACCTGCATACCCAGGCACCGCATGTACAACTATCGACAGTGCGAGCCAGTGATATCGACTTGAAAACGGAAATGGAATCAGGCCGGGTTGATCTGGCCATAGGCGCTTTTGACCATTTGTCAGATGCCTGGTATCAGCGCCGCCTGTTCCGGCAAAACTATGTCTGCATGTTCCGGCAAAGCCACCCGCTGGCGGCAGACAAGCTGGACATGAAGGATTTTCTGGCCGCACGCCATTTGATTGTTGCATCCAGGGAAAACCCGTATGCAAAAGTCAATCAAAGCCTGGAAAAGGCTGGCATCAGCGCCGCCAGCCATTTGCGTGTGCCACATTTTGTGGCCGTTCCGTATATTGTCAGTTGCAATGACTTGCTGGTAACGGTGCCGCAAAAGCTGGCCGAACGCGCTGCCGCCCCCTTTGGTTTGCGCTATGTCAAATCGCCGCTGCGTTTACCTGCCCTGCAAACCCATATGTTCTGGCACCGTCGCTACAATCAGGATGCAGGCAACCAATGGGTGCGCAGTCTGATATCTGATCAATTCCTTGAGTAAATAGGTGGTTTTCGGGCAAATATCATGAGTGATGCTGAAAATCCTTCATCGTAAGTCTGAAAGCTTTTCCGCCATGGCATTCTGCTTATCCTCTACACTTGCCGTATTGTTCAATTAGCCGGAGTAACCCCCATGCCCGTCATTACCTGTGTAGAAGACCTGCGCCTGCTCGCCAAAAAGCGCGTACCCAAAGCTTTTTATGATTACGCCGACAGCGGCTCTTACACGGAATCGACTTACAAAGCCAATACCAGCGACCTGGCTGCCATCAAATTAAGGCAGCGCGTCGCCATCAATGTTGAACACCGCTCTACCCGCACCACCATGATAGGCCAGGAAGTCAGCATGCCGGTGGCGATAGCACCAACTGGTTTGACAGGCATGCAATGGGCCAATGGTGAAATGCTGGGTGCGATTGCGGCAGAAAAATTCGGCATCCCGTTCACGCTGTCCACCATGAGTATATGCTCGATAGAAGATGTGGCCAGTGTGACCACCAAGCCTTTCTGGTTCCAGCTGTATGTCATGCGTGACCGTGGTTTTGTGAAAGAGATGATACAGCGCGCCAAGGATGCAAAATGTTCGGCCCTGGTATTGACGCTGGATTTGCAGATACTGGGGCAGCGCCATAAAGACATGAAAAACGGCATGTCGGTACCGCCAAAACTGACACTGGCGAATATCCTTGATCTGGCCACCAAGCCGGCCTGGGCCCTGCGTGCACTGTCTGGCCGCAAAACCTTTGGCAACCTGGTCGGTCATGTCAAGGGTGGCGACGGCATACTGACGCTCAGTCAATGGACCGCCAGCCAGTTCGACCCCACCCTGAGCTGGGACGACGTTGCCTGGATCAAGAAGGAATGGGGCGGCAAGCTGATACTGAAGGGCATACTGGATGTCGAAGACGCAAAGCTGGCGGTAGCCGCCGGTGCCGACGCCATCGTCGTCAGCAACCATGGTGGCCGTCAACTTGATGGTGCCATGTCATCGATACAGGCACTGCCAGCAATTGTCGATGCCGTCGGCCATCAGACCGAAGTCTGGTTTGACGGTGGCATACGTACCGGACAAGACATACTGAAGGCCACCGCGCTGGGTGCCAAAGGCAGCATGGTGGGCCGCGCCTTTTTATATGGCCTGGGTGCCATGGGCGAAGCCGGCGTCACCAAGATGCTGGAAATCTTGCAGAAGGAACTGGATGTCAGCATGGCATTGACCGGTACCAAGGATATTCGTGAAGTGAATACCTCGAACATTATCCGGACTTAGACCAGGGTCCTGGACTAAGGTAGGAAGCAACAGAGGCAGGAATACAGACAGCAACAAAACTGAAGCGTGCATGCCAGCGTTGTTTGGCATGCACGCTTCAATTTTTATACCGGGGAAATATCACCTCAAACAGTGTTCCCAACCCCTGACTGCCAGTCAATACCTTGATCTCGGCCCTATGGTCTTTTGCGATATCCCTGACGATGGCCAGTCCCAGGCCACTGCCGTTTGACTGATCGCTGATGCGATAAAAACGGTTGAATATCAATTCCTGATCTGAGGGCGCAATGCCAGGGCCAGAATCATCGACCTTCAACACCACACTATCTTCCAGGCTCAGGCAACTGACGGTAACAGTCCCGCGCGCAGGCGTATAACGAATCGCGTTATCGATCAGATTATCAATCAGGTCGCGCAACAAAAAGCGATTCCCCATGATATTGCCAGGGGATAAATCAAAGCCCAGATCAATATTTTTCTTGTCGGCTTCTTCAATGAAATGCTGTATCGCCTCTTCCACCAGCTTGTCCAGCGCCACCTTCTCCAGATAGGCTTCAATAAACTGGCTTGGTTCAGCCCTGGCCAGTGACAGAAACTGATTGGTCTGGCGTATCAGCCGTTCGCTGGAGGACAGCATCAACTCGATGGAGCGACTGGTTTCTTCATCGGCTACGTAACGCTGCTGCAACCATTCGATCTGCATTTTCAAGCCAGCCAATGGGGTCCTCAACTGATGCGCCACATTCGCGACAAAATCACGCTGCGCAGCGGCACCTACCTGTACTTTGGTCAACAAATCATTCAGCGCCAAGACCAGGGGCTGTAATTCCAGTGCGTTGTGATTGACGTCGATCAGGGATAAATCGTCATAGCTGCGCGAATCGAGGTCGGAGCGCATTTTCTTCAAGGGCAACAAGCCTTTTGAAACCGCAAACCAGACGATGAGGACGGACATGACTGCCAGCAAGCCTTCCATTAGCAGCAGGGTAGTAAAAATCTCAGAACGGATATTGTTCCTGCGCCTCAAGGTCTCACCTACACCGATGAAGACTGGCTTGCCATCGACCATGGCCTTGAGCGAAATGACGCGTATCCCGCCGCCGCGCATCATGCTGTCGTAGGCCAGGGGGTCATTCAATTGTGCAGAAGTACGTAAGGACGGAAAATCAGCATCACCGGCGATAGGTTTCCCGGCAGCATTCCTGACGATGAAATAGATAGGGTCAAAATGGCCAACACGCAGTACCTGTTCGGCCTGCGGCGGCAAATCGATGGCGACATCGGCGCTTGCCAGTTTCAGCCTCGGCACCAATGCCCAGGCCGTGTCTGTCAGACCTTCATCAAAGGCGGCATTGGCAGGCGCCCAGGCGAGGCGATAGATCAGAATGGCACCAAGGATGTTGGTGATCAACAAGGGTGCAATCAGCCATTTCAGCAGGCGCAGACGTATGCTGGCATTGATCAACTTGCTTTCTCCAGCATGTAGCCAAAACCCCTGATAGTCCTGATGGTGACACCGGCATCCAGTATCTTGCTGCGTATCCTTGAAACATAGACTTCAACTGCATTCAGCGTAATATCTTCCCCCCAGGGCAGGATGGCATCAATGATTTGCTGCTTGGACACCACACGGGCGACCTGCTGCATCAGGTATTCCAGCACAGCCCATTCACGTACTGACAATTCAATTGTCTGACCATTCACACGCGCACGCTTGGCCGTCTGGTCCAGGGTCAATCCCGCCAGTTGCAGGGCTGTTGCTTCTGGCGCACTGCGCCTGACCAGGGCCTTGATACGTGCCACCAGTTCCGGCGTGGCAAAAGGTTTGACCAGATAATCGTCTGCCCCCAGTTCCAGCCCGTGCACACGGTCCTGGATGGAATCTCTTGCTGTCAGTAGCAATACCGGCAAATTAGCATTGTGGCTACGCAAACGCCTGACAACCTCAAAGCCATCAATGCCGGGAATGCCAATATCGAGCACCATCACTGAGATTTCCGAACGCTGCAATGCCGTCAGTGCATCGTGACCATTGTGGACGACGTCAATCACCATACCGTGCGCTTTGAGATTTTTGGAGATGCCATCCGCAATCACGGTGTCATCTTCAACCAACAAGACATGCATAGAATATCCAGATGAGCCTATGAACAACTTGCGTATTTTACTCTTTTGCCCCTGCTCCATGCCTCTTCCGCGCTATTTTTCATTGTCAGCTTATTGTCAGCCTCCTGTCATGTTGACGACAGAATGCCTTGCTATCCTGCCCAGAAATTTGTAATTGACTATTTGCTGCGGCAAACACCTGAAGCTCTTCTGTCAGGTGAATTCCCTTGAGGTGGAAATGAATAAGAACAATACCCGTCTGCATACGCTAGGCGTACTGCTTGTCCCAATCTGCGTGAGCATGCTGCTGTCCGGCTGCAACAAGGCAGAGAAAAAAGAAGTGGCAGATGAAGCCAGGCTGCCCCTGGTCAGGGAAGCGGCAGGGATACGCCTGCCTGAGGCATCGCCCTTACGGAAATCCATTGTGGTCGCCGCCGTCACCGAACAGTCGGTAGAACGGGCCATCATCATTCCCGGTGCGATAGAGCTGGATGCGGCAACGTCCATCAAGATAGTCCCCCCGGTAGCAGGACGCATACTGCAGCTGAACAAACGCCTGGGCGACAAAGTCAACGCGGGTGATGTGCTGTTTTCTATAGATTCTGCCGATATTGCAACGGCCTACAGCGATGCCAGCAAGGCGCAAAGTGCACTTTTATTGGCAAAACGCAACTTGCAGCGCCAGAAAGATCTGGTGGATGCCGAGATTGCTGCACGTAAAGATTACGAACAGGCAGAAGCAGATTATGCACAGGCCAGCTCGGAAGTGGGCCGCACCAAGGCGCGCCTGGCACAACTCGGTGTCAGCCAGGATAGCGGAGCCGGTCACCACTACCAGTTACGTTCGCCAATTGCCGGACGGGTCATTGAATTAAGCGCGGCGCAAGGTGGTTTCTGGAATGATACCAACGCCCCCTTGATGACCGTGGCTGACTTGTCAACTGTCTGGATGACTGCCAATGTTGCCGAAAAAGACCTGTCACTGATATTTGTTGGACAAGCTGCCAAAATTACCCTGAATGCCTATGACAATGAAGTCTTCGAAGGCAAGATACGCTATGTCGGTGATGTCATCGACGCAGATACCCGCAGCGTCAAGGTCAGAATTGCCATTGACAACAAGTCGGGACGTTTTAAACCTGGCATGTATGCCAAGGTCAATCTCAGCGGCCAGGCCCATCAGGCACCTGCCATTCCTGCGTCAGCTGTGGTACAGAATGGTTTCAATACCCGTGTGTTTGTAGAAAAAACACCATGGGTGTTTGAGCCGCGCATCGTCAAGACCGGCGCGCAAGTGGGCGATAAACTGGAAATCCTGTCCGGCCTGAAAGCGGGTGAGCGCATCGTCATCAAAGAGGGAGTGCTCCTCAATGATTGAACATATCGTCAAAGTCAGTTTTGCCCGGCGCGGCATCGTCTGGCTGGTCTTTATCCTGGTCGCCATGTATGGCATCTACTGCTGGAATCAGTTGCCGCTGGAAGCTTATCCGGATATCGCCGATACCACTTCACAGGTGGTGACACAGATCAGTGGCCTGGCAGCTGAAGAAGTTGAAAAACAGATCACGATACCGCTGGAACGCGAAATCATGGGTACGCCGGGCATGCATGTGATGCGCTCCAAGAGCACTTTCGGCCTGTCCCTGATCACGGTCGTGTTCCAGGATGGTACGGAAGATTACTGGTCACGCCAGCGTTTGCAGGAACGCATCAGCGCCGTTACCCTGCCGTATGGCGCGCAGCCTGGCCTTGATCCGCTGACATCACCCATAGGTGAAATATATCGCTACACGCTGGAATCCAAGAGCCGTGACCTGCGTGAATTGTCCGAACTCCAGTTCTGGAAGGTGATTCCGCGTCTGAAACAGGTAGCCGGTGTGGCAGATGTCACCAATTTTGGCGGCATCACCACCCAGTTCCTGCTGGAATTTGAACCCGAAAAACTCAGCAAATATAACCTGAGTCTGGCACAAATCACGCAAGCCATCAATGCCAATAACGCCAGTGCTGGCGGCAGCATACTGACACGTGGGCAGCAAGGTTTTGTCGTGCGCGGCATAGGCCTGATCAGTGGTCTGGATGATCTGGGCAATATCATGATCACGCAAAAAAATGGCGTGCCGGTCTTGCTGAAAGACCTTGGTGAAGTGAAGCTGGGCAATCAGGAACGCAGCGGCATACTCGGCAAGAATGACAATCCTGATACGGTAGAGGGCATCACTTTGCTGCTGAAAGGCCAAAATCCGTCCAAGGTGCTGGAAGGCGTGCATGCCGCAGTAAAGGACTTGAATGAGAATATCCTGCCCAAGGATGTCAGGGTCGTGCCTTACCTGGACCGCACCATGCTGGTGGAAGCGACCCTGCACACGGTAGGCAGAACCCTGCTGGAAGGCATGGTATTGGTGACGCTGGTGTTACTGCTTTTCCTCGGTAGCCCGCGTGCTGCGCTGATTGTTGCGGTGACGATACCCATGTCTTTGCTGACCGCGTTCATTTTCATGCACCACTTCAAGATACCGGCCAATTTGCTGTCGCTGGGTTCCATCGACTTCGGTATCGTGGTAGATGGTGCGATTGTGGTCATGGAGCAGATATTGCGCAAGTTTGAAGAAGATGGCGGCAAGCCGCTGACGGCCAAAAATGTCATGACGGCAGCCCTGCAAGTCAGCAAACCCATCTTTTTCGGCATGGTCGTGATTATCACTGCCTACCTGCCACTGTTCATGTTTCAGCGCATTGAGTACAAGTTATTTTCACCAATGGCATTTGCGATAGGCTTTGCCCTGTTTGGTGCGCTGGTGGTCTCGCTGGTGCTGATACCCGGGCTGGCCTATGAAGCGTATAAAAGGCCACGCAAGGTATTCCATAATCCGGTACTGGAAAAATTTGCTTCCATCTATAAACCAGGTCTGGAAAAAGTGGTCAACTCACCCCGTTTGACGATTGCTGCCTTTATCCTGGCCTTTGCTGCCGTAATAAGTCTGGGTGCCAGCATAGGCCGTGATTTCCTCCCTACCCTGGATGAGGGTTCGATCTGGCTGCAAGTCACCCTGCCACCCGGGATTTCGCTGGAAAAAGCTGGCAGCATGTCTGATGAACTCAGGAAAGCCACCCTGGAGTTCGAGGAAGTATCCGCCATCGTCACGCAACTGGGACGCAATGATGAAGGTACGGACCCATGGACACCTTCCCACATCGAGGTCAGCGTCACCCTGCACCCGTATGACACCTGGAAATCTGGCTTGAGCAAGCAGGAACTCATAGAAAAAATGGCGCAGCGCTTTGAGAAACTGCCCGGCACCCATGTCGGTTTTACACAACCCATGATCGATGGTGTGCTGGACAAGCTTGCCGGTGCCCATAGTGATCTGGTAGCCAAAGTCTATGGCAATGATTTCAAGGAATCACGCCGTATTGCCAGGGAAGTGGAAAACACGCTGAAAGCGGTACCCGGTGCAGAAAATGTCATTATCGAACAGGAACCACCCTTGCCCCAGATCCGCATCGAGGTGGATCGTGCGGCATCTGCCAGATATGGCATTAATGTCGCTGACATTACGGATCTGATAGGGACAGGAATAGGAGGCAAGCCGATTGCCCAGTTGTTTATTGATGAACGTCACTATGATATCGGTGTGCGTTTCAATAAGGAATCCCGCAATACCCCGGACGCCCTGGCCAACCTGATGCTGACCTCATCCAGCGGTGCCAGGATCCCGCTGGCGCAGGTAGCCAGCATACGTCTGGATGATGGCGAAAGCACCATCACGCGTGAAATGGGAAAACGTCACCTGACTGTAGGGCTTGGATTGAAAGGGCGCGATCTTGCTTCTTTCCTGGATGACGCCAGGGAACAGGTGGAATCCAAAGTCAACTACGATCATTCCAAATTCCAGATTACCTGGGGTGGCCAGTTTGAAAATCAGCAACGTGCCCAGGCCAGGCTGGCGGTGATTTTACCTGTCGTGGTGGCGCTGATGTTCATTCTGCTGTTTGGACAATTCAGGAACCTGCGTCAACCGGCGCTGATACTGATGGCCGTACCACTCGGTGCCATCGGTGGCTTGTGTGCCCTGCATTTGCGTGGCATGACGCTGAATGTGTCGAGTGCGGTTGGCTTTATCGCCCTGTTTGGGGTTGCCGTGATGGATGGGATTTTGATGGTGTCGAATCTGAATCGCCTGCGCGCCGAAGGCAAATTGTCATTGCGGGATGTGGTTCTGCAAGGCGCACGCGAGCGCTTCCGTCCGGTATTGATGACCGCCAGCGTTGCTGCCCTGGGCTTGCTGCCTGCCGCCATCGCCCACGGCCTGGGTAGTGATGTGCAGCGTCCGCTGGCCACGGTCGTGGTCGGTGGTTTGATCACGGCAACCGGCCTGACTTTGGTATGGCTACCAGGTCTCTACTACCTGATAGAAAAATATATGGAAAACAAAAACAATAAAGCTGCTGTGCACCACGATGCCAGCGTAGCAGATGCAGTGTAAGGAATGATCATGCAAAAAACTAAGATTCAGCCGGTTCGCGTACGCCCGCTCATGTCCTGCTTGTTACTCATGTTGTTGCAGCATTCACTTGTTCATGCACAGGCGAATATGCAGACAGATACGGTTAGCATGCAGCAATACCTGGCTGCTGTAGAAAACAATAGTCTGGATTTGCAGGCGCAGCAAGAACTCATAGCAAGTGCGAAGGCTGGTATTTCAATTGCTGGTGTGCGACCAGACCCACAATTGACTGCCGGTATTGATTCCAAGGAATTGTATGCCCCAAACAAACCCAATACCGCCACCACGTCGATAGCCGGTATCGCCATTACTTTGGAAACAGCCAACAAGAGGGGTGCGAGGATACAGGCCGCAGAAAGCAATGTGCGCCTGACCGAGGCCGGTGTCTCGGCCTACCGGCGGCAACTATTGAGCGATGCCTCCAATGCATTTATAGAAGCCTGCCGTTCTGCAATGTCGCTGGCACGCCGGGATAGCAGCCTGAATGCCATGCGCGATATTGTGAAGATGAATGAAACACGCTTTAAAACAGGAGACATAGGCAAGCTGGAATTGGTGCAATCAAAAGTCGAAGCTGATCGTTTTTCCATGGATGTCACCAGCGCCCGTGCTGATACCATCAACGCCGAGGCACAATTATCGAATTTTCTGGGGAAAAATTACCATGAAATTTTTGCAGACAGGAAAACAGATTGCAGCAGCCAGGATGACATGACGGCAGACCTCGCCACCCTGACCCGGCAAGCCATGGAAAAACGGGAAGACATACAACTGGCGCGCTCGGCCAGCGAGAATGCCAAGGACAATATAGAACTGGCAAAAGCCAATCGCTGGATTGACCCCGTGGTCAATCTTGGTATCAAGAATACGCCCAGAGTCAACGCGATACAGAATGCCAGTGGCATGGTGACGAATTCGCCGGCTGAACGATCGAACGCGCTCAGCCTGACTGTCACGATTCCGATTCCTTTTTCACGCACACAAAGCGGTGAATTAAGCCAGGCACAATCGGCGCTGACACAGGCGCAATTGCAATTACGTTCAACCCTGATGAAAGCAGAAACCGAGGTAAGGAGTAGCTATCTGCAATATCAGGCTGCCTTGCAAAATATCAAAAACTACAAAGAACACGTACTGGATGATTCCGAGCGGCTGTTACAGGGTGTGCGTACCAGCTATCGCAAAGGAGCGGCCTCCATGCTGGAACTCTTGAATGCCCAGCGCAATGCTGACGAAATTTATCAAGCCTATCTGCAGGCAGAAGCCACTCTGGCGATTGCCAGGATCAAGCTGCAGCAAAGCACAGCCTACCAGCCGAAATAATCCGCCAGCCTTGAATCGCCAAAAAAACTTGCATTGATACGGTACCACCTGGCCCGTTCTTGCGCAGCAGGTAAAAAAATAAAAAAGCATAGGCGAACCCATGCTTTTTTACTTCATTTTTGGAAACCTGGCCCATGCATCCTCATGGGCCATTGATGCACATTGATGCACATTGATGCAGCTTAATTTTCTACTTAAGCGACCTGACGTTGTAACTGATTTTGCGACTCTACCAGTTGCAGATTATCGGCATCAATCAGGATGCGGCGTGGTTTGTGTGCTTCTGGAATTTCACGCACCAGTTCGATATTCAGCAAGCCATTGTCCAGACGGGCGCTGATGACTTTGACGTGGTCGGCCAGGCGGAAACGGTGTTCAAAATCACGTGAGGCAATGCCACGGTGCAGGAAGTTGCGTGTGCCTTCGGCTTTTTGACGGCGACCGACGATTTTCAGAGTGTCACGTTCGGTTTCGATGTCAATTTCGCTGCGGTCAAAGCCTGCGACTGCCATGGTGATCGCATATTTATCTTCTGCAATCAGTTCGATATTGTAAGGGGGATAGCTGGGTGCGGTTTCAGCACGTTGAGCATCATCAAATAACTGGGCCAGGCGGTCAAAACCGATAGCGGAACGATACAGAGGAGCGAAGTCAAAATTGCGCATGATAATATCCTTTTAAATTGAAGCGATATAAATTAAATGTTTAGAAACTATTTTTAAAACGGTTACTTCTGGACTGCTGTAGCAAACCTCCTGTTCGAGCATCTGCTGAGTAGAAAATGGCGCTGAGCCAAATAGTTTCAAGACCCCGATATCAAATTTTTTTTGCTTCAATAAAATCAACAATAAACCGACTGTTCTCACCAGCAACACTTGCAACAGTTTTAAGGAAACACGCATGGCCAAGCTCTACTTCAGATATTCAGCAATGAACGCAGGAAAATCCACGGCACTTTTACAAGTAGCCCACAACTATGAAGAACAAGGACAAAAGGTCCGCCTGTACACGGCAGCCATAGACAATCGTTACGGTGCCGGCAAAGTCACTTCACGGCTGGGGCCGCAACGACAGGCTGAAGTCTTCGATCCGCATTTTGATTTTCTGGCAGAAATACCGAAGGTCAGTTGCGTATTGGTGGATGAAGCACAATTCCTGTCCGCCGACCAGGTCAGGCAATTACATCAACTGGCGCAAGTACGTGGTGTGCCGGTCATCTGCTATGGCTTGCGCAGTGATTTTCTGGGTGAACCTTTCGCCGGTTCAAGCTATCTGCTGGCGCTGGCCGATGACATCGAAGAATTGAAAAACATCTGTGGCTGCGGGAAAAAAGCCACGATGAATATTCGCGTCGATGCCAACGGCAAGCGCATGAAAACCGGCGAACAGATTGATATTGGTGGCAATGAACGCTATCAGCACGTGTGTGGGCGCTGCTTCTACGCCGGTTAAATCCGGACTCACGTAAAGCCGCCCTGGCTGCGTTGCATTGGCTGGTCTAAACGCAAAAGAGCAGGCTCAGGAGCCTGCTCTTTTGTATCTGAAAAACTGTTTCAGAGCACCTTCAAGAACTCGGTCAGATCGACAATCTCCTGTGGCGTCAATCCGATATTGAAACGCTTGTCATAGAATTTCACGACATCGGTCAGCTCTACCATGCCGCCATTATGGAAGTAAGGTGAACGTGCTTCGATGGCGCGCAGGCTGGGTACTTTGAAGCGGCCGATATCCTGCCATTTGCCTGTATTCATGGCCCTGCCGGGATCGGTGGTTTCCATGATTTCACCTGTCAGTTTATTTCTCAGCGTGTACAGGGGCATATCTGGTGTGCGCAGGCTGGCGTCGGATACGCCAGTATTGAACAGCCGTGGCACAGAATGCGAACCGACATTCCCTACGCTATGGCAACTGGTACATGTTGCCCTTTGCAAGGCCACCCGCAACTCGCCATTGAAACCGGCAACACCAGTGACATTGAAGGGTTTGTTGTTAAAAATCTGCTCGCCTCTGGCGACGGATGCCCTGGCAATATTGATGGCTGATGGTGGCTGTCCTGGCTGGCCCGGCTGCCCTGCCCGTCCCGGACCAGGCGGGATTGGTGGGGTCGGCCTGTCGAGGCCACGCCATGCGGTAAACATGGCCATGACATTGCGATCAAATGGCGCACCACTCACATAGTCGCCCGCATCGATATCATTGATCCCAAAATAAAAATTATTCTTTGCCAGTTCAAGCGGACCGCCTTTGGCACCAGCATCAGTCAGGTTGCCGGCGGCCAGGCTGGTGATCTGTGCGGTGAACAAGGTCTTTTCAAAATCCACGATGCTGCGCTGTTCAGCCGCGGTCAGGCCCTGAGCCGCTTGCGCATGACCGGTCACGGCACTGTTTGACTGATGCAGCAGATCAAAATCGGTAGTCGCAAAACATTGCAGGGGGCGGCTATTGCGTATGCACAGATTAGATCGTGCGTCGGTGAAAGTTTCGCGCGCATCCCACATCACGGTACTGAGGAATTTCAGGTTGGTGGTTGGCATGGGGCGACGGAATAGCGACAATTCCTTGGTACTGGCATAACCATAGGGGTCATCCACCTTAAGTAAAGTAAATTCTGCATCGGCAGGAATAGCCAGGCCCACCCTAATAAGACCCTTGGTCAACAACATGCTATATGCCAGACGTTTTTGGTCTATGGTGGTGGCCAGGGCAGTGGGAGAATTCGCGCCGTCATTCAAGGCGAAAACCGGATCACTGCCACTGGTTTGGGTAAATCTTTCCTGCAAATTATCTGGACGCATGCTCCAGCCCTGGCTTTCCTGATGACAGCTGGCGCAACTGCGACCATTACCGAAGGCTTTGAAGAAGGCATTGTTCTTGTCTATGCTGCCGGTAGTCGATACGGTCAATGCCGCGCCCTCTCCATTGGCGAGAGGTACCAGTGAAGGCGGTTCAACCGGCGTGGCAGGTGCGGGAGCAGGTGCAGGTGCCGCCAGCGCAGTTGTGGTGCTGACTGGCGGCACTGCCTGCGGACCGGTAGTCGATCCCGTGCTGGCAGTGCCGGTATCACCACCGCAGCCAGCCAGATTGAATGCCAAGAGTATGGCAATGGATAGTTGCACTCTGCGACGGATGTCGTGCAGGTGCAATACCGCGCCTGATGCCGTATTTGATACTGTCCGTGATTTCATTTTGAAGTCCTCCTTCGAGTTGGTTTTTTTACTCAGGGAGCCTGGCATTCTCTGCACGAAGTTCTGAGACTGGAGACAGGATGAAACCCGAATATGGAGAAAAAATGAAGATAGGGAGGTTTTTTTTGAAGACAAAAAAATAAAACCACAGCAAATATTTATTCGCAGAATGACTTGTTTACTTCATGATTGCTCCATAATTGACTGGCAATATGGCAAATTGATACCATTCTCAGCAAGGTTGTTACCGCATGCGTCTGACCATAGCCCGCAAATTAGCCCTGGCCATTACTGCCATTGTGATCATCAGCATAGGTACACTGGCCTGGGTGACCAGTCAGAATTTGAAGAGTGGCTTCATTGCGTATCTGAGCGACCTGGAAAAACAGGACCTGGTCCGGCTCAGCAATATGCTGGCCGAAGATTACCGGCAATACGGCAATTTCGACCGTTTCCAGACGGACCGCCGCCCCATGCGGGATTTGCTGGATCAGTTGCGCAGCAAGCCGCGCCCTGAAAATGAAGACCCACAGTCTCCCCCGCCCAGACGGCGTCAGGCAGTTGAAGACGATGACAGACCGCCTCCACCACCGCCAGTCAGGTCCGGGGAAACACCACCGCCAGCACCACCAACACGGGATACCGGCACACCACCAGAGCAAAGACCACCCGTTGATCCCATGCGGTTTGGACAACGCCTGTCACTCATAGACAAAAATGGCCATGCGCTGATTGGCCCTGCCGATGCACCGGGAAGCGTACAAGCCATTATGCTGGGGCCAGAAAAAGTTGGCAGCCTGCGGCTGGCACCTTTAAGACAACTATCGAATGCCAGCGCCATCGATTTTGTCAGTGTGCAGATACGCCACACCTTGTTGCTGGCAGGCGCGCTGATACTGGTTGCAGTCGGGTTTTCATTATGGCTGGCCAGGCATTTATTGCGACCGTTGAAATCCCTGCATGCAGTGACAGCACGCATTTCCAAGGGACAGTTTCAGGCCAGGGCCGACATCATCAGCCAGGATGAGCTGGGTGACCTGGCGCAGGATATCAATATCATGGCCCAAAACCTGGAAAGAAATGAGGCACAAAGAAGCCGGATGCTGGCAGATATATCGCATGAATTGCGAACCCCGCTGACGGTGATACAGGGGGAGATAGAAGCCCTGATCGATGGCATACGCAACATCTCGCCCGCCGCATTGGAATCCCTGCACGCCGAAGTGCGGCATCTGAACAAGCTGGTGGATGATATACGTCAGTTGACCCTGGCCGATGCCGGTGACCTGCATTATCAATTCCAGGCCATGGATTTGCGCCCCTTGCTGCAGGATATGTTGCAACGCTTTGCCTTGCGCATCGAGCAGGCTGGCTTGCGCCTTGAAAGCCATCTGGGCGAGATGCCAGCCTGGGTCAATGCCGATGGTGGCCGCCTGACTCAGGTGCTGGGCAATTTGCTGGAAAACAGCATACGCTATACCGATAGTGGCGGCGTGATCTTGTGTACACTGACACGCAATGCTGGCATGCTGGAACTGCGGCTGGAAGACAGTGCACCCGGTGTTCCTGACGCCAGCCACGCTTTGCTGTTTGATCGCCTGTACCGGGCGGACAGTGCACGCAGTCGCGCCAACGGTGGTAGCGGCCTGGGCCTGGCTATCTGCAAAGTCATCGTGGAAGCGCATGGTGGTTTGATCAGCGCCATCCCTTCAGCCCTGGGTGGAGTAAAAATAACCGTACAATTGCCCTACATCAGCCCCAGGAACCTATAGGACATCAACATGGACAGCGGTGCCCGCATACTCATCGTTGAAGATGACCAGAAGATCGCCGCCCTGCTCAAGGATTATTTGCTGGCCGCCGGTTATCAGGTCAGCCATGAAGCAAATGGCAGGCTGGCGCTGGCGCAGCTCAGGCTGTCGCAACCTGACCTGATCTTGCTCGACCTGATGTTGCCTGAACTTGACGGCATCAGCATCTGCCGGGAAGTACGTCTGTTCAGCCAGGTACCCATCATCATGCTGACCGCCAGGGTGGAAGAAGTAGACCGCCTGCTCGGTCTGGATACCGGGGCGGATGACTATGTCTGCAAACCCTTCAGCCCTCGTGAAGTGGTGGCGCGCGCCAAGGTTCATTTACGCCGCAGCATGGGCAGCCAGCATGCTACGGGGCCATCCCGCTTTATCATCGATAAACAGCAATTGCGTATACTGGTAGATGCCCAGCCTTTGAATCTGACACCGGTAGAATTCCGCCTGCTGTCCGAATTTATCAGTCATCCTGAACGGGTATTTTCACGTCAGCAATTACTCGATTTTGCGCATGAAGACCAGCGTGATATCAATGACAGGACCGTGGACACGCATATCAAGAACATACGCAAAAAGATACAGGGCAAATTGCCAGGCAATGAATGCCTGCATTCTGTCTATGGCGTCGGCTATCGCTTTGAATTGCCATAGCAGGCCATACAATCAAACCAAGCGGCGTTTTGCAAAACCAAAACACCGCTTTCCTGCACGATGCACAAGGCGAGTAAGGGATTGATTATTTTGACCCGAGATAGCATCCCAACCATCCTGCATCAGGATAATCAGTTAGCCTTAAAGAAATAGTAAGTGGCTTTATAAGGCGTGCGCGTTTCTGCACCCAGTTGAAAATCCGAGCAGCCGGTCAATGGTGCTTTGCCACCCACGGTTACCACACGCTGTACGCTGGTGATAGCGGAAAATGTCCCGGTGTCTGAGCTGGATTTGGCTTTCAGCAATAACCAGGGGATGGCGTTGGTATCCATACTCTCGCTTTTGGCGACAACTTCTGCCACCACTTTGCTGCCATCATTCGCTTCCCAGGTCGGGCCTTCATAGTGCTTGCCCAGCTTCACGCTGGTCGCGTCGTGATTGGCATACAACTCAGCCAGAGGGGCGCGGAATACCCATTCAAATTTTTTGGGGCCGCCTTTGTTGGCCCTGCAATCATAAATCTGTACGCCTGTTGCGGCCATTTGAAATGCCAGTACTTCGCCGGCAGGTGCTTTCAGATTGACAGGTACGCTGACCACCTGGGCGGCTGGAGTAGCTACAGTCGCTGTTTGCTTGACAGGTGCGGTCGAGCAGGCGGACAAGACAGCAATGGCAGACAGGCCGCCGACAATAGCGATTTTCTTCATTTCTTATACCTTTCAATAAGATGTTCAAGGCGCGCCATTACCGCAACTTCCAGGTAATGTTTGATATATCCCAGGGTTTGACACCGCATCACCCGCTGGCACGAGCATACGCTGTAATGATGCTTGCGGGGACAAAGTTGGAATGCGCAGATTTTAGCAATAGTGTTTCAAAATACATAAAACACTTACGGAATTTTACAACCTCGTCATGGGCATACAAGCCCCCGTGTACTTCTGTATGCCCGTCAATAATTGCCTTAGGCAAATAAGGTTCATTTTCTGACAAACGGCTATACGCCCTTCATGGGACAATACTGGTCCAGCATCCTGCCTGAATCTCATCGGGCATTGCAAATTTGTGGATCAGGCTTCATGAGCGACAAAAACAACAAAGAAAAAAGAAATCAGACTGCCGGACAATTGCTGCATCCACGCAATCGTCATCAGGGCAGGTATGACTTCGCCGCCCTGATCAAGGCAGAACCGGCATTGCTATCGTGCCTCACGGAAAATCCGGCAGGTGAAGCGACCATCAATTTTGCCGATCCGCTGGCGGTCAAATTGCTCAACAAGGCTTTGCTGCAAAGCAGTTATGGGGTACGTGAATGGGATATTCCACCTGAAAATCTATGCCCACCCGTGCCAGGCAGGGCTGACTATGTGCATTACCTGGCCGACTTGCTGGCGGGCAGCAATCAGGGACGTATCCCCAAAGGCAGGCAGGTACTTGCTTTGGACATAGGCACCGGTGCCAGTTGCATTTACCCATTATTGGCTGGCAGCGAATATGGCTGGTCATTTTGCGCCAGCGATATCAATGCGGATTCACTGTTCAACGCCCAGACCATACTCGACCGCAATCCTGGCTTGGGCATGCAAATACAACTGCGTCATCAGGCCAATCCACAGGCCGTGTTCAAAGGCATCATCGCGGATGACGAATGGTTTGATGTCAGCCTGTGCAATCCGCCCTTCCATGCTTCTGCGGCAGAAGCGCAGGCGGGCAGCATGCGTAAATGGGGAAACCTGAAGAAAACCAGCCACCTGGACCACACTGGACCTGTATTGAACTTCAGTGGTCACGATGCTGAGCTCTGGTGTGAAGGTGGGGAGCTGGCGTTTATCAAGACCATGATCATGGAAAGTGCGGCTATATCCACAAAAATATTGTGGTTTTCCACCCTGGTGTCAAAGTCGGCCAATTTGCCGGCAATTCATGCGGCCTTGAAGCAGGTCAAGGTCAATGATCAGAAAACCATTATCATGGGCCAGGGGAATAAAGAGAGCCGCCTGGTCGCCTGGACCTTCCTGAATGCCAGCCAGCAAGCAGCCTGGGCCAAATTGCGTTGGTCAAATAACAAGAAATAAAACACAGACCAAGGAAATTAAACGCTGTACAGAATATAATTTTACCTGTGTGGGCAAGGGCTGGCTTACAATCTCGTTCGTCTTCCGGATTGCAGCCCGGATCAAGCAATGAATAAGCAATAAATAAGCAATGAATAAGTAAGTATGTACGTCGCGTGATTTACTTTTGAGCAAAATGTGTCAAGGATAACAATGAAACGTGTAGATGATTTCCGCCTGAAGCTGGGCAAAGATGAGCTGGTTCCTATCATGATCGGTGGCATGGGCGTCGATATTTCCACTGCTGAACTGGCTCTGGTTGCTGCACGTCTGGGTGGGGTTGGCCATATTTCTGATGCCATGGTGCAGGATGTCTCCGACCGTCGTTTTGACACCAGCTTCGTCAAGGAAAAGACCAAATTCTACAAATACAATATTAACAACTCCGACAAGACTGACATCAAGTTCAATCTGGAGCAACTGGCCGAAGCCACGCGTATGCACGTAGGCAAAACCATGGAAGCCAAGCAGGGCAAAGGCATGATCTTTGTCAATTGCATGGAAAAGCTGACCATGAATGGCCCGCGTGAAACCCTCAAGGTGCGTCTGGAATCGTCATTGGATGCCGGTATCGACGGCATCACCATGAGCGCCGGCCTGCATCTGGGTTCCTTTGGTCTGATCGCTGATCACCCGCGCTTCCGCGATGCCAAGCTGGGCATCATCGTTTCTTCAGTACGCGCGCTGCAATTATTTTTGCGCAAGAATTCCCGCCTGAACCGTCTGCCTGATTATGTCATCGTCGAAGGCCCGCTGGCTGGCGGTCACCTGGGTTTTGGCATGGATTGGGCCGAATACGATTTGCAGACCATCATGACTGAAATCGTTCAGTACCTGAAGGCAGAAAACCTGGATATTCCTTTGATTGCTGCTGGTGGTATTTTCACGGGCAGCGATGCCGTGTCCTTCATGGAAAACGGTGCTGCCGGCGTACAGGTGGCCACCCGCTTCACCGTCACCAATGAATGCGGCTTGCCTGCCAGTGTGAAGCAGGAATATTTCAAAGCCAGTGAAATTGATATCATAGTCAACAATATCTCGCCTACCGGCTACCCCATGCGCATGCTGAAGAACACGCCGGCAATTGGCGATGGCATACGCCCAGGCTGCGAATCGTATGGTTATCTGCTGGACGGCAATGGCAACTGTGCCTACATCACCTCGTATAACCGTGAAGTGGCAGCGCATCCCGAAGCCAAGAAAGTCTCGGTCATGGACAAGACTTGCCTGTGCACCCATATGCGCAATTTCAATTGCTGGACTTGTGGCCAGATGACATACCGTCTGAAAGACACGACCCGCAAATTGCCGGATGGCACCTATGCATTGCTGAGTGCAGAACATGTGTTCCGCGATTATCAATTCAGTGTTGATCACCAGATTGCCTTGCCAGTTTAAATTGCTGATTTGAATACAAGACGCCGCTTTGCCTTCTGAGCAAAGCGGCGTTTTTCATAGTTAAACACCCTGTTGTGCGACTCAACCTGGAACGGGCGGCTACCGTCAGTGGAATACGCATATACTGTCAAACTACGATTGTTGACGGGGATGAATGCGGTGACCCAGGAGCAGGAAAAAAACAGCATGTTTGAAAGTGGTCTGACACCGCCTCAGCCGCGTGAAGCTTGCCTGGACGCGCTGGCCCGCGTCCTTGCCAGCCAGACCTTTGCCAAGAGCGCACGACTGTCGTCGTTCCTGCGTCATGTCTGCGTCACAACCGTGGAGGGGCAAGCGGTGGTGCTGTGCGAGCAGCATATCGGCGTGGCCGTGTTCGGCCGCCCCGAGCACTTCAATCCCGCCGACGACACTATCGTACGCACTACGGCACGGCTGCTACGCCAGCGCCTGGCTCAATACTATGCCGAAGAGGGTAACGCGGATGCACTGCGCATCGCGATCCCGCGCGGCACCTACGTTCCTGTGTTCGTCCTGGCCACTGTGATGCCGTCGCCAACCGCGGAAGAGCTGGCCTTGCCACTGGAACATCCTGTCGCAGCCACTTCCCCTAAATCCGCTCCGGTCCGGCGCGACCGCAGACTGACACTGGGTATCGTCGCGCTGGTAGTGGTGCTAGTGCTGGCAGGTGCGACGGCTTGGCTGGGCCAGCCTGGTCCGTCCGGCGTGACCACCTTCTGGACCGCGCTACTGCCGGCCGACCGCGATGCCCTGCTGGTCGTGTCCGACGCGGGACTGGTGCTATACCAATTAGAGACCCGCAGCCAGGTCAGCCTCGAGGCTTATGCAGCCAAGCGGGTGGGTGAGCCCTTGGTACCACCTGACTTGGGCCATGCAGAACATTTCCGTGCACGCCGCTACACCGGCATGTCCTCGGTCCAACTGGCGGCGGAGCTGGGCAAGCGCGCCATCGCTGCACCGCAGCGCCTGCATCTGCGCTTCGCGCGCGACCTTCAACTTGGCGATCTGAAACGAGCCAACGTGATCCTGCTCGGGGTAGCGCAGGCCAATCCGTGGTGGGCTCTATACCGCAGTCAGTTGGATTTCCATATCGACTGGAATCCTCAGCAGCCGGACCAGTTCTTGATCCTGAACGACCATCCCCGCAGCGGAGAAGCTCTGGGGTATGCCTTCAAGATCGACGATCCACAACGACGTGGCTTTGCCACCATCGCTTACACCCGAGGGCTGGGCGGTGACGGGCATGCCCTGCTGATCGGCGGCACCACCTCGGCGGGGACGGAGGCGGCTATCGAGTTCCTGGTCGATCCGGCACGGCTGGCCCCTTTGCTGAAGCAAGCCTCGCTAGCGGACGGTTCAGTCGGCAGCTTCGAAATCCTGCTCCAGTGTGTGCTGCAGGCAAACGGCAGCACCGACGTGCGCATCCTCGGTTTTCACCTGCACCAGAGCTGATTTCTCCTCGGTTTCACCGGGAAACTTCACCGTGAAACGCCTTACGGTGCCAAGTGCGCCCACTATACTGCGCTGCAATCCGGCCTAGTCCGGTAATCACAACAACCAGCCAAGTCGAGGAAATCCGTGGTGAAGAATAAACAGAGAGACCGTAGCGCATTGTCCATGCTCCTGCTCGGAGCAATCAGTATCAACGTCCAGGCGGCCGATGCGCTGGCACCAGAACTACCGGCGTCGCAAGACACATCCGAAACCGCTCAGCAAGAAGTCGTCGTAACCGGCACATCCGGCCGCAAGAAGAAATTCGAGACGCCGTACGCCATCTCCACCATCAGCGAGGCGGAAATCCAGCGCAAGGACCCCAAGAGCACCGTCGACTTGTTGAAATCTGTCCCTGGCATCAAGGTAGAAAACTCCGGCGGCCAGGGCGGCGGCGAGAACGTGGTAATCCGCGGCCTACCGTTTTCCGGCTTCCGCCTGATGGACATGCTGGAAGACGGACTACCCCTTTTCGAATCGAACTTCGAGCGCCAGTTACAGATCGACGAACTGTACCGGGTCGACCTGGGTACCGTCGGGGCCGAGATCGTGCGGGGTGGCACGGCACCGGTGTATAGCAATAACGCGTCCGGGGGCGTGGTCAACTTCCTGTCCAACTTCGGCACGACCGAGCCGGATCATGCCGCTAAGCTGACGGTGGGCCAACACCATCAGGTACGCGCTGACCTGGCAATGTCCGGCCCAGTCAACGACCGCCTGCTGTATAGCTTCAGCGGCTTCCTCCGCCAGGGCGATGGCTTGCGCGACCCGGGTTTCAGCAACGCCGACCGCGGCGGCCAGATCAAACTTGGCGCGACCTATCTGCTGGGTGGCGGCGATAAACTGTTTGTCAGCCTGAAGCACCTGGACGATCGTGCTATTTTCTACACCAGCATCCCGCTGACGGATACCCGCAACGGCAATTCGCTGGCCAACCTGATCGACCCGCACACCGGCACCCTGGATTCGGCCAGCTTCCGCCAGGTGCGCTATCGCGTGCTTGATGGGCAGGGCGGCAGTGGCTACGCGAACCGCGACCTTGCCGACGGCATCCATCCCAAAGTCACCACGCTGACGGCTGGCGGCGACTTCACGCTGCCAGGCGGCTGGAAACTGAGCGACAAGGCCCGCTATACCAGCGGCGAGGCGGGCTTCAACGCGCTCTTGAATGGTGCGCCATCAGACGCGGGGGCGCTGCTTCAAGCCAACCTGAGCACGGCCCAGAAGGCGTTTGCCGGCACCACGTCACTGCGCTATCTGTATGCGGGCAGCGGCCAGGTGTTCGACCCGGCGGCCACCGCCGGACTGACCATGACCAACACCTGGTCCAGTACCATCTCAACGATCCGCAACGCGGTCAACGACCTGCGCGCCAGCAAGTCCTTCGCTCTTGCCGATCTGGGTACGCACGACGTGGCGTTTGGCCTAAGCCTGAGCCGCTACAGTCTGGAGCAGCAGCAGATCGGTAACACCATCCTCACCAACGTCAAGAACAATGCCGACCTGTTGGACATCCAGGCACTGAACGCCGCTGGCCAGCCGACCGGCATGGTCACAGAAAACGGCTTCACCACCTATGGCAGCGGCGACCTGATCGGCCGCGTACACGGCCTGGCCTCAGCCGTCTACGCGGCGGAAAACTGGCACATCTCCAAGGATTGGCAGGTCGACATCGGCGCTCGCCACGAGGTGCGCCAGGAACGCGGCGAGCGCGGCGTCATCGGCAAGCAGGCCCTGTCCAGCACCAGCCCGTTGGCCGCACAAAGTGTGACTGGCCTGACTGGCTACGTGCCCTACAGCGTGACCCAGCATGGCACGGCTTGGACCGCCGGCTCTCTGCTTCAGATCAGCGAGCCACTCAACGCCTTTGTGCGTTACTCCAGCGCCTACAGCTTGCCGCGTTTGAGCGATTACTGGGCCAACATCAACAACAGCGTGGCTGGCACCTTGCCCAACGGCCAGCCGGTGCCGGTGACACCAGTGCGCCAGGCCGAAGTGGGTTTGAAGCTGTCACAGCCGCAACTGCAACTGGTGCTGATCGGTTTCTACAGCAATTTCAAGAACCTGAATTCGTCGACCTACTTCGCCGACGCGACTGGCGTGCTCACTAATCAGCCACTGCTGATCAATACCACCACCAAGGGCCTGGAGCTGGAAGGGACATGGCGTCCCTCCAGCGCGTTCGAACTAAACGGTTCAGTCACCTTGCAACAACCAGATGTGGATGGCGGTGTGACCTTCACCACTCTGTCCGCCAACAGCCTGGCCGGCAAGCAGATCCCGCGCGTGCCGCGCACCATGGCCACGCTCAGTCCAGCCTGGCTGTTCAAGTTTGACGACCGGAGCGGACGCCTGTACGCCACCTTCAGCGCGGTGGGCAAGAGCTACCAGGACTTTGTGAATACCAGTATTTTGCCTGCCTATCGGACGGTGGACCTGGGATTCCAATACCGCCTGACGCCGGGAGTCAGCCTGCAATTAACGGTTTCTAACCTGACCAATTCCGCTGGTCTAACGGAAGGCAACGCCCGTGCGCCATCCGGCAATGCCTTCAGCGTGGCGGAGGCGAGCACAGGCCGCCCGATCTTCGGCCGCAGTGTCGCCGCATCGATCATGGCCCAGTGGTGAATGAGATGAACGCTCAAGCAAACTGCCAGCTAAGCTGGTCCCGGCGGCGCGCCCTGGCGCTGTTGCTGCAGGGTGGGATGGCGCTCGGTGCCGGCGCGGTGAACGCCGCGCCCCGTGCGGCCACAGTGGCAGCGAAATTCAACCCTGATGGCAGCGAGGCGCACTGGCCCGGTAACTCCATCATCTGTCATGTGGACAAGCGCAGCGAAACCTTCATGGCCTTGCTGGACATCCATCAAAACCTGATGCGCAGCGGCATGCTGCACCGGATTGCCGTACTGCCACCAGCCAGCTACCACATGACGGTCTTCAACGGTATCTCGTATCCGGCGCGGCATCTGGACTTTCCCACGGATATCCCGCCCGATGCCGATGAAGCCTTCTGCAACGCCTGGTGGCTGGCCAAGCTGAAGGTCTTCGATCTCGGGTGCGAGCTGCCGTTCCGCCTGCGTGCGTTGCCAGTGGAACAGCAGACCAACTTGTACAACATCCAGTTCGAGCCGGTGGACGCGGCGGAAAATCGCAAAATCCGCAAGTTGCGCGACCGGCTGGCGCAGGCGCTGAACTACCGTCTGGCCGACCACGACAGCTTCCGTTTCCACATCACGCTGAACTACTTCTATTCGACGATGACCAGCGAGGAGGAGCGCCGCTTCTTCAAGCTGCACCAAGCGTTGGCCGGGGAGTTGATCCGGCGCGCGCCGGTGGTCGAGCTGCAGAATCCAGAGTACGTGTATTTCGACGGGATGTACGAGTTCCGGCCACAGTTGCTGTTACAGAATCAGCGTCCGGCATAGCAGCAAAATAGCAAAGTGTACACGGTCGAATTCATGGCCAAGCTTGGGCTGGTGGCAGTACGTGGGGTGAAGACCAGGGCGATGCAGCACAGGATGGCGAAGTTCTGCGCTGCCTCACCCACACGGATGCGGTGATCTCACTACTCTTGTCAGCGACGCTGACTTGGCCCAACGTCAAACTGCTGATTTGAATACAAAACGCCGCTTTGCCCTGTCAGCAAAACGGCGTTTTTCATAGAGTCACGCGCAATACACGACCTGCGTGCCGGCCATCCCTTGAGAAAACGGCTTAGCACCTTGGCCGTGCAAAGTCATGCCTCACGGTAATATTTGCTTACATTTTGGTGCGTGCATGCGCCATCCCCACCTTCACTGGTGGCACAACTCCCTCAAATAGCCAGCAACGACATCAAATCCACTGGTATCAGCCTTGGCATGAAAAATGCTGCGTCGCACACGATAATCGCAAACACTATTTGCAAACAATCTTGTGTGTCATTGACGATGTTTTTTGAAAAGGCCAGCTTTGATGAAAATACGCGTACTTTCCAACTTATTGCTTCCTCTTTCTTTCAGCCTGTGCCTGTTCAGTGGCACCTGCAACGCACAGGCTGAGCCGCCTGCCGCAGCTTCAGTCACGGCAGCGACCACAGCGGCCCCTGCTTCTTTGCCCGCTACAACCCTTGCTACACCCCTTACTCCTGCAGAAGCCCCGCCTGCAATGACCAAGCCTGGCATGATCGCTGCTGACAAGATCAGTGCTGGCGACACGGCCTGGATGCTGACCTCGACTGCACTGGTATTGCTGATGACCATCCCTGGCCTGGCCTTGTTTTATACCGGCATGGTGCGCAAGAAAAATGCCCTGGGCACGATGGCGCACAGTCTGGCGACCACCTGCATCGTCACGATCTTGTGGGTGGTGCTGGGTTATAGCCTGGTGTTCACTGCAGGTTCGCCTTATCTGGGCAGCATGGACAGGTTCATGCTGCATGGCGTGAGCTTTTTGAAAGAAGCCGGTCAACTTAGTGTGCATCAACTGGCACCGACGATACCGGAAAGCGTGTTCCTGATGTTCCAGATGACGTTTGCGATTATCACCCCGGCCCTGATCACCGGTGCCTTTGCCGAACGCATGAAATTTTCTGCCTTGCTGCTGTTCATCACACTGTGGTCATTACTGGTGTATGTGCCGGTTGCCCACTGGGTATGGGAACCGGCGGGCTGGCTGGCGGCACGTGGCGTGCTGGACTTTGCGGGCGGCACGGTAGTGCATATCAATGCCGGCGTGTCTGGTCTGGTGGCGGCACTGATCGTCGGACCACGCCTGGGGTTCGGCAAGGAACCGATGCCACCCCATAATCTGTTACTGACAGGCATTGGCGCATCCCTGTTGTGGGTGGGCTGGTTCGGCTTCAATGCCGGGTCTGCTGGTGCAGCAGACGGCAGGGCCGGTCTGGCGATGCTGGTCACACAGGTGGCAACGGCAACATCGGCACTGGCCTGGATGTTCGTGGAATGGCTGCGCCGTGGCAAACCCTCGGTACTGGGCATCGTTTCTGGTGCCGTCGCCGGCCTGGTGGCGATTACCCCTGCTTCCGGCTTTGTGGATCTGACCGGCGCGCTGGTCATTGGTGCCGTTGCCGGCGTGGCCTGCTACTGGGGCGCGACTTCACTCAAATCCATGGGGGCTTACGATGATTCACTGGATGTATTTGGTGTGCACGCCATCGGCGGCATCGTCGGCGCCCTGCTGACTGGCGTGTTTGCGCTGAAGAGCATAGGCGGGGCCGATGGCAGCCTGGCGACGCAGGCATTTGGTGTCATCGTCACCGTCATTTATTCGGGTGCTGTGACTGCCATCATTTTATGGCTGGTCAAAGTTACCGTTGGCTTGCGCGTCACTAAAGAGCAGGAAAGAGAAGGGCTTGATCTTGAACTTCACGGGGAGCATATCTTATGAGCACCAGCACCATAGTCCAGAACGCCATGTCAGACAATCTTGCGTTTTCCCTCATGGCACGTCTGCATGTTATTTTGCGGCGGCAAATTGGCCGTGTCACTGATATTGAATACATGCGTATCAACCCGGCATATTGTCGTGCGATTCTGGATCTGTCGATGGGCTTGCCCAATGCCGATCTGCAGGAAATTTGCCAGAAGCTGGAAGACATCTATTTTGGTGAAGACGGCCTGTTTGTTGCACCACCGCCCGCTAGTCCTTTGCTGGCAAGACTGTCCGCCACGCAAAAATTGCGCCCCAAAATCGCCAGCCTGGATGAGGACAGTATCATGCCAGTACCCATGCCTTTGCCTGACCACAATGCCATGGTCGATCAAACCTACATAGGTAGGCTGCGCTAAACTGCTCAGGCGATACAGAACCGAGAGGCTTGCATACCAGCCTTGGCCAGGCTAATGTCAGAGCACCTTGTGACCCTGCATCATAGGGGTTCTGCATCATATGGGCCACGCCATTCTTATTCGGACTTATGCCATCAAACCTGGCTAGCGCGCCACACTACCTACATGGACGCCCCCAGTTTGCAGTGTGATCTGCACGCATGACTAGCAGTATGCTCAATCGCGCTGCTTGATATCAGAGCAAACTGTCAGCAATTGCAGGTGACAAATGTCACCTCTTGCCTGCCCGGAAAATAGGCGAATAAACCACAAACAATGTAATTATCATAAGTGATACGTCATCATACAACATACGAATGGCGAGTTGATGTAAAATCAGTGCATCTTCGTAAGGTCAAACTTGACACAATGGAAACTCAACATATAGCCAATACCCCCCCCAGCGTAAGGCGTCACAAGAGTCTGTCTCAAGGGCTGGTTGAGAACATTACGAACAATATCAAAAATGCCGTGTTCAAACCCGGCGAAAAGCTTCCTACCGAATCCGCCATCATGCAACTGTACGGCGTCAGCCGTACAGTGGTGCGCGAGGCGATTTCGCATTTACAGGCAGCCGGGCTGGTACAGACGCGGCATGGTATAGGCACTTTTATACTTGAACCAGCCAGCAGCACCCTGGGTATTTCGCGTGAAGCCATTATTACCGTCAGGGACGTGCTCGACATACTGGAATTGAGGATCAGCCTGGAAACCGAAGCCGCCTGGCTAGCCGCATCGCGCCGCACAGAAGAACAACTGACTGAACTGGCGGCAGCCCTGAATGATATCCTGACCAAGAAAACCCGGGATACCGAATCGGTGAATGCCGATGTCCGCTTTCACCTGCTGATTGCACAGGCCACAGGCAATCGTTATTTTGTCGATATCCTCAGTGATCTGGGCACCACCATCATTCCACGCGCCAGGTTAAATTCTACGGCGCTGAATCTGGGTACCACCAGCAGCTATATAGATAAGGTCAATCACGAACACGAAGATATCTATAGTGCCATCCTGCGCAAGGACCCGGAAGCGGCCCGCGCCGCCATGCGCACCCACTTGAGCAATAGCAGGGAAAGACTGCGCCAGGCACAACTGCGCATGGAAGAAGAAGCCTCTTCCGGCAAGACAGAAAATCAAGCAACTTGATACCAGCAGCATATAAGTATGGGCAAGACACCAAATAAGTACTACTCCGCCCCCAAAGCATGGCCATAACTACTGTAGATACAAGGTAGTTATGGCAAGTATGACAAGAATTCCCCTGTACGCCCCTGTTGACTGAAAAGACCACCAGGACGGCACATAAAATAAATCACCATAAATAAAAACATGCTTGCAGTCTTTGATTTTAAGTTGTACGATGACGTACATCTTGACAAATATCTTCAGCATCAGGGCAGGAAGCAAGCATCTGCGCTGGGCAAACCAATGAATAGGTGTCAAATCTGCTTCACTAACAGGCATCACCCAAAGATTACGCAAGACGAATACCTTACCAACCGAATTCATTCTTATTTCACACTTATCGCTATTTAGCTACTTACTTTCAGGAGACATCATGAACCCACAAGATCTGAAACAGATACTTTCCGCTGGCCTGCTTTCTTTCCCATTGACCGACTTTGATGCGGCTGGTGATTTCAATGCAAAAACTTATGCAGAGCGCCTGGAATGGTTGTCTCCATACGGTGCCAGCGCCCTGTTTGCTGCTGGTGGCACAGGTGAATTCTTTTCTCTGACAGCCAACGAGTACTCGGACGTGATCCGTGTCGCGGTCGATACCTGCCGCGGCAAGGTGCCTATCCTGGCCGGTACTGGTGGCCCTACACGTCAAGCCATCGCTTATGCGCAAGAAGCACAACGCCTGGGTGCCCACGGTATCCTGCTGTTGCCACATTACCTGACTGAAGCCAGCCAGGACGGCCTGATCCGTCACGTGGAAGAAGTCTGCGCGTCCGTGAATTTTGGTGTAGTTGTCTATAACCGTGGTATCTGCCGCCTGACTGCCGATTCCCTGGAAATACTGGCAGCACGTTGCCCTAACCTGATTGGTTTCAAAGACGGTATCGGTGATATCGAACTGATGGTTTCCATCTGGCGTCGTATGGGCGACCGTTTCAGCTACCTGGGTGGTTTGCCTACAGCTGAAGTGTATGCGGCCGCTTACAAGGCACTCGGCGTTCCTGTCTATTCATCCGCCGTATTCAACTTCATGCCAAAACTGGCAATGGACTTCTACCACGCCGTTGCAGCGGACGACAGCACGACGGTCAACCGCCTGATCGACGATTTCTTCCTGCCTTACCTGGAAATCCGCAATCGCAAAGCCGGTTATGCTGTCAGTATCGTCAAGGCCGGTGCACGCCTGGTTGGTCATAGCGCCGGACCAGTCCGTGCGCCATTAACAGACCTGACAGCAGCAGAAGATGAAATGCTGCATAAACTGATTCTGAAACAAGGTCCACAATAAGCTGTATAAAGACGAAGCTGCGCAGCGTGTGCTGTCGCAGTTTCGTTTTTGCGTTTGCAAAACCCATCATTACCACCATGCTGTCATCCCTGCATCTGATGCAGGAAAGAAGGAGAACATAATGCAAATTACCGGCAAAATGCTTATCGGTAAAAATTCCGTGTTTGGCCTGGCTGGCAACATCAATGCCATCGATCCATCCACCAACCAGCAAATCGAACCCGTATTTGGCTTCGCCACTGCTGAAGATGTGCAGCAAGCTTGCGCCCTGGCAGAACAGGCATTTGATACCTATCGCGAAACCAGTCTGGAGCAACGCGCCAAGTTCCTGGAAACCATCGCCACCGGCATCATGGATCTGGGCCCTGTCCTGATCGAACGCGCAGCACAAGAGACCGGCCTGCCAGTAGCACGCCTGGAAGGCGAACGCGGCCGTACAGTCAATCAGTTGCGCCTGTTTGCCAAAGTCGTACGCGATGGTTACTTCCTGGATGCGACCATTGATTCTGCCCTGCCAGAACGTGCACCGCCACGGCCAGATCTGCGCCTGCGCAAAATTGCGCTGGGTCCGGTCGCGGTGTTTGGTGCCAGTAATTTCCCGCTGGCTTTCTCCGTGGCAGGCGGCGACACCGCCTCTGCACTGGCTGCCGGTTGCCCGGTCGTCGTCAAAGCCCACAATGCCCATCTGGGTACAGCCGAACTGGTTGGTCGCGTCATTCAAAAAGCCGTCGCTGACTGCGGTCTGCCTGAAGGCGTGTTTTCCATGCTGGTCGGTGCTGGTAGCCAAGTTGGTCAACAACTGGTCGGCCATCCTGCCATCAAGGCAGTCGGCTTCACCGGTTCACGTTCAGGTGGCCTGGCGCTGGTACGCACAGCCAATCAAAGGAAAGAACCCATCCCTGTGTATGCAGAGATGAGCAGTATCAATCCGGTTTTCCTGCTGGATGATGCACTGAAAACACAGACTGCCCAGTTGGCACAAAACTTTGTTGATTCACTGACACTCGGTGCCGGTCAGTTCTGTACCAATCCTGGTCTGGTTATCGCTATTGATAGCAACGCTGCCCGCAGCTTCCTGGAACTGGCAGGTCTGGCACTGGAGAAAAAACAGGCGTCCACCATGCTGACGCCAGGCATACACCAGGCTTACGTCAAGGGCAGCAGCCACCTGGCAGAAATCGCCGAGCTGACTGTAGTCGGCAAGGGTCAGCCAGCAGAATCTCCATGTGCGGCACAAGCCTTGTTATCGGTGTGCAGCGGCAGTACTTTCCTGACGACAGCAGCATTGCAGGAAGAAGTCTTTGGCCCATCATCGATCGCCATCCTGTGCAAAGACTTCAATGAAGTCCTGCAGGTGTCGGAATCGCTGGAAGGCCAATTGACCGCTACCGTGCATGCCACTGCAGCAGACCATGACCAGGCGAAGAAGCTGTTGCCAGGTCTGGAAAGAAAAGCAGGACGCATTTTGTTCAACGGTTTCCCTACCGGTGTCGAAGTGGCGCATGCCATGGTACACGGCGGACCTTTCCCTGCCACATCCGATAGCCGCAGTACGTCGGTTGGTGCAACGGCCATAGACCGCTTCTTGCGCCCTGTGTGTTATCAAGCGATCCCTGCCGACTTGTTGCCGGCAGCATTGCAGGATAACAATCCGCTGCAACTGACTCGTATGATAGATGGAAAACTGACTTTGGCATGATGCCGGGCCGGGCTGGCCCTGGTGCACAGGCATCACTGGTCAGCCCGGTCAGTCGGTCGCAAGCAAGTACAAAAATGAACACGCGAGCACACGAACAAGATGTGCCCATCATGAACAACTACAAGGAGACGCTCAGATGAGCCAGCAATCCGTAGGCAAATACCGGTGGACCATATGTGCCCTGCTATTTTTCGCCACCACTGTAAATTATCTTGATCGTCAGGTACTCAGCCTGCTGGCACCTGATCTGTCCAAAGAATTTGGCTGGACGAATACTGACTATGCCAACATCACTGCTGCATTCCAGTTCGTGTATGCGATTTCCATGTTGTTTGCGGGTCGCCTGATCGACAAAATAGGTACCAAGAAAGCGTATCTGCTGGCGATTGCCGTGTGGTCGCTGGGTGCGATCATGCATGCCTACTCCATCGCTGTGGGTCAAAGTGTGGCCAATGCCTTTGCCGCATTGGGTCTGGCTGCTGTCCCGGTATCGGTAACCGGTTTCATGCTTTCACGCGCAGTACTGGCCTTTGGTGAAGCGGGTAACTTCCCGGCAGCCATCAAGGCGACGGCAGAATATTTCCCTAAACAGGAGCGTTCATTCGCGACCGGCATTTTCAATTCCGGCGCGAATATCGGTGCCATCCTGGCACCATTGACCGTACCTTGGATCGCAGCAACCTGGGGCTGGGAAACCGCCTTCATCGTCATCGGTGCCATCGGTTTTATCTGGATGATTTTCTGGAACATGTTTTATGAAAAACCAGAAAAACAGAAATACCTGTCCGCTGCCGAGTTGGCGTATATCAATAGCGGCGAAACACAGAATCCTGAACCAGTCGCGACTGAAGAAACACCTGGCAAGAAAATCTCATGGATGAAGCTGTTGTCGTATAAACAGACCTGGGCATTTGTCATCGGCAAGTTCATGACGGACGGTATCTGGTGGTTCTTCCTGTTCTGGCTGCCGAAATATCTGGAAGCGCAGTACCAGATGCATAAAACCGATATCGTCATACCGTTGGCTGTGTTGTACAGTATGACGATGATAGGCAGTATTGGTGGCGGCTGGTTCCCCAGCTATTTCATGAAGCGCGGTTATAGCGCCTATGATGGCCGCATGCGTGCGATGCTGGTGATTGCCTTGTTCCCGCTGGTGGTATTGCTGGCACAGCCGCTGGGCTATCTGGGACCATGGATACCTGTACTGTTAATCGGCGTGGGTACTTCTGCGCATCAGGCCTGGTCGGCGAATATATTCACTACCGTGTCTGACATGTTCCCGAAAAAATCGGTTGCGTCCATCGTCGGTATTGGTGGTATGGCCGGTGGTATCGGTGGCGTGCTGGTTTCAAAAATCGGCGGCTGGCTGTTCGATTACTACGGTAGTCTTGGCCATATCCAAACCGGTTACACCATCATGTTTACATTCTGCGCAGTGGCTTATCTGCTGGCGTGGAGCATGATGAAGTTCTTGGTGCCTACCTACAAAGAAATCACTGACTTATAACATCACGCGTCATGACTCAGCATTCAGCTCAACTCACCTCTCCGTTTCCAGATCTGGAAGCCATACCGGCGATCAGTTGTGCCGTCGGCGAAAGCCCCATGTGGCATGCACAGCAGGCTGCCTGGTACTGGGTGGATATCCCGGCGAAAACCATCTGGAAACTGGATGCGGGTTCTGGTGTACTGCGCTCATGGCAGACCACTGAAATGGTTGCCTGCATTGCGTTGAAAGATGATGGCGATTTTATCGCCGGTATGGAAAGCGGTATCTTCAATCTGCATCTGGGTGCAGGGCCACGTGCACTGCAAACCCGGCTGGCAGCACCAGATACACTCGGTGCCGGCATGCGCTTCAATGATGGCCGTTGTGACCGCCAGGGCCGGTTCTGGAGCGGCACCATGTTCATGGACATGGCTGCCGCCAAAGCGGTCGGCCAACTGTATCGTTATTCACAGCAACAAGGCTTGTCCGCAGCTTTCGTCAGCAATCTGTTGACACAAAATGGCCTGGCCTGGTCACCGGATGGAAAGACCATGTATCTGTCGGATTCACATCCGGCCAGCCAGACCATCTGGGCATTTGATTACGATGTGGATGAAGGCGTGCCACATGGGCAGCGTGTGTTCATGGATATGAAACCGCTGGCCGGGCGCCCGGATGGCGCCGCCATGGATATCGATGGTTGTTACTGGATATGCGGCAATGATGGCGGTTGTCTGTTGCGTTTTACGCCCGCAGGCAGGCTGGACAGAACCATTCCTTTGCCTATGGCAAAACCATCGATGTGCACGTTTGGTGGCACGAATATGGATACCCTGCTGGTGACATCCATCGGAGTCGGCAAGGCTGAACATGATCATTGGGCCGGCAGCCTGATACTGGTCCACCCCGGAGTATGTGGTGTACCTGAAACCGCTTTTAGCAGTTCAATAAATTGAAATTCATTGCCAGTCAGGACTAATCGCAACGATACGCCTGATATAGCAATCACCCCTTAGCCTTTGAATGCCGCCGTGCAGATAGTCGCCCGGCGGCATTTTTTTATCTAGACAGACAGGATGCTGTTATGCAGCTTGTCGCCTATCTTCACATTCTTCAATTCCAGACCCTTGACGTTGTACAGATACAGCGGGCTGTCGGCATTCACCGGCGTACCAAACTGGCAATCACTGATGGTGACATTGGTCACCGGGAATACCAGAGGGTTCTTGTCGTCACCGTTATAATCCGAGGCAACCGGGCCAAGGATGACAATGGCCTGATAGCAGGAAAACTGGCCTTTCTTGGTCGCCGCATTACCTACCGTGACATTCGAGATATGCACATTATCAACCACGGGGGCACGGGTTCTGACATTGTCGCTTACCGGCGCATAGTCACAGTCAAAGGTAATGACCGCACCAGCTGCCGTTGCCACGGTTTTTGAATGGATAGGTGAGTTCGGCAGCGATGTGTAGAAGGATGGGCTGGTCTGCACGCCGTTCGGGATCGAGATATTGCGGACAAAGAAATTCTTCAGGTAACCGCCACGGTTCATATTGGTCTTCAGGCGAATCGCGGTATTCAGTGGATCTGTGTCCCAATGCAGGTTTTCAAACAACAGGTTTTGCGCATAGACATTCTGTATGCCACCCGCCATTTCGCTGCCCAGCGTGACTGCGCCATGACCGCTTTGCATGATGCAATTCTGAATCACGATATTTTGTGAAGGTCCATACTGGGTATCCAGGTTTTTACCGGCCTTGATGGCGATGCAATCATCACCTGAATCAAAGGTACAGGATTCGACCAGTACATGATCGCAAGCTTCAGGATCAAAACCGTCGCTGTTGGGGCCATGGCTTTTTGCCTTGACATTGCGGATGACCACGTTGCGGCAATGCACAGGGTGATGTTGCCAGAATGGCGTATTGTTGACCTGGTAACCCTGCATCAGCACATTGGTACAGCCGATGAACTGTATCATAGGCGGGCGCAGGTTATGGCCCCGGCCAAAAATACGCTTGCCGATGGGCACCCCGGCTTCGGACAATGCCGGCAAATAACTGCCGTCAGCGCGCCATTTATCGCCTTCACCCTGGATACGCAATCTCTGTTTTTCATCCAGTTGCGGTGCGAGTTTTTCCAGGGAAGCTGCATTCAGTTCATTCGGTGTATTTTCCGAACGCTTGCCGCTCTTGTAATTCGGTGTGGAACCTTGTCCCACTGAATTGATGGTCTTTTGCTTGCCTTTCCAGGTCCACCAGCAATCACCGCTGTCGTCAAAGGGAACGCCACCCTGGCCATCAAGTATGCTGGTCCAGTCATCACCTGTCAGCGCAATATGATCTTGCGCATAGGCATACACCATGGGCGAAAAGTTCAGGCAATCATTACTTTGCCAGCGTGAAATCGTCAGTTTGCCATTCAGGCCGCAATCAAAATTGCCATACTTGGCATAGTCTTCCGGATTATTGCTGAAGTAGATATGCGCGCCAGACTGCAAATGTACATTCACATTCGACAGCAAAACGATGGGACCAGCGCAAAACCAGTTACCGGACGGCACAATGACACGGCCCCCACCAGCCTTATGGCAAGTGGCAATCGCTTCGGTGATGGCAGGGTAAATATCTTTGGAATTTGCAACCGGCGTCGACAGATTGTCTTGCGCTTCAAATGAAATCCAGGCTTTGACGGTTTTCAATTCACAGGGAGCGGCACCGAAATCGGTAATCCTGTAGTCTGCCTGGCGAAATTTGAGGGGCACTGACAGGCGGTCAACTATCGCCTGGGCTTTCAGCCATGGGTCTTCTATCAATGTTGCGGCCAGCACCTGTCCAACCGGCAAGGCTGTGCCAGCACCAAGCGATAATCCTGTCAATGACATTTTCTTCATGAAATCCCGGCGTTGCGACTGTGAGCCCTGGACTTGTGTTACGTGTTTTTTCATTATAGTGTCTCTGTTGTTATCTCTGTTGTTATCTCTGTTCTTGTCTTTGTTTATTAAGCTGTCCTGTGTCCCGTATTGTGGCCTGCTTCACTCGCCAGGCTCATTCATCGGTGTTATTCAATTCTGCGAGAAACACGCGGCTCGGCGTCATCGGCCCGGCATAGCCCAGTTGCTTGACTGGATCAATCTTGCTGACCTTCAGATTCGCCCAATAGTCATCAGAAGAATACTGGGCGGGACGATATGGTAAGGTGCCATATTTGTTCCAGTCAGACCAGGGTTGCAGTGGATGGATGTGGGCACCAATGACAGAATTCATGACCACCATTTTGCCAACCGATTCCAGGGTTTTTTTGGTAATGGTGCCGTTTGGTGCCGTATACACGTCGACCTGCCCGAGCTGGCAGTCGTAACCAGCAACCGGCACTACACCATACGGTGTGCAACGTTCGTTATGGAACCACTGACGCGCCAAGTGGAATTTACCTGCCAGGGAATTGGCGCTGCCATCATGGGTAAAGCGGCAGTGATCAAAGACAAAGCCATATCTGGAATTGATATTGGTGCTGGGTGCGGCCATATAGGCATTCCCACGATCCCCCAGCGCCTTGATTTCAGACTGGTAGAAATACGCCGTCGCATCACCGAAAATGAAATCGACATCGCCTTCCACATACGCATGATTAAAGAAATACCTGGCAGTCTCACCGCCGGCACCTGATTTCATGTACAGGGTATCCTGGAAGCCCAGCATGCGCACGCCATCAAAATGTGTTTTATCTGCACCGTCGAGCATGACTGCCAGCGCCTGGTGATGCACCATCTGCGTCTGCGCATAGACACCAGCATCAGGGCAGGCACCAGCCGGACAATCCGCCCGTGCATTGCCTACGTCTTTGTTGTAGGCATTTTCTACAGTCAGATTCTTTGCTTCGAAACCTCGACTCTTGACCCACAATACACCAGTACCAAACGTACCCAGCGCCGGCCGGTCTTTCAGGCTTTCATACATGGCGGTAATGCTGGTATGGGTCTTATTGAACTGGCTGGCAAAGCGTGACTGATAGACGGCACCGGTCAGCGCCGCATCTAGATTGGCGCTGATTTTGGTCTTTGCCGCATCAGTACCATAAAGGGTAATGGGGCTATCTGTGGCTGGAACATAGACCAGCTCACGATACGTGCCCGGTTTGACCAGGATATAAATGCGCTTGCCTTTATCGGTTTTTTTATCGATATCAGCCATCGCACGGCTGACGGCATCCTGTACGCGATTGAATATATGCACGTCATCGGCCTTGGCACTGGCATCAACCACATATTCAGGAAGCAGGTCAGGGTTGGCAGCAATCGGTGATGACAAGGGGTCCCAGGGGGCGACCTGTTCATTGCCAGGCGTACCGGCATATTTTAATACTTCGGCATAAGAAAATTCCCGGGCTGCGGTTGCATCCAGTTGAGGTCGTTTGACTGCGACGACATGGTCAGGAAAAGCAGCAAATGCCTGTTCGCATTGTTTGGGATTGGCCGATTCTGCATTGAAGCCAGGTTGCCCCGCATCTGCGGTCTTGCCCGACGCGTCGTTCAACAACTGTACATGTTCACGCTG
Organism: Undibacterium sp. Ji50W; assembly: GCF_049340445.1. NCBI lineage: Bacteria > Pseudomonadati > Pseudomonadota > Betaproteobacteria > Burkholderiales > Oxalobacteraceae > Undibacterium > Undibacterium sp. Ji50W. Next base: position 272,705 of record NZ_JBMPOX010000004.1, on the reverse strand, counting down.
TATGGTACTGCTGGCATCAATCACCACGTCCTGCAAACGCACTACCATGGGGTGACCCGCGTCATAGCCTTGCAGGATAATACGGCCAGCGGTCAATACCTGCACATGTTCCAGCTTGATGTCCTTGTACTGGGGTATCTGCGATCCTTTGGCGTCTTTGCCGTAGTGAGTATCAAAGTCTATCGGCGCCTTGACATTGCGGATGCAGACATTGCGGTAACTGATATTCTGCACCAGTCCGCCGCGCGATATATCACTCTTGATACGCAAGCCGGAAGTCGTTCCATCCATACTCAGGTTATCCACCAGCACGTTACTGACGCCGCCATTGGTTTCGCTGCCTATGGACATGCCGTGGCCAGAATAGAAATGATTATTGCGTATGGTGATGTTTTCCGTCGGGCCATTATTACCCGCCTTGATGGCAACATTGTCGTCACCGGTACGAATATAACTGTTGGCAATGGTAATGTTGCGCGAAGAAATCGGGTCTATGCCATCTGTATTCCTGGCAGTGGCGGGTGTATCAATACGCATGCCCCATGCAGTAAAGCCATTGACCTGATTCAGCGTCACATGAAAATTAGGCGAGTTCCTGAGCGTGATGCGATGCAGGGTGAAATTGTCTGATTGATTCACTTCCAGCAGCCTGGGTACATTCTGACGGTTGTTTTCTTTTTGTGCACGACGCGCAATCTGCCACCACGATTCTTCCTTGCCCAGAATGCGCTCACCGCCCTGCCCATCAATCACGCCATCACCATAAATGCCGCTCCCCTGGGTGCGCTCAGCGGTGATAAATGGCTTGCATCCCCTGCCCTTGTCATCATTCGTGCCGCAAGTACCGTTACCCCGGTCAAAATCTTTAGGATTGGTCGACGTATAGAGAGTGACATCGGCATCCAGCAAAATGGAAACACCACTGCGCAATTGCAAGGCACCAGACAGGAAAGCAGCTTTGCCATTGCGACTGATCAGCCTGACAGCCTGGCCAGATTGACAGGCATCGATGGCGGCTTGCAGGCGACCGGTATCCGGTGCGCGGGCTTCGGTTGATTCTGCTTTGCCGGATTCAAGCTGGGCTGGCACGACGCTGCAAATAGCCGGGGCTTGTGGTTCTTTTACCTGACGACTGTCCTGGGCACTGGCAGGCGCGACATGCAGCGCCATCAGGGCGCCAGATATAACTGGCAAGGTTTTCAAGAGATTCATGGACGTGCTTCCTTGGCGACTTTGGTTTCCAGAGCCGGTACGGCTTGCAACAGCTCAGTCAGGACGATGGCAGAAAATTGCGCTGCGCCTTTGCTACCCAGATGCGTGCGATCAAACAAGGGACGGGCCGCACCGGCACGTTCAGTTTTGACGATGTCTGCACCAGGCGCGCCTGCTGAGGCTGAGGCTGGTGCTGGTGCTGATGCTGATGCAGGAGTTTGGGCTGCTGCAGGCGACGAAGCAGCCGCTGCAGGGTCAGCGGCAGGCGGTGGTGGCGGTGCCATTGCCAGGGTGTCGGCCTCGGCTTGCCCCATGGCTTGTACCGAACGGTAGCTGTCTGCATTCAAGTCCAGCACCGGCACATGCTTGTTGGCGGCAACAGTCATGCTGGCTTCTGCCCATGGCCTGAGGTCATTTTGTAACTGGGTGCCTTTGAAACTGCGGCGTGTCAACGGCGTCACCAGGATGGCTTGTGCACCAGCGGCCTGCAAGTCATCCACATAACGTGCGATATTTACCGGGAATTCTGTCGCCAGATCGGTAGAGCGACCAGGTTTGCCCGGTTGGTCGTTATGACCAAACTGTATCAACACGAAAGTCTGGCCAAACTGTTCGCGGTTTTTCAACAAATTCTGTACTACATCCCATGATCCTTCTGCCCGGTAACTGCTGGAACTGCGCCCACCCTTGGCAAGATTGAGGCAAGTGACTTCGGGTTTGAAGCGTTTGCAAAACGCATCGCCGTAGCCGCTATTCGGTGCCATGGTGGAATCGCCGACCAGGATGATACGCACCGGTTTGTCTGTGCTGGTGCTATCCGCGGTTGCGGCAGTACTGTACACCCCCAATACTAGGGCACTGATCGCGGTCAATATGAGGGAACGGGGAAACAGTTTCATATCATTCTCTATGTCGGTAAAATAAAAAAAGGGGACTGCGGGCATGCCCCTGTCATCAGTATCGGATCAGTTAAGGAGGTCGTGCTTGGCTATGGCGGATGCAGAGCTGCACAGCGCTTTTTCAATCATTGGCGTATTCGGGGATTCTTGTTTGCGGTATCGCAAAGACTGGACAAACTGTTGGATGAGGTAAGTGTCAGGCTTGCTGCTCACTGCCAGGACGGCGGTCGCAGGTACTGCTGGTAAAAACTGCCTGCGCTGGCTCTGCTTCAGATATAGCGCATTGTTCAAACGGGTGTTTCGCATTGTCGCTCCACACCCCCCACGCGCTAACGTGGGGGGGAACTCTTTTTTTAGAAGTTATAAGTCATGCGTGCATTGAACGCGCGACCTATTGGGCTAGCAGCACTGCTCAGGTAACCATAGGTGTAACCGCTATGGTTAGTGATAGGTGGTCTTGCATTGGCCAGATTGGTGATACCGGCTGACAATGTCAGGTTTTTGAAACCACGGTAGCTTGCTGTCCAGTTCCATACCTGGTACGGGTCGATATCACGGAAATATTCAGCTGCAACCAGGTTTTGATCATGATAACCAGTGTTGTAGTTCTGCGTCAGTTGTGAAGTCCAGTTACCTTGGCTCCAGGACATGGTCAGTGTGTGCTTCCAGCGGAAAGTAATGATAGGCAAGCTGCTGGTTGTACCATTGCTGGCCACACCGAAACGGCCCACATTGGAAGTATAGACACCGTCTTTTTCCAGTTGGTTATCAAACTGTGTCAGGTAAGTACCGTTCAGTTCAAACTTGAAATTGCCGACTGCTGTTTTAGGAATCGAATACGCCAGGCCAAGATCAATACCGGACGCTTTTTGGCCACCCAGATTCATGGTGATGTTTTTGATGTAAGCCAGGGAACCATCTGGATTACGTACAAACAGATCAGCATATTTGGTTGGGTTCAGGAAGTACACTTGTTCTGGCAAGTTAGCCAGCATGTCCTTCATTTCGATATGCCAGTAATCGGCAGATACGGTCAGGTTTTGTACTGGTTCTGTGACGACACCCAGAGTGAAACCACGGGATTTTTCCGGGATCAGATCAGGGTTGCTACCAGTCTGACGTGGCAAGGCAACATTACAGACCGTGGCCGCTACCAGGCCAGGCAGCGCCTTACCTGTACCAGCTACACCAGGTGTGCCGCCTGGGCATTGTACCGGGTCATCCCATTTTGCAGCGGTAGTGGCATTCGCACCTGCTACGCGATAGCCATAACGGTCAAACAGTGTCGGTGCGCGGAAACCGGTGTTGGCAGAACCACGGAACATCAAGGATTTCATAGGCTGATAGCGGAAGCTGGCCTTAGGATTGATGGTGTTGCCGAAATCACTGAAATGATCGTCACGTACCGCCACGTTGAAGTTCAATTCCTTGGTGACAGGGATTTCCATCTCGGCATACGCCGCTGCTACATTACGTGCACCCTGGCCATGGGAAGGACCAGAAGCAGCATACGTGACGATAGAGGTGATGTCAGTCTTGGTATCTTCTGTGGTATCACGATGGAAGTCAGTACCCAACGCCAATGTCAAAGGACCACCGCCAAGTGTCATCAATTCCGTCGTAGCAGTCAGATCCACACCAGTGTAGGTACTGATGGAGTGACGATTCAAGGCGCCGTCAACCGAGATACTCTTCAGATAAGCTTTACCAGCAGCATCTTGCAGGCCGAAAGGATTCAGTGAGCCATTCGCCAGACCAGTCAGCAAGCCTGGGCCATTTACATAACCGGAATCATAGTAACCGTCACGCTGGCTGTTACCATAGACAAAACCGAGTTTGTAATCCCAGTTGCCAATGCGGCCTTCGTCGTTAACACTGACGCGCTGATTGACTTGTATATCCTTGGTAATAGCTTCTGCCAGATCGGCGACACTCCAGGTGACTGTCAGTGGCTCACCTTTCAAACCGGTTACTGCAGGTACACCACCGCTGCCACCTGGATACCATTTACTGGTGGATGGCAACAATGCAGTTACGCCGTTGGCTGCCAAACTGGTAGTTGGGTTTTTTGTACCGAGGATGTATTCCTGACCGCGCATGTAATCCACTGTCAGGAAATGGTCATCAGTGAATTTCTTGGTGCCTTTGGCATAGAACGTGACCTGTTCATTACCGTACAACGCGGTACCATACGCCGCAGCATTCAAAATACAAGTATTTTTTGCACCTTGAATACTGTAAGGCCCCTGGCAACCCGTTGCATAGTAAGGATTGGCAGCAGTCTTGTTGGTCGCTGTCGTGAAGTTGGCTGGCATGGCAAAGCCACCGCTACCCAGGGTAGGGGCACGACCTATGCTGGTCAGGATGTCTGTCGTGCTGAGGTCGGCACGGTCAGAAGCCAACAAGCGGGCGCGGCGGTGTGCATCAACAGTTGCATACAAATTCCAGCCATCTTTTTGCAGATCACCGACACCCACAGTGGCGCTCAGGCGTTGCTCATCACCACCGCCGCTTTGTTGCGGTTTGACATATTGTGCCGAAATACTATTACCGACTACGGTACGCTTGGTGATGAAGTTGACCACGCCACCGATCGCATCGGAACCATATATGGAGGATGCACCGTCACGCAGGATTTCCACCCTGGCGATCGCACTCATAGGGATCACGTCCAGATTGGCGTAACCGTCAGCAATCGCTTCATTCGCCAGGCGACGGCCATTCAACAGTACCAGTGTACGATTGACACCCAAACCGCGCAGGTTGATATTGGTACCGGAACCGGCGTTGGACGGTGCCAGCGAACTGGATTCTGGCAGGGACATCATCAAATCTGCCAAGGTGGTCATGCCACGTTTTTCCAGTTCTTCACCCGTCACCATAGTGACAGGCAAGGATGCTTCTGATGCCAGGCGCTTGATGGATGAACCTGTTACTTCCACCCTTTGTACATCTTCTGCATGTGCCTGGCTGACCACCGTCAACACCGCCATGGCGATGGACGACAAAACAAATACTGGCCTGTGATTTTTCTTTACGTCTTTCATTTTCTAGTCTCCTCCGGATTTTACATAAAATTCTTGCCCCCACGTCATGCGTGGGACAATACATGGAGCACCTCGCGTGCCCTGTGCCACTGCGACGAAGATGAGTGCGAAACACTATCGAGGTCACAGCCGGTCAAAAATTTTTCTTACTTCGGCAACAGTCACAAATGTAGGTCTTTGCTTTAGCTGTTATCCGCGCGAGAAAGTTCTTGTCACTCTCTCTAAATGTGCCCGCATCGCCTTTCTGGCCGCTGCAGGATCATGCGAAGCAATCGCTTCCAGAATATTTCTGTGATCTGTCAGCGTTTGCTGGCGTAATTCTTCTGTTTGAAAGTGCTCCTTTAATTTGTGCCACAGCCGGCCCCGTTGACTCCACAGGTATTCAATCGTACCAACCAGCGCACTATTGCCGGTCGCCCTGGCTATGGACAGGTGAAAGTTCCTGTCCGCGTTTTCATTACTTGAGTAATTGGCGTGGTGCTTTTCCATTTCCAGCACCGCCTTCAAAATATCGTCTATTGCTGCATCTGTTGCGACCCGTGCTGCGATGGCTGCTATCTCCGCCTCGATCAACCTGCGCGCCGACAGCACTTCAAACGGACCCGGACCCACTTCAGACAAATCCGGCTGCTCCTCTGGCAACTCACTGACATACACACCAGAGCCGCCACGTACTTCGATAACTCCGCCCAACTCAAGTGCGATCAATGCTTCCCGCAAAGAGGCACGGCTGACACTTAATTTTGTTGCCAGATCACGCTCAGACGGCAGGCGCTCTCCAGGCAAAATATTTTCCTCTGCAATCAACGCCTGAATCCGGTCTGCCACCACGCGGTAAAGACGCGGTTCGTGGCCTACAGATTCGCCGTGCGAATAATTTTTTTTCATCTTGTCTACATCAGGAAAATATGAACAGCCTATGAAAAAGCAATTCGGTCAGGCCATTCTAATGTGGTCAGACCAAATATGCAATGTGGACTAGCCAAAATTTTTATTTGGTGGCATACTCGCCACAGTTGCCCGGGTAAGTACCGAGCGCATACCGACTTCTCTCGACATGAAAACCAGTACTTCTTCTCTATGTCTCATAGGTAAAGTGTGGTTTTAAAGAGAAGCGAAAGGCGCTACGAGGCGGTAGTAAGCCGGGTAAAAAAAAGATCAGGATTGTCGTATTTTGGTTAGACCAAATGTTGCAAAAATGATTTTCAGCTAAAGAAGATATGTAAAACAAGACGGGACTGACACAACATTGTCCCTGCAAGGCGCAGTAATGAAGACAGCACGACCAGGAGTTGCAAGGCAACTGGGACGGTTTTACGTAACACCTATAAGACTAAAAGCAAGTAAGAAGGGAAAAAAATGAGTACATCCACCCCCAAGCCCCCACTCTATATACGCATGCATGACAACGACAACGTTGCGATTGTTGCCAATGACGGCGGATTACTTGCCAATACGGTTTTTCCCAGCGGTCTGCGACTTCTCGAAAATGTACCGCAGGGCCATAAAGTAGCATTGACGGATATCGCAGAAGGTCAATCCATCCTGCGCTACAACGTAACGATAGGTTTTGCGGTAAAGGCAATACCAAAAGGCAGCTGGGTCGAAGAATCACTGATACGCATGCCGGACGCCAGGCAACTGGTGGATTTGCCCATCGCCAACCGTCCTGCCCCCAAAACCGAACCGCTGGAAGGCTATACCTTCCTGGGTTATAAAAATGCCGATGGCAGTGTAGGCACCCGCAATATCCTGGCCATTACCACCACCGTACAATGCGTGGCCGGTGTGGTTGAGCATGCAGTGAAACGCATCAAGGATGAATTGCTGCCAAAGTTTCCGAATGTCGATGACGTCGTCGGCCTTGAACATACCTATGGTTGTGGCGTGGCGATTGATGCGCCGAATGCCGCCATCCCTATCCGCACCGTGCGCAATATCAGCCTGAACCCGAATTTTGGTGGTCAGGCCATGGTCGTCAGCCTGGGTTGCGAAAAACTACAACCTACCAGACTTTTCCCCAAGGGCAGCATCCCCATACAAAGCAACAATAATGGTGGTGAACCAGCGCTGGTCTGCCTGCAAGATCAGGTGCATGTCGGCTTCCAGAGCATGATCGCATCGATCATGACGACGGCGGAAACGCAACTGACAGAACTGAATAAACGTCGCCGCGAACCCTGCCCTGCTGCCGATCTGGTGGTGGGTGTGCAGTGCGGTGGCAGCGATGCATTTTCTGGCGTGACGGCCAATCCGGCAGTAGGTTTTGCGACCGATTTGCTGGTCAGAGCGGGTGCCAGTGTGATGTTTTCTGAAGTCACCGAAGTGCGTGATGGCATTGATCAACTGACCTCCCGCGCCGCCAATGCGGATGTGGCAGCCGCCATGATCAAGGAAATGGAATGGTATGACGAATACCTGAAGCGTGGCGGTGTTGATCGTAGCGCCAACACCACACCCGGCAATAAAAAAGGTGGCTTGTCGAATATCGTTGAAAAAGCCATGGGTTCCATCGTCAAATCGGGTACGGCCCCGATATCCGGCGTCTTGTCTCCAGGCGAAAAGCTCAAGCAAAAGGGCCTGATTTACGCCGCCACACCAGCCAGCGATTTTATCTGCGGCACTTTGCAACTGGCTGCCGGCATGAACCTGCATGTCTTCACCACCGGCCGTGGCACACCGTATGGCCTGGCAGAAGTGCCGGTCATCAAGGTCGCTACCCGTGATGACCTGGCACGACGCTGGCATGACCTGATGGACATCAACGCCGGCAAGATTGCCAGCGGCGAAGCCACCATAGAACAGGTAGGCTGGGAATTATTTCAAATGATGCTTGACGTTGCCAGTGGTAAAAAAACCTGGGCAGAACACTGGAAACTGCATAATGCGCTAGTGCTGTTCAACCCGGCACCAATTACCTGATCGCCCATGCATCTCTTGTATACTTAATGTTAATGAAGTCTCGCATTACCGCTTCGCACTACAGCTTCGCACTACAGCTTCGCACTACAGCTTATCTATTTGAAAATTTGAAGGAAGTTTCATGAATTCTACATCCTCGGAAAAACCATTTAACCGCATCTTGCTGACAGGTGCAGCAGGTGGACTGGGTCAGGTATTGCGAGACAGGATCAAGGCCTGGGCCAATGTGGTACGTCTTAGCGATATCAGCGACATGGGTGAAGCCAGGGAAGGTGAAGAGATTGTTCGTTGTGACCTGGCAGACAAAGCTGCCGTGCTGGCACTGATGCAGGACGTGGATGTGGTCTTGCATTTCGGCGGTATTTCTACCGAAGCCGATTTTGAATCCATCATGCATGCCAATATCCAGGGCACCTACAATATTTACGAAGCCGTGCACAAGTGCAAGGTCAAGCGCGTGATTTTCGCCAGTTCCAATCATGCCGTCGGTTTTTACCGCACCACCGATCATATTGACGCCGACATGCCCACCCGGCCAGATGGCATGTATGGCATCAGCAAATGCTTTGGCGAATCCCTGTCACGTTATTACTACGACCGCTTTGGCATAGAAACTGTCTGCATACGCATAGGTTCATCCTTCCCGGTCCCGACCACACGCCGCATGCTGGTGACGTACTTCAGCTACGATGATTTGTTTGAAATGTTGCGCTGCTCGGTATTCGCACAACGGGTAGGCCATACTATCAGCTTTGGTGTATCCGATAATCCTGGCAAATGGTGGGACAACAGAAAAGCCGCCCATCTTGGTTATAAAGCCAAAGACAATTCTACCCAGTTCAATCACCTTTTCCCTGAAACTGGCGAATATCCGCCAGCAGACGACATCACCACCATTTATCAGGGTGGTGGATTTTTGCTGACTGGCCCACAATACAAATAAGCCAGACACTCAGCACATCAGTTAAACAGTTCAGGCAGGTTTATCCTGCCTTTTTTTATTTGGCCGTCAACTGTAGAAATTGATCGAGGATGTGGAAGTGGTCGTCGAAGAACAATTCTTCCATGCCTTCCAGTTTATCGATGGCGACCCAGGCGGCTTGGGCGGCATCATCTGCCGCGTGAATGTCGGGCAGGTGTTCGGTCTGCAAATCAAAGAAATGCGCATGGGTGATGGTGCGGCCACGCAGGCTGCGGCCCGGATGATCAAAGACTTTGACATCCATTAAAGAATGTTCCAGCGTGGATGCCAGTACCGCCAGATTGGTTTCTTCAAACAATTCGCGTATCGCGCCCTGGAATAGACGTTCGTTCTGATCAAGAAAGCCGCCCGGCAATGCCCATAAACCTTTGCCAGGAAAACCGCCACGCTGCACCAGCAAGATATGGCCAGCAGCCTTGACTACCGCATCCACGGTCACAAACATGGGCGCATAGGGTGCGGTCTTCCACGCAGCCTGATAGGCAAGTAGCTGAGCATGCTCTTTCACCAGCGCCGCATAATGTGGCAAGATGCTCCAGGCTTTCAGATACTGACGTATGCTCAAAGGCAGGTAGTGGGCAATCACATCAAGAGAGACACGCATGTCTTCTGCCTCAAACAGAACACGCCGGATGACGGTGGCATCAATCGCCAGCAATTGTTCCGCCGCAACCAGTTGCCATTGCGGGAAGCGATTCAGATAATAGCTGGATGCATCCTTGAAATGCCCTATCAACGCCACCCGCTTCGCATGGGGATAGTGCTGTGCCACTTTGCCTCTGACTGCAGCGGCCCAGCGCATATCGTCATAGTAATCACGCACTGCAATATACGACACCCTGTCGCGTTCGGACTGGGACAGAGTAGCATTGATCATATCTGCCCTTTCTTGCCAGGTGAACGGGTTCTTGGTACTGCGTGCATGGAAGGAAGAACCGAGTACGATCACCACTTCTTCCGCGGTTTCCAGTGCCAGCTGCAAGAGCGTGGCATGGCCATTATGGAAAGGCTGGAAGCGTCCTATCAATACCGCAACATCGATTTGCATGGTTAACTTCTTAAAATACGGTTCAGGTTAATCTTAATTGCTGTACTTGGCCGCGATCGGCATTTGACGGCCACTGCCAAATGCCCTGGCACGCACACGTATGATAGGCGGAGCCTGACGGCGCTTGTATTCATTGCGTGCGACCATGCCCAGTATGCGGCTCAGGCTCTTCACGCCGGCTTCTGTCTGCTGTAATTGCTCTACAAAGCGCTGGGCCTTGGCAAATTCATGCGCTGGCAAGCGTTTACCTTCTATATGCCATTTCAACATTTCATCCAGCTCTTCATAAGGCGGCAAGCTGTCCGTATCAAGCTGATCCGGTGCCAGCTCGGCTGACGGCGGCTTGCTCAATACATCCTGCGGAATGATTTCACGCCCGGCCACCTGATTGATATGCTGCGACAAGGCGTACACTTCCGTCTTGTACAGATCACCAATCAAACCCAGGCCGCCATTGGTATCGCCATACAGGGTACAGTAACCGACCGATATTTCGCTCTTGTTGCCGGTGGTCAGCAAGAGTGCGCCAAAGGCATTGGAATATTCCATCAAGATGGTACCGCGTATGCGTGCCTGCAGATTTTCTTGCGTCAGCCCTTTTAAAGGCGCAGCAAATGCCTGCTGAAAACCCTGGGCATATTGTTCGACCAGACTCAATATTGGATGCGTCAATAATTTGACTTGCAGGTTGTCACACAGCTTGACAGAATCAGAGACCGAACCCGTGCTTGAATAGGCAGAAGGCATGGTGATGGCAATCACGTTTTCTGCGCCCAATGCCTGTACAGCCAACGCAATGGTAAGTGCAGAATCAATACCACCGGATGAACCCACCACGACTTGTTTGAAACCACAACGACGCGCATAGTCTTGCAAACCCAGGACGATCTGGCGGCGTGTGAATTCCGGCACGGACAAACCTGACCTGTCGGGTTTATCCAGGGCCTGGCCATCGATACCGGTGAACTGATCAGCATCAAATCCCAGCAATTGAAAATCTTCTTCAAAACGGGCCGCTTCAAAAACCAGGCCTGGTCCCGGGGTAACGGCAAATGAAGCGCCATCAAACACCAGTTGATCCTGGCCGCCAACCTGATTCACATACAACAACGCTAATGCATGATGTGCCGCTGCCTTGGCAAACATCGCATGCCTTTGCTGGCGCTTGCCTATGTCAGACGGGCTGGCATTGATGCTGATCACCAGATCGACCTTGGCTGCTGTCAGGGCATTGAAAGGGTTGACCTGATAATCCTGTTCGTCATCGTTCCAGCCATCTTCACAGACCATGAAGCCCAGCTTGTGCCCTGCGATATCCAGCGTGCAGGCAACTTCCTGGCCGGGTTCAAAATGACGGCGCTCATCAAAAATACCGTAGGTGGGCAACAACTGCTTATAGTACTCGGCAAGGATTTCGCCATTGCGTATCGCCAGCAAGGCATTGTGCAAGGCTTTGCCCTGGCCCTTGTTTTTGCGTACCGTTCCTATCACGCTGACCAGGGCGGGATAATCCCTGGAAGCTTGCATGATCTTGCTCAATGCCTGTTCAGCCTTGAGCAAAAAGGCACTGTCTTCCAGCAAGTCGCCCGGGTAGTAACCACAAACACAGAGTTCGCTAAATACAGCAAGGTCAGCATTCGCTGCCGCCGCTTGTTGCATGTGGCTGATGATGGCAGTGGTATTGCCGGCGAAATCACCCACCGTATAATTCAATTGTGCAATTGCCAGTTTCAACATGTTGATCGTCCTGAATTCAACCTGGTTCAAATAAGGGGATGGTGAAAAACCTGACGCAAATAAGCGAGAAAGGTTTCATCTGTACACAATGTCTTGCCAGCCGAATCGGACAGCTTGGCAACCGGCTGACCATTGCAGGACTTGAGCTTCATGACGATATTCAGCGCCTTGATGCCAGTGTCATTCGTCAGATTGGTGCCTATGCCAAAGCCTGTCATGGTGCGGTCCGCAAAGTGCCTGTACAACTTGAATGCGGTTGCCAGATCCAGTCCGTCGGAAAACACCAGGCGCTTGGTATGGGTGTCGATACGCAGTTTCGCATAATGCGCCAGGGCCTTCTCACCCCAAACGACCGGATCACCAGAGTCGTGGCGCAAGCCATCAAACAATTTGGCAAAGTACAAATCGAAATCAGCCAGGAAGGCATCCATGCCGACCACGTCGGTCAGGGCGGTACCGAGATCACCACGGTATTCCTGCACCCAGTCTTCCAGCGCGGCTTTCTGGAAGTCACGCAGACGTACGCCAAAGGATTGATAAGATTGCAGGTATTCATGTGCCATCGTCCCTATCGGTACCAGCTTGTATTTCTTGGCCAGATACACATTCGATGTACCTTTAAAGAATTCTGGCACTTCACGCGCCAGCGTGGCCACTACCTCTTCATGCCAGGTACCAGAAAAACGTCTACGCAAACCAAAATCAAAAAATTCAAAAGCATGGGTCCTGGCGGCTTCTTTACCAAAAGAGCGCAATTGTTCTATCTTGGCGGCGAGCCTGCTTCTGGCTTCCGTCAGGGTTTGTTCAGTCTGCAAACGACGGAAATATAATTCATTGACAATATGCAGCACATAAATTTCAAAGCCCATGACATGCACTTGCGGGCCGGTGGCCACAATTTCCAGCGTATCGCCCTGGGTGCTGACACGAATGAATTTGCGCTGAAAATGGAATACCGTCAGGAAGTCAGTGAAGTCGCTTTTGATGAAGCGCAGTGAACGCAGGTAATCAAGTTCATCTTCATTAAAATTCAGAGCACACAAGTGATCCAGCTCGCGCTCTACATCGGCCTTTAAATCGGCCAGCGGATAAGCGGGAGTGTTACGACAGACGAAAGCATATTCTGTCTGCGCATTGGGATGGCTATGCAATAAAGCCTGCCACATGGTGAATTTATATAAGTCCGTTTCTAGCAAGCTTTGTACTACGGGTTTCATATTCTTCTCTATCTCAATATCGTCTTTGGCGATGCTGTTGTTTACCGCATTGAAAGCAGTTAACTGCATTCAAGCCTTGGCATTCGCCAACAACTCGGGTAGCACATCGGCGATAGTGGCGATCTGTACACCTTTGGCAGCCATGTCGCGGACAAAGCCTTCAAACTGGGCATCAAAGCCACTGACAGCGCTCATGCAGTCTGTCAGCAAGACCAGTTTATGCAAGTCGGCGACTGCAAAATTTTCTACCAGATGTTCTGTGGTTGCCTTCACACAATGACTACCGGCCTCGCCACAGATATACACGCGGTCAGCCTTGCTCAGATCACGGATCAGCGTCTGATTCAATTGCGTATCCGGATCGCTGGCATCCGGCACTTCCGCCCTGACTGCCGAGTAATGCTCAGTCCAGGGGTTCGAGCCCTTGCTGATCTTGGTCACTACCGACAAGGTCTTTTCTTCCCAGGTATTATAGGCTGCACGCACATCAGCATGCACATTTTGGCCCCATGACCCAATTTCACAGTGCACTGGCCAGATCATCAACTGATAACGTCCTTCTGCTTCCAGTGCGTCCAGATAAGCAAGTGCACGTGGCAATGCCTGAGGTTGGCGTGGTTGAAATTCACCGGCGCGGACTGCTGCCGCAGAGATGCCAGTAAAGGGAGCCACATCCCCAGCCTGCGCCGTCATCCAGAACGTAGGGTGAGCAATGTCGTAGCGATGATGCGCATCCAGGGTAATGCTGATACCCGTCAAGCCATCCGCGCCTGCACGTATCAATCCAGCGACACGCACCATGTCGGCATGGGCGCCTGGTACCGGCAAGGCAGGTACCAGGCTAGCGCCACTTTGCGCATCGACCGGCAGACAGGCAGGCGGCAAATCACAGAAATCGTTTTGTGGATCAATGACCAGGAGTTGCAAATTACGTTTCATGATAGATTCCTTTCTTCTGAAATTGAGTTCATTGTAGGATACTTAGTTTTATTTTGCAACTAAGTAAAACTACTATGGCAGAATCGCCGCTGATGAAGCACGACTACAGGTAATACCTCGCGCATTTCTATGGGAAGTATAAGAAGATGAATTGCCAGCTCAGGCTCTACTCAAGGGATTAAAGCTGGCAGATGCCAGCCCTGCACGTACGGCAAACAATTGTGCAGGCCGGTTGCTGCCCAGCCTTTGCCGACCAGGCAATTCATCCAGGAAATCACCTTCCTTGATGCGTTTTCTGAAGGAGCTTTTATCCAGCGGGCGGCCGAGAATGATTTCGTACACTTGCTGCAATTCAGAAAGCGTAAATTCAGCCGGTAACAGATAGGCAGGAAGCGAAGTATATTCAACCTTGCCACGCAGGCGTTGCAAGGCAAGTTCCAGGATAGCCGAGTGATCAAATGCCAGTTTCACCGCAGGTTTTTTGTCATCCAGCGGATACCAGGCGGCCTCGTCCGCCCCGGCACCGTGACGCAACTCCACAGTTTCAGACGAAATCAGGGCAAAATAGACAAAGGTGCTGGACCAGCCACGCGGGTCGCGGTCTTTACTGCCAAAGCCTTGCAACTGTTCAAGGTAGGGCGCTTCCACCCCGGTCTTTTCGCTGAGCTTTCGCAAGGCAGTCGCGTCCAGATTGGCATCACGTTGCACATCGATAAAACCACCTGGCAAAGCCCATTTACCTTTGTACGGATGATCACCACGCTTGACTAGCAATACCTGCAAGAGATTATCCCTGATCGTAAAAATGACCAGATCCACACTCGTCAAAGGAATGTCGTAATCATGGATATTGTATTGACGCAGAAATTCCTGCTCTTCACTGTCTTTTTTTGATACTGCCATGTTTTCATCCCGGTGTTATAGGCTTTCATTATAGCTTGGAACGATTCTTAGTGCATATTTACAACTTTCTTAGTTGTATTTTACAACTAAGTGTTTTATAGTGATGTCAATTCAATGATAGTTGCATGTGCAAGTATAAAAAGAAAGGCAATAAAAATGAAAACCACATCCGTCAATAGGAAACAAAGAGCAGATATTGCCCGGGATAGTCTGGATATCTTTGCGCGCGGTAGCTATACCAATCTACATGGGCACCAAGTTAACATTGAGAAAGATTTGTCAGTTGCGATACTAGCGTCCAAACACTACACAGCAGATGCTTTGAAAGAAATATTGGGGACAATGACGAATGAACCTAGATTCGCGACTCAGGTTGTAGTAAAAAACGAAACCAGTTTATCTGCAACAAATCGCCTGATAGAAGAAGGCGCAGATAACCCTCTCTGCCTGAATTTTGCATCAGCAAAAAACCCGGGTGGTGGTTTTTTGGGTGGATCGGAAGCCCAGGAAGAAAGTTTGGCGAAATCGTCCGGCTTGTATCCCTGCATTGCCCAAATGACCGCGATGTATGAAAAGAATCGCAATATGCATTCAAGCATCTATCATGACGACATGATTTATTCTCCACGTGTTCCTGTATTCCGTGGTGATGACTATGCATTACTGGACAGTACTTATCTCGCCTCTTTTATTACTGCACCGGCAGTTAATCTTGGCGCTTTGAAGAAAAATGAACCGCATCGCCTGCAGGAAGTTGCAGAAATCATGCAACTTAGGGTCAATCTGGTTTTAGCATTGGCACAACAGCACGGGCACAAGCAATTGGTTTTAGGTGCGTGGGGTTGCGGTGTGTTTGCCAACGATCCGAAAGACATTGCAATCTATTTTGCAAATGCCACATCGCCTGATGCGCCATTCCATGGCGCATTTGAAAAAATAATTTTTGCCGTTCTGGATAAAAGCAATAGCGGAACTTATTCTGCGTTCGAGGCAATATTTAAAAATTTCTGAAAGCAAAAAAAAAAATGAAAACAACAACAAAAGACATCAGTAAATTTCTCAGCTTCATTTTGCGCCATCAGCCTGAGAGCATGGGCATAGAACTGGATGAACAGGGATGGACAAGCATCAGCAAGTTGATAGGGCAAGCTGGCCTGCATGGAAAGTCGATCAAACTGGCAGATGTACAGGAAGCCGTGAAAACCTCGGACAAGCAACGCTTTGCCATCAGTGAAGACGGCTTGATGATACGCGCGAATCAGGGTCATTCCGTCAAGGTTGATTTGGCCTTACCCCAAACAACGCCACCAGAAATTCTGTTTCATGGTACGGCAAGCCGTTTTGTTGCCTCCATCATGAAAGATGGTCTGCGTCCGGGTTCAAGGCACCACGTGCATTTGTCAGCAAAACAGGAGACTGCAAAGACGGTAGGCGCACGTCACGGTGTGCCGGTCATACTGACAGTGCGCGCAAAAGCCATGCATGATGCCGGGCATACCTTTTACTTGTCTGCCAACGGTGTATGGCTGTGCGATACGGTGCCGCCGCAGTACCTGACAAGAAACACAGATCATGCATAAGCGGCCGAACAAAAATACTTATTGGGTGCAAGCCGGGCACTTGCTTGCTGGTGAATACCCGGGTGCCATAGACCCCGCTATCAGTGCGCGCAAGCTGGAAAATTTTCTGGATTGTGGCGTCAGACACTTTATCGATCTGACGGAAACAGGGGAATTACATCCTTACCTTGATCAGCTCATGGCATTGGCAGACCTGCGTGGTTTGCAAGTAAGGCACGAACGCTTTGCGATTCCAGACAAAAGCATACCGGCATCACCAAAGCAGATGCACACTATTCTGCACAGCCTGAACAAGGCACTGGAAAAACAGGGTGCAGTCTATGTTCATTGCTATGGTGGCATAGGTCGTACCTGTATGGTCATCGCATGCTATCTGGCACAAACCAGGGAAGATAGCCATGCAGCACTGAAAGAACTGGATTTGCTATGGCAACAGATGGAAAAGAAAGACCGCTGGCCGAATACGCCAGAGACGCCGGAACAACTGGCGTGGGTAATGAACTGGAATACGCATCAGGGACACAAATGAACATCCGTGACTTGGAAAAATGAAATTTAAAAACTATCTCGAACAAATCCCGTCATGGCCAGAGTCAGGCAAGCATGTCATGGCGCAATTCGATGACACGTCTATCATTGTCTATCAGGCTTACCGGCATGAAATTGCCAATTTCGCGGTTCAGCATCAATACTTTGGCGGCGAATTCAGTTATAACCGTATGAGTTGGATAAAACCGAATTTTCTATGGATGATGTTCCGCTCCGGCTGGGCGCAGAAACCGGGGCAAGAACGCATACTGGCCTTGCGCATCAAACGTACATTTTTTGACGAGTTGCTGGAAAACGCCGTCAGCTCAAGCCTTGACTTGAACACCTACCCGACACACGCAGCCTGGCAACAGGCCGTGCAAGATTCTGATGTGCGTTTGCAATGGGACCCCGATCACGACCCGGCTGGTTTGTGCGTTGAGCGTCGTGCTGTACAGCTGGGTTTAAGGGGTGACGCACTGCGCAGGTATGGTCGTGAAGAAATACTCGAAATTATAGATGTCACTGCCTTTGTCGGAGAACAGCGTCAGCACGTGCAAGAGTTTGAGAATCTTGTCATTCCTTATGAGGCGGTTTATACCTCGGCCTGATCACCAATTGTATTTCACATTCTTTGTACGAATACGTGAGATGCAAAAATGTCGTTTGTGTACACCCCCGGCATGGGATTCAATAGTAACTGAAGAAATACAACGCCACGCCCGGCTTATGTATTTCATTCCTGATCTTACTATTGGAGTTTCCATGATTGTCCAGACAGAACAAAACTTATATCAGTTTCAGGGTAAACCATCATCAGATGATGGTCTGGTCGTCGCCAGCATGAGTTATGTCATTCCCTCAGGCACGCGGCCCTGCAGTTATACCTTCCAGCCACCGCCAGGCATCCCATGGGAAAGTGCTGACTACGATTTACGTTCCATCAGCATCCATGATGCCCGACAGGCAGATAGTGCGCCGCAACTGGAGCGCGAAGGGTTTGAGTTGTGGGATGCGGCGACTTCTGTGAAGGACTTCTTGAATCTGGAGGAAATTCGCTCTGTGTATTATCAAGAAGCGCGGGAACTGGCCCTGGCAGCTACCGGTGCCAGGAAGGCGTATGTCTTCGACCATCTGTTGCGCAAGCGCGAAGCGACGAACACGCCTCTGTCCTTTGGCAAAAGAGCCGCAAATGGCATGGCTGCAGCAAATGGCCGCATCCACAATGACTATACTGAAGCCTCTGGCAAGAAACGCCTGGACCTGGTGATTCAGGATGTGGAAGAACTGGCACAGGTGCGCCGTTACAGTATCGTGAATATCTGGCGCCCCATTCGCAACACGGTACTGGATACACCGCTGGCGGTCTGCGATGCCCGTACGGTAGAACAAAAAGACCTGGTGTCCTGCGATGTCAGGTACCCCAACCGGACTGGGGAAATCTATCTGGTCAATTTCGCGGCCCGTCACCACTGGTCTTATTTTTCACGCATGGAGCCGCATGAGGCCATGGTCTTCAAGCAATATGATTCGCAATTCAATGGCTGTAGCCGCTTCACCCCGCATGCTGCATTTGATCACCCACATATCCCGGCACACGCCAGGCCGCGTGAAAGCATAGAACTGCGCTGCCTGGTCATTTACTGAAAGCTGCACCATGGATATCGCGATTACCGCTTTGCCTGTCATCGATTTCTGGTTTGAATTTGGCAGCAATTACAGTTACCTAAGCGTCATGCGGATAGAACAGCAAGCAGAAAGAGCCGGAGTCAGAATACGCTTGCAGCCGTTTCTTCTTGGCCCCGTGTTTCACTCATTTGGCTGGACGACTTCACCTTTCGTGTTGCAAAAGGCCAAAGGCGAATACGTGTGGCGGGACATGGAAAGACTATGCCTTAAATACGGCTTACCATGGAAGAAACCGGGCAATTTTCCGCGTTCTGCCGTATTGCCCTTGCGAGTGGCAGCGCTTGCTGTCGACGAACCCTGGATGGCCGAGTATTGCAAGCGCATGATGGTATTGAATTTCGCTCAGGATCGTGATATCGATAATGCAGAAGTGGTGATGGAAGTACTGCTTGCCATGCACCTGCCAGCAGCAAATATTCTTGAGCAGGCAGTCTCGGATAAAAACAAATTGAAGCTACGCCGACAGACAGAAACTGCCATCGCCAAAGGTATATTTGGTGCACCGACTTTCTTGGTGGGCGACGAGATGTTTTGGGGTAATGACAGGATGGATGATGCGCTACTGTTCTGCAAGGAACATGCTGGCTGCATCAGTTGACAGGCAATATCCACTCTCTGGTTTTACTGGCCTCATCCATCAGCCAGTGCATGACTTGCTGGCGTTCTGTGCCTGGTGTTTCCTGCGCTTGCAATAGCCAGTAGGCATGCCCGGTCTGACCTTGCGTTCTGGCCGGCATTAACTGCACCAGCCTGCCGTCATCCAGCAGATTCTGGATCAGTTCCAGCCGGCCCAGCGCAATACCCTGCCCTGCCACTGCGGCCTGTATCACCTGATCATATTGATTGAAGCGCAGGATGCCCTGGGTTTTGGCGTTCTGCATATCGTCCCTGTCCAGCCAGTCATGCCAGGACAACCAGGATTTCTGGCTTTCATCAAATTCCAGCAGCGGCCATTTAACCGTCAGTTTGCCGGATTTTTTGGGTTTGATCGCCAGGGAAGGATGGGCAACCGGCGCAATGGATTCTTCAAACAACCGCACTGCATTGCCAGGCGCAAGTTTGGCATTGGTATAGCGTATCGCCAGATCAATGCCTTCCTTATTCAAGTCGCCCACCCGGTTGCTGGCACTGAGTCGTATATCGATACCCGGATGTAGTTTTTGAAATGCATTCAATCTGGGTAACAGCCACAAGCCAGTCACACCAATACTGGCACTGATGGTCACCGCTCTGGACTGGGTGCTATTGCTGATGTCGCCCATGATGTCTTGCAACTGCCGGATGGCTGCATCGGCGCTGCGGAACAGGCGCTCACCATCTGCAGTGAAGGCGATGGAGCGATGTCCCCGTGCCAGCAGCTTCACGCCCAGATGCTGTTCCAGTGTCAGTATCTGGCGACTGACCGCTGATTGCGTCAGGCACAGGTCGGCTGCTGCATGCGTGATACTCATGCGTCTGCCAACTGCCACAAAGCCTTTGAGCTGATCCAGAAAAACCAATTGAACCAAGGGTAATGACATTCCCATCGTGCATGCCTGATTTGGAAGTTGAAACAACTCCAAGCATAGCCGGCCAGCGCTGACTATGCAAGCTGCCTACCGGAAAAATGCATGTTCAGCTTGCTGCTACCATGTTCGACAATGAAACCCGTTGCAGCATCCACAACAGCAGGCGAACGCAGGATGCGTCTGTGCCCGGTGCCAGCCACAGGACGTAATTGAGCCTGTGGCCAGGCGGCTGCCAGGGCCCGACTTTCTTCGTAGGGCATTTCGCGGTCTTCCGGATCATGCAGGATCAGCGCGGGGTGCAAGAAGCCAGATTGCAGAACTGACAGGTCCACGTCGCTCAATGGTGCACCTATATGCATCGCCATCTGCTGTTCCAGTGCGTACGCCTCTTCCGCATTCAGACCTGCCAGGTGAGCAGTACGTTGCACCACGCGACTGAGCGACGCCGGGCCGCATAATTGCACGCTGGCAGCAACCCGCAAGCCATGCGCATAGGCATACAAGCTGGCGGCTGATCCGGCAGAATGGCCGATAACGGCAGCCGGCGATCCAAACTGATCTGCCAATGCCAACACAGCTTTACCATAATCGACAACATGAGTGAGTTCACCCTGCGACTCGCCATGTGCCGGCCCATCCAGCGCAATGATGCCATAACCAGCCTGCAATAACGGCGCTACAAAGGCGGCCATGTGACTGGCCCGGCTTTCCCAGCCATGCAACAACAGCACTGTAGGGTCAGTCTCTTGCCCCCAGCGCCAGGCCACCAGATCCAGCCCGGCGTGGTCAACACTGAAGGGCCTGGCGGCCGACAAAGCCATCCTGTCATCGTCGCTGGTCGCCAGCCTGCGCGGCGTGATCAGGGCTTGCAACACCGCCTCTGTCGTTGGCCTGGAGGGTGGTGTCGATGACGGTGCAGGTGTTGCCAGTAGAACATCGCCTTGTTTCATTGCCAGCTTATTCATACCAAACCCCTCAATTAGATGATAAACATAATCTTATAGATGCTGATTATCATCTAAAATAGAAACCTGTGTCAAATATCGCGACAAATAGCGACAAACAGCGACAACATGCCTGGCGGGCAGATTCAAAGCTGCCGCTGTCATGATCGCTCAACCGGAATAAAGCCATGAGAACTTCACGTGAACAAGCTGCGCAAACCAGAGAGCGCATCGTCGAGACTGCTGCGCGCCTGTATCGCGAGCGCGGCATCAACGGCATCGGCGTGGCGGATTTGATGAATGCAGCTGGCCTGACCCACGGCGGCTTTTACAAGCACTTTGAATCCAAGGAAGCATTGATAGCCGAAGCCTGCACAGCAGCGCTGGAAGTCACCCAGGCTGAACTGCAACGTAAAATTGCCGCCGCCCCCGACGAAGAAGCTTTAAGCACCCTGGTACGCAGCTATCTGAGCAAGGCCCACAGCGACAACCCGGGCCTGGGCTGTGTCATCGCCGCCCTGGGCCCGGAGGCCATACGACATGAGGGCATAGGCAAGGAAACCATACAGCAAGGCGTGAATAATCTGCTGACCCTGATCAGCACTCAGTTGCAACGTGAAGGTGTGGATGATGTGGAAGCCAAGTCACACGCCGTGCTGGCATCCATGATAGGTGGCTTGCTGCTGTCACGCATGATGGATAGCCCGGCAAAAACCAAGGCGGTATTGCGTGACACCAGCAATTTCATACTGAAAGCGGTGTAGTGCCATCACCAGGCTAGTGGACTGTAACTTTGAAACAGAAGTGAAAGACGCTTGCCCGGCGATCAGGGCAAGGCAAGGTTAACACTTATGCACAGCGATAGTGAACTATCGCGAGCATTTGCAACGCAGCCATGGTCGTCGCGCAAGCGGAAGGCACTCTGTTTTCAATTGTTACAGTCCACTAGTGCTGGTCATGCCTTGCGCCAGACCAGAACTCATTTTATCAACAAGGATAAAATGCGTTTTGGTACCGGATTTATACCAAGAAACCTGCCTGACCACTACCGCCTGATCATTCACAAATTTACTCAACTTTACCTGAAAAATATCTTACAGGAATTTATTTCTTTATTGTGATTGCCTTGCCTTCGTAGACCACAACTTTATCAGCATTGTCGAGACTTTCTGCACTGGAGATTCCAGCTTTGATGAAATGTATCTTGAACTGGCGCTTGCTGACCATTCCCTTGTATTGCCCACTACGGTCGCCAATGGTGACTATGCCATTCTTGTCATCATAGCTAAACGGGATACGACTGAATTCACCGCGTGTATAGGCCTTGGTGACACCGTCGTCTTCATACAGACTGGATTGCCCGTTAGCGCCTGTATAGATATTCAGCGTTATAGGTGCGTCTGGATGCTCATCAACATATTGTGTTACTGGCCCCATAGGCAAGATGGCACCGGCCTTCACCAGCAAGGGGATGCGGGTGACAGGTGCTTTAACAGTAACGGTGGTGCCGCCTTTATACATATCACCGGTATGAAAGTCGTACCATGCGGCCCCCATGGGCATATACACCTTGCGTTCACGTGCGCCATAGACATAGACGGGAGCAAGCATCAAGTCATGACCAAAGAGGTATTGATCCTTGATGTCCTTGACCCTATCATCCTTGGGGAAATCCATCACCAGGCCACGCATGATAGTACCGGAACTATAATAAATGTCTGAGGCTGCAGTATAAATATAGGGCATCAAACGATAGCGAAGCTTGTCATACCACACCATGGATTCGCGCATGTCGGAACCATCTGGTGAAATATTATAAATTTCGCGCTTGACGACTTCGCCGTGTGAACGGAACAGCGGTGTAAAGGCCCCAAACTGGAACCAGCGCAAGTTCAATTCCTGCCACTCTTTTAGATCGTCAGAATTGACTTTATTGGTACCTGCACTACGATTTTCCTGCGCAGAACCTATGTCACCTACCTGGAAACGGTTTTCCTGGGCATAGCCACCGATGTCGTGTGTCCAGTTGGGAATACCTGACATGGAAAACCCTACACCTGCCGAAATCTGATCATACAGATTGTTCCAGCGCGCCACCGTGTCGCCACTCCAGACAGCAACCGCATTACGCTGAATACCGGCGAAACCTGAGCGTGAAAGAATGAATTGTCGGGTATCGGGCTGATCACGATTAAGGCCATCAATCAGTGCCTTGGTATGCATCAGGCTATAGGAATTAAAAGTGATTTCACCTGCACCGTAAACGGTAGGCCCTATCAGTTTTTTAAAGTCTTGCGGACGTGTATTAGACAGAATGTCAGGTTCACTATTGTCCATCCACCACGCATCAAAACCCAAATCGACAAGCTTGCTCTTTATCTGGCGATAATATATGTCACGGGCTTCTTTTGTATACGGGTCATAGTGACTGTTTTTGTAACCCGGGCCGACCCAATCCAGATCGCCGTTTTCGACGTTCTTGGTCCACATATGTCCTTTGGATTCGAACTCTTTATAGTTATCGGTGTTGGAGTAAAATTTACCCCAGATAGAAAGCATGACGCGTGCATGGTTTTTGTGGATTTCATCAACCATGCCTTTGGGGTCCGGGAAGCGCGCCTTATCGAAGTCATGCGAGCCCCAACCATTCTCTGGCCAATAAAACCAGTCTTGAACAATGTTATCGAGCGGCCAACCGCGTTTGCGGTATTCGCGAACCGTGTCTAATATCTGCTCCTGGGTTTCATAGCGCTGGCGCGATTGCCAATAACCGTAAGCCCATTTCGGCATCATCGGTGCCTGTCCAGTCAAATGACGGTAACCAGCTATCACATTGTCGATATTGTCGGCATTGATCACATAGTAGTTGACACCTTGCGCGATCTCGGAAGAGAAGGTCAGAGAATGGCGCTC
Organism: Undibacterium sp. Ji50W; assembly: GCF_049340445.1. Classification (NCBI taxonomy): domain Bacteria; kingdom Pseudomonadati; phylum Pseudomonadota; class Betaproteobacteria; order Burkholderiales; family Oxalobacteraceae; genus Undibacterium; species Undibacterium sp. Ji50W. The sequence continues at coordinate 248,637 of NZ_JBMPOX010000004.1, read as the reverse complement.
TGGCTCAGGCAAGGGATCATTATGTGTGATAGCGACCATACCGCCAGCGGGTTTCCATTCCAGATGGAGCTTAACTGGCTTGCCCTTGGTAAATTTCACTTCAAAATTATGGTACCAGGGATTCCAGCCCTGACGCCAGACATCGAGAACTTGTTTGCCATCCAGACTTAAAGTCGCATAATCAGAAGCGTACAACTGCATCTTGTGAACACCGTTTTTATCAGAACTCAGGCTGGCATCCCAAACAACCTTGACATCTTTCAGGTCTTTCAGTGCACCGATTTCTTTTGGCCAGTTTTCGGCCACGTCCTTGAGAAACTGATAGGCAATATCATGCTCATGACGGGTCAACACCAACTTGCCCCCGACATAGTAGCGTGCTGTCAGGCCACCAGACTTACCTTCATCGTCCAGCAGTTTCAGATCGCGCCCCATGGGACCATAGGGCTTGGGATCACCAAACCGGGATATGGAATTATTGTCCCATAAGATGCCATAATTTTTGTCTGACACGACGAAGGGGACAGCCACATCCATATTGTGCTGCGCCAGGAGTACGTCTTCCCCATTCAGGTTCATCTGCCCGTTCTGGTGTTGACCAAGGCCATAAAAGGCATCTTTGGTGCCGGGGTTAAACGCTTCCTTGATGGCCAGGAAAGCTTGCCCGTCTACGTTAACGGGGGTCAGGCTTTCAGATGACTGATTCAGGAAAATTTCACCTTTGCCATTGTAAAACTGCACCCGTCCTGTCGTCAGTGATACCTTGACCGATATCTTGCCGGCATCGAGCTTGACCGCCGGTCCCTCGCTGGCCTGTTCCAATTTGGTAACGGTAAAACTACAGGCGCAGGGAGTAGCAACGGTCATCATTGAAGGCGTCAGTTGTTTGCCTGGCTGGTCCAGCTTAAGGACATGAATGATATTGTCGCGCATGACTTCCAGTCTGATTTCCTTCACCACGCCATGGTCTGGCTTTACCACGATGCCACTGGCATTTTTTTCAAAACTGCCCGCCCGGGCATGGCTAGCCGCCGCCAGGGCAAAGCTTAAGGCCAGAGTCGTCATCGGTTTAATTCGCATTGCGTTGTCTCCTGTATTTTTTTGGCAGCACTGATCTTCAGTGGCACTTTGTATGGCTCTTGTGGCGCTAATATTATGGATCTAATACTATGGCTCTAATACATGCCCATTTTGACTTTAAGGACCACCGGGGTACCTGTCAGATTAAGTCCATAGTCGGTTTGATCACCGTTCCAATTGCGTTCCATGACCCATTTTCCAGAGGCATCATAATGCCCTTCTTCCACCCGGCCCCACATGGAGGTCTTGCCATCGTTAGCGCCTGCCCAGTCAATTCTCACTCGCGCATATTGCCCGATGATGATAAATTCATTGTCGCTGATTTGGGCAATAGCGACCCCGCCATTAGGTATATCTGTATGTTCAGGTAAGTCCTTTATACCTGGGAACATCCCTTTGTCACCAAATTGCCATTCACGAAAAGAGATCGTGGCCTTCCAGTTTTTAAGACTGATCGTCTGGTCTGTACGTGCATCATTTTCTGCAACGCCGTAAGTACGACCTTCAAAAGCCCACTGTGCCCATTGCCGCTCCATCGGCCTGAAAGCTGCATAGATCTTGCCGAACGGTTCAACCATAGGTTTGCCGGTCATCTTTGAACCTAAAGGGAAGTTGCTGTATTCGGTATAGTCGATACCAAAGGGAGAGAAGCCCAAAGCACCACGACCCAAAACCAGGTAGGCATACCGGACATATTCGGCGGCATTGCCCATTTCCGGCAGCATCAGGGCATTGTCCTGACGTTGAAAACGATCAAGGGTCGCCTTGAATTTATTTGAATCAGCGCTGTAGATATCAGGCGCAGCGATATCGATATGGGGTGCGGCGGCTTTATAAATGTCGATTGCATCATAGGTCGGGCCACCACTGGCGAAATTATCTTTCCAGGGTGCCATAGGCTCCAAAGGATCACGCAAGGAATTGTTGACATACATGGGCAAGTCATAAACCGCACGTCCTGCCTTGGCAATTTCTTCAATATAGCTGGCTATCGCATAGGTATGGAAATATTGATCTGCATAATCGCCATATACTTCTGACCAGCTGCCTTTTGCAGCTAAAGCAACCGGGGATTTTTTATGATCCAGCACCGCTTGCGGCACGTCTTGTTTGAATCTGACCTGTGCCTGGGGGCTGAAATCCCGCACCAGACCGTAGGTTCCAACTTCATTTTCCACCTGCATCATGATGACAGTATGATGTAGCTGATCACGGGTTTTGATGTGATTCATCAATGCAACAAAGGCTTTCTTGTCGGCCTTCAAGGTTTCTTCACCAAAAGGTGAAAGGCAATAGCTCACTTTGCCATTCTTATCCATCATGCGCGGAAAACGCTGATTGTTAAACTTGACCCATTCAGGCGTGTATTGCGGCCCTGTGTTTTTCCAGGTCCCGAACCACAATAACACTACATGTACTTTGTGTTGACGTGCCTGTTCCAGTAGCGTATCTACATAGCTGAAATCAAATTTTCCCTCTGTCGTTTCTATCTGTTCCCAGGCAACCGGAATTTCCACCGTATTTGCATGCATGTCCTGAATAGCAGGCCAGACTTTCTTTAGCGCTTCAGGATAATTGCTAGAATTATGTACTTGCGCACCTAGCATCACAAAAGGAGCGCCATCAACCATCAGAGCATAACGTCCGTCTTTTTGAATCAATTGTGGTTGGTTAGCAGCACGCGCAGTTGGCACAACTGGCACAGTTGGCTCGACTGCCAAGCTGCTGGTAGCCAGGGTTAGCACGCTTAAAAAAGTCAGGAGATGGCTGGTAGCATTATTCATGCGTAGATCCCATTGTCTATATAGATTTCACGTGATATCAATTGATATCACCAGGAAAAAACAAGGATGCAATGACAGATCTGCCGATCTGAAAACCAGACCGGCAGAAGTCACCTTTTTCTTTTTAGAACGTGTAACGCATTTGCGCCGTGTAGCGCGGACCTGATACGAACCAGGCCCTGCCTTTCGTGCCTGAATGTTGATCCATCAACTGCTTAAACTGGGCGTCGTTGATGTTCTGTGCTTCCAGACCAAATGACCATTGTTCATTGATTTTGTAGAAGATGGATGCATCCAGCTGACCATAAGCGTCAGCCCAGGTTGGCAGACCCCAGGTTACGTTATGCTGACCGTAAGTCGGGCTGGCAGGATTGGTATCCGTACCGTCACTACCCTGTGTACCATTGACGTTAACCGCTTGCAGGCTCTTGGAACGCCAGTTGTAGGCCAGGCGAGCGGATATGGGCCCTTTGTCGTACATAAGCGCAAGGTTGTAGGATTGACGCGACAAATTGATCAACGGTAAATTGCCAAAAGTTTGCCCGTTTGTGTCACAGCCATTAAGGTTCAGATTCAAATTATCCGCTGTATTAGTTCCTGTGCAATAAGCCTGATTAACTGGTTTATACAAATCCTGATGGCTGTCTACATAGGTAAAGTTAGCTTGTATCCCAAACCCTGACATCCAGCCAGGCAGCTTATCAAAATACTGCTGATAAGCCACTTCTATGCCGCGTGCCGTACCCTTGGCACCGTTAATCGGTCCGGTAACGGTAAAGTTCTGCATCGTCCCGGTCGCATCCGGTATCGGGTAGCTATACACACTATTGATGATGATATCTTTAAGTCGTTTGTTAAAAACGGCAACCGTCAATGAACCAGCTGGCGCAAAGTACCATTCCGCGGTGAGATCAATCTGATTGGAAGTGGCGGGCTTCAAGTTGGGATTGCCGGATGCTGTCCCGGTTAAACTAACTTGGTTGACTCTCACGGTACTGACATTGCCTACGGTGGTAGTGGTTGTATTAACGTCTTCCGAAAGCGCGGTGTAGCCTTGCAGTTGACTGAAATCAGGACGTGACATGGCAGAAGCGGCAGCAAACCGGAACTGCAGTTTGTCACTGACCTTCATCCTCAGGTTCAGGCTGGGAAGAACATTGCTGTACGAATTAGTGTAGTTCTGATCCTTGGCAAAAACCGGGATATTCGGCACGATACTGCCGGCGACGGTGGCACCGGCAGGTATGGTCGGCAAAGTCGATTTAAAGACCGTGTAACCGTGCGCTGTCGCATCCGTACTTACATATCGCACACCGACATTGCCATCAACCGGAAATTTCAGGTCATCAAAGCCAAAGCGAAGCTGGCTGTAAAAAGCTTTGGTCCTTTCATTCTGACTGTTGGTACCCGAGGGGTCCGTGCCAAAGCTTGCCGGTACCCAGGGATCGCAACTCCCCGAACCCTGCGCCTTGACTTGCTCTGCACACAAAATGTCATGGTACTTGTGCAAGGCAGCATAACTGTCAGGATAGCCCGTAGCCAACGCCACATTAGGGAAAATCAATGATGGCACAGAGACCTTACCATTAAAGAAATTGTCAAAGACATGAAGATTGGTATTGCCACTGAAGCGCGGATCACCAAGTGAGGCAAGCTTGCTGATATTCCAGCCAAGTTGCCATGGTTGCGAAATGGGAGACCAGTTAAAGCTGGGATTGGAATTCTGCGTCAGGGAATCGCGATCAGTGAGGCGGGCACCAAAGCGAATGTCGCGCAGCACAGAGTGATCAAATTCATATTTGGCATCCCCCTTCCAGGCCTTCTCATGCGCGACACTCTGGTCCTTATGCTCCATGGTAAACGCCCAGTAATAATTGTTGGGATCAGCCATATAGGCTCTGTCCGCAGCGTCAAACATCAAGTTAGGAATATTGCCGGACAAATCCAGCTTTTCTTTCGGCAGCTGTATCCCTGTAGCAACAGTGGAATCGAAACTCTGTGTGGTGGCGCGGATGACTTGGAAATCTGATGTCAAGGTCCAGCTATTGGTCGGCCTCCAGCGCAGGTTCCAGGATACATCTTGTGTTTCTGATTGACGGTTGGCTGATCTTGTATCACCACCAAAATTAATGCCGCCGTCTTTAGGATCGGTGAGTGTGCCAGTGAGCAAATTACCGCTGGCATCATACGTCGCATCTTTGCTGACGTTGATGTTATAAGGGCTGGACTGGGCGAAGATCGCATTCTCATCCCACTGCATTTTATAGCGCGATTTGAAGACTGTCAGCGAAGACTGGACATCAGCATTCTTCCATGCAGTGCGCCATATGCCCCTTCACGCTTACGATCAAATTCCAGCGTCCGCCACTGAGCGCCCTTGGGAATCCAGACGGTTTTTCCATCCACAACGTCTGTACGTGGATAATATGGTTCTACCTGGAACGCATCGGTACGGGTCGCGCTTTCTGAATAGGCCAGGTCAACCAAAACACCGATTTGACCAATGCCGGTATCCCAGCGGTTAGAGAACATGCCTGAAATCGAAGGCGAAGTCTTGCCGCCTTTAAGCGTAGAATATGTTCCCTGCGTGGAAATCGCCGCCTTCATCCCCTTGAAATCAAACGGTAGCGCAGTACGAAGATTGACCAGACCACCGACGGCCCCTTCAATCTGTTCTGCAGAAGGATTTTTGTAGATGTCAACACCGGCCATCAGCTCAGGCGGAACATCTTCGAAATTCAAAGAGCGGCCACCATTGGCAGAAAATGAATCCCGACCATTCAGTTCTGAACGCACATAGTTCAGGCCGCGAATTGAGACACCAGATCCTTCCACCGAAAAATGCTCGGGATCGCTTTTGCTCATGGTACGGTCTATGGTCACGCCGACGACACGCTGCAAGACTTCTGTCACCGAGCGATCTGGCAGTTTGCCGATGTCGTCAGCAACAATCGAGTCGACGATTTCGTCAGAATTTTGCTTGATTTTCTGCGCTGAATTCAATGCTGCACGCTGCCCTGTGACAGTAACAATTGCAGGTTCACTGGTTGCAGGCGCAGTGCCTGCGCCAGTTGCTGGAGCCACTTGCGCTATCACTGCACTGCTCCACATCAAAGCAATCTGTGCCACTGCCAGTGCTATAGCGGTTTTATTATATTGTTTCATCTTGTCTTCCCCCGTTTGACTCGGTTTGCGATTTTTTATCTATTGGATTTTCTACGCTCTTCACATGCCTTATTTACTGCAAATTTTCTGCAAATTTGAAATTGAAAAATCAATACCTCCCTCATTAGATCGTGCTGGTTGATAAAGTAAAAACCGGACAATTCATCCGTAAAAACCTTTTATTCAATTTGGTAACGTTTCCATTTTTTGGCAAAAAAATCCACGTGCCGATATACGACAAAATTTTATGCCTGCGTCATGATTCGCCGCTTTTTATCGGCTGGGCGCATTGACGCCGGACAAAACAACATATACACCTACTGCGACCATGCAGGGCATAAATGGACGACTGCAAAAAAAGGGAAAAGATGACCCGATCGCCGTTACCGACGATGGGCCAAATAACACGTGCTCTTAATTTTCATTGAATTGTCTCACTCGTTTATCGCGTTCCAGCTGATGCTGGCAGCATGACCATGGCAGACCATACTACGCATTCATTTTGTTTGTCATAAATTACAAGCTAGACTATGACGTAGCAATTGTGAAAACCACCAAGCAGGCGAATGATATTCGGCAAGGCGCGATTTGGCAGGCAAACTCCCGTGGTGTTACCGCAATGCCCCGCCCTCAGCCAGAGCGCCTTCCTACGTCTGTCACGGCAATTTATATTGTCCGGACTTACGCAAAACTGCCCCAGCTGCGATGCAGCTCCTAGCCGTACTAAAGAAACTATAAATACAGAAGCGTATGTTTAAAAACCACATTAATTGCGTCAAAATCAATACTCCTCCCCGAAATGACAAACATCAGGAGCGCCGCGCCAGTTCCATCTGCCATACCCTTGCATCATCAGGCACTTATCGCTCTGGCAAGAGCCAAAATTGATCAAACAGAAGAAGCGGCATATCCAATGTCCCCAGCCGTTTTCGCATCTTATCAAGCCTGAATATCATTCGCCTGCTTGGTGGTTTTCACAATTGCAGTGAACTACAGCCGATTTAGAATTGATTAAAGCGCTACTATGGACGATGCAAACTCCGCATCTGTAGAAGCGCAATAATAAATATGGTGAGACATAGTCAATAAATACCCAAGCATGTGCTGGCCACGTGACGCAACGCCGCTGCTGCGGTTTTGCGTATGCCTTAATGCGCTCTCATTGCAAGTCCAAGCTCTGCACATGAGGAAGCTTGCACATGGAAAAAGCATTGATACCCTTGGGATTTTGTCAAAGAGCATGGTGTCAGATGCATTACTTTACTTTGAAGAGGCAGGCAAAAATCTTGGCGAAATCAACAAATGAAAAGCTCAGCGAGCAAGCATGAAAACTGTCTTGGTGTATATCCATCGTTGCCTGGGACTATTGTTTGTCATCGCTGCATGTAATATCGCCAACGCCCAGAGTTACCACTGGAACAGCGTAGCCATTGGTGGTGGTGGATTTGTGTCTGGAATTATCACAAGCAAAACAGAGCAGGGATTAATTTATGCGCGCACTGACGTTGGGGGTGCCTATCGCTGGGATAAACTGCATTCGCGCTGGATTCCATTGACTGATTGGGTCTCTGACCAGGAAACAGGTTTATTGGGTATCGAATCCATCGCGATTGATCCCACTGCGACCAACAAGGTATATCTGCTGGCAGGTATTAGCTATCTGAATGGCGGCCGTAGCGCCATTTTAAAATCCAGCGACTATGGCCAGACTTTTACAAAAATTGATGTAAGCAAGCAGTTCAAGGCAGATGGCAATGGCATGGGTCGCAATACCGGCGAGAAATTGCAAGTAGACCCCGCCAACGGCAATATCTTATACGCTGGTACGCGTGCCAACGGGATATTCAAAAGTGTCGATGGTGGTTTGTCCTGGGAGCATCTCGCCAATCTGGATGTCAACACCACGTCAAATCGCAATGGCATAAGTTTTGTGGTGCTGGACCCACACAGCATTTCGGACAAAGCCACACAAAGACTATTTTTGGGTGTATCCCGTTATGGTCTTGCAGGTGACAATCTGTACATGTCGGCAGATGCTGGCCAAACATTTACGGCTGTCACGGGCGGGCCAAGCGCTTTAATGCCACACCGCGCAGTGATTGCAGATGACGACCTCATTATTACCTATGCCAACGGTGCTGGCCCCTGGGGAAACAGTCGCGATGGCGAGGGCATGGATCAGGGGCAGGTCTGGAAATATAAAATATCTACCGGCAACTGGACTAATATCACACCCAGGCTGAATCGTGCTTATGCAGGTATTTCTGTTGATCCCAATAATAGTAGCCGTATTATTGTCTCCACAATCAATTACTTTCAATCTGGTGGCCGTGGCGACAAGATTTTCCTGACCACGGATGGTGGCAAGACCTGGATTGATATTTACGCACGCGGGTTTACATTAGACGCTAATGGTATAGCGTGGATAAAGGCTAATTCTATTCACTGGGCCGGCAGCATCGAGTTCGACCCCTTTGACACCAAAGCCGTGATGGTGGTCTCCGGCAATGGCGTTTTTAAGACATCAAATATAGACGCCGTGCCTGCGACATGGAAATTTAATGTCGCGAATCTGGAAGAAACAGTGCCATTAAATTTAATCAGTATTCCCGGCGGTCCTGTCATTTCTGCGATAGGCGACTATGATGGTTTCCGTCATATTGATGTGGCACAGTACGCCACCATCAATTCACCAACAATGGGTACCACAACCGGTTTGGCTTTTGCAACGCAAGCCCCGCGTGTGATCGTGCGCGTAGGCGGTGCCATGTATATATCGACAGATATGGGCATTAGCTGGACAAAGACCACAAGCATGAATGGAAAGAATGGCCAGGTCGCTATCAGTGCCGATGGAAAAGTTATATTGCATAGCCCCGAAGGCTCAACAAGCAGCTATTACTCAACTGACTCAGGGGTGAGCTGGACCGCGGTTACCGGACTCGATGTCAGCAATGCGAGACCGGTTGCAGATGCCGTCAACGCCAATAAATTCTATGCATTACATGGTGACCGTCTTTTAGTCAGTACAAATGCGGGCATCAGTTTCTCTGAAGTGGCCAGAATCTCGTCAGGGAAAAGTTCAAAGCTGATGCGTGCTGCCCCGGGACAGGAAGGTGATATCTGGTTGCCTTTATATGATGGTGGCCTGGCACGTGCTACTGATTCGGGAGCAAGCATTGCCTACTTGAACAAGGTCAGTTATGCGGCGGCTGTGGGATTTGGCAAGGCGGCAGCGGGATCAAACTACCCCACGGTCTACATATGGGGTACTGTTGCGGGTACTCGCGGTCTGTTCTGCTCGAAAGATGTTGGAGCGAGCTGGGTGCGCATCAACGACGATGCACATCAATATGGCGGGCCTGGAGATGGTCAGTTTGTGGTGGGTGACATGAATAAGTTTGGTACTGTGTATATGAGTACAGCTGGACGCGGAATCGTGTATGGCGCACCGGTGACAGGACAAGACGGTTGTTAAATTGTCTGGATTGCTGGGGCAAACATTCAGGTGATCAATTTGCTGCTTTGTCCCTTGTTCAATATTTCCAAGCTCATCATTTCCTTGAGTAGAATCCTAATGTCTTGGTATAGTCAGGCTGGATGAGATCGACAATGTAATGCCACGGCACCCAGAATGCACAAAGTGTGCATAGGTGTACCTTGTTGGCAGGCAGGCCTTGAGCAACAGGCAATCGCAAGTATTCTACAATTTTTCGGTGTATTTACTCTATATGACTATCCTGTCGCGCTGTGTATTGTTGCTCACACTTTTGTTTGTCACCATCGTGGCCAGGGCCAGCACTGCCAACGATCTGACATTGCGTTACCTTGCACCAGCTCCTGACACGCCACAAGGGTGGGAACGCGAGGCGCTTCCCATTGGTAATGGACGTCTTGGTGCCATGATTTTCGGTCAACTCGCGCGCGAGCATATTCAATTCAACGACATTACGCTCTGGACCGGCGACAGCAAACTCATGGGTGCCTATCAGGCATTTGGCGACGTCTACATTAATCTGCCTGATCATGACAAGGCAAGCAGCAACTACGTGCGCGAGCTCAATCTTAAACAAGGTGTGCACAGCGTCACTTACACCCACGATGGCGTCAGATTTCACCGTGATGCTTTTGCCAGTTATCCGGCACAAGTCATTGTCGTGCGACTCACCGCCGACAAACCGGGTCAATACACAGGATCGATAGCAGTCACTGACATGCATGACGCCCGTATTTCAGCCTCGGGCAACCGTATCTACGCCAGTGGATCGCTGGCGGGCTATGTACTGCCTCAACAACGTAAAAATAGCCAGTCAACACCGCCACCACAGTCCGGCAATGTCATGGATTATGTGAGTCAGGTTCAAGTCTTGAATGAAGGTGGCACTGTCGTCATCAATGATAATCAAATCAACTTCACCAACTGCGATTCGCTTACCCTTATCCTTGGTGCAGGTACGAGTTACATCATTGATCCGACAAAGAACTTTCAGGGCCCACATCCATTGCCACGCGTGACGGCGCAGGTGAGTGCTGCTGCGGCCCGTACCGTGACTGCGCTCCGTACCGAGCACCAAAATGATTTTCATGCACTGTTTGACCGGGTCACCATCAATCTAGGTGAAACATCACCAGTACGCCGCGCGCTGCCAACTGACAAACGCATAGAGGCTTATACGACAGAAGGCGGTGACCCCGGGCTCGAAGCGCAGTTTTTTCAATTCGGACGCTACCTGCTGATCTCCAGCTCACGCGACTCCCTGCCGGCCAATCTCCAGGGGCTCTGGAACAATAGTTTGACCCCACCCTGGAATTCGGATTACCACACCAATATAAACATCCAAATGAATTACTGGCCAGCAGAACCAGCCAACCTGCATGAACTGGCGCAACCCTTCTTTTCCTTTGTGCAGGGAGTCACACCGGTCTACCGACAGCTTGTCTCTGCAACCGCAGCGCATGCGATTGCGCACCCTGCCACATCGAGACCAGTTGAAAGCAGTGGAAAATCCCATCCTCCTGAAGAAACATTTCTCACCAAAGACAAAAAACCTGTGCGTGGCTGGGCTGTGCGTACAGAATCCAATCCATTTGGTGCCACTGGCTACATATGGAACAAGACGGGCAATGCCTGGTATGCGCAACATTTCTGGGAGCACTATGCTTTTACGCAAGACCTGAATTTCTTGCGTACGGTCGCCTACCCAATGATGAAAGAAGTTTGCACATTCTGGCAAGATCATTTGAAAACCTTGCCAGATGGACGTCTGGTTGCCCCGCAAGGCTGGTCACCGGAACATGGCCCTATCGAAGATGGTGTCACTTACGACCAGGAAATCATCTGGGATTTATTCACCAACACCATTGAAGCAGCCGACATACTTGGTAACGATCAGGCGTTTCGCAATCAACTGGCAACCATGCGGGACAAACTCGCTACACCACGCATCGGCAGTTGGGGGCAACTGCTGGAATGGTTAAATGAAAAGAAAGATCCCGTGTTGGATACAGTTGGTGATACCCACCGCCATGTTTCCCATTTGTTTGCATTGTTCCCGGGACGCCAGATTTCCCCTACGAAGACGCCAGAACTTGCCAGCGCAGCACGCAAATCACTTGAAGGCCGTGGAGATGCCGGCACGGGCTGGTCTATGGCCTGGAAAACGGCTTACTGGGCCCGGCTGCTTGACGGTGATCACGCTTATAAAATGCTGCGCGGCCAACTCGCCAAACCGGGCGCACGTGCGGCCCAGCAAGCTGGAACTGGCAGTGAGGGCAATAACGCAGGGGGTACCTACCCCAATATGTTCGACGCCCATCCACCATTTCAGATCGATGGCAATTTCGGTGCCACTGCCGCCATTTGTGAAATGCTGGTGCAGTCACAAACTGGTGAAATTCACCTGCTACCGGCACTGCCATCCTCATGGCCAACAGGTTCAGTGAAAGGCTTGCGCGCACGCGGTGGCTTTGAAGTTGATATCGCCTGGGTGAACGGCAAACTCAGTGCAGCAACGATACGCTCTGTAGCAGGGTCTGGTGGTGGAAAAGTTCGCTATGCCGACAAAGTGATTGACATACACCTTAAACCCGGCGAAGCGCTACATCTGGAAGGAAGCCTTTGAGACACACAAGACTTGTACACTTTAAAGCAAACGGACATCCTGCCTTTGCTATGTCAGGGGGTAGCTAGACAATTGATTTTACACAAGTGCTTCGCATTATTGGAAAGCTTCCCATTTCAAATTTTATTAAATTAGAATAGTAGGACTTACGCAAAATCGCACTGGCAAGACATCAGCGACGACGACAGTTTTATACGGCCAGGAGCTGCAACGCAGCCAGGGCGGTTTTGTGTAAATCCTACATAGTTTTTTTACCCATTATGTCAGGTGCTGACACCTTATATAAACCACTCAACTACTATTTCTCAACCTAGGTAGGAACCATGTTTAAGCTAAAAATTTCAGTACTTGCCATCGCTGGCATCCTGTGCGCTGCAAGCGCATGTGCAAATTCTGCAGATCTGCATCCAGTAAACACGGTAATGACCTCCATGCCATGGATGAATACATCTCTCACTGCCGATCAGCGTACGGATTTGGTGCTGAAAGAAATGACGCAGGATGAAAAATTGAAACTGGTATTTGGCCATTTCGGTTCAGAGCTTGCCTGGAAAAATTTGAAGATGCATCCTGCCGCAATACCCCATTCGGCTGGTTATGTAGAAGGCGTACCGCGTCTGGGAATTCCCGCGCAATTTGAAACCGATGCAGGCGTTGGTGTGGCGACACAGGGAAGCGGGCCAACAGCACGTGAACGTACTTCATTGCCTTCGGGTATATCGACTGCCGCAAGCTGGAACCAAAAGCTGGCCTTTAAGAGCGGTGCCATGATAGGCGCTGAAGCGCGTGCGTCAGGTTTTAACGTCATGCTTGCGGGTGGCGTCAATCTCATGCGTGAACCACGCAATGGCCGCAATTTTGAATATGCGGGCGAAGACCCTTTACTCGCTGGGACAATTGTTGCAGCACAAATCAACGGCATTCAATCCAATCATGTCATTTCCACTTTAAAACACTATGCAGTCAATAGTCAGGAAACCGGGCGCTTCACACTCAATGCCAAGATCGATGATGCCAGTGCCCGCATGTCGGATTTATTGGCAATGCAAATTGCGATTGAAAAATCTGACCCCGGTTCTGTCATGTGTTCCTATAACCGTTTGAACGGTGTCTATGCCTGCGAAAATGATTACTTGCTCAACCAGGTATTAAAAACTGATTGGGGATATCGTGGCTATGTCATGTCCGATTGGGGCGCAACCCACAGCACAGTGGCAGCGGCAAATAATGGCCTGGATCAGGAATCAGGCTGGGAATTTGACGCCAGCCCCTATTTTTCCGGTGCCTTAAAAGAGGCTGTGACCAATGGCGCAGTTCCCCAGGCACGTCTTGATAACATGCTCAAACGCATCCTGCGCACCATGTTTGACAAAGGCCTGTTCGATTATCCGGTTCCCAAAGACAACGCCATTGATTTCGCCGCACATGCACTGGTCAGCCAAAACGGTGCGGAAGAAGGCATGGTTCTGTTAAAAAATGATGCGAATGTGTTGCCCCTGCATAAGGACTTGAAAAAGATAGCAATTATCGGCTCGCACGCAGATGTGGGTGTACTTTCGGGTGGGGGATCATCGCAGGTATATCCAATTGGTGGGAATGCAGTCAAAGGCCTGGAGCCTGCTGCCTGGCCAGGACCGGTTGTTTATCACCCTTCATCACCATTAAAGACAATACAGCGTTACATGCCGCAGGCGCAAATAAGCTACGATGCTGGCACAGACATCAAAGCGGCAACTGCCCTCGCCGCGCAATCAGACATCGTTCTTGTCTTTGCAACGCAATGGATAGGCGAAGCCAATGATGCTGTCTCCCTCTCGCTTCCATCCAATCAGGATGCCTTGATTGCAGCAATTGCCGCTGCCAATAAAAAAACCGTGGTCGTACTGGAAACCGGTGGACCTGTCACGATGCCATGGATTAATCAGGTTGCTTCTGTGCTGGAAGCCTGGTATCCCGGCACAAGTGGTGGCGAAGCAATTGCACGCGTACTGGTTGGCGAAGTCAATCCGTCTGGTCATCTGCCGGTAAGCTTCGCTGCATCAGCAAGCCAATTGCCCCGACCAGTTCTGGATGGTGATCCAGCCAAACCGGATCAGCGTTTCGATGTCAGTTATCATGAGGGCGCAACGATAGGCTATAAATGGTTTGATGCAAAAGGACTTAAACCTTTATTCGCCTTCGGTCACGGTTTATCGTATACAAAGTTCGCTTATTCTGGTTTTAGCAGCAAGTACATCAACAATACTGTGCAAGTTAAATTTACGGTTACCAACACCGGCAAAGTAACTGGCAAGGATGTGCCGCAAGTATATGTCTCGCCGACTGCCGGCAAATGGGAGGCACCAAAACGTCTGGTTGCATGGGATAAAGTTGAATTGCTTCCCGGCGAGAGCAAATCAGTCAGCCTGAACGTCGATCCGCGTTTGCTGGGTATGTACGACAGCAAAACAAAAACCTGGCAGATCAATGCAGCAGCATATAAAGTCATCCTCGCACGCAGCGCCGGTGACAATGATGCTGTCAGCACCACTGTCAATTTACCGGCCAGCAGCTTAAACGTGTTGGGCAAAAAAATAAAATAGCATTTTTAGCAGTCTCATAAATTTCAGACGGGAAACCGCATTTCAGTGTGTTTGGACTGAAATGCAGAATTCCAGAGTCAAAAGTTTTATTGCGCCACGTGCATGCCCAACTGTTGTAGCTGAAAGCAAAATTATTGTGCAGTGTTCTTCATGACTTATCCGAATGAAGTCATGAAGAATGGCTTGCAATGTCAGGCCCGCAGATTGGTTTTAAAAAATTCTACTGTGCGCTGCCAGGACAATGTTGCGGCTGCCTGGTCATAACGTGGTGTCGTGTCATTGTTGAATCCATGCTGCACACCGGCGTAGACATACGCCTGGTATTTGACACCTGCCTTGATCAGCGCGGCTTCATATTTGGGCCATCCGGCATTGATGCGTTCATCCGTACCGGCATAATGTATCAAGAGTGGTGCCTTGATTTTTGCAGCATCTTCTTCACCTGGCTGACCGCCGTAGTAAGGCACGGCAGCAGCCAGGTCGGGGATTCTGGTCGCCAGGAAATTGGCTATGCCGCCACCAAAACAGAATCCGACCACGCCTACCTTACCGTTGCCTTCTGGTAGTTTTTTCAGTATCGCAGCGGCCTCAATAAAGTCTGCACGTATCTTGTTCTGATCCAGTTTGGGAAACAGTTCACGGGCCTTGTCTTCATCACCAGGGTAGCCGCCCAGCGCCGCCAGCGCATCCGGGGCAAAGGCAATAAAACCATCCAGCGCCAGGCGTCGCGCTATATCCTCTATATGTGGGTTCAAGCCCCGGTTTTCGTGCACCACCAGCACCGTCGGCAATTTCCCCTTGATGTCAGCGGGAGTGACCAGATAACCACGCAAGCTGCCAGAACCCTGGGGTGAAGGATATTCAACATACTTGGCCAGTATGCGTGCATCCGTCTTTGGTACTTGCTGGGCCTGCGCGAAATTGGGGCTAAGCTGTTGCAATAAAGTCTCTGCAGTCACTACACCCACAGCGTATTTACTGGCCGACTGCAAGAAAGCACGGCGATCAATAACGCCATGTACATACTGATCAAATAAACGCAGTACTTCAGGTTTAAAATCATTTGCTGTCTGACGTGTCATCTTATTCTCCTGATTCTTTAATTTATTTAAACGGACGGTAGCTGTCGTGGCGGGCACTACAGGCTTTGGCAATACTGACGGCTACCAGCCACCCCAGCCGCCCCTTTCCTTATCATAGTCCTGTTTCTTGACGCTTGCACTAATACTAATGATCGCAGTGGTCCGCTTGCCGAAAGTCGTAACCATGAAGGTGCCGCGTCTGGTGCGTGCATGATCAATGTCATGGCCATGTGTATTCCAGCCGCAAGGCCAGGAAAATACCAAGGCCACACTCTACACATACCCGGTGTAACCATCCATGACCAGAAACCCGGATCAGCTTTGCCATTTCATGATACAGACGCGGTGAATGTCCCGACCTGATTGGTATCCCATTCACGATCAAGGATAAGCAAAGTGGGGCTACTGTTCGCTGTATCATCCTGATTGGCGATTTGGTAATTTTCTCAAAAAAAATGGCTCGCCACACTGCGCGAGCCTGAAAATCCTCTAGGGGTAAAGACAACTTGAATATACCGTGTGCACGATAAAAAGTAAGCGAATTAATTCAGATATGAATATGCAGGACGCTGCTGCATTTCAAGTGGATTACAGCAGGCCACAACAGATTGCTGCCACCAAAGAAGGTGAATCTGGTCGATATGGATGGTGCTCTCGCCTGTGCTGTGCATGATTTCAGCAAACATATTGATGCTGATGTAGATAAAAAAACGCTGGCACACCAAGGCTTGCAGGCCTGGCATGACCAGCGTGTAAATGCCTTGCTTCAATTCCTTTTTTGATTTGCCAGGCGGCGTACCACTGCCAGCAGGCGATCAATTTCTTCACATGTATTGTAGAACGCAAAAGAAGGACGTACCGTAGCCTCGACACCAAAGCGACGCAAGATAGGTTGCGCGCAATGATGGCCGGAGCGGACAGCTATACCCTCTTCATTGAGTGCCTTGCCAACTTCTTCGGTCTGATACCCTTCCAGCACAAAGGAAGCCACACTGGCCTTTTCATGCGCTGTGCCTATCAGGCGTACACCGGGTATGCTCTTCAAGCCATGCGTTGCGTATTCCAGCAAGGCATGTTCATACAGCGCGATATTTTCCAGACCCAGGCGTTCGACATAATCAATCGCCGCCCCCAGACCCACTGCATCGGCAATATTGCCGGTACCGGCTTCAAAGCGTGCTGGTGCCGGTTGATATTGAGTACGCTCGAAAGTCACGTCAGCGATCATGTTGCCGCCGCCCTGCCATGGCGGCAACTGATCCAGCAATGCCTTCTTGCCATACACCACGCCTATGCCGGTAGGGCCGAATACCTTGTGTCCTGAAAACACATAGAAATCGGCATCCAGCGCCTGCACATTCACACGCAAATGTGACACCGCCTGTGCACCATCGATCAATACACGGGCACCGGCACTATGCGCCAGTGCAATAATTTCCTGCACTGGTGTAATCGTACCCAAAGCATTCGAGACCTGGGTCACCGCGACCAGTCGCGTTTTGCTGTTGAGCAGCTTGCGATACTCGTCCAGGATGACCTGCCCACTGTCATCCACAGGGATAACGCGAATGACAGCCCCCTTCTCTGCCGCCAGTTGCTGCCATGGCACGATATTGGCATGGTGTTCCAGCTGCGACACGATGATTTCATCGCCAGCACCGATAAACTTTTTACCAAAGGTATTGGCAACCAGATTGATCGCTTCTGTTGCGCCACGCACGAAGATGATTTCATCTACCGATGCGGCTCCCAGAAACTTGGCAACCTTGCTGCGTGCACCTTCATAGGCATCAGTCGCCCGCGCTGCCAGTTCATGCGCTGCGCGGTGGATGTTGGAATTCTCATGCTGATAAAAATAGCTGAGCCTGTCTATCACCGATTGCGGTTTCTGGGTTGTCGCCGCATTGTCGAACCAGACCAGTTGTTTGCCATTCACCCGTTCTGCCAGGATGGGGAAATCCCGGCGCACGGCATTGATATCAAATGGTGCTGCCAGTGCAGGGTTGGCCGCCCGCGGTGCGGTATCCCAGTAATCCTGCTCGCCCTGTTGAAAATAATACGCCGGACGCGCATCTGTACCCGCCCCTGCGCCCGCTGCCGGGGCGGATTGGGTGGTGGCCGGATACAACTCTCCCAGCAGTTGCTGTAACTGATCCTGCCCTGGCAAACCAAAAGAGCGCGCCTGCGTCTGATCCGACTGCTTGCCTGTGCCCTGCGCAGCGAGACCATCCAGACTGCCATCTGCCAATGGATAGCCATTGTCTTCACCAATAAAATAATAGGGTGTAGTCGATACAGCTTGTGTGGCCTGTGTTGCCAGAGGCGCACCACCGGCCTGTGGACGTGACGGTGCAATACTGCTGCCACCGTTCTGTGGCACGGCACTCGCATAAATGGATGGTTGCGTATGCGCTGCACCGGCATTGCTGCTGGATTCACTGACAGACGATACGCGACCAGGTGCAGCAGATACAGGTGCACTGCCCGCTTCTGAAAAACCCGGCAAGAACTGTGCCGCAGCTTGCGCCGCCCCCGGCACCAGAGCAAAGAACTCCGACGCCATGCGATTCAGCAAGGCTTCATCCGGCAAACCTGCATTTGCCGCGCCAGTATTACTTGTAGGTGTCAGGATAGTCATGGTACTTACCGATCTCTACGTCATCCAGAACAGCAACCGCGTCATCCGTCAAGACCGCCAGCGAGCAGTACAGGGAAATCAGATACGACGCGATGGCATTGCGGTTTATGCCCATGAAGCGTACTGACAGGCCGGGGCTTTGTTCGCCAGCCAGACCAGGCTGGAACAGGCCGACCACGCCCTGACGCTTTTCACCTACGCGCAACAGGATGATCTTGGTCTTGCCATCTTCGATAGGCAGTTTGTCTGAAGGTACCAGCGGCACACCGCGCCAGGTCAGGAATTGGGAACCAAACAAACTCACCGTTGGCGGTGGCACGCCACGGCGTGTGCATTCACGACCAAAGGCAGCAATCGCCAGGGGATGGGCCAGGAAGAAGCCCGGCTCTTTCCAGACTTTGGTCAACAGATCATCCAAATCATCGGGAGTAGGTGCACCAGTCAGTGTGGAAATACGTTGCTCATCATGTACATTCGCCAACAGGCCATAGTCGGGATTGTTGATGAGTTCGCTTTCCTGACGTTCCTTGATGGTTTCTACCGTCAGGCGCAATTGTTCCTTGATCTGGTCATGCGGGCTGCTATACAGATCAGAAATACGGGTATGCACATCCAGTACAGTTGCCACCGCATTGAGGAAGTATTCACGCGGCTGTTCATCATAATCCACAAAGGTCTGTGGCAGTTCGGACTCGTCACGCTGGGAACAGGCCACCCTGACATCTTTAGGATTTTTGACTTTGTTCAGGCGATAGATACCTGCCTCTACTGGCAGCCATTGCAGCAAATGCACCAGCCAGCGTGGTGAAATGGTGGATAACTGAGGAACGGTTTTTGTTGCATTCGCTAACTGCCTGGCGGCGTTATCACTGAGTGCGAAATTACTGGAAGACACATCGGTCATTGCTTACTCCATAAAAAAATGCGGTGGATCGGAACAGTTGAAAATTTCAAGAATAAAAATTTCATGCACATCAAAAACAGGCAAAGCCTGTTGTAAAAAAAATCTGCGAGGTTTATATATGCCTGGTCTGCCTACAATGCAGGGGAAGGAATGGCTCCGTGTTCATGACGCAGGCTGGCCTGGCTGACATGGGAACCGGCAGCCACATCATTCGTTACCCAGACATTGCCACCGATAATGGCACCACGCCCCAGCGTCACTCGCCCCAGTACGGTGGCACCGGCATAAATGACCACGTCATCTTCCACCACCGGGTGCCGTGGCAAGCCTTTTTGCAACTTGCCTTCGTCATCAGTAGGAAAACGCTTGGCACCCAGGGTCACGGCCTGATAAATACGTACTCGCTGGCCGATAATGGCGGTTTCACCTATCACCACTCCGGTGCCATGGTCGATGAAAAAACCTGCTCCTATACTGGCCCCGGGATGAATGTCGATGCCGGTTTGCGCATGGGCGATTTCTGCCACGATGCGTGCCAGCAAAGGCACGCCGGACTGGTATAACTGATGGGCTATGCGGTGGTGTATCATAGCCAGAATACCGGGATAGCAGAGCAGCACCTCGTCCACGGTACGTGCTGCCGGGTCACCCTGATAAGCAGAAATTACATCACTATCCAGCAGTGAACGAATCGCTGGCAATGCACGCGAAAATTCGCGTACTATATGCAGGGCGCGGTCTTCTATGTGCAAATCTTCCTGCTCGTAATAGCGCGAGGTGTAGCTGAGTTCCAGCCGGACCTGACTCAGCAGCGAATGTAGCACCGTGTCCAGCGTATGGCCGACATAAAAATCTTCACTTTCCTGACGCAGCTCAGGTGGCCCCAGGCGCATGGGGAACAATGCACCACGCAGGTCGGAAATGATTCTTGCCAGCGCATCGCGGGATGGCAATTCACGCCCGCCCGGTTCGGATGAACGTTGCTGACGACGTCGCCATGCATGCCTGACGGCCGCCAGTTCATTGACAACCTGCTCTATGCCAAACAGTGAAGCACGCTGATCCCTGACCGGCGTTACTGGCTGTGTGACTGTCTCTTCTGTGTAGCTGACCATCTGCTTTTACCTTTCTTCTCTTGTAACAATGGAGCGGATGACGTCGCTTTAATCCTGTATCCACGGCAATTGGTGAAAGCGCCAGCCGCCAAGCTGGCCGCGCTGCTGGTCTGGATTCAAGTCACCTTCAAAGCCCTCTGCTACATTGAAAATATTGCTGAAACCTGCTTTGGCCGCGGCTTCAGCCGCAGCTGTCGAACGTTTTCCGCTACGACACAGCAGCAGGATGATCCTGGACTTGTCTTTGACCTTGGCTTCCAGTTCCTTGACGAATCTTGGGTTGCGGGTCAGCGCTGTGCCTGTGGCCCAGGGCACGTGAACGGCGTCGGCCACATAGCCGACAAACTTGCGTTCTTCCGCCGTTCGCACATCCACCAGAATGGCTTGGGCGCTCTGTAGCAGACGCCAGGCATCGGCCGGCGCAAGACTGCCTGAAAACGCCAGGCCTGCGGCCTGTGCAGATGACCTGGCATTGGCCAGGGCGTGGTCCTCGCTACCAGAAGACCTTGTTTCACCCGCCTGACTGGCAGACGGCAATTCGGTAGATGCATATGTAGAATCGGTCATGGAATGCTCTGGCTAAGAACCTGCTTGCGATCTTAAGCGCGTACGTGATCGGGACTCATGCGCTGCTCAAAATGCTCATGTACTAGTGTACATTCCGCTTTTTGCGCTGCGCTTTTGTTACCCTGATACCGCTGACGCTCGCTACAGATCGTAAACAGGTTCTAACAACAAAAACGAATTTGATTCGTAACAGAGTTTCAATGTACCGAATTTATCTAAGGCGTAAAACGAATAAAAATGTTGTTATTTATCTGAAAAACAGATATCAAGCCCCCTGCAGTGGCGGCACCGGCACTGAAAACCAGGGAGCGTATCCACTACGTGCGTAGAAGGTGGCAGCATCGGTTTGGAATCAGGCATCGATGCAGGCAGCGAATTCTTCTTCAAACTGCCGCTGCTGCCGGCATCAGCGGCCGATGACAACAGCTAAACAAGCAGAACGTAGTCGTTATCAGGTATACGTTCTGCAAAGCTGTTTAGTCAGGGTGATCAGGCAGCGGCCAATGCCTGCTCCAGATCAGCGATCAGGTCATCCACATGTTCAATCCCGATAGACAGACGGACTGTATCTTCAGTCACACCGGCTTTTGCGAGTTCGTCCGGATTCAACTGCCTGTGCGTGGTGCTGGCTGGATGGCAAGCCAGCGACTTGGCGTCACCAATATTCACCAGACGCGTAAATAACTGCAATGCATCCTGGAAGCGGCCACCCGCTTCGCGACCACTATCGCGACTACCATCCAGACCAAAAGTCAGAATGCCTGAAGGTTTTCCACCCAGATATTTTTGCGCCAGCGCATGATCCCGGTGCTCTGGCAATCCGGCATAGTTGACCCATTTGACCTTGGCGTGCTGGTCCAGATAATGCGCAATCTTCAGGGTGTTGTCTGTGATCCTGTCCAGGCGCAGGGCCAGGGTTTCTATGCCCTGCAAAATCAGGAAGGCATTGAAAGGTGAAAGCGCAGCACCGGTATTACGCAGGGGCACCACACGGGCACGACCGATATAGGCTGCCGGACCCAGCGCTTCGGTATAGACCACACCGTGGTAAGACACATCGGGTTCATTCAGACGTTTGAAACGCTGTTTATGTTCAGCCCATGGGAACTTGCCGGAATCGACGATGATGCCACCAATGGAATTGCCATGCCCGCCCAGATATTTGGTCAGGGAATGCACGACGATATCAGCACCAAACTCGATAGGGCGCAACAGATAAGGGGATGGCACGGTATTGTCGACAATCAGCGGAACACCGTGGCGATGTGCCACCGCAGCAATCGCTTCGATATCGGTGATATTGCCCAGGGGATTGCCTATGGATTCAACAAATACCGCCTTGGTTTTTTCATCGATGAGGCTGGCAAAAGATTCAGGATCACGGTAATCGGCAAAACGTGTCTCTATACCAAATTGCGGTAAAGTATGGGCAAACAGATTATAGGTACCACCATACAGGGTGGAAGCAGAAACGATATTGTCACCTGCCTCGGCGATGGTTTGTATGGCATAGGTAATCGCCGCCTGCCCAGATGCCAGCGCCAGGCCGGCAATCCCGCCTTCCAGTTCAGCCACTCTTTTTTCCAGCACATCGTTGGTGGGGTTCATGATGCGCGAATAAATATTCCCCTGTACCTTCAGGTCAAACAGGTCTGCGCCATGCTGGGTATTATCAAAGGCATAGGCTACCGTCTGGTAGATCGGTACAGCAACGGCACGCGTGGTCGGGTCAGGCGTATAGCCACCATGAACTGCTATAGTCTCAAGTTTCATCTATCTATCCTTATTGTGATGGTTAGCACTTATTTCAACAATAGATGTGAAATGAGTACAGTGGGCCATAACAGTTAAAACAGAAGTTGCAGTCCACCGGTTCACTGATCATAAAAACTGTGCCCGCAAATCACAAGGAAGCTTTTCAGCTTTACATAGTTGGAAAATGCGATAACACCCGAGATCAGGAATGATCAGGAATGACTTCATCAATAAGAATAAGATGCCTTGCAAAGAAAAAACGGCTTGTTAACAACAAGCCGTGGATACACGACATGGAGGGAGGAGTCTCCATGTCGCATAAAAACCGAATCTCTTTCAAACCAATGAATATCAGGGTTTGAGTATGCGCTGTGCCTGTGCTTTCTGTGCATCCGACAGACGCGCTTCCAGTTTCTCAGCCGCGACTGCTGCCGGTGCGCGGCCCAGTTTGGCAGCCAGTTTCAACCAGACATAGGCTTTGACGGTATCTTCATCACTGTTACGGGGTTTGTCGGCTGCCGCACCTTCACCCTTGAGTAACATTGCCGCCAGATTCACCATGGCATCCGGCTGGCTCTGCATGGCGGCGCTTTGAAACAGGTTACGTGCTATCCGCAGATCCTTGCTGACAATCTGGCCGGTATAAAAATAGGTTGCCAGGGAATTTTGTGCATCCGGATGCCCCGCAATCGCAGCCTCCTTGTAAAAGGCCAGGGCTTTAGCCGGATCAGCGGCAACGCCCTGCCCCTGATCAATCATCAGCGCCAGGGCATACAGCGCCTGCGGTTTCTTGTGTTTGGCCGCTTGCTGATACCAGGCAAATGCTCTCGGCAAATCCTGTTTGACCTCATCGCCATAATAATACAGATTGGCCAGGGACAGTTGTGCCGGGACGTAGGCGTATTCTGCCGCATTGGTGTAGAGCTTCACTGCCTCCTGGATGTCTTTGCTGCCGCCATAGCCGGTCTGATAAAAACGTGCCAGTACATAACGGGCCGGAACAAAATTCAATTCAGCCGCAGCCTTATACCAGTACCTGGCTTTGACTGGATCTTTAGGCACGTCATAACCCGTCATATAGATGCGTGCCAGCCGCAACTGTGCCTGTACACGCAATGATGCCCGCTCCGGATCTTTGGGGTCGAATGGACTATATTGAGATGGATTAAAGCGAGCGTCCGCCAGCTTGTCATACCAGATCATGGCCTGGCGTGTATCGCGCGGCGCACCTTGTCCATATAAATACATATTCCCCAGCATCACAGCTGCTTCGTCGTAGCCTATTGCGGAATAGGAAGTCTTGAAAGCTTCCAGTGCCTTGGCATAATCACCGGCATCATACGCGGCGAATGCCTGGTCCAGGGTCTTGTCCTTGCGGGCAATATAATTGCGGCCTGCAGCAAAGTTTCTATCCGCCTGTGAACAGCCCGCACCGGTCTGCGAGCTGTCTTCTGCCGGAGTAATCAGACGCTCACCCCCTGCTGCCGAGCCATACGGACTGCTGTCGAGGAAACCTTCGGTGCGATCGCCCAGGCCTGGCGGTGCCTCCATACCCATATTGGTATTGTCGGTACTGCGGCCACGACCTTCAAAATGGTCGAGATAATCATCGATGATCTCGTCTTGATAAGAGGTAAAACTGAAAGCACAAGAGCCTGCGGAACTACGATCAAGACGCCTTACTGTTGTACCGGGGCGCTTGGTCAGGCTACCAAATATGGTGACTGCAGTAATCGGTGTATCTGGAACAAATGTGGCCTCTGTCTGTTGCGTCTGAGCATGCACCATGGGCAAGCCCGACAAGCCAAGCATGGTCACACTCAAGCACAATTTGATCGTGATTTTCATAGATTCCTGGATGTTACGCTGGTTAAAGATGCCGTGCACATGCATTTCAAGAACAGGAATGCAGGCTGGCTGATTTTATGTATCAGCCAGCCTGCATAGTCCACACCAGTACTGGTTTAGTTTCTCATATTGATGCCCACCATGATCCGGCGGCCAGCGTAAGCATAGTCATTCAGGCTAGGGATACCGTTGGCAAAAGAAGCGTATTGCGCCTGGCTGCTGGTAGTGGTTGCAAGACCCAGGTTACGGGCTTCTGCAAACAATTCCAGACCGTTCTTGAAGCGATAGCCGATCTTGGCATCAATAAATGCAGTGGCATCCTTGAAGTTAGGTGCACCAGGGTTATACGGTGTGCGGTAAAAACCACCACCATCATTCGGATAGGTATAAGTCGATGCAATATTATTGCCGCAACCTGCGATACAGGTGAAGTAATTGGCCCGTGCCTGGTAGGCAATACGCGCACTCAATGCACCATCGTCATACCACAGGGACAGATTGGTGGTGTAGCTCGATTCTAGCGTTGGCGGCAGAGAATCACCACTGATCAGGTCACGTAACGAAACCGAATCAGATGATTTCAATTTGGAATAATTGAAATCGACACCAGTATACTTGAAGTACCATGGCAGGAAAGTAAAGGCTAACTTGCCACCTATTTCTATACCCTTGCGTGTGGTTGCCGGACCGTTTTCCCAGGTGGAATAACCAAATTCAAAATCAGACAGTTTCTTGCCGGTGACAGGGTCGACATCGTTGGTACCTGAGAACAGGGCAACGTTCGATTTACCGACAGCAATCGCTGGACCTATCTTGCCGGTTTGCCTGAAAGTGGCGAGACTCAGCATCGTATCCTTGTTGGGATACCATTCTGCACTCAGGTTTTGATTGATGTTCGACTGCGCCTTCAGATTTGGATTACCAATGGTGCCGGTACAACCCATATCTGCACCAGTACCATCTGGATCAAGGGCCCCTACACGACGCTCGTCATAGGTGCAAGTCCCGGTTGGCAACAGACGTGAGATCGGTGGCCGGGCAACAGTTTTTGCATGGTTATAACGGAATACAAATTTATTCGGGATAACCCACAGAGACAGGTTGGAAATCGGCAAAATATCCGTAGTGTTACTGTCGAGTGAGGTATTCTTCATCAGAGTACTGCTCTGCACACCCGAGGCGATAGTAGGATTAGCCGGATCGAAAGAAGCTGTCTTGGTAATCGATGTAAAGAACATTTGTCCGGTTGCATGAATTTCAGTATTCACATACCGTACACCGAAGTTGGCAGCAAACTCCATACCGAAGGGTAGCTCATCCTTTTCAAAGTCCAACATGAAGTAACCAGCCTTGGTTTTTTCACTGTTCTGGCTCACAGGCTGTGCATACACCTTGCCATCGCTGGCCGTGCACGACTTCATACAGTTGAAGTTCATGTTGGGCACGCCAAGCAGGTTGAAAGCCTTGGCAACGTCTATTTGGCTCCAGCCATTGATCAGATTGGCTGGTCGATCTGGCAGGCCAGCCATAAATTGCGAAGACGCTGGCATCATGGACTGGGCAATCACATTCTGGAACTGCGCCTGGGTCAGCGTCGTAGTTCCAAACAGAACGTTCGACAAATTGGTATTCGGTACATAACCATAATTACATGGCGCACCGCCTGCACCTAAAGATCCAGGTGTATTTTCACAACCAACAAAACTGCCGCGCAAACTATTGGTTGGCAAGACGATAGGCGCGACATAGCCAGCCGTGCCGTAAGTACCGATTGCCGATTGAATCGTTGCGCCACCACCACCCCAGCTTGAAGCGTCGCTGTCACGTAAATTGAAACCTGTCTTGATCTGCGTCAGCCAGGGCAATTTGTCAGTCATGTTATAAGTCAGGTCCAGCTTGGCGGTTTTCTCGCCGGTTTCTATCAGTTTTGGTGAATAGGATATTTGCGGCGCCTGCGTCAACAGAGGTTGCTGCGCAATCGTGTACGCTGGTATGGCCGGGTTATTGATCGACGCTGCCACTGCCGCACGTGCTGAGGTAGGTGCATTCAGGTTGGTATATTGTGCAGGATTAGCCTGGTCAAAAGTCGACGTCGCCGGGAAAGCGTAAGTCCAGAGCCCGTTGGGCAAGACACTCAGGGTTGCCTCACCATAGGGTGTGCTCCAGCTGGTGCGCTTATCTGCACGGAAAAAATCTGATCTGGCATCAGCAATAAAAAACTCTGCTTTCAACCGGTCTTTCTTGTAAAGGCCACCAGCCTGCAGATAAGTAGACTTGGTTTCCATCGAGTTTTGTATCTGATCGGTGCTCGCCGATCCATCCGTGATGGTAAATTTTGTCACGTGATGATTGGCATCCACGACCACAGAGCCAGGTATGACATTGGCTACCGCGCCTGTCGCAGGTGCCAGGCCAGCGCGACCGCTGATATTGTCATACACATAGTAGCCAGAGCCCGGCACCGCAGTACGGACACCGGTAGCAGAATCGACAAAGCTGACACCTTGGTAGGTCGGCGACAGTACACTGGCATTGTTGATGTTCAGGCCACCCAGACCATAAGTCAGGAAATTATCTTCAACCTTGCGGCTATTACCGCTACCTTTGACATACACAGACAGATTATTATCGACCTTGAAATCAAAACGCAGATCGAAAGATTTACGCTCTTCTTTCTGCCGTTTTTCGATAAAGCGTACCAGTGATGGTGTGTAATCATTCCACTGGTTGAGACAGGTTTCCAGCTCAGACGTGCGTTGTGCAATGGCGGCATTTCTCGCGGTCGCACCGTTCACCGCCCCAGACTGGGCACTGGTTAGCGCAGGGAAAGTCGCATAACAGTCAGCCTTGGTCTTGGCCGCAGCGGACTTACTGACCAGACTCATCGGTGTTTCAGAATTGAAGACACCACCGGCAGTCAATGGCGATGCCACGATAGGGGTGGTTGCCGCCAGATCAGTGGTGGAGACTGTGCTGGGATTGAAGGTAAAAGTCTTGTTGGGTGAATTATCAAAATCCAGGGAACGCGCATAGCCTGCGATACCTGTCGTGGATATCTGGGAAGAATGGCCATCGTTGGTAATTCTGGATGCAGACACATTCAGCAAGACGCCCAGGCGACCGTCCAGATATTTATTTGCCAGCACCAGATTCATGTCCGGTGTCCATTCCTTGTTAATGGAATTCTGAGTGGTGGCCAGACGCAGGGACGCATACGGTTTCTTGAAATCCAGTCCGGTACGTGTCGTGATGATGATACCGCCACCCAAAGCACCTTCAGTCATGTCAGCGGTCGAACCCTTGACCACGTCCACGCTCTTGATCAGATCGGATGACAACTGACGAAACTCAACCGCGCGGCCAAAGCCACCACCGTTCATGTCTGAACCGCCAGCGGACTGCACCGCCTGTCCGTCAATTTCGACGCGGGTCAGGTCAGGTCCATTGCCACGCACGGTAACGCTGACGCCTTCACCAAAGTCACCACGATCCAGTGAGATGCCTGAGATGCGGGAAATGGCTTCGCCTATATTTCTGTCAGGAAAAGCACCGACATCTTCGGCAACGATGGAATCCTGCGCAGTGGTCGCATGTTTCTTTCTGTCGATGGCAGATTGTTGTGATGCACGTGTACCGACCACTACGATGGTGGTTACTTCTTCGTCTGTGGATTTTTCGGCTGGCTTGGTTGGTGCCGCTGGTGCCGCAGGTTCTGCAGCTTTGCTGCCCTGGGTTGTTGCCGGCTTGTTGTCTTGCGCCAGGGCGAGATCATTTGCCATCATGGACGTCAGGGCCAGCGCAATGGCATAGCTCAGACGTTTCAATTTCAGACCTTCATTTACTGCCTCATTTACTGCCTCATTTACTGCCTTATTTGCTGCCTTATTTGCTGCACTCCCGGTTGCGTTCGACGTACGCGACAAGTCTTGCCCTATACCCTTCTTGTATACGGTTTTCATGCTATCTCCTGAATTATTCTAAGTATGCAATTTGTGAGTCATTGCATTTTTTTTGCGCTCGATATTGAGTGCTTAAGGCGATCTTATTTGATTTAAAAAATTCATTTATATAGATTTTCTCGCTTAACGTATGTTGTTTTCATATAGCAATCAAACAACTGATCGATAGCAAAAAATCGGGAAATCGCTTCAGTATGCGTGACGTAAAATGATGAAAAAAAACTCGCCCTCTTCCCATCTATCTGCATAGGGGAAAGGCCATATGCCCCGTCTTTGGAGCTTGAAGAATTGTGCTGTCAATGAAGCGAATGCCTGATCACATCACCGTCATACCCATCCAGAAAAAAACAGGAATTGGTGGACTGTGAACAACACTCGGGTACATGCCAAACCATCGATTTGTAAGGTGCAAACCAGACCTGTTAATACCGTGGTGCCGGGAAAAGCACATGTCACCCGTAACACCCATCAGACCGGAATTGGTATTTGAAAAACGAGCGACAGATAAATGCTAGCGTCATCAATGACAAGCGTCAACTCACTGTCCATTACCCACACTCCGATCAATTCATGTCTTTTTCCCTCTGAAAATGGTGAATTTTCAGTAAAAACTCATGCATTTCCAATGCAAGCAGAAAAATGATTATTTGACCATGATTGCATAAATGACATGGTTTGAAAAAAAGTGGTATCTATGATGTCAAGGGCGATAAATAACGCCTGGACACAGAAGTCGCTATAAAAAGAAGCCTGACCTGGTGCGTTGTTCCGCCTGATTTTTCGGTACCGCGCGCCACCCTGACTATCTGTCAGAACTGCATCCAGTCAGTATCGGGTCAATTTCTGTTCACAGCGGCCTCTCACAACAATATCAAGGAGATAGCATGAGTGTATTCAACTGGCGGACCATCCTGGTCAGCCTTGCGGTAACAATGCTGACCAGCGCATGTGGCGGTGGTTCACAGGATAGCGCGAACGCCAGCAATAACCTGGCAGGCAAAATAAGTACGGGAGGCAGCCCGCCACCTGCAGCTTTTGGCGTTACCGACAGTGGCGGTTTTCTGACAGTGACCAGCGGTGCGGGTCTGGTATTTAAAGTGAATGAAAACGGCGGCAACATCACGTCCATCAAATACAATGACGGCCCCGAATTGCAGTCGCAGACCAAGGGCTCTCATATTGCATCTGGCCTGGGTGCCACAGTGTCTTACTCGGTATCGGGTTCGGTGGCCAAAATCACGTTGACCACCTCTACCCTGATTCACTATCTGCTGGTGCGTGCGAATGAAAATAATATCTACATGGGGACCTATGTCACCGCCGAACCCAGCGTAGGTGAATTGCGCTGGATCACCCGCCTGAATTCCACTGTGCTGACCAATGTGCCAGCGGAATCAAGAATTGCCGACAACACCGGGGCAATAGAAAGTACTGACATCTTTGGACTGGCGAACGGTGAAACCCGCTCGAAATATTATGGCAATCAGCGTGCCATTGACCTGTCCATACGTGGCGTGACGGGGTCAAATATCGGCATCTTTATGGTCTATGGTAATCGTGAGAGCAGCTCCGGCGGCCCGTTCTATCGCGACATTCAAAACCAGACCGGTGGCGATACCGAAGTCTACAATTACATGAACTCTGGCCACAACCAGACAGAAGCCGACCGCATGGGTTTCCACGGCCCATATGCCGTCATGTTTACCACCGGCGCAACACCAGCCATACCCGACATGAGCTGGATGGGCGGTTATAACCTGTCTGGTTGGATCGACGCCAGCGGACGTGGCAAAGTGGTCGGCAACGGCCTGGCAGGCATGGATGGCAATTATGCGTACACCGTAGGCTTTGCCAATGCCACCGCCCAATACTGGACAACGGCCAGCGCTACCAATGGCAACTTTGTCCGGTCGGGCATGAAACCCGGCACCTACACCATGTCTGTCTATAAGGGTGAATTGGTCGTGTATACAGAAACAGTGGCTGTCAGCGCTGGCGGCACTACCACCCTGAATACCCGTACCATACAGGATGATCCTTCGGCAGATACGGCGGTATGGCGCATCGGTGACTGGGATGGTACGCCCAGGGAGCTGAAAAACGGCCAGACATTTAATGTGCGTCATCCTTCCGACGTACGTAACGCCAGTTGGGGGCCTGTCACCTACAACATCGGTGCGGCAACCAACAGCTTTCCGGCTGCGCAATGGAAAGACCTGAACAGTCCGACTACTGTCACCTTCAACCTGAGTGCTGCCCAGGTGGCAAACCATACCGTCAGGATAGGCATAACGGGTGCCTATGCTGGTGGGCGGCCAAATATCAAGATCAATGCATGGACGGCAACGACACAGGGTGCATCCACCCAGCCCAATTCACGCAGCCTGACAACGGGCAGCTACCGGGGCAACAACACCATGTACAGCTTCAGTGTTCCCGCCAGTGCTTTTGTGACTGGGACCAATACCATGACTATCAGTGTGGTATCCGGTTCCAGCGGCACCGCTTACCTGAGTCCGGCATTTGCGTTTGATGCTTTGGACATGCTATAACTATAAGTCTGACGCGGGAAGCTATGTAGAAATCTCCGGCCTTGCCGGAGATTTCTTCTACTTCCACAGTCAGCAGTCAATTTCTTGATTGTTTCCGTGCGCAGCTTCAAGCCTGCGTATACTCTCATAGAATATTTTTCGCCTCACCTGTTCATCATCATTCCGCTCATCATTCCGCTCCAACGGATCAACATCACTACAGAAAATATGACATCAATCACCACATCAGTCAGACTGGGATGGAGGCTCTATGCCATCAGTATTCTGGTCCTGTGCTCGTCCCTGTTTTCATCTCTGGCCCTTGCCGATAGCGGGCGTGAGCGTTTGTCGCTGGACCGGGGCTGGTTATTTCACCTGGGGGATATCCCCATACCGGAAATCAAGGGGCATGGCGCGACCTATGGCAATGCCAAGGCCGGCAATGCCCAGGGTGCGGCGGCGACCAGATACAATGACGGTGACTGGCGCAAACTGGACCTGCCGCATGACTGGGCAGTGGAAGGGCCATTCGATCCCAAGGCGAATGTGTCACAGGGCTACCGGCCACGCGGCATATCCTGGTATCGTCGTTATCTGCGGGTGGATGAAAATGAACGTGGCCGTTATTTTGAATTGCAGTTTGACGGTATTGCCACCCATGCCAGCATCTGGGTGAACGGCAATATCGTGCATCGCAACTGGTCTGGCTACAACGCCAGCAATATTGATATCACCCCCTATCTGCGTTATGGCGACGCCAGCAATACCATCGCCATCCGTGTCGATGCCGAGCAGATGGAAGGCTGGTGGTATGAAGGGGCCGGCATCTATCGCCATGCATGGCTGCTGAAATCGAATCCTGTACACATCATTACCGATGGTGTGCATGCGACACCCAAGCAACTGAATGACAAGCAATGGCAAATCCCGGTAGAAGTAACGCTGGATAACAGCGGCAAACAAGCCGCAGACGTCAAGGTGGAAGTCACCGTCTTCAGCCCCGACAATAAAGCCATCGCCAGCAAGACACAAACTGTCAGAGTCCCCTTGCTGGGGAAGACCACGGCCAGTTTGCCTGTAACCATCAAACAGCCGGAACGCTGGACCTTGGACAAGCCTACGCTATACAGTGTTAAAACCGTGGTACTGCAAGACAACAAGGCGATTGATGAAGTCCATCTGAAGACTGGTTTTCGCAGCATACGCTTTGATGCTCAGCAAGGCTTCTTCCTCAATAACCAGCATGTCAAGCTGCAAGGTGTTTGCCTGCATCAGGACCATGCAGGGGTGGGTGTAGCCGTACCAGATTCCATTTGGGAATACCGACTGCGCCGCCTGAAGGAACTGGGCGTGAATGCGATACGCTTTTCGCACAATGCACCGGCACCCGAGGTGCTGGACATGGTAGACCGCATGGGCTTCCTGGTCATGGATGAAAACCGCAATTTCAATCCCTCGCCAGATTATATGAAGCAACTGGAATGGATGGTGCGGCGTGATCGTCATCACCCGGGTGTGATCCTGTGGTCAGTATTTAATGAAGAACCGGTGCAAGGAACTGAGGTAGGTTATGAAATGGCACGTCGCATGACAGCTGTCGTCAAAGCCCTGGATGATACCCGCCCGGTAACGGCTGCGATGAATGGCGGCTTCTTTACCGCATTGAATGTGTCGCATGCGGTTGATGTACTGGGAGCCAATTACCAGGTGCCGGATTATGATCGCTATCACAAGGCCAATCCAAACAAGCCCTTCACTAGTTCTGAAGATACGTCAGCCTTCATGACGCGCGGTGAATTCACCACGGATAACAGCAAGAACCTCATCGCCAGCTATGACGATGACTTTGCCAAATGGGGTAATAGCCACCGCGATGCCTGGCAAGCCATAGACAGCCGCCCCTATGTCGCTGGCGGTTTTGTCTGGACCGGCTTTGATTATCGCGGCGAACCGACGCCGAATGAATGGCCATCGGTCAGTTCGGTATTCGGCATCATGGATTTGAATGGTTTTCCCAAGACTGCCTACTATATGCACCAGGTTCAGTGGATCAAGGATCGCCCGCTGATCCATATCGCCCCGCACTGGAACTGGCAAGGCCAGGAAGGCAAGGAAATCCGCGTCATGGTGATGGCCAATGTGGAACGCATCAAACTCTTGCTGAACGGCCGTGAGCTGGGCGAGCAACAAGTTGACCCTTATCGCATGAATACCTTCAAGGTCGCGTATGAAGCTGGCAAGCTGGAAGCATTTGGCTACAAAGGCGGCAAGGAAGTAGTCCGCACCAGCGTCGAAACCACGGGCCAGGCGGTCGCGCTGGAATTGTTGCCAGACCGCGCATCACTGGCAGGTGATGGTCATGACGCCATGCCAATTACCGTGCGCGCACTGGATGCGCAAGGCCGTGCTGTCCCGATAGACCATAGCGAGGTCAGCTTTGAAATATCCGGTGCCGGCCAGTCCATAGGTCACGGCAACGGTGACCCGAATTCGCATGAGGATGAAAAAGGCAAGACACGCGAGCTGTTTAATGGCCTGGCACAACTGATCGTGCAAAGTCATTTTGACGGCAGTGGGGAGTTGCTGGTCAAGGCTAGCGCACCTGGTTTGCAAGCGGCCAGTGTACGCATACCAGTACAAAAAACGGCGGCTATACCCTTTGTTGCAGTGAGTGATGCCCCCATGCTGTACTTGCAGAACTGGCGCATCTCACCTGCCTATGCAACACGGCCCGACCCTAACCAGGCACTGGCAGACAATGACATGAATACCTGGAACTGGGGCAACCCACCGCTGCTGGAAGTTGCGGCCAAAGGGAGTGATGAAAAGGCGAACCACTTCCATCTGTTCCGCAGCAATTTTATCCAGGATAAAAGATTGAGTAGCGGCAAGGCGCGCCTGCTGTTTACACGCATCAACGGCAAGGCAGAAATCTGGCTGAACGGAAAATTGCTGGGGTCAAAAACCTCGCTGGGTACAGCTGACCTCAGTGTTGACTTGCCTGCCAGCGAAGGACCGGCGCAACTGACCGTACTGGTGGAAGCCGGGCCCGGCAAGAAAGCCGGACTCGAAGGAAATATTATTGCAGAACCCAAAAAATAGGTGCTGCCATTCAGGGCGCTTTGACTGTGCCGCATTCACAGACAAGCTGGGTATTTGTGTGCAACAAGCAAACAACTGCCCAGCCCATCAAGCTCATACTCTGATCAGATCGTCAACAGGGGCTCAGGGCTTTGCAGGATTGAAAACAAACAGTTTCAAATCTGTGGCCGGTACGATCTCTGTCAATGGCAGGTCACGGTGTGGTGCCTGCGTCGTCCATGCCAGCCGGTATATCTGGCCCTTGCTATCTGTCGTAGCTGTCGTATTGATCTGCATGTCTGGCATAGTTTTCAGATAGGCGCTGAACATTTCGTTCACACCAGACACAGGGTTTTCTGTCACTGGTTCCAGTGACCTGGAATCTAGCGTGAATTCCAGTCTTTGTCCAAGGCGTGTCACTGCCACCAGCAATTGTCCGGGCTTGCCTGGACGTGCGCCTTCGACAAAGATTTCAGAATTCAGCGAACCGTTACCTTTAAAGTCCCAGCGATAATTGGTCCAGGCGCTGATCTGCTTCAATTTCCAGCCTGCCTTTTCATGCCGCGCCAGCCAGATTTGCGTATTTCCTGCGGCATCATATTTATGGTAAGTGATGATGGCACGTCCAGCTTCATCAAAACCCAGCACCGTATTATTGTTGATCATGCCACCACCCACGGGCACGGGGTCCACTATTTCGGCCTGCTTCAGGCGTATCGGCAATGTCAAAGCGCTGCCGTCGGCCCGTTCCCAATGCACGAGATCGCGGCTTTTTGCATAAGACAGGTCATGGTTGGTTTCGGCACTTGGCGATTCACGCCATACCCAGGCGACATGAAAATACCCATCACTCCCTCTGGTCGGCCCCATGAAATAGGCATTGCGCTGCCCTTCACCGTCTGTCAGCGGACTATTTGTCAGGGCTTTCCAGCTTTGTGATTTTTCATCATAGATGGTATAGATTTCATTGCCACGACCACTGCTGCCATCACGGTATTTGAAAATCAATTGCCCTTGATGGTTTTTCAAGAATACCGGATAGGTCATCGCTTTTTCACGCGCCGCATCCAGCATTTTCGACATTCGCTGCAAGCTACGGACATCGCCTGATGCGTCCGAACGAAACATCGTCAACGGGTCTACATGCATATTGGCGGCAATATGCACCGCACCAGACGCATCCAGTGCCATTGCGATCAGGTTATGACTATCCCAGCCCAGCCAGGTATCAAGTTTGTGATAGACCCAGTGGCTGGGTGCATTCAATGGTCGCTGCGCCACTGTCAGTTGACGATTGGCATCATAGTAAGCCAGATACAGATGGTCTTTACTGGTAGTCATGGCAAACGGTACCGAATGCCCTGACCAGACCTTGTCTATCGCTTCTATCGATATGGGTACCTGAGCAGGTGCCGAAGCAGGTGCAGATACAGGTGTAGGCGCTGATGTATCAGCAATTGCCAGATGACTGGACGCCAGTGCCAGCATGAATACCAACGGACGGCTGATCTTCAGCATAGGTGATCTCCTTGATTTTTTTATCCAACAGCAATGCGGTTTTTCCAGCTGGCTGTCATGAACCTGTCCTATAGACGGCTTACGATTATAGGTTTAAGGACCAGGTAATGACCATGATCACCGTACTCAGACGCATATGCGCAAAACTTTGATTGGAATAGCACTGTAGATATTCAGGCAACAGGACAGCACGACAAGTATCGCCGTACTGCCAGGAGATGGGACGTGTAAGTGGCGGCTGGATTTAACGGTTTTCTGCTACAGGCAATTTCTTTTCCAGTTTTAAACCTGCGGCTGTACGTGCCGGAAAACCCTTCCAGTAAGTATGGTCCGGTTTGGGCTGGCCATTTGCATCCACACTCCATTTTCCATCCCGTGCATTCTCTACCAGATTCAGATAGGCATCCATGCTGTCATCGTTTTTCAGGTATTTGGCCAGGAAAGCGGTGACAAAATGCTGTGCGATATTGTTCATCCTGGCATTATCCCAAACGGCGTCGATATAAGTTTCTGCCGGGACCTTCTTCATACTGGGTACAGCTAGCCAGGCTTCTTTGGGTGCGGGTATGGGGGCACCTGCATTATGATTGGCGTTCTCAAAAGTCAGCAGGTAACGCCGGGTATTGACACTATTTTCGTAGATATTACGCACACCGGGTGCATAACCGGATACGTCATCAACGCTGCCCGCCACAAAGAAGATGGGGGTACGGATAGCAGACAAACCTGCCACATCCCATAAGCCAGCATTCCAACCCCAGGGCGCGAAGGCAACCGCCGCCTTGATGCGCGTATCCTGTGATGCCAGATAGGCAGCATTGCCCGCTTGCCGGACAGCCAGTGCACGGTTGGGTACAAAAGCACCATCCACGCTGGCCGCTGTCAAACCACCCCCGATGGTACTCACCACGCCATAGCCGCCCATGGAAAACCCGATCAGGCCGGTATTGTCCGCATTGATCAGGCCAGTGAACCTGCCACTGGCGTCTGCCTTGTTCAGGGCCGCCATCTGGTTCAATACAAACAACTGGTCCAGCGACCGGTTCAGCAAGGTGCTGGAAAACGCCTTGAGGTCATGGTAAGTGCTGTCGGTATGATCGATGGCAACCACCACATAGCCCTTGCTGGCCAGGTTCTCTGTCAGATGACTCAGCAGGTAACGATTGCCCGGATAGCCATGCGACACAATCAGTAGCGGGTAAGGACCATGCTGTTTATCTGGTACTGCATCGCGCACTGCCTGGCCGCTCAGGCTGATTTCTGTCTTGCCGTCGCGCAGGTAGGTCTGGTACTTACCGCCCGGTGCCTGCTGTGGTTTCAACGTGGCGGGATACCAGATTTCTACCGTCAGCGGGCGGTCGTAATACACCGTTTCGCCACCAGGCTTGCTATTGAGGATATCGACCTGCTTTGGATTCACTAGATTCAGGCTGTTAACGCCCACCCGGTGCTGACCATAGGCGGCCAGTTCGGGCGCATCGGGTCGTATCTGGTCAATGCGGTTATCCTGTGCACTCACCCAGCAGGGGGCAAGCAACATACCGGCGACAAACAAAGTGCCCAGTTTTTTTATCATCATGAAGGCTTTCATAAGGAATTACAAGGTCAGCAGGTATGCTGCATAGACTGCCAGCATACCCCAGAAAAACACAGAAATTACTATTTTTTTGGTAATGCCAACCCCAGATTGTCACGCAAGGTTCTGCCTTCATAGCTGCGCCGGAACAGGCCACGTTTTTGCAATTCTGGCACCACCAGTTCGGCAAAGTCTTCCAGACCACCAGGCAGATATGGCGGCATGATGTTGAAGCCGTCAGCCGCTTCGTTTTCAAACCACAATTGCATCTGGTCAGCGATCATCTCTGGCGTACCTGTCAGGCTGAAGTGACCACGGCCACCGGCAATGCGCAGGTACAGTTCGCGTATACTCAGGTTTTCACCCTGCGCCAGCTGGGTCAGCAATTTTTGCCGGCTTTGCTGGCCATTGTCTGTCAAGGGCAATTCTGGCAAGGGTTCATCCAGCGGATAAGCCGACAAATCAAAATTGCCTATCATGCGCCCCAGCAATGCCAAACCATCCCTGGGTACAACCAAATCTTGCAATAGCTGGAACTTCTCTTGCGCTTCTTCCAGCGTTCTTCCCACAACAGGGAACAGGCCGGGCATGATCTTCAGGCTGTCTGCCGACCGTCCGGCATGTACCACCCGGCTTTTCAGGTCGCGGTAAAAAGCCTGGGCAGATGCCAGGTTAGGGTGTGCGGTAAACACCACATCCGCCGTTTCTGCCGCCAGATTCTTGCCTGCTTCCGAGCCGCCAGCCTGCACCACCACAGGTTGCCCTTGCGGACTGCGGCTGACATTCAAAGGCCCGCCAACAGAAAAATACTCGCCCTTGTGATTCAAGGCATGCAGTTTATCTGCCTCGAACTGTATGCCTTTTTCCTTGTCATTCAGGATGGCATCGTCTTCCCAGCTGTTCCACAAACCTTGTACCACCTGATAAAACTCCCTGGCCCTGGCATAGCGTTCAGCATGCGCGACATGGTCGCTACGACCGAAATTCGCTGCTTCACTGGCATTATCAGATGTCACCAGGTTCCAGCCGGCACGCCCGCCAGAGATGCGGTCCAGCGAGGCAAATTTCCGGGCCACGTGATAAGGCTCGTTATAGGTGGTGGTGGCAGTGCCGATCAGACCGATATGCCCGGTCACTGCCGCCAGTGCTGACAGCAGTGTCAAGGGTTCCAGCCCACCGACGCCGCTGGTCAGGGCAACACTGTCGGCAAAGAAGAGCGTATCAAAACAGGCACGTTCTGCCGTCTGTGCCAATTTTTTATATAGCGCAAATGGGTTACGCCCACTATCAGCCTGCGGGTGCCGCCAGGCAGCCACATGATGACCGTTATGCAGCAGGAATGCGCCCAATTTCAATTGACGTGTTGCCATGGCTTCAGAAATCCTTTCTGAAGTTGACACCGAAATAGCGCTGGTCATCACGTGGTACCGCACGTGTCACCGTATTGGTACCGTTCACCAGGTTGGTCGCATACGATTTGTCACCCAGGTTCTTTGCGATCAAGGCCAGACGCCAGCCATTTTCTGGTGCAGCCAGTGCCACACTGGCATTCCACAAACCAACGCTGCCCTGTATCGTGGTGGCAGACTGGAACAGGTCATACTGCACCTTGCTTTGCCAGCTGAAATCGGTTGACAGGTCCACATGCAAGCCATTGCTCAGTGGCATCACATAACTGGCGCGGGCAAAGGACTTCCACTTCGGTGAAAACGGCAATGTCTGGCCGTTCAGAGAGCAGGATGCCGCCGCTGCCACCGGGCAATTAAACTGGTCTATGCGTGCATCGACATAGGCCAGCGACGCACTCAGGTTCAGACGGGATATAGGCCTGGCTTCCAGTTCCAGTTCAAGCCCGCGGGTAGACACGTCACCGGCATTGATCAAACGGGTTACCACGGCACCGGCCACGGTGTCATAGAAGTTGGCCTGATAATTCGAATAATTAGTTTGGAAGGCAGCCAGTTTGATACTCAGCTTGCGGTCCAGCAGCAAGGCCTTCAGGCCCACCTCAAAAGAATCTGACAATTCAGGTTTCAATGCCAGCGTGTCACGATTCAACATATTGAAAAACACATTGTATGCAGGCCCCTTGTAACCGCGAGACAGGGTGGCATAACTGTT
Source organism: Undibacterium sp. Ji50W (assembly GCF_049340445.1). Classification (NCBI taxonomy): domain Bacteria; kingdom Pseudomonadati; phylum Pseudomonadota; class Betaproteobacteria; order Burkholderiales; family Oxalobacteraceae; genus Undibacterium; species Undibacterium sp. Ji50W. The sequence continues at coordinate 209,209 of NZ_JBMPOX010000004.1, read as the reverse complement.
GATGTCGTTGCTGATATCAAACTGCAGGCCGACGCGACCGGAAAACGCACTTTCAGTGGTGGAATCGGCATTCGCCGTCGCCGGTTGCACGCCAGGGAAGGCCACTGTCTGGGTAGAAATGCGTGCATCTTCATACGCCAGTTCATCGCGGGTCCAGCGCACGCCAGTCAAGACCTTCCACTGCGGGCTGAATTTATAGTTACCTTCACCAAACAGCGAATAACTGTCACTCTTCACGCTATACGGTGCATAGCCATAGTTGATGGTACTTGGTGCGGTGGTGACGATGCGTTGGTAAGTTTCTTCATCTTTTCCATGCAGGTAATAGGCACCCGCAACATATTCAAAGGCCGTATCTTTCGGCGACGCGACGCGCAGCTCTTGTGAAAACTGACGGAAGTGCAAGGTGCCGATATCACGGGTTGCCGGGAAGGATGCGTTGATACGTGTCACATCCGCACTATTGCCGATGGCCGATGTGGTGGTGCGTTGTTCGTTATCCCATTGTCTTGCAGCGGTAATGGATGTCCAGGTATAGCCCTGATTGCGCCAGTCCACCTGTGCCGACAAACCCTTGTTGAAATCAGTGACGGCGTTTGGCAGATCATAGACTACCGAGCGATTGTTCAAGCCGGGTTGCACTGGTGCGATGGCTTGCAGCAAGGCGGTATTGCTGGATTGTAGTACGGCATAAGTCGGCGAACTGGTGGAACGCAGATAGTCTGCAATAACATTGACATCCAGATCCTTATTCGGTGTCAGCAGGAACTTTGCACGCGCACCTTGTCGGTCATAGCCATTCACCTTCTTTTTCGTGCTGACGTTATCGATGTTGCCATCGTAAGAACTATCCAGCGCAGTGAAGGACGCACTAAGCAGTTCTGGTGACAGGGTGCCAGAAATACCGGCACGCAGGCGTTTCTCATTGCCTTCAAAATAAGATGCATCGACAAAGCCCGTGGTTTCTTTGCCTGGCTTGCGGCTAAGAATATTCAGCACGCCGGAAGATGCATTCTTGCCGAACAGGGTTCCTTGTGGGCCGCGCAATACTTCGATGCGATCAATATCCAGCAAATCCAGCGTGGCCTGACCCGGACGGGCAAACACCACGCCATCCACCACCGTAGATACCGTCGGCTCCACACCCGGCGAAGTCGAAATGGTACCTATACCGCGCACAAAGATGGTCGAATCCTTGTTACCACCCTGCTGGCGAAAATTCACGCTGGGCAATTCAGCAACAATGCTGTCTATGCTATTGCGATTTGCCTGTTCCAGCAAATCACCATTCAGCACCGATATGGCGATCGGTACCGAACGCAACGAGGCTTCACACCGCGTTGCTGTCACAGTGACAGAAGGCAGCGTCGCCTGTTCATCAGCGGCTGGGCGAATACTGCTTTCTTCCGCTGCAACTGCTCCCGATACGACACCCGATGCTGCCCCCATTGATATGGCGGCACCGGCAAGCACACTACCCCATTGCTGATATTGCCGCTGTTGTGAAAATTTATTCTTTGCATTGACTTTCATACTAAATCCTTTGATTGACTACCGTTGCACACGCTCTTATTTGAATTGGTAATAAGCATCGAAAGAAATGCAACTTCGCTCACGTAACAGCCGCTGCTAGAATTCGATGGTACCGATACCATTTTTAGTTTCTGTGATGCTGATGGTTTCAGTCAAAGAATTAAAACAATCATCGATATGTCTTTTGGAAATATGCAGAGATGACACAAGAAAGTGAAGCACGAAAACGCCGTGGATCAGGACGCGCCACCATCCATGATGTGGCACGGGCGGCTGGTGTCGGCTCCATCACGGTGTCGCGCTATTTCAAGCAACCGGCGCAAGTGTCAGCGGCGCTCAGCCAGCGTATTGCGGCAGCGGTAAAAAGCCTGAACTACCTGCCGAATCTGGCAGCAGGCGGGCTGGCGTCCACTCACGCACGGATAGTCGGCATGGTGATACCAAATATCTCAGGGCCGATCTTTGCGCACACGATACAAAGTTTCAGTGATGTGTTGAATGCGCATGGCTATCAGCTATTACTGGCATCCAGTTATTTTTCTGTTGAACAGGAAGAGGCTGCGGTACGCACCTTCCTCGGCTGGTCACCGTCAGCACTGGTGGTGACCGGTCAATACCACACCAGGGCCACCGTGCAATTGCTGAATGCAGCGAATATCCCGGTGGTGGAAACCTGGGATTACCAGCCGCGCCGCAAATACATGCAGGTAGGATTCTCTCACTATGAAGTCGGGCAACAGGCTGCACGCTACCTGTTGAAGAAAGGCTACAAGCGCGTTGCCTTTGTGCAGAACAGTGTGGCCAGTGATGAAAGCGCCATAGATCGCCGTGATGGTTATGCCGATATCATGCGAGAAGCAAATCTGGAACCCTGGTTCTTTCTGCCCACCGCTGCAACGCCTTTTGATGCCGGCAAGCAGGCCATGGAAACCCTCGCCATGCGCAAGCGCCATGCTGCCGAAGCCATCATCTTTGCCAATGACAACCTGGCAGCATCCGCCATTCTTGCAGGGCAACGCGCAGGTATACGCATGCCGGAACAATGTGCGATTGTTGGCTTTGGTGACTATGCGATGTCATCTATGTTATTGCCCAGCCTGACCACCATACGGCCACCGGCAAAAGAGATCGGTGAAATTGCCGCCATGCGCATACTCGAAAGCCTGGGTGAAATACCGGCAAGCAAAAACGTGCAACGCCTGAACCTCTTGCAATGCGAACTGCTGGAACGCGAAAGTGCCTGACGACCCAATCCACCTCAGGCTCAAGACAACACTAAGAAAGTAACTTATGAAAAAGTCAGTTCTATTTATTTTTCTGAAAGCCAGTTTGCTGTTCAGCTTGGCTGCGCATGCTGCCGACGACCATCTGATAGGCATAGGCTTTCAAAAAGGCAGCGGCCTTCTATCCGTGCTGAAAGCGCAGGGCACGCTGGAAAATGCCTTGGCAGCGCAAAAATTCCAAATCAAGTGGATAGAATTTCCTGCCGGCCCGCAATTGCTGGAAGCCTTGAATAGCGGCAATGTAGACTTTGGCCTGACCGGTGCACCACCGCCGATATTTGCCCAGGCCGCTGGAGTGGATTTGCTGTATGTCGGCGCGGAACCTTCCTCGCCAACATGTGAGGCCATACTGGTACCAAAAGATTCCCCCATCAAAAGTGTCGCTGAACTGAAGGGGAAAAAAGTCGCCTTCCAGAAGGGTTCCAGTTCCAACCTGTTGATACTGGCCGCCCTGCGCAAGACTGGTCTGAGTATGCAAGACATACAAGCCATCTACCTGTCACCGGCAGATGCCCGTGCCGCCTTTGTCAGCGGCAATATCGATGCCTGGATAGTATGGGACCCATATCTGGCATCAGTACAGCACAGTTTGCCAGTCAGGGTATTGGCTGATCATCAGGGCTTGCTACCAGCAAACAGTTTTTACGAAGCGTCACGCCGCCTGGCAGAAAAACATCCACAGGCTTTGAACATCATCCTGGGTGAACTCGCCACCACCGGTGCCTGGGCCAGCAAAAATCCACAACAACTTGCCAGCATTATTGCCGCGCAACTGGGCATGCCGCTGGATGTGATCAACACCTGGCAACAACGCAGTCGCTATGGCGTCATGCCGGTAAGTGCTGCGGTTGTGAATCGCCAGCAGGAAATTGCTGACCTGTTCTATCAAAACAAACTGATACCCAGAGCCGTCAAGATCAGTGACAAGGCCTGGGTGTGGGTGCCCAAGGCGGACAAGTAAGCACCACTCACGAAGAAAATCAAAATAAGGTTTAATATGGCCTTGACTTAGAGCGCACTCTAACTTCTACACTCCTTGCCATGACGACACCTCTGACCATACAGCAAGCTGCTGCGGTAACCGGATTAACTGTTCACACCTTGCGTTATTACGAACGCATAGGCTTGCTGGACCCGGTGACGCGGCAGGACAACACGCACAGGCTGTACCGCGAGGAAGATATCCTCTGGATACAGTTTTTGCTGAAGCTGCGCACCACCGGCCTGCCCATACGCGACATGTTGCGGTATGCCGAATTGCGCAGGCTGGGGAATACGCCAGACAGTCTGTCAGCACGGAAAGACTTGCTGCAACAGCATACCCATACCGTGGAAAAGACGCTCGCTGAACTGCAAAGCAATCTGAAGGTCTTGCACCAGAAGATTGCCATGTACGATACGCTGGAAGCAAACCTGCCAGCGAACGTCGTCACTCAACCATCGTTTTTCGAGGACGTTTCCAATGAGCACAACAAACAACATATCAGCCAATATTCCAAACCACATACCAAGGCGCCGACTGGGCGTTGACGGTCCCCTGGTTTCTGCCATCGGCCTGGGCTGCATGGGCATGAGTGAATTTTATTCCCATCGCGATGATGCCGAATCCATCGCCACCATACACCGCGCGCTGGAACTGGGTATCAATTTTCTCGACACGGCAGATGTCTACGGTCCGCACACGAATGAAGAACTGGTCGGCAAGGCGATCAAGGGCAAGCGCGAGCAATGTTTTATCGCCACCAAGTTCGGCATCGTACGCAATCCGGCGAATATCTATGAACGCGGTGTCAGTGGTCGCCCGGACTATATACGGACATCGGTAGAAGCCAGCCTGAAACGCCTGGATATAGAAACCATAGACCTGTATTACCAGCACCGTATCGACCCCAATACGCCGATAGAAGAAACCGTTGGTGCACTGGCAGAACTGGTGAAAGCAGGCAAGATCCGTTACATAGGCTTGTCCGAAGCATCACCTGCCACGCTGGAGCGCGCCCATAAAGTGCATGCGATTACCGCCCTGCAAAGCGAATATTCACTCTGGACCCGGGACCCGGAACAAGGCGTGCTGGCCATGTGCCGTAAGCTGGGTGTCGGTTTTGTGCCATACAGCCCTTTGGGTCGTGGCTTTCTGACGGGTGCGATTACCCGGCCAGATCAGTTTGCGGAAGATGATTACCGTCGCAATAGCCCGCGCTTTCAGGGTGACAATTTCAGCAAAAATCTGCTGCTGGTCGACAAGGTAAGGCAACTTGCCACACGCTATGCCTGCACACCATCGCAACTGGCACTGGCCTGGGTGCTGGCACAGGGTGACGAAATCGTACCTATTCCAGGCACCAAGCGCAGGACCTATCTGGAAGAAAACAGTAAGGCCTTGTCGGTCAGCCTGACCGCCAGTGATCTGGAAGAACTGAATCTATTGTTCCCTCTTGATGCAGCAGCCGGCACCCGTTATACCGCAGAAGGCATGAAAATACTGAATGGCTGAGTGGCTAAATTTCAGGCATCAACACTGAGATAGGTGTAGTAGTATCGACCCAAGCTACTTCATGAAATGCGACCGGGGCAAGAGCAATCCTGCCTCCGGTACCATTCATCAATAATTCTCATTGATGTTCTTGACCCATCGGTTCCACACACCTTTATTGTTATTCATGAACACAGCTGAATCTTCTGAATCAATATAACTCTGTATTTCTTCGGCACTATCTTCACTAATCGACAATTGTTTCAAATTCCAGACCAGCGTACTCATACCCAAAGTGCTCTTGCCTGCATCTATGCGCATGCGCTCTTCCACGTCCTGCTCTATTGGCCGGTAGCCAACCGGTGTCTTGCCTTCAGAGTATTCGATATCGTCATCGGTAAAGTTAGTGTCATCACTCATGGCGGCTTTTTTATTGCCAAGATCGCTTTCGCTTGGCTCACTGGTCGATGCATCCGGCTCGGAATGCACTTTCAGTTTTCTCAGCCATTGGGTGTCGTTGCCGTCTGCGTCAACCGGTGCCAGTTCACATTCAAAATCGGCGATACCTTTTGCGTCATCCCTGCCAGTCACTTTGACTTCATACCTGAGCCAGCTTTTCAAATCATTGATCCAATACTTTGCCCGTTTCTCTATATATTGGTAGTGATGCGAATTGGCTTGTGCAGTAATGGGAAAAAGATTCTGTTCCGATCCCGGGCCGCCCAAATCACCATTCAATAAATGCCCACGAATCTTGACGCCATTGTTTTTCATATGCGTACTGATATGTTTTTTGGCAACAGAAGAACTTGGCTCACCTCCCTGGGGATGATCCGGCCCCAGGGGATTGGCCACCATGGAAATACCAACAGTCTCCTTGGAGGTAGATAATTTTCCGGTTTCAAAGCTGACTTTGGTTTTCTTTATATTGGCCGTACTGGCTTTATCACTATAACCTTTGAGTTTGGGGCCATTGCCATTATCTGTGACCGTTGCAGCGGCAAGCTGAACCACAGGGCTTCCACCGCCAGCCATATGCACAGTACGTGCCGACCTGGCATCCATCATGGCCTGGTAGGTCTTGAGTTGCATTGCCTGTGGACTATTGTCCGCCATTTCCTGCAGCTTGCGTTGTGCAATGGCTTGCGGACGCAGATCTACGAACCCAAGCGGATTGGCGAATTGTTGCAAGGGTTTATCCTGTGCAAACGCATTCTGTCTTGTGTCTTCAGCAGGTGTACTGACGCGCGATTTCATGTGTGCCCTGATGACATCCCGGATGATGGCAGATTTCGCATCATAATTTAACATGCACGGAAAGTCAGGCAAAACATGAAACATAAGGCCAGGATTCAATCCTTGGTAGTTGCGCCCAGGCTATAACGCAAGCCGACCCAGATCATGCGCGGTGCGCTGGGGGTATAGAAATTGCTGCCTTTGGCCCCGGAATTGCTGTAACCGCCATTGGCAGTGATGGCATACGGCCCCAGTTGGCCGGCAGTGTCGTAGCGCTGATCAAACAGATTACTGATGTTGATCACTAACTTCCACTGCGGATTGGGCCGGTAGCTGCCAGACAGATTGACCACGGCATAACCCGGCATGCTGCCTGCGCCCAGCTTGTTGATGCCATCGGCGACATGGGCATTGTTTTCATTACCCCGCAAAAAACTCTTGCCTATGGCCAGCAATTCAAGGCCCGCAGAAAAGTGTGTATCGAATTCATAATCGGCATGTGCCTTGAAAATCTGTTGCGGTATCAGCTGTATCTGGTCACCGGGTTTAACCGTGATGTTGCCACTGGCATTGGCCGTGCTATTGTATTCTGACCCCAGGCTGTCGCTACTCTGGTAAGTAGCCTTCATCCAGGTGTAATTCAGTCCGAAGCTGATATGAGCCAGCTTACCGGAGACACCTGCCTCCAGCCCCTGCCGCCGGGTCTGGCCGACGTTTTTGAAGTAGCCGGTCGCTGCAGAATTCGCAACGAAGAGTATGTCATCCAGATTATCGCCACGGAACACACCCGCATTCCAGGCCATTTTTTCTATCAGTTTGCCTGTCAATTTACCACTCAGCCCAGCCTCCCAGGTTTTGGAAACAACCTGTTTCAATGCCGGATCGCCAGCCATGGAATTGGGCAGGCGGCAACCGAAATTGGGATCGGCACAACCCAATTCTATCGAGGTGGGTGCACGGCTGCTTTCGCTATAACCCAGATAGGCATTGATGGCCGGATCTGGGGTAAAGCTTACCCCGAGGGCAGGATTGAAACGCCGGAAGCTATGATCGCCATCCAGCGAACCGCGCTGTCCGCCCTGGGTCGTGGCATTGTTGTAGGGGTAGAGCGTGTCAGTATTTTTCAGTTCAGTGCGGTTGTAACGGCCCGACATGGTCAGATGCCAGCGGTCAGCCAGTGACAAGGTATCGCTGCCGAACAGGCTCCAGGTCGCAGTCTGTCCACTCAAATCAACCCGCTGGTCAAAGGCGTTTTCAGAATTCTGGGTGCCATCTGCATAGGCATTGACAGGGGTAATGCTGCGATCGGCATTCAGGTAGCCAAACTGGCTAGCCTGCGAAAAACCGGTACGGCTGGCATCATAACCAGCACCAATGACGAACTGATTGGCATAGTGCACCGCCTTGCTCAGGAAACTTAACTGGCCGCTGACACCGTAATTTTTCTGACGGGTACCGGTGCCAGTGATCAGGCCGCTGCACTTTTCATTGGGTTCCGTGTTCATGCCTGCCTGTGCAATGCAACGCCAAACGGGGAAGGCATTGGTGGCACTGGTCCTGCTGTTGCTGCTTTCAATCACCGGGCTATATCCATGCGCCAGCAACCAGGCCTTGTCTGTTGCCTGCCCGGTGTAATACACAGATTCACCAAGCGCATCTTGATTCAGGTCACCATTGATGGTCGCTGTGCGGGTGTTGCGGTAATACAGATTACCGGCCAGCAGGACATGTTCGCTAAGACTGGACTTGCCTTGCAGATTCACGAAGCCAGCGTGGTTGCGGGTCACATCCGGTTTGGTATACACGCTGGCGTAGTTAGTGGCCAGCAACTGCTGTTCCTGCGAGCCATTGCCCGTCATTTTACTGTCGGCCCATGCATAACTGAGCTTCACACTGGTTTTACTGTCGTGCCAGCCCAGCTTGCCAAAGAACTGCCCCAGGCTGGATGGTGAAGCATCGCGCCAGCCATCTTCCTGATAGGCATGCGCCAGCAAAAACCAGTCCAGCCCGCGCTCGTTGGCACCACCATGTTCCAGCCCCACAGACCGCCGGCCATAGCGCCCTGCACCGATTTCTACGATCGTACCGGCATCATGCAGGCCATCCTTGGTTTGCAGGGACAGGGCACCACCCAGGCTGTTCAAGCCAAACAGAGGATTGGCCCCCGCCATCAGGGTCAGTGCAGCGATGGCATCTTTGGGGATCAGGTCCCACATCACGACATCACCAAAAGGCTGATTCAGGCGCACTCCATCCATATACACCGACAAGCCTTGTGGTGTGCCCAGCAAGGGTGACGCTGTATAGCCAAGGTAATTCACATCATTCATGAAGGGATTGCCCTGCACATCATTGACATGCACGCTGCCCAGGCTGCGGTTGAGAAAATCAGAAAAATTCAGGGCACCGCTCTTGCCCATATCCCGGCTAGTGGCAGTCTGGACCGCAGCAGGGATTTGCTCCCTGGCCAAGCCCATGTCCGGCAAAGGCGTGGTGCCTATGATTTCCACCACCGGTGTCGCGCCCATGTCAGTTGCCATCCCGGCCTGGCTCGTCAGCCCCACGAACAGGGCAGAAAGTAGTCGGACCTGTGGCCTGGGTGCAGTTGGTGTCGGCATTGATACATACGCTCGTTTACACAATACATATTAATTTAACATTATTACAATATCATTGTCACGAAATTAATATTTAATCAATTCCGTATAATCTTTCAATTTGACAACTCATCGCATACAATTTACTGAGCGAATCAGCGTAAACCAATTAGCGCCATGGGAGCCAAGCATGCACGTATCGCAGACCGTTTTCCACGCCGGCCAGTTGCCACTGTTCTCAACTGCTCCTTCGCATCACGCCAATCAACTGATCCTGCTTTTCGCGAGTACAGCGCTGTTGTCTGATCCCGCCAATTTTCTTGCCGTCCGTACTGCGTTTCCAGATGCCCTGATTACGGGTTGTTCCACCGCTGGCGAAATTCATGGCACCACCGTCAGTGACGACACGATCGTGGTAACTGTTATTAATTTTGAACACACCTGGCTGCGGCTGTCCAAAGTGGATATCACCGACGCCTCGCAAAGTTTTAGTGCAGGCCAGGCAATCATTGAAGGTTTGCCGCCAGATGATCTGGCACATGTGTTGATCTTCTCTGATGGTTTGAAAGTGAATGGAACAGAGTTGACGCGTGGCCTGAAAGCCAGCCTGGCTCCACATGTTGAAGTAACCGGTGGTCTTTCAGCAGACGGTGCCAATTTTGAGAAAACCCTGGTCTGTGCCAATGATATTCCGGCGGATAGCCAGATCGTGGCTATCGGCTTGTATGGACAGCGTATCAAGGTCAGCTATGGCTCACTCGGCGGCTGGGATTCTTTCGGACCAGACCGGCAAATCACGCGTTCCAAAGGAAATGTTCTTTACGACCTGGATGGCAAGCCTGCCCTGGAGCTGTATAAAAATTATTTGGGTGAACACGCCGCCGGTTTGCCATCGACCGCCTTGCTGTTCCCATTGTCGTTAAGAAATGCCTGGCAACACGGCAGCGACGCTACAGGAAATAACGGCCTGGTACGCACCATACTGGCCATAGACGAAACCGACCAAAGCATGACCTTTGCCGGAGACATGCCAGAAGGTGCCTATGCACGTTTGATGAAAGCCAATTTTGAGCGACTGATAGATGGTGCCAGTGGTGCCGCACAAATTTGTGCCGGATCATCATCCAATCCGGCTGAACTTGCCTTGCTGATCAGTTGTGTCGGACGCAAACTGGTACTCAAGCAAAGAATAGAAGAAGAGGTCGAAGCGGTGCACGAGGTACTGGGCGCACAAACCATGCTGACCGGCTTTTATTCCTACGGCGAGATTTCTCCCCACATGTCTGGCGGCCCCTGTGAATTGCATAATCAGACAATGACCATCACCACCTTCCTAGAGATCTGATCTATGCACAATCTGCTTAGACGCCAGATCAACCGTTTTATGGGAAGTGTTGAAGCGCTTCCGGCAGAATTTGACAAACTTTTCGCAGCGATTGATGCCACCTACAAACAGGCAGACATTGACCGCGAGATGACTGAACGTTCACTCGATATCGCGTCACAAGAAATGCTGGCGCAAAACCGTACACTGGCAGAAGAACTGAAAGTGCGCAAAAGTGCCGAATCGAAATTGATCTACCTGACCAATTACGATGAACTGACTGGTCTGGTCAATCGCAATCTTTTGAGTGATCGTCTGGAGCATGCGCTGGCCAGCGCCGCAAGACACACACACAGGGTGGTACTGCTGACTTTGGGGCTGGATCATTTTAAGGTCATCAATGATAGTTTGGGCCCTGGGGTTGGCAATGAATTATTGAAAATCATCGCCGAGCGACTGAGCATCTGCGTACGCGGCAGCGATACCGTTGCCCGTTTGGGCGGCGATGAATTTGCCCTGATCCTGACTGAGCAAAGCGAAGAAGGCAGCAATATTGACGCGCCACTTGTGGGCAATAGCAAGGATTTCTTTTATCCGCACCTGACAGAAATTCTGCAACGGATATTAATTGCCGTTTCAAGAATCATCTTGCTGGCAGACCAGGAATTGCAGATTACTTGCAGCATAGGCGTCAGTCAATATCCTAAAGATGGCGACAGTGCAGACTTGCTGCTGATGAACGCGAATGCCGCATTAAGCAGCGCCAAACAATTGGGCCGCAATAACTATCAGTTTTATACATCCGATCTGAGTACCCGGCTGAGCGAAAAGCTGACCATGCAAGGTAGGCTCAGACTGGCACTGGAAAGGGAAGAATTCATTTTGCATTATCAGCCACAGGTTGATTTGCGCACAGGCCGGGTGGTGGGTCTGGAAGCCCTGGTCCGCTGGAACCAGCCAGAAATCGGCATGATTCCACCTGGCAATTTCATCAGCCTGGCAGAAGAAACCGGCCTGATCATTCCTATCGGCGCATGGGTCATACGCACCGCCTGTATCCAGTGCAAGGCTTGGCAAGATGAAGGGTGTGGCACCTACAGGATTGCTGTCAATCTGTCCGTACGCCAGTTCGGCCAGCCCGACCTGCTGACTTTTATTGCTGATGTATTGGCAGAAACTGGCCTGGCCCCGGAATACCTGGAGATAGAGTTGACCGAAAGCCTGGTCATGACTGATGTGGAACGCTCCATCGATATCTTGCGCGGACTCAAAGCCCTCGGCGTGCAGTTGTCGATTGATGATTTTGGAACCGGTTATTCCAGCCTGTCTTATTTGAAGCGCTTCCCTATTGACGTATTGAAGATAGACCAGACCTTTGTACGCGACATAGAAAAATCGGACGATGCGGCCATCGTCAAGGCCATCATTTCCATGGCGCATAGCCTGGGCATGCACGTCATCGCCGAAGGTGTGGAAACCGAAGCACAATGCGAATTTTTGCGCGTCCACCTGTGCGATGAAATTCAGGGCTATCTGTTTTCCAAAGGCTTGCCAAAGGATGAAATAGAACTGTTGTTGCGTGAAAAGCGGCAACTCCCTGACCGGCTCTTACATTTTTCCAGTCATGTCCGCACCCTGCTACTGGTCGACGATGATGAGAACATTCTGGCGGCACTCAGGCGCGTGTTACGTAATGAACAATGCGTCATCCTGACGGCAACCAGCGGACAGGCCGGGCTGGATATACTCGCCGGACAAAAGGTGGACGTCATCATCTCGGACCACCGCATGCCAGGCATGACAGGTGTCGAATTTTTGCATAGAGTGACACAAAAATATCCAGAAACGATCAGACTCATTCTGTCCGGCAATGCGGACTTGCAATCCATGATAAATGCCATCAATGAAGGCACGATTTACCGCTTCATGAACAAGCCATGGGATGATTTTCAGCTACGCTGGCATCTGAGCGAAGCATTCAGGCACAAGGAACTGCTGGACGAAAACAGACGTCTTAATCTGGAGATACAGACCAGCAACCTGGCTTCCGCCAAAGAAAATCGTAAAGTTACAGACGCCGTACCAGTCAAAACACCAACAAGCAGACCCTGATCCAGATGGCAGAGAAACAGGGGAACAGGGGAACAGGGAAATAGAGGGATCGATGAAACTATCCACCACACTCATTTGCAGCTTACTTTTCACCTGGACAGGATTATGCGCTGCGACACCAGCAGACGCTGCACGCCCGATGATAGTCGTGAATGAAGAAGATGTAAAACGTGATGAACCACCACCCCACGGTGCCATAGGCATGTCTACCGCCTATCGCATCAGTGACGCAGCACCAGCGCCGCGCAGCATGGAATTCAGGAAACGCATATTGCATCCCAAGGCAGAAATTGGCTTGCACCGCATAGACCACGACGAAGTCTATTACGTACTCTCTGGTGAAGGCTTAGTTCATTCCGACGGCATGACCCAGACCCTGAAACCGGGCATGGCTGCGTATTTATACAAGGGTGCCACGGTCGGTATCAAGCAAACCGGGGCACAGCCACTGAGTTTGATCATCAGTTATCCCACTGTTGTGCATTGATAATTGTGTATTAATAACGGCGCATTAATAGTGACGCATTAATAAAGGTAATCAATTCGAAGGACGATGCCGTCGACATCACCATGGCACCGCCCTTCGTCCACGAATCAATAAAAATTAACTAGTGGACTGTAACAGTTGAAACAGAAGTGAAAGACGCTTGCCCGGCGATCAGGGCAAGGAGCAAAGCACAGCGATAGTGAACTATCGCGAGCATTTGCAACGCAGCCATGGTCGTCGCGCAAGCGGAAGGCACTTTGTTTTCAATTGTTACAGTCCACTAGATTCAAGATCGCCAGTGCGCCACCGGGGAATTGCAACTGCCGGCCTTCGTTCACGCCGCCCAGATCGATGGGCGCAAAGCCCAGACGTGCGGCCAGATCAGCAACGACCTTTTTTGCATCTGCATCTTGCCCCGCAAGGAACAATACGCGGCGACCACCATCGGCTTGCGGGTCTGCCTCCAGCACGTTGGCGATAAGATGATTGAAGGCCTTGACCACGCGGGCACCTGGAGCAAGGTCAGCCACCACTTCACTGGAAGCGCGACCTCCGAGATCGACAGCCTGGTATGAAGGCACTTCAACAGCATTGTTGGCATCGATCAGGATGCGACCATTCCATGGCCCCACATCCTTCAGCGCTGCTGGCAGACGATCCCAATTGACGGCAACAAATACCACATCAGCCTGGGCCGCTTCTTTTGCACTCACAGCCGTGATGTGCGGACCAAGTTCATTGGTCAAGGCGAGCAAGGATTGTGGTCCACGGCTATTGGCGATAGATGCAGGTATGCCGTTACGGGCAAGTTTGCGAGCGATAGCTGAACCGATGGCACCTGCGCCGATGATAGCGATTTTCATGATGTTTCCTTTAATTTGGTTAAACCTGAGTTAAAACTAAGTTAAAACTGAGTTGAATAAGTTGTCTTGCTGGGTAGTACTTTAAGCGCTTCCAGCTTTTAGCAGTAGTAGTAATCTGATAGAATCATTTTCAAGCATTCGTTGAAAGTGAAATAATGGAAACCCTGGCCAATCTGGAGTCTTTCGTACGCAGTGCCGAAACCGGCAGTTTTTCGGCAGCAGCGCGTCGGCTGGCGCTGACACCTGCGGCAATCAGCCGCAACGTCGCGCAGCTGGAGCGCAATCTGGGCGTAAAATTGTTCCAGCGCAGTACACGTGGCCTGACCCTGAGCGAAGCGGGCGAACGTTTCCTGCAGTCAGTGCGTGGCAGTCTGGATGGAATACAAGGGGCTATTGCGGACATTACGGTGAATGCGGGGCAACCTGCAGGAGTACTCAAGTTGAATGCGGCACCGGGGTTGGGGATGGATTATCTATTACCCTTGATGCCCGCTTTCCTTGAGCGTTATCCGGCAGTGACACCTGACTGGTTCTTTGATAACCGCCCGCTGGACTTGATATCAGGTGGATTTGATGTGGCCTTTGGCGGTGGCTTCGATCTGCCGCCTGGCATGGTGGCACGCGAGTTGGCGCGAATACATTTAATTGCGGTAGCGTCGCCTGCTTTCATGCAAGGGAAACGTCGCCCCAAAGACCCATCCGGGCTTATCGATCTGCCGGGCATAGTGATGCGCTCACCACTGAATAACCGCATACGCACAAGACTTATGCGCAACAGTGACGGCACAGAACTGGCAGCGCTACAAAACCCTGTCATGCTGGTCAACGATCCGGAAGCACTTTGCCGCGCTACCCTGCTAGGACTGGGCGTCAGTCTGGTAGCACTGCCCCATGCCGCAGCACATCTGGACAGTGGCGCGCTGGAACGATTGCTACCCGACTGGTATTGCGACGTCGGATCAATTTCGCTGTACTTCGCCAGTCAGAAACTGCTACCCGCCAAAACACGCGCATTCGTCGATTTCGTCACTCATGCTTTCCGTACACAGCAAATGCCACAGATACTGCCTGCGCATAACAAGTCGGGCAAGCGCAAGGCCTGACCAAGAGCAAACACCAAGCAGACACCAGCTTGCTATCTTGCCATGGCATACTCCGCTTCGTACGCAATGCAATGCGATGTATTCCGGAACATATCGTCGCCGACATCTTGATCAATCACCCAGATCAATCAAGCCCGCCAGCGGCATACCCTGGGGTATCTGGTACATGCTGATCACCCATGCCTGGCTTGGATGTTGGGCAAACTGATTGAGCATCTTCATTACAAAATTGATGGATGTCTTGTCCAGTGCGGCAAAAGGATCGTCGAGCAGATTAATGGTGGCACCGGCCGCAAAGGCTGCCGCCAGCCAGACTTTGCGTTTGCTGCCGGTCGATAACATAAACAACTGCTTATTGACATGCGGGGTCAGTGCCAAGCCTTCGATGAGGTTTTCCAGCAAGGTCTCGTCAAACAGCGGGTACGGCTTATGCAGGTAAGAAAAATACTCCAGCACCGTGATCTGGTCGTAGGCCTCGGTCGCCGGATCTACCCAAAAGACCTGGCTACGGTAGGCATCAGGCTGCGCATGCAGGCTAATGCCCTGTATTTGCAATTGCCCCTTCTGTGCAGGTAAAACACCAGCCAGTAATTGCAGCAGACTGCTCTTGCCACGGCCATCGCCACCATATATCAGGGTAAGGCCTGCCGTTATTTCGCCTGACCAGTTGCTGAACAAGGCTTTCCCAGGGTAGGCAAAACTCAGTTCTGTCACTTGTAAAAGAATAGGTTTTTTTATCATTATGTGAATGCAGGATAGTCGCCCATCCCTATGCATGAGTAATCACTGCATGATATGGAAAACCGGGCATTTTTACTGTTACCCTTTGTGACACACCGGCCTGAGGGCAGGACTTCAGCAGACTGGTTTTCGTGAATGCAGCCGTACCAGGCACATGACGCACAGTAGTGAAAACAGTGCCGCGCTCAAGAGGGTGAGTTGATAGTTATGTCCGGACAGATCCAGTGCCGGCCCCTGTATGCTGCTTCCCAAGATCACGGCGAGCGTGACCATGACGTCTTTGCTTGAGTTGTACCGGACAAATTGTGCGCTGGGAAACAGCGCCATGGGCATCGATGCCGCCGCCGTGTAATAGGCACCAGACACAACCACATGGGCGACATAAAAAATGCGGAAATTCTGTTCACCATCCATCCACAGATAACCGGTGGCCGCCACCATGAAATACAAACTCATCATGATGGCTGAAATCAGGATGGCACCGTAACGGTCAACCAGCCATCCTATGCCGAATGCGAGGAAGATCGACACCCCATACGAATAGGCAGTCAATGTCCCCAGAGTTGCCTTGGAAATGCCCAGCGTACTCGCATAAAACTGGTAAAAAGTATGAAAGGGGCTGAAGGTCATACTGGCCAGCATGAAGGCAGCAACTGCCCACAGGAAAAAAGGATGGGAAAAACATTCCAGTATGTGCGCACGGGGCATGGCAAACGATACGCGTTTTGCATTGCTATCCGACCCCGCTTCATCCGGGTAGGAACCTTCTTTTACCATCACACACATCAGCAACACCGAGCCGCCAAAGACCAGACCAACGGTGAGCAATATCTCACGCAAATAATTTTCGGTCAGGGCAAACACAAAGCTATTGAATGCGATACCTATACTCAGACCAACGATGCGAAACCCTGCATAAAATCTGCCAAGAAAACGCTGCGGCATGACGTCGTTCACCAAACCGGTGAACAGGGCGAAGGTGGTAATCGCCGTGCACTCGAAGATGGTCCAGAACACACAGAAATACGCCAGATTACAGATGCGAACGCCGGGCGACAGGCTGGCAAGCTGCTCATGCGTCCATCGCCCCATCTCGGAAGACAATGCCAGGCCGATCACGGCAGCCGCACCAACCGGCGCGATCACCATCAGAAATGGACGCCGCCGGCCCCAGCGTGTGCGCAGACGGTCAGAATGGTAGCCTATCAGTGGTAACAGTAACAGGCTCAACACCGCTGGCACTGTCGATATCAGTAATGATGTAGTGGTGTCCGAGGCTGCGTTCAGCCGCAGGAACTCCAGCCCACTGGGCAAGGCCGAACGCTCGCGCATCGCAATGCCCAGCTCGCCTACCAACAGCCACAAGATGGCGGCAAACAAGCCGAAAGTCGTATAGTGCAAAGTCCCGACGGTATACCGCGGACTGTTCTGGACGGCGCGCCTATCCAACGCGGTCAGCTCCAGATGGGCACTGTCACGCATGCTGGTCTGTGCTCATGTCTGTGCGCACTTAAGGCAGCGACTGCGCTGATTTCTTCAGCGGCGCGGTGGAATTTCTGATGACTATGTCCATGGGAAACGCGATCTTTGCAGCTTTGATTTCCCTGCCCTGGATAATTTCCACCACCTCACTGACTGCACGGTTGGCCATCTCAATGAAGGGTTGACGCATAGTCGTCAAGGTTGGGAATACATAGCTTGCCGTTGGAATATCGTCAAAGCCTATCACTGACACATCATCAGGAACCTTCAGTCCTTTGCTGCTGATGGCATCGATGGCGCCAAATGCCATTTCATCATTCGCGCAAAATATGGCCGTAGGCGGAACCGCGAGTGACAGCAAGGTTTCGGTCGCCGAATACCCGCCGGATTGCATGAATTGCCCCTGCGCGATCAACGCCGGATCGACAGACAGGCCGGCTGCCAGCATCGCATCCACATAACCTTTTTCGCGCTCGGCGCTTTGACCGGTGCCTGCGGTCCCGGCGACGAAACCGATACGCCGGTGTCCCAAGCCCAGCAAATGCTCGACGGCCATGCGTGCGCCGTTACGGTTCTCGGCAACCACGATAGGCATATTCATTTGCCTGGCATCAAAATTGACCAGCACGCAGGGGAAGCCCTGTTTGTCTATCAGGTCCAGATAGCCATCGCTGGCGTTTGGCAGCAACAGCAAGAGGCCATCGCATAACTGGCTCAGCATATTGCTGGTTTCGATGCGGCCAGGACGATCAAACCTTTCCGCATTAAACACGATCAAATCAAAACCCTTGCGGCGGGCTTCCTGGGTGATGGCCTTGATGATTTCATGCAGCACCAAAGAACCATAGTTGTTCACAAAGACGCCGATCAGATTGCTTTTGTCACCGCGCATGCGACGCGCCAGCATGTCGGGCGTGTAATTAAGCTGTGCTGCGGCTTCCATGATACGTGCGCGGGCTTCTTCTGATACATAGCCAACACCGCGAATTGCTCGTGAAGCGGTGATCGGCGACACCCCGGCAATCTTGGCCACTTCACTTAACTTGCTTACTTTGCGCATTTATCTTCCAAAAAATTATAGAGATCAATATCCCTTGCCGGCTTCACACCAGCAGAACGAACAGAATTGTCCCGCAAGCGGCAAAACCGTGCCAGCATTTTCGCGCACGACGCGATGAAAATTTCATTCTGCACAACGAAATAAACTTAAAACCCGCCATTTCCAACAACAATCAAATAGTTGATTATTGGTGGTTTAATTTTCTGCATGTGGTAACGATACCACATCATTCCAGCTTATTTTTAATATTTTTTACCATTTAAAATCAATGACTTACAATTCACCTCCATTCAGCAGGCATTTGGTTTTGTGGATTGGCAATTGATGTGGTAACGTAACCATGTCGATCAACCCGGGACAAATACCAGCCCCGTTGATGTGACTGCAAACGATTACTGAAACACTTAAGGCAGTACGGAATACAAGTCGCCGAATGAGCGTCCCCGTGCTGTATTTACATCATGCAGCCTTTAAGACTGTCTGTAATTCAACGGAGACCATTGTGAAAAAGAAAATTTTAGCCACCGTGCTACCACTCGCCCTGGCGGCATTTTATGGAGCTGAAGCCGTCGCGCAGGAAGCACCTGCCGCCGATACCAAGGCCAACCAGGCAAAAAATGAGGTGCCAGCCCAGCCTGCAGAAACGGAAACCGTGGTCGTGACCGGATTTCGCTCCAGCCTGCAAAAAGCCCTCAACCTGAAAGCCAAGGCGATCGGCACGCGTGACTCCATCGTGGCCGAAGATATCGGCAAGTTCCCGGAAGCAAACGTGGCAGAATCACTGCAACGCGTCCCCGGTGTCATCCTGAACCGCGACGAGAGTTCTGGCGAAGGTCAACGCATCTCCATTCGCGGCTTGCCGACTGAATACTCCGTCACCACCCTCAACGGCGCGCCCGTCAACACTACGTCGACCAGCACCATAGGCACTGCCGCGCGCGGTTTCAATTACGACGTATTTGCATCCGAACTGTTCGGGCGGGTTGATTTCTACAAATCGCCGCTGGCGGAACTCACCGAAGGTGGCCTTGGCGGCGTGGTTGATCTGCAGACACCACGGCCCTTCGACAGCCCCAAGCAGACCATCCGTTATAGCGTATCGGGCTCGTATAACACCATGTCCAAGCATGTGGACCCGACCGGCTTTGGCCTGTATTCCAATACCTGGGGTAACTGGGGCTTCCTGATTGGCGGTTCACATTCTGCCGCCGTCAACAACCGTTCTGGTTTTGAAGCAACCGGCGGTTACAACAGTTCGTTCTATGGCAGCCAAGCACCAACCAAGGGTTTCTTCGCCATGGCGCTGGACTATGATGATCCGCGTGCCAATCTCAGCGGCTATTCGCGTTCCGATGTCGACAATGCTTACCTGCCGCGCATTTACCGCTTCTATGGTTCCCGCAATGAACGTACGCGTGATGGCCTGGTTTCTTCACTCCAGTTCAAAAGCGGCGGCCTGAACCTGAGCCTGGATACCATGTATTCGCAACTGAAAAACCAGCGTGATGAAATCACGTTCGGTCTGCTGATACGCAACAGCCT
Organism: Undibacterium sp. Ji50W; assembly: GCF_049340445.1. Lineage (NCBI taxonomy): Bacteria > Pseudomonadati > Pseudomonadota > Betaproteobacteria > Burkholderiales > Oxalobacteraceae > Undibacterium > Undibacterium sp. Ji50W. Next base: position 189,373 of record NZ_JBMPOX010000004.1, on the reverse strand, counting down.
TACCAACAACCGTTCAGCCGCCGCCGGCCAGACCGGCCATTCCGGCCTGGTGCCATTGAATATCAAGATTGACCCGGCAACCAATCTGATGACCGGCACCTTTGGCAACACGGTACTCAGTAATGGCGTGACCTACAGCAATGACGAAACCACCTTTGGCTACACCGCATTGAATGGTTCGTGGGACGCCAGCAAAGACCTGGTGTTGAGCGGCCAGCTCAGTTTCAACGACAGCAAGGCCCTCAGCTATCAGGATACCCTGAGCGGTAACATGTATGGCATCGACTCCACTATCGGTTATGGGGCGGATCATGTGTATCCATCGATGTCTTCACCAAGCAGCTATGTCGACCCGAATAATTACTCTGGCTTCGGTATCGGCACCAGCCTGACCCGTGAAACCGACAAGGGCAAGCAGGCACGCGTCGCTGCAGACTGGGATTATGGTCTACCAGGCGACTGGAAAGGCCATCTGAAGGCGGGGCTGACCCTTGTGGAAACCACAAAAGGTGTCAACAAACGCAATGGCACCGCAGCTGCCACCAGTCAGTTGAACGCGCTGGGTATTGCCAGCCTGCGCAGCGGCATGAGCCCTAACCTGCCGGTGGACAATCTCGATATCGGTGCGGGCTGGCCACAAGCCTGGTCCAGCTTCAGCCGTGCTTACACCTATGGCAACTTCAATCCCCTGGCCTATAACTCGGAAGCCAGCTTCACTCCGGCGCAAAGTTTCACGGCAAAGGAAAAAGTCTCGACTGCGTATGTTCAGTCCGACTTCAAAGGTCAGGTCATGGATCATGAACTGCGTATCAATGCGGGTGTACGTTATTCAACCACCGACACCAACATCGATAATTTCAAGAAGACCGGTGCGGGGGGAGCGTACCTGCCAAATACCGAAAACGGTTCGTACAGCAATGTCCTGCCAGCAGTCAGCGCCGCTTTGGACCTGACCGACAGCCTGATGTGGCGTGCGTCCTACGGCAAAACCATCAGCCGTGCGTCGCTGTCCATCATTGCCGCGCAGACTGTCATTCCTAACCCGTTCGACAACACGGCAACCGCCGGCAATCCTAACCTGCTGCCACAAAAATCGAATAACCTCGACACCAGCCTGGAATGGTATTTCCAGCCGGGTGGCCTGCTGTCGGTCGCCATGTTCAAGAAAGACCTGTCTGATGCAACGGTCGCCAGCACCACCAACACCACCTTCGGTGCCTTGGGCTTGCCGGATACTTCACTCGGCGCGATTTTCCAGAACTCCCAGGGTAAAGTCGATCCTAACCTGCCTATGGTATTGCGCAGTTATACCAACGCCGGCCAGCAAACACTCAAGGGTTTCGAAATCGCTTACCAGCAGGCATTTAACTTCCTGCCCGATCCTTACAAGGGCTTTGGCGCATTGGCCAGCTATACCCACATCAATCCGTTTAACAGCGCCAAGTGGATCACCAATGCAGGCAAGGAAATCGAAGTCAATTCCGTACCCAAATATGCCTACAGTGCCACCGGCTATTACGAAAGAGGGCCACTGGCATTGCGGCTGTCCTACAACTACAAGGGCAGATCACTGCATGGTGACAATCCGACCAATACGGGTAACGACCTGATCCGCTGGCACGCCGCCCGTGGCTATATGGACGCCAACATCAGCTACAAGCTGAGTGAATCGTTCGAGCTGCGGATTGATGCACTCAATCTGTCCAATACACTGGCCTATGACTACTTCGAAGACGCCACTGGCCGCTACGGTGATGGACAGAAAACGCGCATGGATTATGCCAAGTACGATGGCCGTACCATCAAGATAGGCATACGCGGAAAAATATAAACATCCTGGCCTTTCACTGACTTCATCACAGATTTTTCTCGATGAAGTCAGTGAGCTGTGACACAAGGCGGACAAGCCTGAATCCCGTCCGCCGCCATCTACCAGCTTCACCAAAGATCACGACGAAAGATCACCATCTATGACGAGACGTCTATGTTTGCAGGCAGCGATGATAGGTCTGGCGCTGATGGCCAGTGCCTGCAATACGGCCCCGGTCAGCCAGTCAATAAGTCCGCTACCCATGCAGCTTGCCACCACCAGGGCAGAGGTGATGAATGCCCTGAATCTGGCCAATAGCTACTGGCAGCGCACTAACCCATCTGCGCAATCGCCATTCTGGGATATCGCCACCTATCATACCGGCAACATGGAAGCCTATGCATTGACGGGCAACCCTGCCTACCGAGACTATTCGACCGCCTGGGCCGAGCATAACCGCTGGCGCTCTGCCAATTCAGATGTCAAGGCCAGTTGGAAATACAGCTATGGTGAAACTGATGAACATGTGATGTTTGGCGACTGGCAAGTCAGTTACCAGACTTACATAGACCTTTACAATCTGGATGCCAACAAAGATCCGCGCAAGATAGCGCGTGCACGCGAAGTCATGGAATACCAGATGAGCACGCCAAACAATGATTACTGGTGGTGGGTCGATGGCCTGTACATGGTCATGCCTGTCATGACCAAGTTGTATAAAGTTACAGGTGACCAGCGTTACCTGGACAAGCTTCATGAATATTTTCTGTTTGCCGACCAGTTGATGTTCGACCAGGAAAGCAATCTGTATTACCGCGACGCTAAATATCTTTACCCCAAACACAAAAGCGCCAATGGCGGCAAGGATTTCTGGGCACGGGGTGACGGCTGGGTATTTGCCGGCCTGGCCAAAGTGCTGACCGACCTGCCTGCAAGCCATCCCAGCCATGCCCTGTTCGTGCGGCGCTTCCAGGGGATGGCCAAAGCCTTGAAATCCATACAGCAGGAAGAAGGATACTGGACCCGCAGCCTGCTGGACCCTGGCCAGGCCCCGGGCCGGGAAACCAGTGGCACCGCATTCTTCACCTATGGATACCTGTGGGGCATGAACCATGGCTACCTTGATAAAGCAGAATACACGCCGGTGGTCACGAAGAGCTGGAACTACCTGAGTAAAATCGCACTGCAACCAAGCGGCAAGATCGGCTATGTACAGCCTATCGGTGAACGTGCCATACCGGGGCAAACCATAGATCAGAATTCATCCACATCCTTCGGGGTTGGCGCTTTCCTGTTGGCAGCGGCGGAAATGCTCAGGTTTATTGATCATTAGCGCCCATGCATGCCAATCCGGCCCCCTATGGCATGCCGTAGTGGTATCGTTTATGTCGTCCAGGTTTGCATCTCCTGTCCTGGACGTTTCACCAAAGGTGCCGTAATGGCTGCCTTTGTTTTTATCCAGAGGTGATGGCGTACCGACGCTGATCGTCTCAAAGTAACTTTACGCAAATCATGACCACATACCATCCGCGCAGACGTATCATCCAGGGTGCAGCCGCAGCCGTCGGCAGCATGCTCTTTCCGCTTGCCGGCAAGGTGCAGGCGGCAGAATCATCGCGTTTCCAGATAGGCCAGAACGATTTTTTACTGGATGGCAAGCGTTTGCAGATTCGTTGTGGTGAACTGCATTTTGCCCGCGTGCCGCGTGAATACTGGCAACACCGTCTGCAAGCCATCAAAGCAATGGGTTTGAACACCGTGTGCGCCTATCTGTTCTGGAACTATCACGAATGGCGGGAAGGACAATACGACTGGAGCGCCCAGCGCGATGCCGTTGAGTTCTGCCGTATCGCCCAGCAAGAAGGCTTGTGGGTGATCTTGCGCCCCGGTCCCTATGCCTGTGCCGAATGGGAAATGGGTGGCTTGCCGTGGTGGCTACTGAAGCACCCCAAAGACAATTTCCTGCGCACGCGTGACGATGCCTATGTACAACCGGCACGCCGCTGGATGCACGAAGTCGGCCGGGTGCTGGCACCGATGCAGATTACCCAGGGTGGTCCGATTTTGATGGTGCAGGTAGAAAACGAATATGGCTTCTTTGGGGAAGACCTGGAATACATGCGGGTGATGCGCCAGGCTTTGCTGGACGCCAAATTCGACGTGCCGCTGTTTCAATGCAACCCGACCAATGCAGTCGCCAAATCACATATCCCCGAGTTGTTTTCAGTCGCCAACTTTGGCAGTCAACCCCTGGCTGGCTTCAAGGCGCTGGCTTCGGTACAGCAAGGCCCGCTGATGTGCGGGGAATTTTATTCCGGCTGGTTCGATACCTGGGGCGCACCACACCGCCGTGGCGATGCCAGCAAAGCAGTTGCCGATATCCAGACCATGCTGAAAGCGAATGGCTCTTTCAGCCTGTATATGGCGCACGGTGGTACCACCTTTGGTTTATGGGGTGGTTGCGACCGCCCCTTCCGCCCGGATACCAGCAGCTATGACTATGATGCACCGATCGGCGAAGCCGGATGGACTGGCGAAAAGTTCAAGGCGTATCGCGACGGCATCCTGCCCTTCCTGCCAGAAGGCGAAAGCTTGCCACCAATACCGCCGCGCATGCCAGTGATCGAGATCGCCGCCTTTGCGTTGAAAGAATCGGCCAGCGTGTTTGCCAACCTGCCGCCACGCGTCATCCAGACGGCATCACCGCAACCGATAGAACAGTATGACATCAGCCGTGGCCTGGTGGCATACCGCGTGACGCTGCCCGCCGGCCCGGCCGGAGCACTGGAGGCAGCCAAGGTACGTGACCTGGCCTGGGTCTATGTAGATGGCAAACAGGTCGGCACCATGGATACCCGCCACAATCGTTTTCGTGTTGAACTGGCAGTGCGCAGCAAGTCTGTCACAGTGGACATTTTGCTGTACACCATTGCCCGCGTGAATTTTGGGGTGGAAATCCACGACAGGAAAGGCTTGCACGGCCCGGTCAGTTTCAAACCAAAAAATGGCCAGCCGCAGCCATTGGAAAACTGGGAAATCCGCGCCATCGATTTCGATGCCGATGGCAAACTGCCGCCACTGGCCTGGAAGCCGGGACGGCCACAAGGACCAGCCAGCCCGGCATTCTGGCGCGGCAGTTTTGATGTCAGTTCCAGCGGTGACACCTTCCTCGACATGTCGAGCTGGGGTCAGGGTGTGGTATGGATCAATGGCCGTTGCCTGGGTCGTTACTGGAGTATAGGGCCAACCCAGACCATGTACCTGCCCGGCCCCTGGATCAAAGCTGGCCGCAACGAAGTGGTGGTGCTCGACCTGACCGGACCACAAAGCGCACGCATGGCGGGGCTGAGCATGCCCATCCTCGATCAACTGCATCCGGAACGCGACCTGCCACGCCCACCAAATAATGCCAGGCCCAAACTGGATGGCCTGACACCCGCGCATGAAGGGCAATTCCAACCCGGCAGCGCCACGCAGGACGTTCGTTTCGACAAGCCGGTACGCGGGCGTCAGTTGTGCCTGGAATCGCTGGACGCCTTCGACGGCAAACAGTTTGCTTCTGTGGCAGAACTGGCCTTGCTGGGTGTTGATGGCAAGACACTCAATCAGTCCGGCTGGACCATCGCCTATGTCAGCAGCGAAGAAGCAAACAAGGAAGACGGCTCGGCCTTGAATGCCATCAATGGCCAGATCACCGATCACTGGCATTCCGCCTACAGTGGCAAACCACCATTCGGTGCCCACCCGCACAGGCTGATTCTCGACCTGGGGAAACAAGTCGAGGTGGCGGGAATACGCTATACGCCACGCCAGGGTGCCGACGGTGTCACCGGGCGCATCAAGCGGTATCGCGTGTATGTCGCTGACAGCCTAGTCAGCCAGGAATAAACTGAATAAATTAAATAAGCAAAACCATTACAAGAGGAAGACATGGAGCGACGACATTTCATGCGGGCAGTGGTAGCAGGCACGACCGTTAGCGGTTTGCTGAGTGCCAGCGCGCAGGTGCAAGCAAGGGCTATCACTTTACCGGACAGTGGTAACGACCGTCCCTACATGACAGGGCTATTGCAGAAAATGGCAGAACCGGTATTGTCGGCCATGGCAAAAGGCGAATTGAAAAAGAAGTTTCAGCTGGAACTTAGCCCGACCTGGGATGGCCGTGACAAGCAGGTCGCCTACCTGGAATGCTTTGGTCGCCTGGTTGCCGGCGCAGCCCCCTGGCTGGCCCTGCCAGAAGACAATACACCAGAAGGACTCACACGCAAGCGCCTGCAACAAATGGCCTTGCAAAGCTATACGCATTCAGTCGACCCGAAAAGCCCGGATTACCTTTTGTGGAAAGGCCATGGGCAGGCACTGGTCGATTCAGCCTATTTCACCAATGCCCTGATGCGCGCACCAAAGGCACTGTGGGAACCGCTGGACAGCATCACCAAACAGCGCATCATCAGCGAGATCAAAGGACTGCGCCGGATAGAACCACCCTACATCAACTGGATGCTGTTTGCAGCGATGAACGAAGCCTGGCTGATGTCGATAGGTGAAGAATACGACCCCATGCGCATGAACGTCGCCATCCGTAAAATCAATGAATGGTATATAGGCGATGGCTGGATCAAAGATGGCGAAGCCTTCCACTTCGATTATTACAATTCTTTTGTGATGTACCCCATGCTGTACGAAGTGCTGGAAGTATTGGTCAAGTTCAAAGGCCCGTTCTGGAACGCCAAGCCGGCGGACTTGCAGGCGCAAGCCCTGAAACGCATGCAGCGCTATAGCGAACACCTGGAACGTTTCATATCACCTGAAGGAACTTACCCGCCCATAGGCCGTTCGCTGACCTACAGAACAGCCGCATTCCAACCGCTGGGGCTGTTAGCCTGGCGCAAGCAATTGCCAACCAGCCTGCCAGAGGGCCAGGTGCGCGCCGCCATGCAGGCAGTGCACAAGGCGATCTGGACCGAACCCAGCAATTTCACCAGCGATGGTTTCCTGACCATAGGCTTTGTCGGCCATCAGCCAGAACTGGGCGACTGGTATTCCAATAACGGCAGCATGTATCTGGCATCTGAAGGTTTTCTTGCACTGGGCCTGCCAGAAAGCGATTCTTACTGGACCACTGCGCCACTGGACTGGACGCAAAAGAAAGCCTTTGGCGGACACAAGTTTCCCAAGGATTACCCGGTCAGTTATTAGGGCGTGTTAACCTGGAGTCCACCCATAGAAAAAAACAGCACACCCTGATTTAACACCAACACAGGTGCGCTGTAAAAGCCAGAATATGCTCTGGCCGAAGGGAACTTTAATCGGCTTTCGCCATATGGGTCTCCGAGCCACTACGCTTATCCCAGCCACCACCGATGGCGCGTATCAGGCTGACTGCGGACTTGGCACGTGCCCCATCCAACTGAGCGGCGACACGCTGTTGCTGCAAGACGGTACGATCCGCATCGATCACATTCAGGTAACTGACTGAACCTTCACGGTATTGCACATGCGACAGCTTTGCTGCCCGCTCTGCTGCCTGCACCGCATTGTCTTGCGCCTGGGTCTGGTCACGCAAGATGCGCAGGTCGGCCAGATTGTCTTCCACCTCTTTGAAAGCATTCAGCACCGTCTGGCGATAGTTGGCGACATCTTCTTCATACACTGCCCCTGCCCTGTCCACACTGGCCTGACGGCGCCCACCGTCAAACAAGGGCATGGACAATAAAGGGCCGAGCAGGAAGGTATGACTGCTCCAGTTCAACAAATCACCCAGGCTGGCAGATTCATAACCGGCTGCGCCGGTGATATCCAGCCTTGGGAAGAAGGCAGAACGGGCCACGCCTATCCTGGCATTCGCCGCTGCCATGCTGCGTTCTGCTGCGGCAATATCTGGCCTGCGTTCCAACAAGGCCGATGGCAGACCGGCCGGGATGTTGACAGCAATGCGTGACAAGGGACGCGGCTGAAAATTGAATTCTGCCGGTGTCTTGCCCAGCAAGACTGCCAGTGCATGTTCTGCCACCGCACGGCTGCGCGCCAGCCCCAGAGATTCAGACTGTGCCGTTGCCAGTTCTGCTGTGGCGCGTGCCAGATCGAGTTCGCTGATATCGCCTTCATTAAAACGGGTTTGTACCAGCTTTAAGGTTTTCGAGCGCAGTTCTACCGTGGCGGCATACAAGGCCTGCTCGGCATCCAGTTCCCGCAGCAGGAAATAGGCTTGCGCCACATCGGCTTGCAAGGCCAGTTGCACGGACTGGAACAGGGCTTCATTCTTTTGCGTATCCGCAGTTGCGGCATCGACGATGGAAGCCACACGACCGAACAAATCCAGCTCATACGATGCACCAAGCTGGGCATTGTAGGTCGTGCTTGTCGGCATCCTGGCATTGTCAGGCAAACCCTGGGATGCCGGTGCAGCGCGCCCTCGATTGGCGCCAAGGCCGGCATTCACTTGCGGGAACAGGCCAGCGCGCGCATCCTGTCTTAATGCGCGTGACTGCTTCAGGCGTGCGGCGGCGGCTTTCAGATTTTGATTGGCAGCCATGGCCTGAGTTTCCATTTCATTCAGACTGTCGTCCGCAAAAATTTTCCACCAGTCACCACGTGCGACTTCTTCCGAAGGTTGTGCTTCTTTCCAGTTGCTCGAGTTGCTACTATTGGCCAGCACTTCTTTGTATGCCGTAGGGGTGGTGACTTCTGCCCTTTCATAAGTCGGTGCGACTGAGCAACCAGCCAGCACCAGCAATAACATCAACAAAGACGAAGCCGATTTCAAGGGTTTTATTGTATTCATCATCATGCTCTCTCAAACTTTAACAGTAGCGTGATCATGGCCATGGCCATGAGCTATTGCCGGAGCTTCATGCACCACCGCAGAATGCAGCTTGCGGCCACCAGCGAAAGAACGCAGCAATACATAGAACACGGGAGTCAGGAACAAACCAAACAGGGTCACACCCAGCATGCCAAAGAACACTGCCACACCCATGGCATGACGCATCTCGGAACCTGGTCCGCTGGAAATCACCAGTGGTACCACACCCATGATGAAGGCGATAGATGTCATCAGAATAGGACGCAGACGCAAACGGCTGGCATCAATCGCGGCCTGCAAAGCTGTGCTACCCTGAAGTTCCAGCTCCCGTGCAAATTCCACGATCAGAATGGCATTCTTGGCCGATAGTCCCACCAGCACCATCAAACCTATCTGGGTGAAGATGTTATTGTCACCACCCGTCAGCCAGACGCCAGTCAAAGCCGCCAGCAAACTCATGGGCACGATCATGATGACAGCCAATGGCAAGGTCAGGCTTTCATACTGCGCCGCCAATACCAGGAACACCAGCAACACACTGATAGGGAATACCCAGACACCGGCATTGCCCGCCAGGATTTGCTGGTAAGTCAGATCAGTCCATTCAAACTTGATGCCGGCAGGCAGTGTCTTTGCAGCGATACGTTCCGCCGCAGCTTGCGCCTGGTTGGATGAATAACCAGGTGCCGGACCACCATTAATATCGGCAGCAGTGTAGCCGTTATAACGCACCACCATTTCAGGGCCAAAACTCGGTGTTACCTTGACCAGTGAAGACAGGGGCACCATTTCACCGGCAGTGTTGCGGGTTTTCAGTTGCAGGATGTCTTCCGGTTTGGCACGGTAAGGCGCATCTGCCTGGGCCCGCACCTGATACACACGACCAAAGCGGTTGAAGTCATTCACATACAGGGAACCAAGGTAGATTTGCATGGTGTCAAACACATCGGTCACCGGCACACCCAGTTGCTTGGCCTTGACGCGATCCAGGTTCACATCCAGTTGCGGTACATTGATCTGGTAGCTGGAAAACATGGGCCCCAGTTCTGGCGCTGTCCTGGCAGCCGCAATAAAGGCTTGTGCTGCCGCATCCAGCTCCGCATAGCCGAGTGCGCCCTTGTCTTCGATCTGCATCTTGAAGCCACCCACAGTACCCAGACCCATCACAGGTGGTGGTGGAAAGACAGCGATGAAAGCATCCTTGATGCCGAAATACTTTTGGTTCAGCTTGCCTGCAATGGCATCGGCTGCCAGCTCCTTGCTGCGACGTTCTTCAAACGGTTTCAGCGTCACGAAAACAATACCGGCGCTGGAACTATTGGTAAAGCCGTTGATGGACAAGCCGGGGAAGGCAACTGCACTTTCCACGCCCGGCTCTTTCAGCGCGATGGCTGACATGTCGCGGATGACTTTTTCAGTACGGTCCAGCGTGGCACCATTTGGTAATTGCGTGAAGCTGATCAGGTATTGCTTGTCTTGCCCAGGCACAAAGCCACCCGGAACGATGTAAGAAATACCCACGGCTGCTGCCAGCAATACTACATATACCACCATGCTGGAAGCCTTGCGCGAAATGACGCCAGCTACACCTTTGGAATACTTTTCAGAACCGCGATTAAACATGCGGTTGAAGGCATTGAAGAAGCGGCCAAACAGGCGGTTCATTATTTTGGTCAGCCAGTCAGGTTTTTCGTCATGGCCTTTCAACAGGATGGCCGCCAGTGCTGGTGACAAGGTCAGCGAGTTGAAAGCTGAAATAACGGTAGAGATGGCGATCGTCATCGCAAACTGTTTGTAGAACTGCCCGGTCAGACCAGTCATGAAAGCCAGTGGCACGAATACGGCTACCAGTGTCAGGGCGATGGCGATAATAGGGCCGCTGACTTCACGCATGGCTCTATAGGTGGCTTCTTTCGGTGACAGACCAGCCGAGATATTTCTCTCTACGTTTTCCACCACCACAATCGCATCATCCACCACAATACCGATGGCCAGCACCATGCCGAAGAGTGACAAGGCATTGATGGAATACCCAAAACCCAGCATCAGCGAGAAAGTACCTACAATGGATACCGGCACCGCCAGCAAGGGGATCAGCGAAGCACGCCAGGTTTGCAAGAACACGATGACCACCAGCACAACCAGCGCAATCGCTTCCAGCAAGGTCTCGACTACGGCATGGATACTGGAACGCACGAATTGCGTAGGGTCATACACAATCTTGTATTGCACAGAACTTGGGAAGTCTGCCGACAATTCTTTCATCGCAGCACGCACCTGGTCAGATACGTCCAGCGCATTGGCACCAGGTGCCTGGAAGATAGGTATCGCTACCGCCGGTTTGTTGTCGAGCAAAGAACGCAAGCCATATTCAGAGGCGTCCAGTTCTATGCGCGCCACATCCGCCAGGCGGGTGACTGCACCATCAACAGAAGTCTTGAGTATGATCTCGGCAAATTCTGCTTCTGATTTCAAGCGGCCTTGTGCGTTCACATTGAATTGCAAAGGCGTACCAGGCACGTTAGGTGATGCACCGATGACACCAGCCGCCACCTGCACGTTTTGCTCACGTATGGAGTTCACTACATCAGAGGCAGTCAGGCCACGTTGCGCCACTTTTTGCGGATCCAGCCACACGCGCATGGCGTAATTGCCAGAACCAAACAAGCCCACTTCACCCACACCCTTGATACGTGCCAGACGGTCTTTGACATTCAACACTGCATAATTGCGCAGGTAAGTCATATCATAGCGGTCATCCGGTGAAATCAAGTGCACCACCATGGTCAGCGCAGGTGAACTCTTGATCGTCGTGACACCCAGACGCTGTACGTCCGCAGGCAGGCGTGGCAAGGCTTGCGATACACGGTTTTGCACCAGTTGCTGCGCCTTGTCAGGGTCTACGCCAAGCTTGAAGTTGACCGTCACCGTCAGGTTGCCGTCACTATTTGCCTGCGACTGCATATACAGCATGTTTTCCACGCCGTTGATGGATTCTTCAAGCGGAGAAGCCACCGTCTCTGCAATCACCTTGGGATTGGCACCGGGATACTGCGCACGCACCACCACGGATGGCGGCACCACTTCAGGGTATTCCGAGATAGGTAACTGGAACATAGCCAGTGCACCGGCCAGCAGGATAATTACCGATAACACCCCGGCGAAAATGGGGCGATCGATAAAGAATTTTGAAATATTCATGATAGATTTCGCTGTCTATATATTTTTACGTTACGATCAAGATTTTTTAACAGCAGTTTTTTCTGTTGCCGCAGTTGCCTCGGGCGGAACTGGAGCAACTGTTGCTGCAGATGCAGCTGCCACTTTACTCATCGGTACCATGTTCGGCGCAATGGTGTCGCCGGGCCTTGTGCGTTGCAGGCCGTTAACGACGATGCGTTCACCGGCTTTCAAGCCAGATTCGACGATCAGCAAATCTTCCTGTCTGGTGCCCAGACGTACCTCGCGATATGCCGTGTGATTTTCCTTATCAACAGCCAGCACGAAACGCTTGCTTTGATCTGTACCCACGGCTTTTTCATCTATCATCAAGGCAGCATGTGGCGCACCGCCACCCAAACGAATACGGGCATACAGGCCGGGCAACAGCAAGCCATCCTGGTTATCAAACACTGCACGCACGCGTATGGTTCCAGATGAGGTATCGACGCGGTTATCGATGGAGGTCACCTTGCCCTGGCGGGAATAGCCTTCTTCATTGGCCAGACCAAGAAAGACTGGCACCTGGGTATTTTTCGCCTGTGCCGGGTTGACGTATTTCAGGAAGCTTTGCTCATCCACGTCAAACGACGCATACACCTGCGAAACCGAAACCAGCGTGCTCAAAGGTGGCGAACTGGTACCGACGGCAATGACATTACCCACAGTGACTTCGGCACGCGAGATGCGGCCAGCGACTGGTGCAGTGATTTGCGTATATTCAAGATTCAGCTTTGCGGTCTTCAGTGCTGCCTGTGCCGCCAGCACATTGGCTGCGGCTTCACGCGACGCATTTTGTTTTTCTTCAAAATCACGACGGGCGATGGCGTTTTCACTTAACAGTCTTTCGCCACGGGCGACATCAGAACCTGTATAAGCAGCGCGTGCCTCGGCGGCTGCCAGTTGCGCCTGGAACCTGGCGACTTCGGCAGCATACGGGCGAGGGTCTATGGTGAACAGCAAATCTCCTTTCCTGACCAGGCTGCCGTCCTTGAAATGTACCGCCGTCAAGGTGCCGCCGACCAGGGGGCGTATCTCTACCCTGTCAACTGCTTCCAGCTTGCCGGAATAGTTTTGCCAGTCAACGATATTGCGGCTGACGACTTCGGCGACATCAACGGTAGTCGCTGGCGGTGCACCTTTAGCGTCGGTATTGCTGGCCTGAACCCGGATTGCACCTACGGTGCCAGCCCCGGCGATCAACAAAACAATGGCCGCGCTGATGGCGATGGACAAAGGGCTGCGATTCGCAGGTGAAGTGACTGAATTGGCTGAATTGGCTGAATTGGTTGAATTGGACATGATATTCCTCGTGGATAGTGGGTTCAGATTGCTGTGTTTTTCAAATTCTGCTGATGCGTCATGCATGATGTTGCTCGTCTATGGAGTCAAAAACGGGCGGTTTCAATTCAGAGGGAGCCGCCAGACGACGGCGCAGGAATTCGGCCACTTCCACCAGCACCGGTGGATGTTCGCGCAGTGAGGCATGCTTGACGCCAGCAAAGCGCGCCACCTGGGTGGGTACGCCAACCGAGATCAGGGCGGTCGCATATTTTTCTGCTTCTACATGCAGCACGTCGTGTTCAGCGGTGGCGATAAAGGCTGGGGACAATCCACCCAGGCGGCGTGATTCCAGCGGTGCGGCATAGGGATGCAGCCTTTGCAAAGACATCGGCAGGTACTGGCGATAGCAATTAGCACATTCCTGCGGTGTCATGTCGGAATCCAGCCGTTCTGCATCCCCCAGGCGTGTCATGCTGGGATCGAGCATGGGGCCGATCAGGGCTTGTGCCAGTATAGGTGGGGCATTGCGGTCGCGGGCAATCAGGGTCAGGCAGGTGGCCAGGTTGCCACCAGCATCATCGCCAGCGACAGCCAGGCGGCTGGCATCGGCATGGATACTGGCGGCGTTCTTGCTAACCCAGACCATGGCGGCATAGGCGTCTTCTGGCGCAGCAGGGAAAGGTTTGGCCGGTGCCAAAGCATAATCAACCGACAAGACCAGCACATTGCTGTTTCTGGCAATAAATCGCGCCGGCACATCGGCATCATGCAGCGACCCGCTGATGAAACCACCACCATGAAAATACAGCACCACAGGCAAGACCGCCTCCCCTTGCGGCCGGTACAGGCGCACAGCAATATCACCCAGGGGACCAGGGATCAAAAAATTGCGGATATGCAAAGACGATTCTGCCGTCCTGGTGGTTTTACTTCTGGTTTTTCGGGCAATAGTGCTTGTTGCGTTCATCATGTCGTCGCGGCTATCCGCTCCAAGGTTGAGATTGGAACGAATAGTAGGCGCTACGCGTTGCGGGATAAACACCGATAATTCAACATCACTATTCCACCAGGTCGACTAATCCCGTCCCAAAATGCACTTATACTGACTACACTTAAACATCACTCAACACGCCAAGCTTTATCAAATGTCATCTCAGGCGTCATGAAGGGAATCAATAATGGACCGCTTTCAAGCAATGCAGGTATTCACCCGCGTGGTGGATTCAAACAGCTTTACCAGGGCTGCCGATAGTCTGGGCTTGCCGCGTACGACCGTTACCACGACCATCCAGAACCTGGAGAGTCTGTTGCAGGTGCGCTTGCTGAACCGGACCACGCGTCGCCTGAGCCTGACGCCCGATGGTGCTGCCTACTATGAACGCTGTGTGCGTATCCTGGCTGATGTGGATGAAACCGAATCGTCGTTCCAGAACGTGGCGCGGGGGCCGAAAGGCCAGTTGCGCATTGATGTACCTACCTCGATAGGCAAACTGATACTGTTGCCACAAGTCTGCGAATTTTATTCACGCTACCCCGACATCAAACTCGTCATGGGTATGGGCGACCGCATGGTAGACATGGTGCAGGAAGCAGTTGATTGCGTGATACGGATCGGCGAGCTGCAAGATTCCAGCATGGTGGCCAGGCGCATCGGCACCTTCCAGAGTATCACCTGCGCTGCACCCGATTATCTGGATACCCATGGCGAACCGCAGACCATAGATGATTTGCAGCACCATCAGGCAGTGCATTATTTTTCCAGCCGTACTGGCCGGAATATGGACTGGGATTTCATCGTCGATGGCAAGACCATCGATGTCACCGTCAATGGCAAAATTTCTGTGAATGATTCTGAAGCCTATATCGATTGCGCCATCAAGGGATTTGGCCTGATACAGGCCCCGCGCTTCATGCTAATGCCGCATCTGCAATCAGGTGCACTGCGTGAAGTATTGCCGCAGTGGACGCCTGCACCCATGCCTATCTCGGTGGTCTATCTGGCCAACCGGCATTTGTCACCCAAGGTGCGCGCCTTTGTCGACTGGGTGGCAGAACTGTTCCCGCGCTGCCCATTGTTTAGCGGACGCGATGCGGAACTGTTGAACGGCCTGACTGAATGTACCTTCGCCGGCAAACCCGATCAGCGCACTGCAGGAAATACCCTGCGCGCAGTACTGGAACAACAGAATATCGCTGAAACCGTGCTTTAAGATCACTGCGGTCTTGGTGTCGCTCTTCATCTGTACGGCGATTAAGGCACGACTATTGAGCAAACAATCTGCCTGGCAGGCTGTGTCATATAAATTTTAAGCATCAGAGCGATTTCAGAAATCGCCAGCAAAACTTCCCTGTCCTTCGCGGACAAGTCACGGAAACACTGATGGGCATGACCTGCCCTACTACCATTCCTGTTACATAACTTTACAAGCAGCGTGGTATGAAAACATCGGCCTCCCGGTCAAAAAAATATTTCATCTGCAGCCCAGCCTGCTGGATATCACTTCTGATAGAAACAACACTTTTCTTCCTTGACAAAGGGAAAAGAAATACCTATAACGTGAACTAACATTGGCTGGACCAATTTCAATTTGGCCCAACCAATGTTAGTTTTTTTTAAACAATTACAAAACCATAACATTTTAATAGGGGACTTTTATGACTGCAATTAATGCACTTCGTTGTTATGCCTTGACCACGACACTACTCGTATTTTCCGCATCTGCTGGGGCGCAAACTCTGGCCACTGGCGACAGCCGCACAGTAAACGAGCCGACTTATCCTGGCGTTTGCACTACGATTTCCGCCAAGTTCACCAGCTCGCAACGTGCATCCCCACCATCCACTGACGACACAACACGTTTGCAAAATGCCTTGGACAGTTGCGCAGGTACCGGAAAAAGCGTGGTACTCGCTGCATCAGGTTCAAATAATGCTTTCTACAGCAACAGTTTGAACGTCAATGGCGCAGCCCTGGTGATTAATTCTGGCGTTACGCTGTACGGGAATAATAGCTATGCAAGCAATGCACAGTTCATCCTGTTCAACGGCACCAATGCTTCTTTGATGGGCCCTGGCACCGTTGATGGTCGCGGCGATATTCTCAGTGGCAGTTCCCGTCTGGTGCAAGCAAAAAACATCACTAATTTTACTGTCTACAACGTCACCATCAAGGAATCAGTTTTCCCGAATCTGTACGTCGAAGGTGGCAATGGTTTCACTGCATGGAAGGTAACAATACGCACGCCTTCTACCCGCACCAATGCTGACGGTATTGATATTGACAGCCTCACCAACGCGACGGTAGCGAACTCTTCGATTGAGGCTGGTGACGATGGTATTGCAGTCAAAACCAATTCTGGAGATGCCACAAACATCACCGTAAGAAATAGCCAGCTTTACGGCACACATGGTCTTTCGATCGGCAGTATTTACAAAAATACCGTGTCAAATATCCTGTTCAAAAATAACTATGTCTACGGTGCCGACCTTTCAGGAACCACATCTGCCAACGCTAACGCAATCAATGTCAAAACTGGTCCCTGTGGTCTGACAGTCAGCAAGGTTAGTTATGTCAATACCTGTATTACTGGCGCAAAACATCTGATCGTCATGGATACCAACTATCATGCATGCCCAGTCTCCGGCGGCACACCGTCTTTGTCAAACATTGTCGTCAACGGTGCCTATGCAACTTCGTCCGTATCAGGAGCCTATACCCGGATAGATGGCCGCAACGCCAGCTTTCCGGTCAATGCCTACCTGGCACACGTCAATCTGGACGCGACTGCACAAAGTGGTGACCAGTATGCCAATGTCGGTCTCAATAGTTCGAATGATGTCCCATCCGGCACAGGCGTTACTACCAGTAGCTTTACTATGAGTGGCGCAGTCCCTAGCTGCACATTCTGAGTTAGTACTCGTTTAACTCAATCCGTGCGGGTGAACAAAGAAATCGCCCCATAACCGATAAAGCAGTGACTTAAGATCGCTGCAATAGCCGGGACATGATCAGCGTGTCCCGGCATAAGGAGACAATATGAAAGATAAAAATAGTGCATGGAAAATTGCGCTGACAGTCGCTTTGTTTTTAAGCAGCGCTGCCAGCCATGCGATTACGAAAGTAACGGTTGGCGGCACTGGCGCCGGTCATTACACGACCATTCAAGCCGCTGTCGAGGCGTTGCCATCAAATGGTGGCGAGATTGATGTAACGGCTGGAACCTACACCGAACAGGTGACAATCACCAAACCCAATGTCCGCCTGATAGGCCAGGGTGCGCATGCTACCTCCACCATTATTACCCAAAGCTATTGGGCACAAAAATCCAATGGCAGCGGCGGAACGGTAGGCGATAAAGGCTCATCAACAGTCATCGTGACCGGTGCAGGTTTTTTTGCAAACAACATCACCATTCAAAATACGTACACCCAGGATGGACACACTGAAACACAGGCACTTGCACTGTTTCTTGCGTCTGACAAATCCGTGCTTCGCAATGTACATCTGATAGGACGACAAGATACTCTTTATGTTGGCAGCCTGGGTTGCTCTTCCACTACCTGTACTCCAGCCCGTTCCTATTTTTATGGTGTAACTATCGAAGGTAACGTCGATTTCATTTTTGGTGACGGAGCCGCCGTATTCGACAATTGCGTTATCGTTGCTGACCAGCATGGAAGCCTGGGCGGAGAAGTCACTATTACCGCACAAAACAGACACTTTACGAACTATCTTAGTGGCTATGTTTTTTATAACAGCACGATTTCCAGCAATCCGCAGACAGGTTTAACCGCCGCTTACCTGGGGCGTCCGTGGGGTGCATTGGCTTCCAATATATTCATCAACACCAATATACAGGCACCCATCAATGCTGCAGGGATGATTGAATTTACCCCAGGCAGCACCAACAATTTGCCCACATCGTATTTTGCAGAATACGGTTCTTCCGGACCTGGTGCCGCAGGCTTCACTGCAAAAAAACGTGAGAAATATACTGTTTATCTAACGTCTTCCCAGACCACACAGTATCAGCCAAACAATTTTCTGGCTGGCTCTGACGCCTGGGTTCCAACGTCTGTCTTCTAAATTGACAGCGATTATTTTGCATAAAGCTTTTGTATAAAATTTTTCCAAGGCATGGAATGGATGCCGCATGCGGAATCCATTCCATAGCTCAGGTCCATCAAATCGGCAATTTATACACACTCGCATGTCAATTTCACTCAAAGCCCATCCAAAGCACCACTATGGCAGACATGTTCCTGTCGCCATCATGTTGGTCATTATTCTGCTGTTGATACGCTATTTTTGGCAAGAAGAGCCCGAAGAAATCACACCGATACGTGCAAAGGCAAACCTGTCCACCATGGTATTCGGCCCTGGCCAGACCACACCACCAGCCAATACCGTAGATACATCGTTTTCGCCTAGCGACAGCCGCTTGCTACCCAACGGGCTGACAACAGAAAATCAGCAACTCGTCGTCAATAGCGGTTTATTGGAAGTCATCCATTTTTTCTTGTTGGAGCAAATGTCAGCAGACCGTGCAGGCGCATTGCGCAGTCACCTAAAAAGCGCACTTCCACCTCCTGCATATACTGAAGCAATGCTGATTGTCGAACACTACCAGGCTTACATGAAAGCGCATGATGAGTTACTTGCGGCGCATAATTTCGGTGGCACCGGCAAAGACGTCAACTTGCAAGATGTACGACGCATCAGTACCTGGCGCGACCAGCGGGATCGTCTGCGACTGGGCTTTCTGGGTGAGACAGTCGTGCATGCATGGTATCAAAATGACGATGCACAGTTGGATCAGATATTGAACGAATTAACGCAACTGAAAGATAACTCAATACAAGAGCAAAACCCGAACGCGCCCTCGACTGACGAGCAGCCAGCCATACCTCGGCCACCAACCTGGTCCAACAAAAATGACGAATTGCGTCATGATCACTACATGCAGTGGGTGCTTGGCAAGGCGATTCGCAGCTTCAGTAGCTGGGCAAATACGGGGCCACAATTGGCCAGCCGTCTCACAGGCTACCTGGATGCTGCCGGTCAGATCAATCAAAATCGTCAACTCAATTTTTCTGAACGCGTCATCCAAACTCAAGAACTCTTGATCAAATCTTTCCCTGTTGAAGCAGAGCGGCAACGCGCACGCGATTTGATGTTTCCATCGCATTGAGACTATTTTGAAGGCAATGCAAAAGACAAACCAGGGGATAGGATATGTCAATGAAATCAACGTTACACTAGTGGACTGTAACAGTTGAAACAGAGTGCCTTCCGCTTGCGCGACGACCATGACTGTGTTGCAAATGCTCGCGATAGTTCACTATCGCTGTGCATAAGTGTTAACCTTGCCTTGCCCTGATCGCCGGGCAAGCGTCTTTCACTTCTGTTTCAACTGTTACAGTCCACTAGAATGATAAAACGAAAGCCGGCCATAATGGATCACCCTGCGATAGCACTTATCTGCGTTCCCTCCAAAATCTCACTGAATTTGTCTCACAATGCATTCATCAAGAAATGTCACGTCTTAGGTGTATTGGCTTGTGTTTTGGTTTTGAACGGGTGTGGTGGTGGCGGTCAGGCGTATAGCGATGGAGGTGCGACCACTACAACATCGACTCCCACCTCTGGAAGCAGTGGTGCAACATCGGGGACAGGCAATGCCATAGCAGGTGCCAGCCTGACAACGTCCTGGGGTGTAGTGAATCAACCATCTTTGCCGACGTCGGTCTGTGCCAGCCTGACAGCTACGTTAACGCCAATCAATGGGTCAATCGATAGTGTGGATGAATCCCCGTCCAACTCTCAACCTGACACCTTACGTATCCAAAATGCCATCAACACTTGCCCTGCGGGCCAGGCAATCAGATTAAGCAAGGGTGCAGCAGGGCAAGTAGGCTTTCTGAGTGCTCCTTTAAAATTGAATTCTGGTGTCACCCTTTGGATAGACCAGGGAGTGACATTGTTCGCCTCACGCAATCCGGCCGATTACGATAATGGCCCAGGTACTTGCGGAACGGCCATACCTACCGATTTGCGCTCTTGCAATCCGTTTATTCTTGCAGACAGCACTAACGGCAGCGGAATTGTTGGCGATGGCGCCATTGATGGTCGTGGTGGTAGTTTGCTTACCACTGGCCCAAATGCAAAATACCGCTCCTGGTGGGATGTCGCCTATCAAAACAAGTCTGACACCTTGTCGCAGCAAAATCCCATGATCATCAGGGTCAACAACAGCAGTAACTTTACGCTGTATAGAGTCGCCGTGATGAATTCACCGAATTTTCACATATCGACCAGCAATGTTGCTGGTGTAACGGCTTGGGGTATTAAAATTTTATCTCCAAGTGCGGTCTACA
The DNA here is from genome assembly GCF_049340445.1 of Undibacterium sp. Ji50W. Taxonomy (NCBI): domain Bacteria; kingdom Pseudomonadati; phylum Pseudomonadota; class Betaproteobacteria; order Burkholderiales; family Oxalobacteraceae; genus Undibacterium; species Undibacterium sp. Ji50W. Next base: position 168,878 of record NZ_JBMPOX010000004.1, on the reverse strand, counting down.
CCAAGCCGCGTTACGCATGCCCGGCTAACTCTACTCCAGACAAAATAACGCCAGCGACCTGCTTTACACCTGATACCGTCAAGAACACAGATGGTTTTGACCCGGGCCAATCGAGTAAGGTTTTACTTGCCTATTCTTACATCAGCGTTGGGGATGACAATGTCGCCGTCAAATCCCACACCACATCCCCATCGACAAACCTGGCTTTCCTGCACAATCATTTTTACTATGGTCACGGCATGTCAATTGGTAGTGAAACCGATTCAGGCCTGAACAATATGCTGGTAAACGATCTGACCATCGATGGCAATGACAGCTCGGTGAGTATCGGCCTGCGCATAAAATCGGATTCATCACGTGGCGGCCTGGTCACAGACGTGACGTATAGCCAGATTTGTATGCGGAACGTCCGGCAGCCTCTCGTTTTTGATTCTTTTTACAGGGACGTCAATGCTGGCACCAAGTATCCCGCTTTTACCAATATCACCATACGTGACTTCCATAACCTGGGTAGTGCGAAATATGCTGGCGGAACGATGACTTTCGCAGGTTACAACGCCAATGCTCAAAAAAATCCTATAGGCATCACGCTGGATAATGTCGTATTTGACGGCAAGCAGCCAGGCTTTGATGCAGGCCATAACGGCGGACCCAGTGTCTTGCCGGCAGCGACGCATTTTACTTTTGGCCCGGGGCAGGTCAGTTTCGCATCCTCCATTATTTCGTCCAGTATCAACGATGTCACAGTCAGTGGCAGTTCTGGTTCCTCCACACCACTAGACTGCAGTGCGGCGTTTGTACCGTTCAACTCTGTTCTGGCTGATTCGCCTATTTGATGGCGGCGTTGCATACATCACTTCCCTTCGGCAAAGCTGTCTGGACCCGCAGCTCAGAAAATTATTGAATTTTCAATGCGGGTTGAACATGCGTCGAATGACTGCTTAAGGCATTAGACAATTCATCCAACGCGCCTGTCAGTGATTGCTCATTCATCGTGTATAGTAATCCGAAAACTGACGGGCTTTAACGATGCGCCTGCTCAGCCAGAAATTCTTTGTACAGACTGTTATTCAAACAAAACGCGGAAATACGAATGGCCCTATCAAACAGCAAGCATGCCGGATCACACAGCGAAGATCAGCATTTATCCGTAAAACAAGAAATGGATACATTGACTGCGACCATCACCCGGCGCAGCTTCCTGTATGGCCTGGGTGCACTGGCACTGACTGCTTGCGGCGGCAGTGCCAAGCAACAGCTGGAATCCGCACAAATACCATCAACGAACAAAACTGGCGCAACCACCAACGGCTTCGCCCACCCTGGCCTGCTGCACACGCAAACGGATTTCGAGCGTATGGCCGTGAAGTTCAATACCGAACCCTGGAAGTCCAGTTGGGACCTGCTGATCGCCAATTCGCACGCCAGCCTGAACTACACACCGGCAGCCGTGCCTGTGGTTTATCGCGGTGCAGATGGTAGCAATCCTGAAAATTATTCGCGGCTGTTTAATGACATCGCTGCAGCCTATGCCTGTGCGCTACGCTGGAAGATTTCAGGCAACAGCGCCTACGCCGATAAGGCAGTGCAGATCATGAACGCATGGTCATCCACGCTGACCGGCATCAGCGGTACTTCCGACATGAACCTGGCGGCCGGCATCTATGGCTACGAGTTCGCCAACGCCGGCGAAATCATGCGCAGTTATAGCGGGTGGGCCGCGGCCGATTTCGCTCGCTTCCAGAGCATGATGCGCAACATTTTCTACCCGATGAACCATGGCTTCCTGGAAGGCCATCTGAATACCGAGATTACCCACTATTGGTCGAATTGGGATCTGTGCAATATGGCATCGGTGCTGGCGATAGGCGTGCTGTGTGACGAGCGTGCCCTATTTGATGAAGCCATCACCTATTTCAAGAGCGGTGCCGGCAACGGTGCTGTAGCACAGGCGATCTATTATGTGCATCCTGGCTATCTGGGCCAGTGGCAGGAAACCGGGCGCGACCAGGGTCACAATACCCTGGGTATTGCACTGATGGGCTCGCTGTGCGAAATGGCCTGGAACCAGGGCGTGGACCTGTACGGCTATGACAACAACCGCTTTTTGATGGGGGCCGAATACGTAGCCAAGGCCAATCTCATCGAATCTGGCAGCAATTATTACAGCGTACCTTACGTGACCTACACCAATGTCGACAAGGTCAATCAGACTGTGCTGTCGACCGCGGGACAAGGCACGGTGCGGCCTTGTTGGGCGCTGGTCTACAACCACTACGTCAACCGCATGGGGCTTGCAGCACCGTACACGCAAAAATTCACGCAGTTGGTACAGCCCGAAGGCGGTGGCGGCAATTACGGCCCCAACAGCGGCGGCTTCGATCAACTGGGTTATGGCACGCTCACCTGCACGCTCGATACTACGGCCAGCCGCGCCGGGCCGACCGGCCTCAGCGCTTACGTCAGTGCAGGCCAGGTAATCCTGTCATGGTGGGGTATGACCAACGCCAGCAGCTACACGGTAAAACGCGCCACGAACGCAGCAGGCCCCTACACCACCCTCGCAAGCGGCATCACTGATCTGCTCAGCTACACCGATACCGGGTTGGCGGATGGCGAATGGTATTACGTCGTGACCGCAAGCACATCCAAGGGCGAGAGCGCGGCTTCGAATGTGGTCAGCGCAATCACTGGCCTGCGACTGCACACTCGCCTCAGCTTCGATGAAAGCAGCGGTGCCGTGGCTGCCGACAGCAGCGGTAACGGTCACACCGGCACACTGACCGGGGGAACTGGCTGGGTCGCTGGCAAGATATCCAACGCCATCTCGCTGGACGGCAGCAGCGGCTACGTCAGCCTGCCGCCAGACATCATGACAGATGTCGGTGATTTCAGCATTTGTACCTGGGTTTACTGGAATGCAGCCCGCACCTGGGACAGAGTGTTCGACTTCGGCTCCGGCACTGGTCACTACATGATGTTGACAGCGCGTGGCGCGAACGGCCTCGCGCGTTTCGCCATGACCGTCAATGGCCGCGACGGTGAGTTGTTTGTTGACAGCCCGGCTGCACTGCCAACGGGTGCATGGACACATATCGCGGTGACCTTGTCAGGCCGGACCTGCAAGCTGTATGTAAACGGCACAGTAGTCGGCAGTAATACCGACATGTTCCAGGCACCATTCCGGCTACAAAGTACCAGTCAGAACTGGATAGGCCGCTCGCAAAACACCGCCCAACCCTACTTCAATGGAAAAATTGACGACTTCCGCATCTATCGCGGTGCACTCAATGTGGCTCAGGTGCTGGCACTGATGAACAACCAAACCATCTAGCAAGCGCCTCATGAATAAAGTGATATCGCCGGGCGTCCTGCCTGTATTGTCTGCATCGACCTTTGTCATTGCGACCAGAGTCCTGTCAGGCGCTTGCAATACCCGGCAATCTGTTCCGTAGGCAGATTGGTCACGCCCAACAGTAATCCATCATAGCCAGGCTTGGGTTGCGCGTACCACCACGACAGCGCTGATGGCGATAAACCCACCGTACGGGCTTGCACCGCAATGTCAGTATCACGCACACCTTCCGGGAGACGTATCAACACGGCTAGCCCGGCCTCTATGTAGGGAATCGACAGCTCGCCCAAACAAACGCCCAGCGTAGTGCGACGATCAGCGTAGACACGTTTCATGCGACGCAAATGGCGCAGATAATGACCCCTGTGCATAAACTCCGCCACCGCCAACTGTACCGATGGCGCAGGTGCCGATGCATAGGTGGTCACACCATTTTCCATTCGCGCTACCTGCTCATTTGGTACCACAATGAAGCCTACACGCAAACTGGGAGTGATCGTCTTACTAAAAGTCCCGATGTGTAACACCCGGCCGTTGCGATCAAGCGAGGCAAGTGCTGGCGCGGCGCGGCCCTGGAGTTGCAGTTCGCCGAGATAATCATCTTCAATAATCCAGGAATCAGACCGTTCGGCCCAGTCAAGTAGGGCGTGCCGTCGCCGCAACGACAGTGTGACACCCAGTGGGGCTTGTTGACCCGCCGTGACGATCGCCAGTTTAGCTTGCGGTGCCGTCGTCCAGGCCGATGTCACGTCCAGTCCTTCCGCATCAACTGCCACCGGTATCGGTGTAACACCTGATTGTACCAATGTCTCGCGGGTCGTTGAAAACCCTGGCTCTTCCATCCACGCACACTTGCCTTCCATCTGCAACGCACGCAGTGCCACTCCTAAGGCTCCAGCAAAACCGCTAGTGATAAAGACCTGCGCAGGTGTACAGTCAATACCGCGGGCAATAGCCAGGTAAGCAGAAATCTCTGAACGTAATTCCAGTTCTCCACGAGGGTCTGGATAGCCTAACTGCCTGGCAGCAGCCGTGCGTGCTGCACGCCCCATGATGCGGGACCAGGTTTTGAATGGGAACACATCTTGGGCTGGTACTCCCACCTGGAATACGCCGGGCTTGACAGGCCAACCGGGAAAAACCTCTTCCAATGGCTTGTCCCGGATACGTTCTGCGTTTTGATCCCCATTTTGATCCCCGCTGTGGTTCCCGTTGTGCACTGTCGCTAAAGTGTGCGATGCGACGTGAGTACCCGCTGCACCATGAGCGGTAATCAGTTGCTGATCGCACAAAATATCATAGGCCATCCGCACCGTTCCGCGTGAAACGCCTAGTTGAACGGCCAGGTCATACCATGAAGGTAGTCGCGCCCCTGGTGACAGCCGGCCTGCACGAATGGCTGTACTGATGGCAGAGCTGATCTGTTTGGTCAACGACACTCTGGTGCCGCGATCAATACGAATATCGAGATCTGTTTCCATGAAACTCTTTCTGCTCTCAGCCAGGGGTATGCCAGGTATGGTCACGTCAATGGTACATACATTTAAGTCATTCTTGCATCTTTTTTCTGACCTGAGTCATACCTATCATGGACACATATCAAGACATCCGGAGAAAAAAATGAAGAATAGAGATATTACTTGCCTATTCACATTAGCGGCTTTGTGGGGGGCATCTTATTTGTTCATGCGTATAGGTGCAGGTGAATTTGGTGCTTTGACGATGGCGGGTGCCAGGGCAGCTGGGGCAACGCTGTTGCTGCTTCCTTTATTGGCAGCGCGTCAGGATGGTGGCTTGCATGCCTTGCGCCACCATTGGAAACCCATTGCACTAGTTGGCATTACAAATTCTGCCTTGCCTTTCGTTTTGTTTGGATTTGCCGCATTGAGCATCAATGCGAGCCTGTCCGCGATTTTCAATGCAGCCACGCCTCTGTATGCAGCGATTATTGGCCTGCTGTGGTTACGGGAAGATATCAGCGCGAAGCGGGCCACCGGCCTGGCATTGGGGTTCGCCGGTGTGCTGTGGTTGGCCTGGGATAATGCAAGTTTCAAAGATGGTGCCAATACCTTCGCCACCTGCTGGGCTATAGCCGCCTGCATGGCAGCCACTGTCTTGTATGCATTTTCCGCCCACTACACCAGGCAATATCTGGCCGATGTACCACCGTTAGCTGTCGCTACTGGCAGTCAGTTGATCTCAGCGTTGGTGCTTGCCGTACCGGCATTCATATGGCGACCTGTTGCAATGCCATCGGTACATGCCTGGGTGGCCTTACTGGCATTGACCGTGATCTGCACTGCATTGGCTTATGTGCTGTTCTTTCGCCTGATCGCTGCAGTAGGTGCATCCAGTACGATGACTGTACCTTTCCTGGTACCCGCGTTCGGTGTGTTGTGGGGACTGCTTTTTTTAGATGAAATTTTTACTTTGAAGATGGCTGCAGGCAGCAGCCTGATCGTCTTGGGAACAGCATTGACAACTGGCCTGATCAGATACAGCTCACGTACCTCTGCCATTTAAATTTCAACTGCAACTTCAACTAAACTTTAACCACATCGACGGATTGGAACTACCATGCCTATGTATATCTGCAATACCTGTGGGACGCAACATGCGGAGACTTCCCTTGCTCCGGCACATTGCGTGATCTGCGAAGATGAGCGTCAATATGTAGGCTGGGATGGTCAGATCTGGACTACGCACGAAGCACTGCGCATTAAATATGATCTTCGGATAGAGGAAGAAGAGGGCCTGTTGGCGATAGGTTTTTCGTCAGGCTTTGCCATCCCCCAAAGAATGCTGTTATTGCCGACTGACGCCGGCAACATCCTCTGGGAAAGTCTCAGTCTAGTTACCGACAAGGCAGTTGCAGCACTAAAAGCACGTGGGGGCGTAGACAAAATCGTGATATCGCACCCGCATTTTTACGCGGCGATGGTAGAGTTGAGTGAGGCCCTGGGTGGCGTGCCCATACTGCTTCATGCAGCGGACAAGGCTTGGGTATTAAGATCTTCTTCGCACATTCAGTTCTGGGAAGGCGACGAGAAAACACTCTCCCCTAACGTCACGCTCATCAGGTGTGGTGGTCATTTCCCGGGTAGCACGGCATTGCACTGGAAGAATAGGCCCCACGCAGGCGGAGCCCTTTTCCCGGGAGACGCCATGCAAGTTGCCTCTGATCGACGCCATGTTTCTTTTATGTACAGCTACCCCAATTACATCCCCATGAAGCTGTGCGATGTACTGGCCATGCGCGCGCGGTTGGAAGCTTATCAATACGAAGATATTTTCGGCTTCACCTGGAAACGCAACATCATCGGAGGCGCTCGTGCCGCCACCGATGCTTCTTTCACGCGCTATTTGCAGGCGGTATCGGTTGATACTATTTGATGTCAATTTAATGTCAGCATGACTGGCGAACTTTGCTTCGCCAGCCCACTGACAAGCGCACCGATAAACATGCAAACAACTTGGGTACGAGAATGAGCCTTAGCGCTTGCTCCTTGCGGCAACATCCTCGTCGGAAGCGTTCACCAGGTTGGCGCGCAAGTTGACGATAGCCTTCTGCAATACGTGGAATTCGTCCGGTGCCAGACCGGATGCCCTGGCTGTTACCTCGCGGAAGGCGAATGCCTTTTCCCTCAGTTCCCGCCCCGTATCAGTGAGTGACACGCGCACGCTGCGCTCGTCCTCGCTGTCACGCTCACGGCGCACATAGCCCATCGTTTCCAGACGTTTCAACATGGGCGTCATCGTGCTCGGTTCCAGAAACAGCTTCTCGCTCAAGCCTTTGACGGTCTGGTTGTCCTCTTCCCAAAGACAAATGATGGTGACGTATTGCGGGTAAGTGAGTCCCAACTGTTCCAGCACGGGTTTATAGACGCGCGAGTAAGCGAGGTTGGTCGAATAGATGGCAAAACACATAAAGTCGCCGAGCCTGGCCACGTCCTTGTTGGCATTGGATTTATTGCTCATTACACATCTCCGTGAAAGTATTTATCGAAATAATGATTATCGTACTTGAAAACAGTCGCGAACCTGTATATATTTATCGTCATATTTATTATCACGATAATTAATTTATTAACACAAACCAACCTATATCAATTGCAACAAGCATCTGAAAACCACACCATCATCACCGGAGAAAGCAAATGCACCAATACATCAACCACATCGGCAACATCTATGACAAGCGCCGCCTCGTCCTTGTCACCACCGCGCTTGCCCAGGCCCTTGTCCTTACTGGTGCGCAATTCGCCATGTCAGGTGCAGCCCAGGCACAATCCACAAGCACTGCACCGGGCCTGACAGCAACAGCAAGCCAGGGGATGACCAGCTTTACGTCCTTTACGTCCGTCAGGCAGATTAACGCTGGTGACCTCAACGTTGGTTATGTTGAAGAAGGCCCGGCCGACGGCCCGGTCGTCATCCTGCTGCACGGCTGGCCGTATGACATCAACAGTTTCGTCGATGTCGTCCCCATGCTGACCAAGTTTGGCTATCGCGTGATCGTGCCGCACCTGCGCGGCTACGGTACGACACGCTTCCTTGACGCCAATGCCCCGCGCAATGGCGAACCTGCGGCGCTGGCTTCGGATGTCGTGGCACTGATGGATGCGCTGAAGATAGACAAGGCAATCCTTGCCGGTTATGACTGGGGTGCCCGCACAGCCGGTATCGTTGCTGCGCTGTGGCCGCAGCGTGTCAAAGGTCTGGTTTCAGTCAGTGGCTATCTGATCGGTAGCCAGGAAGCCGGCAAGCAAGCCTTGCCGCCAAAAGCCGAACTGCAATGGTGGTATCAGTTTTACTTCGCTACCGAGCGCGGACGTGTTGGCTATGAAAAGAACCGCCACGATTTCGCCAAACTGATCTGGCAAACTGCATCGCCGCAATGGCACTTCGACGATGCCACTTTCGACCGCAGTGCCGTGGCACTGGAAAATCCGGACCATGTCGCCATCACCGTCCATAACTATCGCTGGCGTCTCGGCCTGGCAAATGGCGAAGCGAAATACGAAGCACTGGAAGCACAATTGGCAAAGTTCCCCTCCATTACCGTGCCGACCATCACCATGGAAGGTGATGCCAACGGTGCGCCACACCCCGACCCAGCCACCTACGCCAAGCGGTTCACCGGCAAGTACAAACATGAGCTCATCACTGGTGGTATCGGCCACAACTTGCCGCAAGAAGCGCCGCGCGCCTTCGCCGATGCCGTGATCGAAGTCGGCCATCTTTGATGACGACTTGAGCGGGAATCCGTCTGTGCGCGCCCCTTCACATTACCGTTCATTGGTTTTTCAGCAGAACGCCATTGCACTTTTACATTCTTCAATCAGCGATCACCGATTACCTTAAAGGAAACAGCATGAACCAGATCGAAACAGTACTCTATACCGGTAAAACCCACACCACCGGCGGCCGCGAGGGTGTCGCGCAAAGCGACGATGGCCGTCTTGACATCACATTGTCGCCTCCTGGCAGCCCTGGCACAGGCACCAACCCGGAACAACTTTTTGCCGCTGGCTGGTCGGCCTGCTTCATCGGTGCCATGGGACGGGCAGCCAAGGACAAAAATTTGTCCCTGCCTGCGGGCACTGCCGTTGATGCCGAAGTCGATCTCGGTACAGGAAACGGCGGCTTCCTGTTACAGGCGCGCCTCAAGGTGAGCCTACCCGGCCTGCCACGCGATGTGGGGCAAGACCTGATAGCTGCCGCACATCAGATCTGCCCTTACTCGAAGATGAGTCGCGGCAACATCGAAGTGAGCGTCACCCTGGCCTGATGCAACGAAAAACAAATCCCGCACGCAGCGCAGATCGGCTGCAACATGGCGTTAGCCTGCGGGCGGGCTTATGCGGACTTAAACAGTGTCGTAGTGTCGTTGTAAAATGCATTAAAAGGAATTTCTCATGCTGCGTTTCATCCTCTCCCTGTTTCACACACGCTTATATCACTTATATCACTTATATCGCTGGTTCGCCAGCGGTGCGCTCATCGCACTTGGCATAGCTGTTGCGATGGTCACCAACATGTCCGCCGCCGACGAGGCAAGAGATAAAGCAATGAAATCGAATGGCAGCGCATACACCAGCGATTTGCCGGTCCTTGGCCATCTTCCGCCACTAGTCGGTGCATCGGCGTGGCTGAATTCACCCCCGATCAACTCTGCACAGCTAAGCGGCAAGGTGGTGCTGATCGATTTCTGGACCTATTCCTGCATCAACTGCATCCGCACCTTACCGCATGTGCGCGCCTGGGCAGAGAAATACCGCGCTCAGGGTCTGGTCGTGATCGGTGTGCACACACCTGAATTTGACTTCGAAAAAGACACCGCAAATATCAGGAAAGCGATTGCACGCTTCAAGATCGATTACCCGATCGCAGTCGATAGCGAGCATCACATCTGGAACGCTTTTCGTAACAACGCGTGGCCAGTCTTTTACTTTGCCGACGCGCAGGGTCGCATCAGGGCGCGTCTTGCTGGCGAAGGCAACTACGACAAGGCAGAGACTATCATCCAGTCTTTATTGGCCGAAGCCGGCCAGTCTGGCGCTGGGGCCGCACTGACAACACCAAAAGCCAGCGCCGAACAGGCAGCGCCCGATATCGCGCATCTGCGCTCTGGCGAAACGTATGTCGGGTACCAGCAAGCATCGAATTTTTCCTCGAACAGTGGACTGAAAAGAGATACAGCCCACGACTACCTTATGATTGCGCCGCGTTTGAACGAATGGAGTCTGGCAGGTAACTGGACCGTTGGTGCAGAACGCACGAATCTGAACCGGGCGGACGGCAGTATTGTGTACCGTTTCAATGCCCGCGATTTGCATCTGGTCCTTGGGCCACGCGCCGACGGCATGCCGGTACGTTTTCAAGTCAGGATAGATGGTCATGCACCTGGTGCAGATCACGGTTCAGATACCGATGCAGAAGGCAATGGCACCGTCACCGAGGCCCGCCTTTACCAGCTCGTGCGCCAGTCCGGTAAGGTGAAAGAGTGCAGCTTCGAAATTCGTTTTCTTGATGCTGGTGTTGGCGCATTTGCCTTCACTTTTGGCTAGGCACGGGGGCTGTTTTCGATCTGCCGAGTAAGGCAGACAATTGACGATGTATGCAAAATGGCGAATTTTTCGTCAGCCCTGTTTTGCATAAAACCCGGATAAGTACTGCTGAACAGATGCGCTGTTCAGCAGTACTTGTCATGTAAAACTATGCAATCAAAGCGATTTCAAGAAAGCCAGTACAGCCTCACGGTCAGTTTTTGACAAGTTCTGGAAACGCTGGCGAGCACGATCCGCCTCGCCACCATGCCACATGATGGCTTCGGTCAGATTACGGGCACGACCATCATGCAGGTAACCGACCTTACTGCTGTTACCCATGACTTTGTCGGTATAGCCTATACCCCACAAAGGCGAAGTGCGCCACATATTGCCCTGTGCCTGGCCTTCAACCAATTTGTCAGCCAAACCTGCGCCCATATCATGCAGCAGCAAGTCGGTATAAGGCCGTATGGTCTGGTTGCGAAGTTCGGCAAACAGATGGCCTGAGCCTGTCTTCATCTCTGCTGTGTGGCAAGCCGCACAACGCATACCCTGGAACAGCTTGGCACCAGCGCTGACCTGTTGCGCATCGACACGGTGTTCATCCAGCGGTGCTACACCTTTAGGGAAACCACTGGCTATGCTGCGTTGTGCAGGCACACCCACCAGCGCAAGATAGCGCGAGATCGATTGCAGATCAGCTTCCGAAATACCTGGTTGAGGTGCGGCAGCAGCGCAGCCAGCAGGGTCGGTAGTGCAACTGCGGTTGGGGTAAGGTGCGGACGTCACCCCCATATCCGCCAACAGTGCAGCAGCCGTCTGGTGACGCAGGGTAGCCTTGGATGCCTTCCAGCCAAAGCGGCCCAGGCGGACGGCACCTGTTTCAGGTTCAAAGACAAAGTTGGCCACACCCATGACACCATCCGCATCCGGCGCGGTACGGGCACGGGCGAGGATGTCTGCCTCTGGTATCGCTTCGAGCAAACCCATGCCTATCATGGGCTGGGCAGCGCGCAGTGAATAAACGGCAGGTACTGTACCTTCGAAGGCCAGTGTCGCTTTGCGCAATTCAACCACGGTACCATCTGCCAGCTTGCTGGTATTGGTTTCAAACCCGGCCACGTTGACATTAGTACCCCAGTTTTGCGGCACACCAGACGTCGAAAAAGCATTCATCTGAACCACGCTGCCGTACTGCGGATGCGGCAACTGCTGCCCCGCTGCATTTAGCATCGCCACACGTACCGACATGCTGTCCAGACGCTGGTTGGTAGCAGTTGGTGCCACGCTGCGGCCATTGTTGACGTGGCAGGCGATACAGGCAGACTGGTTGAAACGCGGCCCCTGCAAACCAACCGCCTGCAAGTAACGGTCATTGCCCGGCTCGTTATGATCACCCGTAGTGAAGTTGGTGTGCACCAGACGGCGACCTTCAACAAAGCGCTGGATGTTTTGCATACCCGCATTGTTGTGCGGCTGCTGGAACATGAACAGGCCGTTGTCTGAATAGTTGTAAGACACCGAACCCTGGCCGCCAGACAAAGTCTCTTCCGGCAAGGGTACAGAATTCAGACGTGGTTGCACGCCATACCAGGGCTTCAATCCTGACCCCACCACATAAATCCATTCGGCTGAGTAATAACGCACACCGCCGCTATCCCCCTTGGCGGCCATGCCGTCAGGCGTCGAAAACATCGACGGCGATACTTCAATCACATCACCGACGACCAGCGGACGGGCGGGAATATTCTTGCCATTCGGGAAGCCATTCGCATCCAGATCGTCGTGCCCCGGATAATCCTTGACGCGCAAGGTACAGGCACCGTTGACCCCATCAGCACTCGCCAGCTTACCATTCGCCGGATAGGGTACCGGTTTGCAGATGGTGACATTGCGGTCAACCAGTTCACCAGGGTTCATCCAGCCATAACCCGTCACACCCACACGATCAAAACCACGGAAGAAGGCTACGCCACCGGGCAAGAAATCCACGGTATTGTATTGGTTGACGGTAAGCGTGGGCTTGGTCACACCCGCCACGCGACTGTTGTCGAGTATCTCAAAACCCCAGGTGCGATTCTTGAAATATTGGGCAACGAAAGTCAGGTAATTGCCCGGCCCTTTATCCACTGGCAAGCCCGTCACCGCATCGACGGTTTCATTCGGACCGTAGCCAATTTCATTCCACTCTTCGCCGCGTTCACGACCATGGCGTGCCAGGCCACGTGCACCAAAGCGTGTCACCAGCGTGCCATCGGGCAGCGTAAATTGCAGGGTTTCAAGCGGCTCGGCGGCGGCAGGCAATGCTGCCAAACCACTGCCACTAGCCGGGAACTTCAATGCTGATGTGGTGGCGTCAGCTAATGTATTGTCACTGCCGGGTGTCTTGAATTCCACCTCAAACAGTGAATACCCATATTGCGTGGCTCGGGCCACGCCTTGCAGGCGGATGTAACGGGCATTGGCACCAAGATTAAAGAACTCTTCCGTGCCACCCTTGCCAGCGCTGACATAGCGCAGTTGTGACCAGGTCTGGCCATCATCCGACACACGCAGCGCGTATTCTTTGCCATAGGCGTTTTCCCAGACCAGCTTCATGTAGCCAACCGGGGTCTTGGCACCAAAATCGAACTGTATCCAGGCCCCGTCTTCAGACGTACTACCCCAACGCGTATTCAGCTTGCCGTCGATCGCCATCGCTGCCGACATACCCTGATTTTCTACCGCTGACGACGTTGCCGTAACCGGCTTGACGGCAACACCAGGCTTGCTCAAATCAACCTGCACCGGTTGTTGTGGATCTGTGCCCGGTTGTGGTGCCGCTGGCGGACCCGAGAATGCCTGGATTTCGATGATGGAATAACCGTACTGCGTCGAACGCTTGATACCCTTCATTCGCAGATAGCGCCCTTGCCCACTCAGCCCGCTCAAGTCTTCGGTACCACCCTGGCTATTATCAACGGACTTGATCGTGACCCAATCCGCATTGTTGTCAGAGACTTGCAACAGATATTGCGTGGCATGGGCATTTTCCCATTCTATGTGTACACGTGTGATGGTTTCGGATTTGCCGAAATCCAGTGTCAGGTACTGGTCATCGGTGAAACCGCTACCCCAGCGTGTGCTTTCATTGTGATCAATGGCTGCGGCGGCAGACAAGTCACCTCGTTCCATGGAACTGGCACTGGCGCTCACCGGAGTAAGCGCGGTTTCTGTAGTTGCAGCTTGCGGTGGTGCTGCCATGGGTGTATTGCTTGCGCCATTCTGGGCAGCAGAATCAGCAGTGCTGGACCCACCGCAGCCAGCCAGTTGCAGACAGAGTAGAGATGACGCCAGACAGATGGTCGTCATGCGGGCAGATATTTTTTTCACGTAAGAACTCCTGGTTGGTACGTTGCACATTTTTGATGTCGCCTGTAAACGGCATCTTTTGAAACCCATGGCGCATGTTTTTGGATGCGCGAATAGAATATTCAACTGCTTGAATTGCTTGAGCTGCCTGGGATGCGATGAATTCAAAAAGGAAAATGATTAACGGGGGGTGTCTTTGTTTGTCGAAGCGCCACAGTACCCAGTCGCTGTGTGACTTGCAAGCCAGCGAACGCCTGTGACAAGACACCAGGAGTGAAATAATTTCTCCCTGAAATGAAGCGTGGCTTATCTCATTTTTTGTCAGTGCACTGACAGATTTGGGCAGTGCCAACATCGTTCAATGACGATGTCGAACGCCAATCGGTGGGATGGAATGGAATCTTTTCCACTTTGCAGACTTGATTGTGGAATGACGGTGCCTATTTAAGTACCAAGGCACAAGCAGCTCGCCCTTCAAAGAAGCGACTGAAATGGCGATGGATTTTTGACGTCAATTTATTTGTCATCATAGCAAGCATGAAGAGAATGCGCATTTTGAATTGCCCGCAAATAAAATGCGAGATGGTAGAACTCGCGTACTACCTATGATCCAAATATGATGCCAGTGATGCAGCGCCAATACCACTCATCATTTCCGGCAAATCCTGTGACAAAAAATGGCCGTGCGATGCGCACAAACGTCCAGGGTCAGGCGAGTTTTTGCACGAAAACGAAAGTGGTATTACCGCTCTGGCTATTTATGACAAACTTGTCAGAAACAAATTGATTTTCTTGTTACATAAAACTTACAAAGTATCGAACTCTAATGCGATGCAAACGGGGGGCTGTAAAAAAACCTGTCCAAATTTTCCCAGAATTACTGGTGAGCGTTGATACGCTCACCAAATTCCATCTCAAAGCAGTTTAGCGTCTGTCGCCAGTGTTATGCCGCCAGGTACACCGGCGTCATGGCAGAGGCATCATCAGGAAACAGTTTTCTGCCGTTGATGGAAAATCGAATGACACTATGGAGCGTCATCACTCAGAAGCTTAGCTGGAGGTAGCCGCTTTGCTGCGCGCCACATGTAATTTCTTGTAGCTGTCGATCAGGCGCTGGTGCCTGTCCAGCCCTTCCAGTTTCATGCTGGTTGGTGTCAAGCCATAAAAGCGCACGCTGCCGTCGACTGATCCCAATACCGCATCCATGCGCGCATCACCAAACATGCGGCGGAAATTAACCAGGTAATCTTCCAGTTCCAGCTCGTCATCCAGCGTGACTTCCAGCACCACATTCAGGGCTTGATAAAACAAGCCGCGATCGACCGTGTTGTCGTTGTATTGCAAGAAGGTTTCGACCAGTTCTTTTGCCTCTTCAAACTGCTGCAAGGCGAGATTGATCAGCAGCTTCAACTCCACAACGGTGAGCTGGCCCCAGACCGTGTTCTCGTCAAACTCTATACCTATCAGGGTGGCGATGTCGCTGTATTCGTCCAGCTCATTGTTTTCCAGACGATCAAGCAAGTCTTCCAGTTGTTCATCATCCAGCGTATGCAAATTCAGGATATCAGCGCGGAACAACAAGGCTTTGTTGGTGTTATCCCAGATCAGGTCTTCAACCGGATAAACTTCAGAATAACCTGGCACCAGTATTCGGCAAGCAGTAGCGCCTAAGTGCTCATACACCGCCAAGTAAACTTCTTTGCCCATTTCCTTGAGTATGCCGAACAAGGTCGCGGCTTCATCCGCATTGGAGTTTTCGCCCTGACCAGAGAAATCCCACTCAACAAAATCGTAATCAGCTTTGGCACTGAAAAAGCGCCACGACACCACGCCGCTGGAATCGATGAAGTGTTCAACAAAGTTATTTGGCTCAGTCACCGCATTGCTGACAAAGGTAGGCTGTGGCAAATCATTAAGGCCTTCAAAACTGCGACCTTGCAGTAATTCTGTCAGGCTGCGTTCCAGCGCCACTTCCAGGCTGGGGTGCGCGCCGAAAGAAGCAAACACACCGCCTGTGCGCGGGTTCATCAAGGTCACGCACATGACAGGGTACACACCACCCAGCGACGCATCCTTCACCAGCACTGGAAAACCCTGCTCTTCCAGCCCCCGTATGCCCGCCACAATGCCAGGGTATTGCGCCAGCACTTCTTGCGGCACATCAGGCAAGGCGATTTCACCTTCCAGAATTTCGCGCTTGACGGCGCGTTCAAAAATTTCAGACAGACATTGCACCTGCGCTTCGGCCAGGGTATTACCGGCACTCATGCCATTGCTGGCGTACAGGTTTTCGATGAGGTTGGACGGGAAATAAACGACCTCGCCATCCGACTGCCGCACATAAGGCAGCGAACAGATACCGCGCTCTGCATTGCCAGAATTGGTATCGACCAGATGCGCGCCACGCAGCTCGCCATCGGGGTTGTAAATGTCAAGACTATACTTATCCAGTATGTCCTTGGGCAGTGCATCTTTTTTGCCAGGCTTGAACCAGCGCTCTTCCGGGTAATGCACAAAGGCTGCGTTGGCGATATCTTCACCCCAGAACGAACCCGCATAAAAATGGTTGCAACTCAGGCGCTCGATGTACTCACCCAGGGCCGACGCCAGTGCGCTTTCCTTGGTCGCGCCCTTGCCATTGGTAAAACACATGGGCGAATGCGCATCGCGGATATGCAGCGACCACACATTAGGAATAATATTGCGCCACGAAGCAATCTCAATCTTGATACCCAGCCCCGCCAGCAAGCCAGACATATTGGCGATGGTTTGCTCCAGCGGCAAATCCTTGCCCAGGATGTAGGTAGATGTAGAGGTAGCCGCATCCGCAGAAGGGTTCAAGGTCAGCAGGGCCTGCGCATCGGCATCCAGGTTCTCGACCTCTTCAATCACAAACTCCGGCACGGCCTGCACCACTTTTTTGACAGTACAACGGTCGATGGAACGCAAAATACCTTCGCGGTCCCTGGCAGAAATATCCGCAGGCAACTCCACCTGTATCTTGAAAATCTGCGCGTAACGGTTTTCCGGATCAACAATATTATTCTGCGACAGCCGGATATTTTCAGTAGGGATATTGCGGGTATTGCAATACAACTTCACAAAATAAGCCGCACACAAGGCCGACGAAGCCAAAAAATAATCAAAAGGACCAGGCGCAGAACCATCCCCCTTATAACGGATAGGCTGATCAGCCACCACCGTAAAATCATCGAACTTGGCTTCAAGACGAAGCTTATCGAGAAAGTTAACCTTAATTTCCATGGGGGAGTTCCAGAATAGTGTACGAAATCGTGTTGGCGGTATTATCCGTCTTTTCTGAGGTGGGCAGGAAGGCTTGTTTTTCAGCCTAGTGCCTTACATTGAAATTTGAACTGCGTCGCAAGAGTAGCTGCGTCGATTTTGAGGACACTTAGTTCACAATGCAGCCAGTTTTGATAAGCAGAAAACAAAAGTTATTGGCGTAATATCACCGAGCATTACTCAAAACTGCTATATATTTAATCAGCTTCCTTGCATAACGTTACCAGATAAATGAGTATTTCTCTTGGGACGATCCAGCACTGAAATGCATTCACACCATAATTCCTACCCCTTTCCCAAATAGCTTACTCAACGGCATTAAAAATTGATATAGTAATGTCATCATTTTATTCATTTCTTGTGGCTACATCTTCTAAACCAATTCAAAATGAAAAACTTAAAGCATCTCAAGGACTTCAAATTTGATTCAAAGATACTTGGTTCTCTATGCATTGGCTCATTGAGCACGGAAGCTCGAAAGGAAGTTCAAAAAAAGGTGCGTTCGATAAATATCAACGCGAAGGAACTTGCTAAATGGGTGTTTTCCCAAGTTGCTCATAAGGTCACTGGAAAATTAGTCGTGGATGATGTTTGCGAAGGCTCTTTGGTAACTTCATTTGAAGTAGAACAACTCAGCGACGAAGAATTGAACAAATTTTCTGAGATCTATGGTGGTCGGTTCTTTGGAACCTTGCAACACCAAGACGTGGCTGAAGGACAACCATCTGGAGTCAACTACTTAGTGTTTCAGATTAAGGAAACTAACCGCAGAGAAAGAGAACAGTACGAACAATTTCAGAAAAATGTAAAACGGCTTCAAGACCCCCCCGTGGTCAAAGCAATACGTGACGCGGAACAGATAAGCAAGTTCATCAATAATCCCGATTGGGAAGGAATAAAAAAAACATTCCACATAAATCGCGCTTGGGAAGATTTGCGGAACCTTAGCGCTCCTTACGAGAATATGCTTAAGAAGCAGGAAGAAGTCTATAGTTGGAAAACGTATATTGAAAAGCTGCACAGACTTGATTCAATTGCAGAGAAATTTGACTCTGTTTTACAAACTAACTTAGGCTTTTCCTCTGCGCTCAAGCAGATCCAAGAATCACAGAACTGGATGACAGCGTTTGAACGCGCCCAAAATGCTTATTCACACCAGTCTGTGCTTGATTCCTTCACAAAAAATCAGGCAACGTTTCATGCCGTTAGACAACAATGGGAGCTACCTCGGCAACTCGTTGAATCAGTTGGAGCATTGTCTGCATTGCAGAAAAAAATCGGCCGCTTAACCTTGCCAACATTGAACTGGTCCTCTGCCGCCGAACTTTTCCAAATTTTAGGGCCAGAGGGCTTGCAAGAGCATCTTGCTGCACTTGGTATTGACGAGAATGGAGAGCTCGACGATACACCAGAAAAACGACTTCTGAGCCCTATACAGCAAGATTTGTTGGTATTACTTAGTCTCATACTGACCATTCTTTTCTTTATTTACCAAGAGCAATCGTCTGGAAAATGGCAGGAAAATGTAGACTCAAAACTGAATTCATATGCGGTCATGCTGGAGCAGCAAAACAAGCAATTGGAGGCACTCTCTGCTATTTTAGAAAAAACTCTCATCAAGGATACTAGGATTTCGATCACGCGTTTTGTTGTGCTTGACAGAGCGGCACTCGTCTATACACAACCACAGTCAGGGGCATCTGTCACAGGCAAGTTACTACCAAGAGAAGTCGTTGCGCTTATATCCGAAAATGGAAAGTGGATTGAGGTGCGCTACTACAATTGGATCAGCCGAGAATATGCGACTGGTTGGGTGTTAAAAAAGTATTTCATACGTGTTCCACCGTCACGTCAGGATGAGGGTTAATCGATGGCTATTGATTGGAATTTAGTCACACCAATAGTTCTAAATTCACTAAACCTTGACAAATTCTTTTCGGAAGCATCCCGTCAAGAATGTTTCAGTTTTTCGGAGCAAATTACGTTAGCACTAAGAAATGAAGCGGCATGGACACAAGACCAGCTTAACGCCTTACGATTTGTCGGTGCAACGCTAACAATGCGGCTCCAATATGGGAGTGTAGGTGATCCGTTCGGCCCGAAGTTTGTAATGGATGGGCAACGTTCAACCGTTGCAAGCGATTTTCCACGCGAAAAAATTGAAGCGTTGGCACAATGGGTGTTGAGTCAAAAAAATGCAGAGTTCCGTGCACGAATGCTTGACCTAATATGGGTGATCGCTAAATCATATCCTGCAGCTCAAGGTGCTATTTCGGCCTATATTGAAGCAGCAGATATTCTTGAAGATCCCAAGGAGTGGACCAGTTTCGCAGATCGACTTGAACGCGCACTTCGACTTGCTGTCAGTTTGGGCAGAGGTGGGGCAATTTTACGTGCCACTGTACTCGGAAAATTGGAAGCAACAGTTAATAAATATCAGGGCACTGACCCCTTATTTCTCACTTTCCGTCTAGTTAGCCTGCTGCTAGAGTTTAAATATGGCGATATTGCGACCTTCGCTAAATATACACGGATCGCCGCTGAGCAGGCAAACTCGCGTAAAAACTATTGGGCTGCGAAAGATTACTTTGAACTCGCAGCCCGATGCCACGATAAATTGGGTGAAGTTGACGCACATGGGGAGGCACTAAGGTTATCGGCAGAAGCATTGGTTTCAGAAGCTGAACTTGCATCCTCTCAACAAGACGGTGGAAGAGGAGCTATGGCGGGAGCCTTCATTATGGCTCAAGCCTACAATGCGATGCGCCAAGCACCAAAAGGAAAAGGTCGTGCAGAAGATATTCATGCACGTTTACTCAAATTGCAAGAGCAGTCACTTCCAGAACTGAAAGAATTGTCAACAACCGTCAATATCCAAGAATTGATTGATAAGGCTGTCGCAAAAACAAGCGATAAGCCGCTTCACGAAGCACTCATCGTACTGTGTAAAGTTAATAATGCTCCACCCATTGAGAAGTTAATGGAAAAGGTACGCAATGAAGCACGGACTGCAATTTTAAGTAGTATGTTTTCCAGCGATGTTATTAATTCACGCGGGAGGGTAGTAGCTAAAACACCACCACTTGCGGTAGCTGAAGAAGATATTGAGAATGATGGCCTAAGGTTCCGACTCTTCCGCCATGCTCGAACTGACAGGGATTTAGTTATTCAAGCTTTTATCAATCCCATGCGTTCGATTATTTTCAATGAGCACAACCCTGACCGTTCCGATATTCTCAACTACATCCAGCACAGCCCTTGGATTCCACCTGGTCATGTCGAAAGCATTATCCGTGTTCTGATTGCGGGATTTCAAGGAGATATGCTTATTGTTGCTCACATGATTCCACCACAAATCGAGGCGTTGATTCGGCATATAATCGAGTTGAATGGTGGAGATACTTCGATGTTCAATGCGGAAGGTTTACAACCTGAAAAGTCGCTAAACGTCTTACTGAAAATGGACGAAGCACAAAAAGTCTTTGGAATAAATGGAGTTATAGAGCTGGAAGATATTTTTGTAGATCAGCTAGGCTCAAATCTCCGGAATGAAGTTGCTCATGGTTTAATTTCGGATGGACAAATGTTTAGTAGCGACGTTCTATATGCCTGGTGGCTACTGCTAAAGTTTTGCGTATTGAGTTCAAAGTGGCAGGCAGAACAGACAACAAAAACGAACATTAAACCAACAATCCCTTGAGACGAATAGGCGATTTTTTCAATCGTTTCCTGCCGACCGCGAGTAATCAAGAATAAAGTTGATTCTGACAGAGTTGACGACCGTCAGTGACTCAAAGTGCAACTACACTTGGCCGAACTCATCGCCCTGCAGCAGGCATTTCATGAGCTAGCAGAATGTACAGCAACACTTCGCCCTCACGACTCCGAATCAAACCCAAATACTCGAAGCTCCTGATCACAGCGACACGCTTTGGCGATACGTGCGGCCCAGGCGATGGCGTCTTCTCTTGTAGGAAGCTCAAGTACAGTGAATCCACCATTGAGTGGAGGCGTCCACGGGTAACCACCCTCAGCGACTGCGCCATTGGCCGACACCAAAACGGGCGCTACTGTTTCATCGATTCCACCGGCGAAAACGTAGACGCCTGCTTCCTTCGCGTCGCGTATCACGGCATGGGCGTTTCGCCCCACCGTCTCCATCTTACTGTCGTGTACTTTCATTGCAGCACTGGGGAATGAAATGAGATACTTTGCCATGATCTTCTTTCTCCAGGAATTTTTTGCTTAGTGATAAGGGCTATACACTATTGACTACATTGAATAAAGTTGGTCGCGCCTAAAGCACACTTTTGGCCGGAGACAGAATTCGGGCACATCATTAAGGACGGCATAATCATCGCTCTAGGGTCACTTTCGACCCAAAGCTGACGTACACAAACTGAGTTCTCGATGGATCTAGCGCATCTGGAAACATGTCATGTAATACGCTGCATGACAGTTGTTGCTTCGTCCGATCGCCAGACTTCGACCCATGGCTCTGAGCCCTCTATAGTCCAAACGAGCAGATCGCGGTCACGAAGCTCATCCCAATCGTCATCCGGCCATGGAAAGTGCCATCCTCCCAACACTGCCACTACGTCTTTATCGTTGTATATCGGACAGTTGTGCATCCACTGTTCGGTATATGCTTCGTTTTCCAGATCGCGGCTTGCATTCGGTGGCGGGATGGAACGGGTGACGTGGGCGTACAGATACTCTCCCTTTTCTTCGGTAAGTGTTGCCGCCTGCGAAAATACCGTGATGCCGGATGCACAGTCTTCTTCATTGGTATAAACGCTTAGAACGCCGTTCGAACCAAACTCAGATTGCAAGTAACTACTGTCCACGCTGATCCAGTGGCGATATGGGCCCGACGGTGGTGGCACGATCCCATCACCACCCCATACGGCCGCGATATCGGTTCCTGTTCGTTTCAAGAGCACGCATTGTCTCTCGAACTGTTGTGCTGTAGCTGGAAGAATATCCAAGTGGTGTGATCGAACAGATCCCTTTGTCACATCGTTGGCCCTTGGTCTTTTCGAGCCATTAAGAAAGCCTAGGAGAAACTTGCGAATGATCATGGCTTTTTCCAATTTGAGACATAACGCTGCTTACATGATTGTCCAGTCTTGACCGAAAGCGGCCCGTCGGCATGCCCACTTTACATGAGCTTGGTCAACGTGGCCACGATGTCGTAGCATGCTCGCTAGCGGACCGTTCCGACCAACTTTATTTACTCTAGTCATAACGCAATGTCATTCCCTATTCAACCGTGACGCTTTTGGCCAAATTCCTCGGTTTATCAACATCCGTCCCCCGCGCCAATGCCGTGTGATACGCCAGCAATTGCAGCGGCACCACGTGCAGTATCGGTGACAGTTGCCCGTAATGCTCCGGCAGGCGTATCACGTGTACGCCTTCGCTGGAGGTGATGCGGGAGTCGGCGTCGGCGAAGACGTAGAGTTCGCCGCCGCGGGCGCGGACTTCTTGCATGTTGGACTTGAGTTTTTCTATCAGGGTGTCGTTGGGGGCGACGGTGACGACGGGCATTTCTTTGGTGACCAGGGCCAGGGGGCCGTGTTTGAGTTCACCTGCTGGATAGGCTTCGGCGTGGATGTAGGAAATCTCTTTGAGTTTTAATGCACCTTCGAGGGCGATGGGGTAATGCAGGCCGCGTCCGAGGAAGAGAGCGTTTTCTTTACGGGCGAATTCTTCTGCCCAGGAAATGATTTGTGGTTCCAGCGCCAGCACGGCGCTGATGGCGACGGGCAGGTGGCGCAGGGCGCGTATGTGTTCTGCTTCGTCAGTCTCGCTGAGGCGGCCTTTGCTTTGTGCCAGTGACAGTGCCAGCAGGAAGAGTGCTGCCAGTTGGGTGGTGAAAGCCTTGGTGGAGGCGACGCCGACTTCTACACCGGCGTGGGTGATGTATGCCAATGCACATTCACGCACCATGGCGCTGGTGGACACATTGCAGACTGTAAGGGTGTGCAGCATGCCCAGGCTGCGTGCATGTTTTAATGCGGCCAGGGTGTCTGCTGTCTCGCCACTTTGCGAGATGGTGACGACCAGGGCGTTTGGATTGGGTACGCTTTCGCGGTAGCGGTATTCGCTGGCGATTTCTACATTGACGGGGATTTTTGCTATCGCTTCTATCCAGTATTTGGCCGTCAGGCCGGCGTAATAGCTGGTGCCGCAGGCGAGTATCAATACCGAATCAGTTTGCTTGAAGACTTTGTAGGCACCGTCACCAAACAGCTCGGGCATGATGCTGATGACGCCTTCGAGTGTATCGGCAATCGCA
Source organism: Undibacterium sp. Ji50W (assembly GCF_049340445.1). Taxonomy (NCBI): domain Bacteria; kingdom Pseudomonadati; phylum Pseudomonadota; class Betaproteobacteria; order Burkholderiales; family Oxalobacteraceae; genus Undibacterium; species Undibacterium sp. Ji50W. The sequence goes on along the minus strand of NZ_JBMPOX010000004.1, from coordinate 145,516 downwards.
CGGGGTTGTTCGAAGATTTCTTTTTGCATGTAGTGGCGATACGGGCCCAGTTCTGCTGCGCCGCTGTGGGCGTGTACGGTTTTTACTTCGCGCTGGACAGATTTGCCTTCGCTATCGACTATCCATACTTTTTGCAATTGCAGGTCTACCACGTCGCCTTCTTCCAGATAGATGATCTGGTCGGTAGTGCCTGCCAATGCCATGGCGTCAGAAGCGAGGAAGTTTTCACCCTGGCCTACGCCGACGATCAATGGGGAACCCTGGCGTGCACCGATGACACGATGCGGTTCGTCGCGGCAAAATACGGCGATGGCAAATGCGCCGGTCAAACGTTTGATGGCGATTTGTACGGTGTCGAACAGGTCGCCACTGTAGAGGTGATCTATCAGGTGGGCGATGACTTCGGTGTCGGTCTGGCTTTCAAAGACATAACCAGCTTGCGTCAGTTCAGCACGCAGTTCTTCATGGTTTTCGATAATGCCGTTGTGTACCAGGGCAATGCGGTCGCGTGAAAAATGCGGGTGGGCATTGGATGATGACGGTGCGCCATGGGTAGCCCAGCGGGTGTGGGCGATGCCGGTGAAGCCAGCAAGGCCGGACTGGTCTATCTGCGCCTGCAGGTCTGCCACGCGGGATGTGCTGCGTGAGCGTTGCAAATGGCCATCTACATGCAGGGCGACGCCGCAAGAGTCATAGCCACGGTATTCGAGCCGTTTTAAACCTTCGAGCAAGACGGGGGTGATATTACGTTGAGCAACTGCGCCGACGATACCGCACATAGTGACCTCTGATGAAAGAATGAATATTAGTACTTACGCAAAACCGCCCTGGCTGCGTTGCAGCTCCTAGCCGTGCTAAAGCACTGTCTTCGTTGCTACGGTGTAGTCGGGGTTTCAGGCAACATGTTGCCTGCCGACGTAACGAACCTCCCCTGCAAGGGAGGTTTCCTAAAGCGATAGCCTTGCCAGGACGATTTTGCGTAAGTTGTAAGTTCTAAAGATGTATCCATGCTAAAGCAGATAGCATGATGTTTTCTTTCAAAATTTAATTATTATTGAAATTTAAAGAACATCAATTTCATATTTGAACTATTATTTCATTCATTGCTATTTTAAGAAATAATTAATCACATGTTTGCCATCGACGAGCTGGACAAGCGTATTTTGCAACAATTGCAAAAGGATGCATCCCTGACCAATCATGAGCTGGCCTTGCGTGTGCATGCGTCTGCCCCTACCTGCCTGCGTCGCGTCAAGCGGCTGACTGACGAGGGTATTATTGCCCGCCAGGTGGCAATACTGGATACGGCCAAACTGGGGGCAGGCTTGACGGCGATTGTGGAAATCACGCTTGATCATCAAGCGACAGAAAAACTGCTGGAATTTGAACAACTGGTGGCGCAAGAAATCGCGGTACAGCAATGCTACCGGGTGTCGCCCGGGCCGGATTTTGTATTGGTGATACAGGTGGCGGATATGGCGGCTTACCATGCGCTGGCGCACAGGCTGTTTGCCACACATGCCAATGTGCGCAATGTGCGCAGCTTCTTTTCTATCTTGCGCAGCAAGTTTGAAACGGGTATCGCTCTTTGAAGCTTGCTGCAAATTTGAAATGACTGCGCGCCCTGGTCCTACTCAAGTGCTAGGTTTATTTTTCCACTACCCCTTGTTTCGGAAACTCGCGCTGCCGGTTGCCTTCCTTCAGCACTTCGGGTTTGTAGTAGCGTAGAAAGCCTTTCCACACCATGCCTGAGCGGGCGGCCCGTTCAAATAATTCTTGCAGGGTATTGCGGTCATCCTGGGTCAGCGATTTTTTGGAGAGATAAATACCGCTATCGCTCCATGGTAATTCGGGGATGGCTTCAAAACGCAATTTGTCGGATAAGTCTTCAACCCTGGCATCGCCTTGCACGGCACCGACAAAAATATAGGGTGCCATGATAGCCACATCAGCGACATTGGCTTTCAGTACCCGTGCTACGGAAACCGGATCTGATTCCAAAATCAGCCTGCCCTGCCGGCTTAGTTCAGCCACAATGGTTTGATAAGCTTCGCCGTAGTCATAGCCGCGCACCACGACCACTTTCAAATTCTTTTGCTCCAGCAATTCTTGCTGGTTACGTATGGTGGGGCGGGCAGACTGCAGAGAAATCAATGTGGAGCGCGTATGGATCATTGGCACAAAAATACCAAGTTCATCTCTCTTGGGTGTGCGTATGGCAGGAAAAAGTACATCAGCCTGACCATTTTCAAACATCAGTTCAAGACGGGCGCGCGGCACCGCTGGAAATTGAAACTGACAAGTTTCTTTGGATGAAAAACCACGGAAAATTTCTGGGTAAATGCCGGTGACGTTGTCCCCGTTGATGATGACACTAAAACCCAAAGGGGCAACAGGCGCGATAATGGTACGTGAACAGGCAGCCTGAGCATGTAGATAAAATTGACTCAGGAACAAAATCAGCACGACACGCAAAGTAGGGGACTTTGTCAGCATACTCACCAATTTCACTTTGATTACATCTTTACACGATAGACCAAAAAACCGCTTCACTACAAGCAACATTTCGATCTGGAAAGTTACTATTTGTCACACAGAGCAGATAATTTATTTTGCATCAGAATTTCTATCTTGCCATAAGCCAGCCTGATCAAGCCGCTTACCCTGAAAAATCTTAATTCTTTCGAGAGGGTTTGGCGGGTTATACCCAGCATCATTGCCAGTGATTCTTGTGTCACCTTCACCAAGGCACGCTCACCGGGCTGAAGGTTGGCGACATCTGCCAGCAGTAGCAGGCGGCGCGCCACCCTGGCCCTGACGGAGCGCAAGCCACCGTCTTCCACAATACCGTATAACAGGCGTATGCGCCTGGCCAGCATACGCGCAATTGCGGCAGCGAAGGCTGTTCTTTGCATCAGGGCTGCGAAGGTGGCTGGTGGCAAGACCAGTAGTTCCACCTCATCCAGCGCTGTGGCATCGTGGGTACGTGGGTGGCTATCTATCAAGGAAATTTCACCAAACCAGGTGGCAGCGTCAAGAATAATGAGTATGGCTTCGCGCCCGCCTTCACTGAGGGTAGACATTTTGACGCTACCGCTGATAACGGCATAGAAACCTGTGGGTATATCCCCTTTACGGAACAGCATTTCACCTGGACGCAAGCGCAATTGCTCGCTTGCGACTACCATAGCCTTACGGTCTCTTGCAGGCAAAGCCGCAAACCAGGGGTCGCCCAGCAAGATGCGCATTAAGTTGTCGTCGGATGTCATAGCTGTGTCGGGTGTCAGGTATCAGGTTAAAACCCTTGAAACTGCAAATTGTAAAATATTTGACAGTTTAAGATGAAAACAACATTGTAAGGTATGGTTGCAAGCATTTACTGAGGAGTAAGTCACATGCAACAGCGTGCCCAATTTGTCCGTATGGACGACAGTACCAGAGAAGACTGGCAAATCATCGGTGGGGAATTCATGCAATTTGCCCAGAACCTGCCGGACCGTGTCATCAAGCATTTGCGTTTGCTGGAAGGTGATTATGGTGGCTTTCCCATAGACCGGTTCACCCATTCATTACAAACCGCCACCCGCGCCATGCGTGATGGTCGCGACGATGAATATGTCTGTTGTGCCCTGCTGCATGATATTGGCGATACTCTGGGTTCCTTCAACCACCCTGATATTGCGGCAGCCATACTGAAACCCTTTGTCGCCGAAGACAATCTGTGGATGGTGCAACACCATGGCATTTTCCAGGGGCATTATTTCTTCCACCACATCGGCATGGACAGGGACATGCGTGAACAATTCCGTCAGCACCCGCACTTTGAACGCACGGCAGAATTCTGTGCCTTGTACGATAACCCTTCGTTTGACGCACATGCTGAAACTTGTCCGCTGGTGGAATTTGAACCCATGCTGAAACAATTATTCAGCAAGCCACGCAATACGATCTACAAAACCGCAGTCAGCGAATAAATCAGAAAAACAACATTGGAGATAGCATGGACATACCCTCAGTCAAGGATCAGGTCAGCGCAGAAGAATGGCAATTACGCGTTGACCTGGCTGCCTGTTACCGCCTGGTCGCCGCGTATGGCTGGAGCGATCTGGTGTTCACCCATATCAGTGCCCGCATCCCTGGCCCTGAACACCATTTCCTGATCAATCCGTATGGCCTGATGTTTGATGAGATCACTGCGTCGTCATTGGTCAAGGTAGATCAGCAATGCAATAAGGTGATTGATTCGCCCTTCCCGGTGAACCCGGCGGGCTTTGTCATCCACAGTGCCGTGCATGCGGCACGTGAAGATGTGCAATGCGTATTGCATACGCATACCCGTGCCGGGGTGGCTGTCAGCGCGCAAAAATGTGGGGTGCTGCCGCTGTCGCAGCAATCCACTTTTGTGCTGGCATCGCTGGCGTATCATGATTATGAAGGCGTTGCTTTCAGGGAGGATGAAAAACCGCGCCTGCAGGCTGACATGGGTCACGCCAACTTTCTGGTATTGCGCAACCATGGCTTGCTGACGGTGGGCAAATCAATCGCCGATGCTTTCCTGTCGATGTACACCTTCGAAGCAACTTGCCAGATACAACTGGCAGCCCAGGCCGGCGGTGAACTGGTTCACGTCAACCCCTTGATCGTCAAAGGGGTGTCGGAAGCCATGCGGGTGCAAACGGGTGGCTTGGGTGGCGCATTTGTATGGCCATCCCTGATACGCAAACTGGATCGCATGGATGAAAGCTATAAAACATGAACGCACAACAGAAAGTCGTCATCATCACCGGTAGTTCTGACGGGATAGGGGCGGAAATGGCGCGTCAACTGGCACGCACTTATGGTGCCAAACTGGCACTTGTGCTGGCCGCGCGCAATGAAGAGGGCTTGCAAAAAGTGGCCGCCCAATGTCAGGCGTTCGGTGCGCTAACCTTGGTGGTGAAAACTGATGTCGGCATCGAATCCAGTTGCCGCCAATTGATTGACGCTGCCGCCGCCCAGTTTGGCAGTATCGATGTGTTGATTAACAATGCGGGTAAGTCTGCACAGGCATTGTTTGGAGAAGTGGATAATCTGGGCTGGTATCAGGAACTGATGCAAATCAATTTTTGGGGCAGCATCTGGTGCACACATGCCGCCCTGCCCTATCTGAAAAAATCCCGTGGTTTCATCGTTGCTGTTTCTTCGCTGGCGGGCCTGATCGGTGTACCTGGTCGTACCGCATACTGTTCCAGCAAATTTGCCATGGCTGGTTTTTTTGAAAGCCTGCGTACAGAACTCCGTGGTTCGGGGGTCAGGGTTACACTGGCTTATCCGGGTGTGGTTGCCACCCAAATCCGCTATCACGGTTATAACACGACCGGTGATGCTGCTGGCAGCAGTGGCCTGAAAGAAGATGACGCCATGTCAGTAGAGGAATGTGCCGCCCTCATCATACGTGGTTATGAACGCGGTGATCGCGACGTGGTGATGACCTTCAAGGGCAAGCTGGCACGCTGGTTAAAATTAATCGCACCAGGCCTGGTAGAAAAATTGGCGATGGCAGCCTTGAAGAAAGAAGTCAGGCCACACTAGTGAACTGATACTCGCTACACGCAAAAATACCCTGAACAGCAATATCAGTTCAGGGCATTTTGTTTTACAGATTAGAAGCGGTGCTGAATACCTACCGTCGCCGATGTCTGGTTAGTAGCAAAACCAGCATCATCACGTGATACGCCTGTCAGCTTGTTATTGCTGGCCTTGGCGTAACCTGTGGCAATGTAGATGTCGGTACGTTTCGACATCGCGTATTTGGCACGCAGTGCCAGCAAACCTGGGTCAGCATCTGCACCAGGCGCCATATTCTTGATGTCCTGATAGTAGTACACGCCGGTCAGTGTCCATGCCGGAGCTACTGCATAATTGACACCCAGCCACAGCATGTCACTGCGCTGATCGGCAGTACCGCTTGCCATGGTTTTCTTGAAATTGCGATAGCCGGCAAACAGCTTGGCGTCACCCAGATCGTAGGTGGTGCCCAGATGCAATACCTTGGCCTGGTCGTAAGAACCGTTGGCGATCGGTGCGCTATTGTTTTGTTCGTAAGTGATGACTGCAGCCCATGGGCCATCAAATGCACTGGCAGCCAGGATGTATTTGGCGTTGCCAGATGTATTGCCAGCGACTTCACCAAAACCATAGGTCGCACCCAGTTTGAAACCCTTGCCATCAAACTGGTATTTCAACAGATTGGATACGCCGGTCAACATGCCGTCTTTGCGGCCGCCAGTGGCACCGCCAGACGTTGCCCAGGAATACTGTGGCGCATAGCCCATAGGGTCAAATGGCAAAATGAAATCATAGGTGGTGCTGTAAGAACGACCGGCAATGATACGGCCAAAATCACCCTGCAAACCCACATTCGCCTGACGGCCAAAGATGTCACCATCTGATGCGCCGGTATCAAGCAGGACGCCGCCTTCCAGTTGCATGATGGCTTTCAGGCCATTACCCAGATCTTCGCTGCCGCGCAGACCAAAGCGCGAGGTGTTCATGCCACCGCTATTGAGTTTGAACTGGCTGTTTTTATTTGCGTCACCATTATTGTTGTAAGTGATATTGGCATCAATCAAACCATACACAGTCACACTTGATTGTGCATATGCTGCACTTGCCATGCATACCAGCGTTGCGGCGCCGAGTAGCTTTTTCATTGGTGTTCTCCTATAGAAATTATATTTTGCAGACAACATGCGCGTCATGTAGTCAAGGTCGTGCTGACCTGTGATGTGAATAAAACAGTTCAATACGCCTGGGTACAGGGTAAAGAATGGAAGCTTTCAGTTGCCTTTCTATGGGCTGATTTGGGCCCTGCAAGCCAGCGGCTTGTAGTAAGAAAGCCTCTTTACACCATCGTTGAATTGACCAGCCCTCGCCAGATTTTTCATTCCGCTTGCGCCATTTTTTGCAGGCTTCACACCTTTTTTCTGCGTTTGATCTCATTGCGGTGGTGGCCTGCGACAGCGCGTCTTAACCTGTCCCTGCAGTCACCCAATAACCCGAAGCAAACTTGAAAAAATGGAGTTCATCATGAACGCAATCACATCTATCCTCACTCACACCACTGCCAAAAAACTGGTGTTGGCCGCCAGCCTGGCCATCATCTCTGCCAGCAATGCCATGGCTTTTTCTGAAACCGAATTCCGCGCCGCGGTAAAACAACTGGTGGCCAGCCCTAACCCCGGAATCAATCAGGATCAATATGTCGCCAATGCCGTCAGCAGCTGGTTGAATCAGGATTACGTCAATTCAGTAGGACAGGTAGAAATTGATGCCGCACGACAAGCCAGCCAGCATGCTGCCAGCAGTTTTAACAGCTTGCTGAAACAGGAACCCGGCAACCCTTTGCTGATGTCGTACGCAGGCGCAGCCACCGCCAAATCTTCGCTGGAAAAAATAGCCAAAGCTGAGAAAACAACGGCGCTGGAAGATGGCACAGCCATGGTGGAACAGGCATTGCAACTGGCCAGCAACAGCCAGGCCATGCATGGTTCCGTACCGGTCGCGCTGGAAGTACGTTTTGTCGCCGCCAGCACTTTCCTGGCGGTACCACGTGTCATGAACCGCAAGCAGCAAGGTGAGCAACTGTTGAAAGAAGTGCTGGACGCCCAACAGTTTGCCCAGACTGATCTGAACTTCCGTGGTGCCGTATGGTTGCGTGCAGCCACCCTGGCGGTGGAACAGCAACTTACAGACGACGCCAAAAAGTTTTTGACAGAAATCCTGAAAAACAATGCGCCGCAATCACGCAGCGCAACTGAACTGTTGCAGAAATTGTCCTGATCACTTGTCCTGATCAATGCGAATGAAGATATACCCTGAGCTTGCGGTCAGCATGTGTTAAGACCGCAAGCGCAAAGTCACAGGTAACAAGACTTTATTTCTTGATTTTCACTGGCCTTTGCCAGGAATCAATCGTCAATTGTTTGGGGCGGGATACCGTCAGTTTGCCTGCCGGGGCATCCTTGGTCAGGGTAGTACCTGCACCCAATGTCGCGCCCTTGCCCACCCGTACTGGTGCCACCAGTTGCGAATCACTGCCGATGAAGGCATCATCCTCGATGATGGTACGGCTCTTGTTGACGCCATCATAATTGCAGGTAATGGTACCGGCCCCAATGTTCACGCGGCTGCCTATGGTGGCATCGCCTATATAAGCCAGGTGATTGGCCTTGCTATGCGCCGCGACCTGGCTATTCTTGACCTCGACGAAATTGCCGATGTGCACATCCTCTGCCAACTCGGTACCAGGACGCAGGCGCGCATAGGGCCCTATCTGCGATTTGGCACCAACGATGGCATCATCAATATGGCAAAACGCCTTGACTGATGTGCCCGCCGCAATACGTGCATTCTGGATGACACAGTTCGGCCCTATGCTGACGCCATCTTCCAGCACCACTTCGCCAATAAATACGCAACCGACATCGATGCTGACATCACGCCCGCATTGCAGGTGGCCACGCACATCAATACGGGCCGGGTCAAACAGGGTCACGCCTTGCTCCAGTAACTGGCGGGCGATGTTCAGTTGATGGGTTCTTTCCAGCTCGGCCAGTTGCACCTTGCTGTTGACACCCAGGGTTTCCCAGATTGCATCCGGCTGTGCTGATACCACCTCGACACCGCTGGCAACTGCCAATGCCACGATATCGGTCAGATAATATTCGCCCTGCGCATTATTATTCGACAACTGGCCCAGCCAGGATTTCAAATGCATCGTCGGTGCCAGCATGATGCCGGTATTGATTTCGGTAATCTGGCGCTCTGCTTCATTCGCATCTTTTTGTTCGACGATGCGCACGATGTTGCCCTTTTCCCGGACGATGCGTCCCAGACCGGTGGGGTCGGCCATGTGTGCCGTCAAAATACCCAGCTTGTCATTACCGGCAGCGGCAACCAGGCGCGCCAGGCTGGCTGGTGTAGTCAGCGGCACATCGCCATACAGAACCAGGGTGGGCACACTGTCATCCAGTACCGGAATTGCCTGCGCCACTGCATGGCCAGTACCGAGTTGTGGTTCCTGACGGGCAAAACGCAAGTCGTCGGCAGCCACGGCGGTCGGCACTTGCTCACCACCATGTCCATAGATGACGCAGATATTGCTGGCATGCAGCTGGCGGGCGGTGTCGATGACATGGGATAGCAAGGGCTTGCCAGCCAGGCCATGCAAGACCTTGGGCAGCGAAGACTGCATGCGTTTGCCCATACCGGCAGCGAGAATGACGACGTTCATGGTGTAGAGAGAAAGTGAATATTCTGAAAATTTTATCACGCGACACTGCCACACCCAGAGCTATGCGCTTATTCTGCTGGTTGTTTGATGTCCGTTTAATTCCCGCAAGATACAAAAAAGTACAATTCAGCATGTTTCCCGATAGCGGACTCATGTACAATTGAGAATAATTATCATTTAGAATAGCGGCTTATTTGCGTCACTTGTTTGCGTCACTTATTCGCTTCATTTCCCTATTTACACCATGCAGCCATCCAGTCCCGATCAATTGCCACTCCAACAAAAACGGGCCTTCTGGCTGCGTCATCTGCATCAGTGGCACTGGATCAGTTCAGCCATGTGCCTGGTTGCCATGCTGCTGTTTGCCGCCACCGGCATCACCCTGAACCATTCAGCCCAGATCGAGGCGCATCCGGTAGTCAGCAAGAAGACCGGGCAATTGCCGTCAGCTTTGCTGGATCAGTTGCTGGTACTGAAAAACACCGATGATGCCTTGTTGCCTGCCCCGGTGACAGACTGGCTGGACCAGGAACTGGACATCCATATTAACGGGCAAGTACCGGAATGGTCGCCAGAAGAAGTGTATGTCGGCCTGCCGCGCCCCGGTGGCGACGCCTGGTTGCGCATTGCGCTGGATAGCGGCGACATCGAATATGAATTGACCAGCCGTGGCTGGATTGCCTACTTCAACGATTTACACAAAGGCCGCAACACTGGCACTGCGTGGAACTGGTTTATTGATGCCTTTGCTGCAGCCTGCCTGATTTTTTGCGTGACAGGATTGTTCCTGCTGAAAATGCATGCCAGCAAACGTCCAAGTACCTGGCCGCTGGTGGTGTTTGGGCTGGTCGCACCGTTTTTGCTTGCTCTGATGTTTATCCATTAATTTGTCTTTCGTTTATCCTTCTTTTATTCATTGATTGTTCATCATAAGGTTGTTCTCCCATGCGTAATTTGCTCCCGTTTGCCATCACCAGCCTGCTCGGCACTCAAGCCATGAATGCCGTCGCGGCCGACCTGACATTGAAAGTGGAAGTGCCCGCCCTGAAAGTGGCGGAATACCACAAGCCGTATGTCGCCATCTGGCTGGAAAAACCGGACCAGACCTTTGCCGGCAACCTGTCAGTCTGGTATGACTTGAAGAAGCGTGACAATGAAGGCACAAAATGGTTGAAGGACTTGCGCCAGTGGTGGCGTCGCAGTGGCCGCGAATTGCAGTTACCTGTCGATGGTCTCAGCGGCGCAACCCGTACCACGGGCGAACAAACCCTGAGCTTTGCCGGTGACAAGGGTGTGCTGGCCACTTTGCCGGCGGGTGATTATCAGTTGATCGTCGAAGCAGCGCGTGAAGGTGGTGGCCGTGAAGTCGTCAAAGTACCATTCCAGTGGCAAGCCAAAGGTGAACAAAACCTCAAGGCCCAGGGTAGTCACGAACTGGGTGCCATCGCTGTGACCATCAAATAAACCAGGCTCAAGGATAATAATGAACACTTTCAAAAAAATCGCCTTCTTCTCGGCACTGGCTTGCGCAGCTTTCTCTGCCCAGGCACACCGCGCTTTCCTGGTACCGTCTTCCACTGTCGTGGCGGGGAACACGCCATGGGTGACGATTGATGCTGCCGCTGCCACCGATGTCTTCGTTTTTGATCACAATGCCCTGAAGCTGGACAACCTGTTTATCACCGCACCGGATGGCACAGCGCTGAAGCCGGAAAACGCAAGCACAGGCAAGTTTCGCAGCAGCTTCGACGTGAAACTGAGCCAGGTTGGCAGCTATAAAATCGGCTTCGTCAATGAGGGCCTGATGGCCAGCTACAAGGAAGATGGCAAAATCAAACGCTGGCGTGGGACGGCAGAAACATTTGCCAAGGAAGTACCGGCCAATGCGGAAGAACTGCAAGTCACGCAACGCAGTGGTCGCGTCGAAACCTTCGTCACCAATGGCAAACCCGGCGGCAAGGCAATGGATATCAGTGGCAGCGGGCTGGAACTGAGCGGCATCACCCATCCGAATGACCTGGTCGCTGGTGAAACAGCCCAGTTCCGCCTGTTGCTGGATGGTAAACCGGCCGCCAATGTCAACGTCACCGTGATCGCTGGTGGCGTACGCTATCGCCAAAAGCTGGATGAAAAAACCTTTGTCACCGACAAGGATGGCAAATTCAACATCACCTGGCCAACTGCCGGCTTGTATTGGCTGGAAGCAGAACTTAAAGATGACAAACAGGTCAAGGCACCTGCCAAAGTCAGGGTTGCCAGCTATGTGGCGACACTGGAAGTCTTGCCACAATAATCTGCATAATCTGGCATCCCTACCATGCGTCGTGTTTTTATCCCGCTGCAAGCATCTGAACCGTCGGCACCAGCAGCCCAGGCGCAAAGCCTGACGCTGACCGGTGCCTCCATGGGAAGCAGTTGGCATGTGCAGTTGCTAGCAGATGGCAAACACGAAGGCGCAATGCTGGAAGCCGGCATACAGCAAGTGCTGGACCAGGTCGTCTTGCAAATGAGTACCTGGGACCCGGCATCTGATCTGTGCACCTACAACCGCACAAGCGCAGGCAGTTGGCAACAACTGTCCGATGAATTTTTCAAGGTCGTTGATTACAGCCTGTACCTGTCACAACAGACTGCCGGTGCCTTCGACATCACAGCAGGTAAACTGGTTGACCTGTGGGGCTTTGGCCCGGCAGGCAAGCGTACAGCCGTACCAGAAGCGCAGCAGATGCAGGCTGCGATTCAGACTGCGATGCAGGCCGGGAACTGGAAAGCGCTGGAGCTGGACCATATCAAACGCCGCTTGCTGCAACCGGGTGGCATTGCGCTTGACCTGTCGTCGATTGCCAAGGGCTTTGCCGTCGATCAGGTAGCCGGTTTTCTGGAATCCCTGTCCATCAACAGCTATCTGATAGAACTCGGTGGCGAGTTGCGCGGCTTGGGCATGAAGGCGGATTGGTCGCCATGGTGGGTTGCCATCGAAAGCCCGACCGCCATGCCGGGCAGCGGACAAAAGAAAGAATACCTGGTGGCGCTGCATGAATTGTCCGTTGCCACTTCTGGCGATTATCGCCAGTTCTTTGAGCAGGATGGGCGGCGTTATCCCCATACGCTGGACCCGCGCACCGGCTACCCGGTAGACAACGAACTGGCTTCAGTCACGGTATTGTATAGCCAATGCATGGTTGCCGATGCCCTGGCCACGGCCCTGACCGTACTCGGTGGCGAAGATGGCCTGGCGTATGCCAATCAACATCATATTGCTGCCCTGTTTTTACAGCGCAACGGCCCCCATCTGGAAGAGACAATGAGTGCCGCCCTGATTGCCATGCTGGACTGAATGACTAATTGACTAGTTGACGATGCGACTTCCCTCCCTGCGCCTGATGGGCATACTGTGCCTGGCATTCACTGTGTTGTTTATGCTGAGTTTTTTCTGGCAAGGTACTGTGCAACGCGACTTGTCTGCCGGCTTGCTGCTGCTTGGCTATCTGGCTTTTTGCCTGTGGACAGGTATCAGGCATAAAGAAAGCCAGTCCCGCTCCATGCAAGGTTTTCCTGCTGAATTGCAGCATCATGACCAGGGTAGCATCCTGATCACCTATGCCAGCCAGACAGGCTATGCAGAACAAATCGCCATCAAAACCGCCACGCATCTGCAAAAAGCCGGAATAGACATTGCCGTCTGCGCGCTGGGTGCCATCCAGCCAGCCCAACTGCAACAGGCACAGCGTATGCTGTTTGTCGTCAGTACCACCGGTGAGGGCGATGCCCCCGACAATGCGGCAGCCTTTACCCGCCGCCTGATGAGCCAGACGCTGGATTTGTCACATCTGAGTTTTTCTGTACTGGCGCTGGGTGACCGCCACTATCAGCAGTTCTGTGCCTTCGGTCATAGTCTCGCCCATTGGCTGCGCCAGCAACAGGCACAATGCCTGTTCGACCTGATAGAAGTCGACAATGGTGATGAAGGTGCCTTGCGCCACTGGCAGCATTATCTGGGTGTCATCAGCGGCCATACCGAATTGTCGGACTGGAGTAAGCCCGGCTATCAAGACTGGATCTTGACCGAGCGCGAATTGCTGAACCCCGGCAGCCTGGGCGGCCCGGTGTTTCGCATCGCCTGTCGCCCCGCCGATGGTGCGCTCACATGGACTGCCGGTGATATTGCAGAAATCGAACCACAACAGCCGCCAGTCGCTGCGGTAAATGTGGCAGATGTGCGTGGCCAGGACTCCACCAGCCCTTTGCCACACCGCGAATATTCGATTTCATCCATCCCCGCAGATGGCAAGCTGGAATTGCTGGTACGCCAGATGCACCGTCCTGATGGCAGCCTGGGCATAGGCTCGGGCTGGCTGACAGCCTATGCACAGGTGGGGCAAACCCTGGGTTTGCGCCTGCGCGAAAACCGCAACTTCCATACGCCAGCTCAGGATATACCTCTGATCCTGATCGGCAACGGTACTGGCCTGGCAGGTTTGCGCGCCCATATCAAGGCGCGCGCCAGCAAACAACAAATGCGCAACTGGTTGTTTTTTGGCGAAAGACAGCAGGCACATGATTATTTTCATCGCGATGAAATCCAAGCCTGGCAACAGACCGGCGTGCTAGCCAGACTGGACCTGTGCTTTTCACGTGACCAGGCCGAACGTCGTTATGTCCAGCATGCGATGCTGGAACAGGCGGCCGATATCCTGTCTTGGGTAGAACAGGGCGCAGCCATCCTGGTCTGCGGCAGCCTGCAAGGCATGGCAGAAGAAGTTCATGCCACCCTCATTCTCATCCTCGGTGCCGGGCGTCTGGAACAAATGACCGAGCAACATCTCTACCGTCGCGATGTTTATTAGAGACACGCCGTCTCTTGTGGTCAGACTTGTATCATAATGCCCATTCCTGCTGATCAATTAATACCTGAAAGTGCAATTTTTGTGACAAGTCAGCCTGGAGTGTTACGAATGATTGCGCTGTGTTGTATTCAGTCTGGACTAGAGCTATACCTATAGAAATTCACTAGTGGACTGTAACAGTTGAAACACTGGTAAATCAGGATGGCATCGCACTGCTGCCAAAAACGCTGCAAATAATATTCTTTTTATCTACAAGGCACACACACCATGGCTGATGTCACCACCCTATTGAATACCGGCCCCAGCAAAAGTCGCGTCGATATCGTGTTTGTCGCCGAAGGCTACACTGCGGTTGAAAGAGACAAGTTCCTGGCGGATGCCAAGAACTTTCTCAACAATATGCTGGGGGACGCCAATACCCGCTTGAATGCGCCGTTTTCTGTCTACAAGAACCTGTTCAATGCCAGTGCCATTTTTGTCGCTTCGGCGCAATCCGGTACTGACCAGCCCAACAATAATATCAGCGTCAATACCTATTTCGACGCCACCCAGCATGGCAGCGACGGTCGCCTGCTGTACGGTGATTTTGGCAAGGTCACTACTGTTGTGGCCGGTGCCGTGGCCAGTGACGCACATGAACTGACCGTGGTGCTGGTCAATACCAACCTGTATGGCGGCGCCGGCGGCTCTGTCGCCTGGGCATCAGCCGGTAATATTTCATCTGCGGAAGTAGTCTTGCATGAGATCGGTCACAGCTATGCCGGTCTGCAGGATGAATACGTGGATACCTCCATCGCCAGCAATTATCCGCTGACCGACCCAGGCTTCCTGGCCAGCCCGCATGTGACTGACTCGCTGAGTCGCATTCCATGGTCTGCGTGGTTAGGCTATAACGACGGTGAACTGGGTGTCGTCGGCACCTATGAGGGCGGTTATTACCGCGACAAGGGAATCTGGCGTGCCACCCAGGATTCCAAGATGAATCATTTGAACACGCCCTTCAGCGCGCCGGAAAAAGAAGCCTTCGCCCTGAAATATTACCAGTCGATTGGTGATTATCTGTCATTAAGCACGACCATTCCAGGTATTTACCAACCCACCGTCCCTGACAGCAGCCTGCTGGCATACAGCTGGAAAATCAACGGTGTGACCGTCGACACTACAGACAAGACTTATTTTGATGCCTATGCCACCGGTGCCTACAAAACCGGGGCCAGCATGAGCCTGACGACGATAGACAGTACCGGCTATATCCGCAAGAACCTGATCAGCACTCAGCAGGTAGAGAACGCGACGCTGGACAAGTCCGTCATCAATGTCAGTGGCATCAGTAGCATACTGACCGGCAGCAACAGTATCATCCAGCTGGATGGCAGCAATAACACCATCTCGCTCAGTACGCCTGATACCACGCGTTTCGATTATATCGATGGGGGTGCCGGTACTGATATCCTGCAAGTCAATGGATCATTAAGCAAAGGCGGCAGCTATTTCGTCAACCAGATCACCGGCAGCACGGTCTTGCTGGGTTACCAGAGCAATGCTTACTGGGCCACACACAATGTGGAAAAAATCCAGTTTTCCGACTTCATCGTCAATACCACCGTGTATGACAATGCGCATACGATCAAGGGTGCGGAATTGCAATCGCTGGAAGAATTGTATGTCGCCTATTTCAATCGCGTGCCAGATGCCGATGGGCTGGATTACTGGGTCACCCAGTACAAGTCCGGCATGTCGTTCAAACAGATAGGTGACGCTTTTTTCATTGCTGCTGCCCAGTTTCCGGCACAGACGGGGTATAGCGCCAGTCTCAGCAATACCGATTTCATCAATACCATTTATAAAAATGCCATGGGCAGGACCGCCGGGGCAGATAGCGCCGGCCTGCAATATTGGCTGAATGAACTCAATACCGGTCTGCAGACCCGGGGTTCCATGGTGAGTGCGGTACTGGCGGGTGCGCGTACCTACAAAGGTGATGCGACCTGGGGCTGGGTGGTGGATTTACTGGACAACAAGATCAAGGTCGCCAATCAGTTTGCTGTTGAATGGGGACTGAACTACCTGACCCCCGAAACCTCGATCACCAATGGCATCGCGATTGCATCTGCCGTCACGGCAAATGACATCACTGCCGCCCTTGCACTGATAGGTATCAGCAACGGGCAAATTCAATTCATCTGACGCTGTGCAGGACGAACCGCTAACGGACAATACCGCTGTGTATGGCGCTTGAACCATCGCTCCAGAATACTTTCTGGACGATGGCATCGATGTACCATGCAGCGGCCATCTTTTGCAGGCCGAATTCGTACAGACAGTGCGTATGCAGGGTCGTGCCTTCTGCATCCTGACGATAAATCATGGTCGACACTTTGGCCTTCGCGGTATCAGCCTCTATTTCTATCTCGATATTGCCGCTGATATGATGGGTCTTTAAATCCTGCAAGGCGATACGGCGCAAATCCGCATAACGCCGGTTGCTCATCTGTTCCGGCGGAGTGCCGCGTAGATCAGAATAATCCGTATACACCGAAGGTGCCAGGCAGGCACACAGTCCATCCCAGTCTTTCAGATCAAAACTGTTGGCAAACTTTGCCAGTCTGTTGTGGATGGCGCAGTAGTCAGCGTTCATCAGTCAGCGTCCATCTGTCAGCGTTCAATTCTTTGGTAATACTTCAACAGCGAAGAAACGACACCAACCAGTTCCCAGCCCAGGATCAGATGCTGATCCGCATCCAGGTGTACGCCATCAAATTCACTGGCACTGACAACACTACCCGCATCAAAAAAATGGCAGTTGTGTACCGCTGTGACTTCTTTATATGCTTCTACCAATCCCTGGCTTTTATGCTCGCAGCCTATAAATTTGGGGGCAATCGCACCCTTCGGTGTAGTTGGCAGTGGCGGTACAACAATCAGGATAGGCGGTATTTGCATGCCCGGTTCTATCGGTGCCTGGCGTATGGTGTTGATGATCACAGCCAGGCCCTGCGATGACATCCAGGCGTCATTCTGATGCATGGTCTGGAAATCATTGATACCCAGCATGACCACCACCAGCGACAGCGGTGTCAGGCTTTCTATGCGCTGCGCCAAGCCCTGCGCGCCATTCCGCCCGGGTTTGAAAGGGTCATCCCAGACCGTGCGCCGCCCGTTCAGGCAATCTTCCACCACACGCACATGATGCTCGGCGCTGTTCAAACCTATCTCCAGTACACCGGGCCAGCGCCCTTCAAAAGACAGGCGCTCACGCGTAGTGGGAATCAAGCCCCAGGACAGCGAATCACCGTAGACCAGGATATGGTTCATGCAAACTCCAGCTTAAACTTTTTTCAGGTAACAGGCTTTCAACATGAAGCTGCCTGCATCCATCTTGCAATCCACTTCATGGTCACCACCCACCAGCCGTATGCTCTTTACCTTGGTCCCCATTTTCAGGGTGGTGGAAGAGCCCTTGACTTTCAGGTCCTTGATCAATACCACGGCGTCACCGTCGGCCAGTACATTACCGTTGGAATCCTTGACAATACGTTCATCATTGTCATCAGCGCCAGCGGCTGCCTGCATCGACCATTCATGGCCACAATCAGCGCAAATATAATTGTCGCCATCTGGATAGGTATTCTCCATAGAGCAGACAGGGCAGGCGGGAGATGGGGACATGGAAGGCTTTCTTGATGCAAAAAGAAAGACAGTATAGCCGACCACCTGCGTGAAACCAGCAATACCCGAGCGTATCAGTCAATATCACCGCAAGGTGTAACACGGTGTAATAAGTCAGGACTTACGCAAAATTGTCCCAACAAGGCGCAGCGACGAAGACAGTACGAATAGTACGGCTAGGAGCTGCAACGCAGTTGGGGCGGTTTTGCGTAAGTCCTATAAGTGAAATTTGCATGATGAAGCTGGTACCTACTTCACTTCTACGCGGATAGCACCACAGAAGTCAAATGCGTTTGAAGGGGGGCAGACTTTCTATACTGTATCCGTTATTCATTCACCCCGCGCAGACCCCAGGCAGCAAATCTGGCGATGTACAGATGCAAACAATCAGTGGTTCAGGCTACTTAACAATTTCATCATATCGACCGCATAAAATTGTTCAACTGGTTGATAGGCTTTCTTGCAAGGCAGATCCAGTTGTTGCCCGGACTCTAGACTCAATCTGACTTGCGAGCGCTGCCTGCAAGCTGCTATGGTGGCCACCAGGGTGTCAGGATGATTATATAAAGGCAAATTTTCTGATTCGATGATGTTCATGCCACCCCGCAGTATTTTGCAGCCCTTGACTTCATCCACGCCCAGTTTGTCTGCTTGTGGAAAGGTGCTGCTGGTGCCGCAATCCTCTCTCATCAACTCTTGCATGGCCTGATTGAGCATGGCATTTTTTTGTTGCTGACTGGCGACGACTGTGCGGGCAAACCCCGTTTGCTGGAAAAAATCCACCCACACAGCTTGCATGCTTTCCTGCTTGCCAAGCAGGCGAGGTAACCACTTACTTTTGCAGGCCGGCTCTGCACCGCATTCCAGAGCGTGGGCAAAGTCTGGCCGTGGTGCCTGTGTCTGCCCTTGTACCTGCCTGAGCTGATCATAAAAACCGTCAAAGCGCTCAAATGGTCCCGCCTTGCCTTGCCTGGCTGCCAAACCATAGACATAGACCGCCAAACCACAGCGATAATCAAGTCGCCCGCCAGCTATCTGATTGGCAGTCAAATTACCCCAACTTGCCTGCCGTACATCCAGCAGACATTCGCCCAAAGCCATATTCAACTCATCCGCTGCCTGTTCATGTGTCAGCCACCCTTTGCGTACTGCCATCAGCCAGCGCAAGAATTCGGCACCCCCTTCATGGATCAGACGTGCATCGGCATAGGCGTCAGTCGCATCACGCATTTGAAAGCGGTGACTGAATTCATGCGACACAAACAATGTCATCATACGTTCTGTCTCTGCATCTGGCTGTAGCGGCCAGTTGAACAGGCCCAGACGCAAGACGTCACCGGCATCGCCATCTGGCCTGGCACCGCCAGGACCAACTACCCTGGATGCCGCAATGATGGGCATGTCGAATGTTGCCCTTGGCAATGCCTGGTGCAAAAAAGCGATGGATTCGGCAGCTATCTTGCGTATGTTGCTGATATTGGCCTCACCCAATGCGGGGTCAAAATAGCCGATGAAATTGCCATCCGTCTTCACTACTTGCGGCAATAACAGAACGGGCATGTCCTCGCCTTTTACGTCGCTCGGCCTGGCATGGTCTGCAAACACCTGGGCATTCATGGCAATACCGGGAGCACTAAAACTGTAGCTGACTTTGCCACAGCCTGTCTCCACCGCGTAATTACTGGTATGGACGTAGATCGCATCGGCCACCGGGAAAGCCGCCGGATAGCCCCGCACTTTATTTGTGCTGACAGGCACTTGAAAACGTAATTGTGTACACGTCGCTTGTTGTGCCTGTTGCCCCTGTTGCGCGTGTTCATTACTCAAATGCTGACCATCTGCCTTGCCACAGGCGTCAAGAGGTTGCCAGGTGCTACGTATTTTTGCTGCATCACTACCTTTTTTCTTGAAAGCCAGGCTGGGACAAGCAGGCGGTAATTGATAACTCACTTCCAGTGCCTGTGAATGCAGGTATTTGATATTGACGTCAACATCTGCATTGGCTATACCAGACACGGCTAAAAAACTGGCGACGAGTAACTGTCTATATCTCATAACATTTTCTATCAAATCAGTAAAAATCACTTAACTGTTACAGCCGACTATCTGCGGCCCGGCATGTTCCAGCAAACAATACACACCATCTGCACCATGGTCCTGCTGCAGTTCATGCCAGCCCAGGTGACGGTAAAATGCCATGCCTGCAGTATTGTTGAGCACACATTTCAAACGCCAGGGGAAAGCCAAGTGCGCCTGCAAAAAAACCAGCAGCGCGCGGCCCAGACCCTGGCCTTGTACGCGCGGATGTACATACAGGTGATGGATATAGGCATGTTCAGGCTGTACTGCCAGCAGGGCCAGTACCTGAAGCTGCGCATCCACCGCCACCCAGATCACTTCGTCGCGCGAGATGGCGGCAAATTCAGGAATCGCCTCTGCCGGGCGTACCTGCCAGGACGCTTCGATGATGCAGTGACGATAAATTTCCTGCAGTTGCGCCGCATCTGCATCTGTCGCCAACCGTATATGAGTCAAGTTGCAGACCGGGGAGTCTGGTGCAGATACACAGTCATGAGATCCCAGGGCGGATCCACATCGATCTGTGACAGGATACGCCCGACAGCACCCCTGTGGTAATTACCATGTGTCGCCACATGCAACAGCATTTCGCCGCGCGACATATTGCCCGGTTTTCCATCGACAAAAGTGAAATGGATCTCTTCAGCGAAACTGGCTTCCGGCTGCTTGCCCAGATAATCCAGCAACCATTGATCGGTCTTGCTGACACGCTGGTGCAAGTCATCCAGCGCAGGTGTATCCGGGGTATTCAATGCGGTAAAGCCGTGTGGCAGTGATTGCAGATTGGCGGCAAATATCTGGTCGACGACATGGATATGGTTCAATATGCGTATCGCATCATGCACTTCACGCGCATGCGTGTCGGTAGTGACGGTGGCCAACAGCCGAAACAGATCCTGGTTCGCCCAGGCCTTGTATTCAAATAAGGTCAGCAAGAGTTTTTTGGTTTGCATGGGCGTCTCCCGATTTGAGGTAGTGACTTGTCACCCAGACATTTTACCCGCACTTGCCAAATCGCCGGGCTGACCAGATCAGTCGTCTCTCACAATCCCTGTCACAATCCCTGTCACAGTCCCTGGTAAGCGCGGTCCAGCGTAGCAATATCTATCTTTATCATCTGCATCATTGCCATCATGACGCGCTGGGCTTTGACTGGATCGGGATCATTCAGATAAGTGATCAGTGCCTGCGGTACGATTTGCCAGGAAACGCCAAAGCGGTCTGTCAGCCACGCACATTGACTCTCTGTACCGCCATCCATCAGTTTTTCCCAGTAATAATCAACTTCCTGTTGTGAATCACAATTCACCACAAAGGAAATGGCTGGATTGAACGTGAAATGCGGGCCGCCATTCAGGGCCACAAATTCCTGCCCTTCCAGGATAAATTTGGCTGTCATGACCGTGCCTTTCGGCATCGGTGCACCATCGCCATAGCGGGCAATGCTCAACACTTTGGAATCTTTAAAGATACTGGTATAAAAATGTGCAGCTTCTTCAGCTTGCTGGTCAAACCAAAGAAAAGGGGTGATTTTTTGCATGATGCCTGCTCCTGTTGTCAATAGTCAAAACACGGTGTTATAAGCGCTCGTTCCTTGTGGTGAAACACATACTGCAATCCTAAGCCATCAACTTCATTTTTTTCAAATCCTTGCTGATGACCTTGCTGGCATAGTCAATAATTTCTGGTTTTTTGAGTTTAAAAAATAATTTTGCACCATAGCGTATCAGGGCATGATTGGTATCGAAATACTGATCGACCAGATGATCCAGCAAGACATCCAGGCGGTTCTCCAGACTGTCTGTCAATTGCGCAAGATCGCTCTGCGAATAGGCAGGCCATGGCGCTTCATAGCATTCGGTATCCGCGACAGCCACCAGGGGAATGATCGGCAGATAGCGTTGTCCATCTGCTGACGTCTGTATCTTGCCCTGATGATCCTTGACACAATAGGTCTGGCGCTGCTCTTCCGTCCAGTTGACAAACAAGGTATTTTTTTCTGGCAATACAAAATGACAGCGCAAAAATTGCTGCATATTGCGTCGCCCCAGAAAGTAATCGTGCTTGCGGAAATCACGTTTCAAGAAGCCACCAAAACCGCCGAGCGAACCGCAGGCAATAGGAAAGACAGAGTCGCCGCGCCTGGGCGCAATCAAAAACCGTGAAAATACGTCTTCATGTAAGGCCAGCATCAATTCATCCGGCTTGAACCTGGCCTGGTTTTTCAATGCAGCAAACAGCTTGAACGTGGTTTTCAACAAGTCAGGGGCTGGTTGTTCAGCGGGATCAAATGAAGAATTACTGGGAAAAGGATCGATCAGCAATACAGCCTTCTTGGCTTCCCGGCCATCGCGCTTGTTGCGACCGCCATTGCCACACAAGACATTGCGCGCCAGTTCCAGCGGTTCATTATTCATCACACCGCCGTCCACACACTGGAATGGATAATTGAAACTCTTGGTCTCCGGTTTCCAATTGGCAGGTATCGGTTGCTCGGTAAAGCACTGATGTGGGTGTTCAGTTTCAGGCGTGGGTACGTCCCACAGGCGGGCGCTGTAGACGTCTGGCGGTGTATCGAGTTGTATCACGTGCTGCAGGGTACGTGGTGCCAGGCCAACCGGGAAGGCGGCCGATGCCAGGGCAGCCAGTTTCAGCCTTTCTGTTCGTTCGTCGTCCTTGCCAGCGGCAAATACCTGCCACGGCATGAGATAACGATCAGGCAATGCTTCCTGTGGCCGGTCACTGAAACGGAATTGTATGTGATCCGCATGCAGGGACATGTCGTAACTGGCCCCCGCACTACCCTGCAGTTCAAACGCATACGGCACGCCGCGCAAATTGGTGACGGTGAGTATCAGTTCAAAATTGTCGGCGACATAGGCGCGCTTCTGTTGCCTGGGCACTACATCCAGCCCGCTATCGGCAATGTCCCTCAAGATGCTGGAATCCAGTATGGAAATGACTTTGCTGTCCTTGTCAGCCAGATCACGGCTTTCCAGCAGGCTGGAAATATCAATTCTATCCACCCAGGAATCAAACAATCTGTTCTTGCCCTGGTTATTTTCCGCATCCTGTTCTGTGGCAATGGATGGCTGATCCGATCCCAGGTAGGCTGCCCCCAGGGCGGCACTGATACTACCCGCCGACGCACCGGAAAATACCGACAGCCTGACATCGTGCGGCGGCACATCGCCTGCGGCCTTCGCCGCATACCAGGCATCCAGTGCCACGACCATAAAATCAACAACACCAGCCGTGTACGCACCTGCTGAAATTGCCCCGGCGCCAACCAGGCCAATTTCAAAAGTCTGATCATCCATTGCCTATCCTTTTTAATCATACGTCGGGGGATGACAAAATCATTGTCAATGCAATAATGTTATCCGTTTATTAAAAAAGCAAGGCCAGAGATTCAAGTTTTTGAAATACTTTTCGCGCAAGCCAATTTCTTGCTGGTTACACCAACAAATGAAAAAAATGTAAAACGATGAGGGTCGGACTGATTACTTATTGAGCAATAGTGATCGGCATACCCTGACATGCAGGTGGTGTTGCATGGGGACGGTTTGGCAAGACTGCGCATGCGTCGCTATGCGCAGGCCTTGCACGGTATCTGAACGCCTTGCTGGCACTCACTAAGTGGGTGCCATGAGTTCTATTTATTTGCCTTCTTTGCAGGCTGGCCGCCAGTCTGCACTTCGATGACATCCCTCTGTGCATCAGCGGCTTTTTGCACGGCATCTTCCACCTGTTTGGCTTTTTCCAGTTGCTTGCGCTGGTCTTCCATGATCTTGATCGGCGGCGGCGCTTCCGGCTCAGGCTTGGATTCCTTAGCTTTGCCGCAGGCACAAATGACACAGCAAGTTAACATTATGAATAAGGCACGCATGGTAAGACTCCAGATTGACAATTCCAGCCGCGCAAGAAAGCAAGCCAGGGCGGCGATATGGCATTCTAGCAATAATCGCCCAGCCATAGCGCAGAAAAAGAAAATCCCCGGGACCAGTCCGGGATTCGTATGTGCGACAAGCTGCAAGAAATAACATGCGAGATGCTTGATGAACAGGACGCAACCCAACGATGCGCCTATTGTGAACCCATTAGTAGGGTGCGCCCCGCGCACCGCTCGCCGTATTAGGCGAATCGATATACACAAAAAAACCGGTGCGCACAGCGCACCCTACCGCAGCCGCACATGCACACAATTTGGAAATATTTCAACCGAATCCGTACATGACACGCTGAGAAATTCAATTCGCGGGATGCAGCGCAAGGCCAACGCTAACCCTTGCACAGCAATACGTCAGTATTGCGAGCATTTGCAACGCAGTAATGCGCCCGCGAATTGGTGTTCGGCTTTTTTCGACTGTTATCAGGAAGCTTCGAAAAACCTTTTCATCGGGATGCAGAGCAAGGCGTAAAGCACAGCAATACGTCGGTATTGCGAGCATTTACAACGCAGCTATGCGCCCGATTAAAAGGTTTTTGAAGCTTCCTACATGTTGCGCCTGTACTGTCCACCTACCTCGAAGAGCGCCGTAGTAATCTGCCCCAACGAACAAACCCTTGCCGCCTCCATCAACCTGGCAAACACATTTTCATTATTGATGGCAGCCTGCTGCAAGGCGGCCAATGCCGTCGGTGCCACGTCGGCATGACGACGGTGGAAATCCGCCAGGCGCTGTAACTGCGACTGTTTTTCTTCTTCAGTAGAGCGCGCCAGTTCTATCTTTTGCGGCGTGTCATTGGACTTGGGATTGCGGAAGGTATTGACACCGACGATGGGTAGGGTGCCATCATGTTTCAGGTGTTCATAGTGCATGGATTCTTCTTGTATCTTGCCGCGCTGATAGCCGGTTTCCATCGCACCCAGCACACCGCCGCGTTCGGCGATACGTTCAAATTCCTGCATCACGGCTTCTTCGACCAGGTCGGTCAACTCTTCGATGATGAAGCTGCCCTGGATAGGGTTTTCATTCTTCGCCAAACCCCATTCACGGTTGATGATGAGCTGGATAGCCAAAGCACGACGCACCGATTCATCGGTAGGTGTGGTGATGGCTTCATCATAGGCATTGGTGTGCAGGCTGTTGCAGTTGTCGTAGATCGCAATCAGGGCTTGCAACGTTGTGCGGATATCATTGAAATCAATCTCTTGCGCGTGCAGAGAGCGACCGCTGGTCTGGATATGGTATTTAAGTTTCTGGCTGCGATCATTTGCCGCATATTTGTCGCGCATGGCTACGGCCCAGATACGGCGAGCGACGCGGCCCAGTACTGTGTATTCCGGGTCCATACCATTGCTGAAGAAGAAGGACAGATTGGCCGCGAAATCATCGATGTGCATGCCACGTGCCAGATAGGCTTCGACAAAGGTGAAGCCATTTGACAGCGTGAAAGCCAGTTGCGAAATCGGATTCGCACCAGCTTCGGCAATGTGATAACCAGAAATGGACACCGAATAGAAATTGCGTACCTGGTGATGGACAAAATATTCCTGTATGTCACCCATGACTTTCAGCGAGAATTCTGTCGAGAAGATACAGGTATTTTGCCCCTGGTCTTCTTTGAGAATATCGGCCTGCACGGTGCCACGTACATTCTGCAATACCCAGGCGCGTATCTTGGCGGATTCATCGGCAGTTGGCTCACGCTTGTTATCGGCGCGAAATTTATCCATCTGCTGATCGATAGCGGTATTCATGAAGAAAGCCAGGATGGTCGGTGCCGGACCATTGATGGTCATGGATACCGACGTCGCCGGATCACACAGGTCAAAGCCATCGTACAAGACTTTCATGTCTTCCAGCGTCGCGACGGATACACCTGAATTGCCAACCTTGCCGTAGATGTCTGGACGTATGGCCGGGTCTGCACCGTACAGCGTGACGGAATCAAACGCGGTCGACAGACGCTTGGCATCCATGCCTTGCGATACCAGCTTGAAACGGCGGTTGGTACGGAAAGGGTCGCCCTCACCGGCAAACATGCGGGTAGGGTCTTCGCCTTCACGCTTGAAGGCAAATACGCCAGCGGTGAAAGGGAAAGAACCGGGGACATTCTCCAGCATCAGCCAGCGCAGGATTTCGCCGTGATCGACAAAGCGCGGCAAAGCCACCTTGCGTATCTTGGTGCCAGACAGGGATAGCTGTACCAGACGGGTACGGATTTCCTTGTCGCGGATCTTGACGACATATTCATCGCCGGCATAGGCGGCCTGCATGTCTGGCCACATGCTGATGAGTTTTTTGGATTCGCCATCCAGGCGGTTTTCACGTTCACTAATCAAGTCATCGAAATCAGCAGACTTGCCAACTGCAGACAACATGCGTTTGCTTTCCTGCAGTTGCTGGCGTTCGCGCGCTATCAAGACCTGCTTGCCAGTATTCTTGTGATAGGCACGCACGGTATCTGCAATCTCTGCCAGGTAACGGCTGCGGGCGGGTGGCACGATGACATTCTTGCCGCTGGAATATTTGACATCAATAGCTTGCAGCTTGCCAGGCTTGGCCCGCAAGCCATGTTGTACCAGTGCTGGCAGGATACCCTGATACAGCGCAGTCACACCATCATCATTGAAGCGCGATGCCTGCGTCCCATAGACCGGCATTTGATCCGGCTTCTGGCTCCACAATTCGCGGTTGCGCTGGTATTGTTTGGCGACATCACGCAAGGCATCTTGCGCGCCCTTACGGTCAAATTTATTGATGGCGACAAAATCGGCAAAATCCAGCATATCGATTTTTTCCAATTGCGATGCAGCACCAAATTCTGGCGTCATCACATACATGGAGACATCGACATGCGGCACGATGGCTGCATCACCCTGGCCTATGCCTGAAGTCTCGACAATCACCAGATCAAAACCGGCGACCCTGCACGCCGCGATAACATCCGGCAAGGCTTGTGAAATTTCAGAACCAGCTTCACGTGTCGCCAGCGAACGCATGAAGACCTTGAGCTTGCCCTTCCATGGGTTAATGGCATTCATGCGTATGCGGTCACCCAGCAAGGCGCCGCCGGACTTGCGGCGTGATGGGTCGATGGATATCAGGGCAATGTTCAACTCATCATCCTGGTCCAGCCGTATGCGACGTATCAATTCGTCCGTCAGTGATGATTTGCCGGCGCCCCCGGTACCCGTGATACCCAGGGTCGGCACCTGGCTGAGTTTGGCAGCAGCCATCAACTGCGCGCGCAGTTCCGGCGCGACCTTGTCGTTTTCCAGCGCGGTAATCAATTGCGCCAGCGGACGGTGCTTGTCGGCGATATCGCCATCCTGCAATACCCTCAGCGTCGTCGGTGCATAGCCGGACAGATCACTGTCACAAGCCTGTATCATCGATAAAATCATGCCCACCAGGCCCATGCGCTGGCCGTCTTCAGGGCTGAAAATGCGGGTCACGCCATAGGCATGCAGGTCAGCAATTTCTTCTGGCACGATGACACCACCGCCACCGCCAAATACCTTGATATGGGCACCACCGCGTTGCTTGAGCAGGTCTATCATGTATTTGAAGTATTCAACATGACCACCCTGATAGCTGGAAATGGCAATGCCCTGGGCATCTTCCTGCAAGGCGGCCGTAACGATTTCTTCTACCGAGCGGTTATGGCCCAGATGGATCACTTCGGCACCATTCGCCATCAAGATGCGGCGCATGATGTTGATGGAGGCGTCGTGGCCATCAAAAAGGGACGCCGCGGTCACAAAGCGAACTTTGTTGGCAGGCTTGTATTCGGTCAGGTTCTGGGCAACGGACAGGTCAGTCATGTCTTCCTCATCGGTCTTGTTTTACTTCAGTAAATATTGCTATTTCACAAATTTCTACTGGATTTGGGTTAAGCTAAGTTATATGACGTTAACGTAAACGTCAATATGAATATGTGAATTGGCAATCCGGCCCTGTATGCGGCTTGCAGCAGTGAAATGTCTGGAAAGCGTCATGGATACTGGGTTTGATATCAGTGTAGTCCGCAACAAAAAATCTGCCCGTAGCCTGTCTACTGGCTTTCCCTGGCCGGCAAGACAGACAAGCTATGCCTGTCTTGCCACAATGCCATCAGCAGGATCACGCCACGCGTGACACTTCCTTGATGGCTGTTGTTTTTTGCGGATTCAGCAAAGCTGCTTTTTCTGCATGATACGCCTGCATGGCCTTTTCTTTCACATGACCGTAACCACGGATTTTCTCTGGCAGACTGGCCAGTGCAATCGCCTGTTCCAGATTATCCGCATTCAGTCCGGCCGCCAGTTTTTCTATCAGCGTGCGGTATTCAACGATCAGGGCACGTTCTGCCTTGCGTTCTTCTGTGCGGCCAAAGATATCCAGCGCCGTACCACGCAAGCCCTTGAGTCTGGCCAGCAGCTTGAATGCCTGCCAGACCCAGGAACCGTATTGCGCCTTCACCAGATGCCCTTGCCCGTCTTTTTTCGAGAAGAGAGGTGGCGCGAGATTGAATTTCAGGCTGAAGTCCCCTTCAAACTGCTGCTTTAGTTTTGCGGTGAAGTCGCCATTGGTGTACAGGCGTGCGACTTCATACTCATCCTTGTACGCCATCAACTTAAAGGCGTATCTGGCGACTGCCATGCTGAATTTGTTACCGGCATTCAATGCAGATTCTGCCTTGCCTACCTTGTCGAGCAAGTCAGCATATTGCTGGGCATAGGCGGCATTCTGGTATTCAGTCAAGACAGCGACACGACGCTTGATGACGGCATCCAGGCTTTGTGGCATCTGGATGACGACGGGCTGGCCGGGGAGGGCAATTTTTTCAACCCTGTCCAGATTCACGGCCGCACGGCGCCCCCACAGGAAAGCTTTCTTGTTGGCTTCTATCGCAACACCATTCATTTCTATCGCCCGCAGCAAAGCTGTTTCGGATACCGGTATCGCACCCTTCTGGTAAGCAAAGCCCAGCATGAACAGATTGGTGGCAATGGAATCGCCCATCAAGGCGCTTGCCAGTTTGGTGGCATTGATGAAATCGACCTTGCCACCGACCGATTCCGAGATCAGGTGTTCTACCGATTCCAGCGGGAATTGCCAGTCAGGATTTTTGGCGAACGGCCCAGTAGGCTGTTCATGGGTATTGATGACAGCACGGGTACGACCGGCACGCATTTTGGAAATGGCGTCATGCGCACCGGCAGTCAAGATATCGCAACCCAGAATCAGGTCTGCTTCACCGGTCGCGATACGCTGGGCGCGCAATTTTCCAGCCTGGTTGACGATGCGTATGTGCGAGGTCACCGAACCATTCTTTTGCGACATGCCCGTCATATCAAGTACCGATGCGCCCTTGCCTTCCAGATGCGCTGCCATGCCCAGCAAGGCACCAACGGTGATCACACCGGTGCCGCCGATGCCGTTCAGCAGGATATTGTAAGAGCTTTCGCAGGCCGGCAACACGGGATCAGGCAATGCGCCGAAGTCATCGTTTTTTGCAGTGCCGGTTCTGGATTTGACCAGTTTGCCACCTTCTACCGTGACAAAGCTGGGGCAGAAACCCTTGACGCAGGAATAATCCTTGTTGCACGAAGATTGGTCTATGCTGCGCTTGCGGCCAAATTCCGTTTCCAACGGCATGATGGAAGTACAGTTGGATTGCACGCCACAATCCCCGCAACCTTCACAGACTGCTTCGTTGATGAACATGCGCTGATTGGGGTCGGGGAATTCGCCTTTTTTGCGGCGACGACGTTTTTCAGCAGCACAGGTCTGGTCGTAAATGAGCACAGTCGCGCCAGGCACCTCGCGTAATTCGCGCTGTACGGCATCCATGTCCTTGCGGTCATGCAGGCTCACAAAGCTCGGCAAATTGGATCGGTCGGTATAGCGCGACAAGTCTTCTGTCACCAGGGCGATGCGCTTGACGCCTTCTGCTGCCATCTGCTGCGCCATCATCGGGACACTGATAATGCCGTCAACAGGCTGGCCACCAGTCATGGCGACCGCATCGTTATATAAAATCTTGTAGGTGATATTCACCTTGGCGGCGATGGCAGCGCGGATCGCCAGATAGCCGGAATGGAAATAAGTACCATCACCCAGATTCTGAAATACATGCGGCAGGGTCGAGAATGCGGCCTGGCCTATCCATGGCGCACCTTCGCCACCCATATGCGTAGTCAACTTGTTGAATTCAGGGTAAATCGCAGTCGCCATGACATGGCAACCTATGCCAGCCAGGGCCAGGCTGCCTTCCGGCACTTTGGTCGAGGTATTGTGTGGGCAGCCTGAACAATAGTATGCAGGGCGTGCCGGTGTATTGACCTGTTTGCTAAGCACGACATCCTTGGCTTCCAGAAACGCCAGGCGTGCCTTGATCAGGTCACTGGTATGGAAGCGGGCGATACGTGCCGCGATCACGCGGGCAATCTGTGCCACCGAGAAATCTGCTTTCGAGGTCAGCAGCCATTCACCACGCGGATGCACCCATTCGCCTTTTTCATCAAATTTTCCGATGACGCGCGGGCGCACATCGTCGCGCCAGTTATACAGTTGTTCTTTCAGTTGGTATTCGACCATCTGGCGTTTTTCTTCAACCACCAGTATCTCATCCAGACCCTGGGCAAATTCGCGCACGCCATCGGGTTCCAGCGGCCAGGGCATGGACACCTTGAACAGGCGTAGTCCTGTCTCGGCAGCAAATTTTTCGTCGATACCCAGTTCTTCCAGCGCTTCCAGCACATCCAGATACGACTTGCCGGATGCCACGATGCCCAGTCTTGCGGTCGGGCTGTCTATGGTCACATGATTGAGTTTGTTGGCACGCGCATAAGCCAGGGCTGCATAGATTTTGTAATCCTGCATCAGCGCTTCCTGCTTGCGCGCCTGTATGCCCAGGGTATCCAGCGACAAACGTGTATTCAGGCCGCCTTCGGGCATGACGAAATCTTCAGGGATGGTGATTTGCAGACGGAAAGGGTCTGCATCCACCGACGAGGTTGATTCCACCGTATCTGCCAAGGCCTTGAAACCGACGGCACAGCCGGAGAAACGTGACATGGCCCAGGCATGCAAGCCCAGGTCCAGGTATTCCTGCACATTGCTGGGGTACAGCATGGGGATCATGCAGGCAGAGAAAATATGATCGGACTGGTGCGGCAGCGTCGAAGAATACGCACCATGGTCATCGCCGGCCACCAGCAACACGCCACCGTGTTTCGATGTACCTGCATGGTTCATATGTTTGAAAACGTCAGCACTGCGATCCACGCCGGGGCCTTTGCCATACCACATGCCAAACACACCATCGTATTTGGCCGGGCCTATCAGGTCTACCGTTTGCGAACCCCAGACTGCGGTGGCGGCCAGGTCTTCATTGACGCCGGGCACGAACTGCACATGGTTTTGTTCCAGCAGTTTTTTGGTTTTCCACAATGTTTCATCCAGGCCACCCAGCGGCGAGCCGCGATAGCCGGAAATAAATCCCGCCGTATTCAAGCCCGCAGCCAGGTCGCGCTGGCGCTGCATCATGGGCAGGCGGACCAGGGCTTGTATGCCGGACAGGAAGATGGTGCCACTATTCGACGTGTATTTATCGTCGAGCTGTACGTCATTCAATTGCGGCGGGCTGGTGATCTGGCTGGCTTCGAGTGCGTCGATGGCTGACGTTGCAGGAGCTTCGTTGACGGTGGCGGCAGTGTTTTTTTCGAACGGCAGGGACGAGAGTCCAGCAGACTCCAGGGTGGTGTCGGATGACATAAGGTGGCTCCAAAATTTGTGATTTAGATCGCAAAGAGCATGCGTTATGTCCGGTAAGACACAATTTTGCTCGTAGCCTATAGCGAGGTATCAGAGATAGGCTCTCGTTGCGTTGACAGTGGTAACTGTCATTTTATTCGAATTCGATACAAAATTCGATGTCAAGACATCATGCATTCTGTCACGGTATGACCCAATAACAATATGCCATGGCTGCACCTACATTCATATCGAATCAAAGAGACATCAAAGGAAACTTTCGAAATTTCGCTGCAGCGCTTCCTCGACTTCCTTTGAAATCTGCTGTGTTCACAGTGTAGGTTGAATACGCTGGCAGGGAAAATATGGAATTAAAATAGGGCTATCATGAAAAATGATAGCCCACATTGCCTGCCTTGCCAGCGCACGATCAGCCAGCACACCCTGTTTTTCGGCAAAGCACATGTCCCTAAGCAGCTTTGCGACGCCTGGCCAGCGATGCACGCATGGTGACGGCAACCTGGAAATCCCGCTTCACCGGACGCGCCCATCCATAACAGCGGTTCAGCAATTCATTCAGGGCATTCAAGGTGACATCACGCCAGGGTATATGCACCGAAGACAGGGGTGGCGCGGCGAAGGTTGCGCTCATGGTGTCGTCATAGCCTATCACCGAGACATCGCGTGGCACGGCAATGCCCGCCTGCTGGAAATACGAGAGCGCCCCGAGTGCCATTTCATCATTGGCGCAAAACAGGGCGGTAAACGGATAAGCTGAATTGACCAGTTCCCTGGCTGCATTCCAGCCACCTTCTGGCGAAAAGTCGCTTTCAGCTATCCACATGTTTGCCGTATCAATACCGGCACGGCCCAGTTCACCCAGAAATCCGTTGATGCGGTCCACATTGTCTGCCGCCTCGGACGGGCCGGCAATGACTGCTATCTTTTTGTGCTGGTGCGCAAGCAAGGCTTTTGCTGCCATCACCCCGCCCAGCTCATGATCTGCAATAAAACACTGTGCGGCAAATTGTTCCGAGTGATGATTCAACATCACCAGTTGTGCATGCTTGGGACCGAGCTTGGAAAAATCATCATCATTCAAGACATTGCTCATGACGATCAGGCCGTCGCAACCACGCTCCATCAAGAATTGTATGGCTTCCACACCTTTCCGGTGCTCGTCAACGCCGCTCACACCAAAGGCAACCACCATATGCAGACCGGCAGCACGCAGTTCAGTATCAATGGATTGCAGGATGGGCATATAAAAAGTGCCCTTGAGTACCGGGATATACACCCCTATCATTTGCGAATTGCCAGACAATAGTGAGCGCGCTGCATGCGAAGGACGAAAATCCAGTTCAGCGATGGCTTTCCTGACCCTTTCCTGTGTTTTTAATGAGACTGAACCGTTGCCGCTCACCACACGCGAAGCAGTTCCCAGACCTACTCCCGCCAGGCGGGCTACATCCTTGATGGTGGCCACTAGATTCTCTTCTATGATTAAGGTTTCAGCAGTATTAGGACTTACGCAAAACCGCCCCAGCTGCGTTGTAGCTCCTAGCCGTACTGTTCGTACTGTCTTCGTCGCTACGGTGTAGTTGGGGTTTCAGACAATATATTGTCTGCCAACGCAACGAACCTCCCCTGCAAGGGAGGTTTCCTAAAGCGATAGCCTTGCTGGGACAATTTTGCGTAAGTCGTAAGTATATTAAATTTCCATCACGCATGGCATTGCCGCTATCAATGTGTTGCCATTTTTTCCCGCAGTTGGGTGACGATGAGATCAACAAAGCTTCTGACCCTGGTGGATGCATAGCGGTTTTCCCGGTGCACCACATGCACCGGCAAGGCTGCTGTTTCATACTCGGGCAGCAGGTGTATCAATTGCCCGGTTTTGAATAAGGCATCCACCTGATACGACAACAGACGGCTGATGCCCAGGCCGGCCAGACTGGCTTCAATCGCTGCATCATTGCTGGTGATGGTCAGGCGCGGCTTGAACTTGAATGCCAGGTTCTGGCCCTGATGGCTGAAACGCCACTCAGTCATCGGCGTCACACTGGATGCGGCAATCATGCTGTGGGCCCGTAACTGATCGGGGTGTTGCGGCTGGCCAGCCTGTGCCAGGTAGGCTGGCGACGCACACAAGACCCGCCGTATCTGCCCGACCCGTATCGCTTTCATACTGGAATCCGGCAGCTCGCCTATGCGTATGCCAACATCCACGCCCTCTTCCAGCAAATTCACCACCCGGTCCAGAAACAGGGCAGACACATCCATGGCAGGATAACGTTGCAGGTAATCTACGATGCTGGCCATTACATACATTTTGCCAAACAGGACCGGTGCAGTCACCGTCAAATGACCGCGTGGTTCGGCATTGATGCCAGTTGTGGCTTCGTCCGCCGCCTCGACTTCGGCGATGATGCGGCGAGCGTCATCCTGATAGCGTTGACCGGCTTCGGTTACCCTGACATAACGCGTGCTGCGATTGAGCAATTTGACACCCAACCTGGCTTCGAGCGCCGCAATCGCACGGGTCACCGCCGGTGGCGACATGCCCAGGCGGCGTGCGGCAGCAGCAAAACCCTCTTCTTCTGCGACGGCCACGAACACCGTCATCAAATGCAGCTTGTCCATAGATGTGCCCGGTGATTATTCCATTTTTTACAATAGTCAATTGTAAGTCATGCGTATTCTGTCCACAAATGATATTGCGTAAAATCGGCCCAGAGGCCCCACTACATTTTTCAAAAACGGATACCTGATGAACAACTTGGAAGACGAAGCACGTCCGCCGCTCCCACCTTTTACACAGGAAACGGCCATACAGAAAGTACGTCTGGCAGAAGATGCCTGGAACAGCCGCGACCCGGACCGGGTAGTGTTGGCTTATACACTGAACACGATCTGGCGCAATCGTCATGAATTCCCGCTGGGCCGGGAACAGATCAGGGAATTCTTGCAGCGCAAATGGGCGGCAGAACGTGAATACCGCCTGATCAAGGAATTATGGGCTTTCCGCGACCATCGTATCGCCGTCCGCTTTGCCTACGAGAGTTGCGATCATGAAGGTAACTGGACACGCTCTTATGGCAATGAGAATTGGGAATTTGCTGACGATGGCCTGATGCATAGACGCCTGGCCAGCATCAATGATCTGCGCATCAGCGCAGATCAGCGCCTGTTTCACTGGGCTCAGGGTCGCCGCCCGGACCATCATCCCGGACTGAGTGAGCTGGGTCTATAAACAGAACCCATATCGAGCCCAAACAGGGGGCGCAAGAAAAACACGCGGCGTATGATTTCGTAGCTGAGGAAACAGCTCAGCGCCGTCAAGGCAATCAGCAAGATGCCTTCGCTAAGCGCAGGCAATGCCAGCGGCTTCAGGCTATGCGCCATGATGACGATATAGGTCTGATGCAGGATGTAGACGGGAAACACAGCCTGCGTCAGATAGCGCCTTGCCGGACTGTCAAAGTTCAGGTACTGGTGCGCATAGGCGCACGCCGCGATAATCGCCGACCAGGCCATGCAAACCCATACCAGGCGCTGCGTCATGAGCAGCCATTTGGGAATATCATCAGTGGCAAGGTCAAAATAAATGATGAGCAGGATCCAGCTGCATGCGACCAGCCTCAGCGCCAGCCAGCGCAAGGCTGTCAGCTCTTGCCAGAATACCGGTGATGTGGCGATCAGTGCACCAAACACAAAGACAAACAAATAGCAGGCATGGTTATACCAGTCAGCTACCAGACCATGATTCGGCGGGAAGTCACTCAATAAAGCCATGCGTACCACAGCCAGATACGCAATCGGCAAGACCAGTATACGCCAGCCTTTCATCTGTTTTTCCAGCCAGGTGCGGGCCATCTTGAACCAGTCTGGTTTGACTGCCAGCCAACACCCCAGCAAGACACTGTAGACCCACAGATAGGCAACGAACCACAGATGATTCCATGTCGGCAAGTCCAGGGTCTTGCCTTCTATTTTAAAACCACGATAGGCATGCACATACAATTGCATGAAGTCACCGTAACCGCCTGCATAGGCCAGTTTTTCCACCACTTCCAGATAAGCTTGCGGTGGTACAACGACCAGCATGCCAAAGATCAAAGGCGGCAAAAGACGGATACTGCGGCTGCGCAGGAATTGTCCCGGCTTGATTTTCTCCAGCATGAATGCAGATGCCACGCCGGAAATGAAAAACAGCAAGCTCAGTCGCCAGGGGCTGGTCAGCATCATCAGCGGCTGCAGGGTGGAACTGGCATGCGGGCTTTTGACATGCCAGCCCCATTCCACGTAATACATACCGACGTGATACAGAATCAGCAGGAAGAAGGCAATGATACGGACCCAGTCAAGAAAGTACAGACGTAGTGACGGCGAACCTGCGGTGGGCGTGGATGAGGTGGACATGATGGCGGTATAGACTTGGTTATGAACACAAGGCCAGTTTACAGCCTGGGCCAGAACGCAAGCGAGGGGAATGTGACGAACTGGATTCCAGCCGGGGTGAACTGGACCAAGACCAGAATACCTATCAATGCAGGCTGCCCAGTTGCTGGACCACATCCTCTCTATATTGACGGCTGCAGGACAGACTAGTGCCATCGCGCAATAATAATTCAGCATCCCCTTTTTGCGCTGGCAATACCTGGGTGATCTGGTCCAGACGGACGATATGGCGCCGATGACAACGCACGAAGCCTTGCCCCAGGCGCTCATGCAGGCCAGACAAGGTCTGGCGCATCATATGCTGTTCTTGCGCAGTACAGATCAGCACATAATTGTCAGCCGCTTCCAGGCGGACAATGTCAGCCAGTTTGATGACCACGACACGGCCCTTTTCACTCAACAGCAAATGCTGCTCAGTGCCGGTCTTTCTGGCCATAGCGCTGCGTTCTTCCACCCTGTGCAGGGCGCGCAAGAACCGTGCTTCATCATAGGGCTTGAGCAAATAGTCGATGGCATTTGCATCGAAGGCTTGCAGGGCAAACTGGTCATACGCCGTTACGAACACAATCAGTGGCAGCGGCGCGCTCAACTGACTGGCAACGCTGATGCCATCCATTTCCGGCATCTGTATGTCGAGGAAAACCAGGTCGGGTTTATGCTTCGCAATGCTGTCCAGGGCTTCCTTCCCGTCCCTGGCTTCTGTCACGCTGGCGTCGGCCACGTGTTCGGCAACCAGGCGCCTGAGTTTGTCCCTGGCATAGGCTTCGTCATCGACGATGAGGATTTTCATGGCGTCTTCATCCTGTGCTCAAAGTGGCAAACGCAGTTCTGTCATGACACCAGCGGGTGTCAATGCACGTAAGGTCAGGCTGGCTGTATCCGCATACAGCACTTGCAGGCGCTGGCGCAAGTTGTTGATGCCGACGCCGCTGTTATCCGTTTTTTCTATCAGGTATCCGGCATCATCCTGAATGCACAGTACCAATTGCCCCTGCTCGCTGCGCGCGCTGATCTTGATATGTGTCAGTTGCGTGCGTTTTTCCACCGTATGCTTGAAGCTGTTTTCGAGCAGGGTTTGCAGACTCATCACTGGTACCCGGCAATCTTGCACGTCGTCCGCGATGTCCCAACTGAGTTCTACCCGGTCAACAAAACGCAGGCTCATGAGCCGTGCATAGGCTTGCAATAACTCCAACTCATGCCGCAATCCGGTTTCTGACTGCTGTCCCAGATCGAGGCTGGCACGCAAGAGTCCGGCAATCTGGCTCAAGGCGGTATCGGCCAGTTTGACATCGGTATACATCAGGGATGAAATGGTATTGAGGACATTGAACAGGAAATGCGGTTGCATCTGTTGCGTCAGCCTGTGCAACTGCGCCTGTCGCAACAAGGCCTGGGATTTTTCTGCATTTTCTTTTTCTTCCAGCAGGGATGCATAGGCTTGCAGGCCAAAGATGACCACATAGAAGATGCCAAAGAACAGGAAGATCTTGCTGCATTCATAGACCAGCACCTGGCCCCAGCCACCATGCTGATAAGTCAGTCCCAGCATTGCATATACCAGATGGCGCAGGCTATAAATGAGGATGACAAATACAATGCTGATCAATGGCAGCGGTAGAATCTGCTGCCAAAACCATTTGGCTGGCGTCTGCAACAGCACACTGTCAGTCAACTTGCGTTTTTGTATCAGTAGCAAAGCAGTGCCGACAAAGGCAGATGAACCTTCCCAAAATAGTGGTTCCCAGATATGTTTGCCGCCATTCTTCAAATGGTCTTGCACGGCAACCGCCATCATTAGTAACCAAAATAAAACCCAGCCGGCCAGCAAAGGTTTTTTTATCTTTTTCCAGAATCGTTGATGGCTCATATCAGGCAGACACCAGATTTTTTGTTCCCAGCCACTTACCGCTCTGGCTTAATTCACGGGTCAATTCCAGCACCAGTTTTTCCACCGCCATGGCAGCATTCGTCAGCGGGATGTTTTTGGATGCACACAGGGTGACCGTACGCGAAAGCTGCACATCACTGATGGGACAGGCGCGCATCTCGCCTCTTTCAATTTCTACCAGCATGGGGGAAACCGGCAAGATGGTCGCACCCATATCGGCAAGCAAGGCCGATTTCAAAATCGCAATAGAAGTAATGTCGATCACCTGCTCTATGCTTTTGCCCTGTTGCCTGACCACCTGTTCTATGCGCGGCCGAACCCCGTGCTGGATGCTGGGCAGTATCAAGGTCGCCTTCAGGGCCTGTTCCAGCGTAATGGATTTGCGCTTGCAGGCAAATTGCGAATCGCTGCGGGTGATATACATCATTTCTTCTTCAACCATGGGTTTGGTGGCAAAGCCGCCCAATTGCCCGTCGTCAAACAGGATGGCCAGGTTCAGGCGCCCAGAACGCAACTGCTCGGTCAGGTTGCCGGTCAATTCCTCTGTCAACTGAAACACAATGTCCGGGTAAGCCGCCCGCACCGCTTTCAGCAGCGGGAAGGCCAATGCACCGGACGCGCTTTGCGGTATGCCCAAAGCCACGGTGCCGCGTGGTTTGTCGGTGGACTGTGCCACCGCAGACCTGGCGTCACTGACCTGTTTCAATATCGCCTGCGCATGTTCGTAAAATACCTTGCCGGCATCGGTGGCCTGCATGCCCTGGGCCGAGCGGTGCAAGAGCATGGCGCCCAGTTCTTCTTCCAGTTGCTGCAATTGCTGGGTCAGGGCTGGCTGCACGATGTGCAACACACGTGCAGCACGTGACAGCGAGCCATGATCGACGATGGCAACAAAATAGCGTAATTGGCGCAGTTCCATGTTCTCGCAGTTCCGTTTTTCTATTCAACTGGCTTGATCGCTCTGCGTTCTATCGATGACGACAGGATCAGTGAGGTCGAGGTCACACCGCAACGCGCCAGACTGGTGATCACACGTTCCAGTTCGCGTACTGACGGCGCCACCACTTTCACGATCACGCAATCTTCGCCGGTAATGGCATGGCATTCAACGACTTCCGGCACTTGCTCGGCGATTTTCAGTACCGGCGTGTCGGTGGCGCGACTGGCTATGCGGACAAAGGCGGTAATCCCATATCCCAGTGCTTCGGGATTGACCCTGGCATGATAGCCCGTGATGACATTCGCCGCCTCCATGCGTTTGACCCTTTCGGCAACCGCTGGCTGGCTTAAATGTATGCGACGACCGATTTCGGCCAGCGTGACCCTGGCATCCGCCTGCAAAATCTCAAGGATCTTGCCATCCATCACGTCTAATTCTAACTTCATGGGAAAAACCTCTTTTTTCTGTGATATCAAAAGAAATGTACCTGATTTACCTTTGTTTATCCATTCAAAATCACATCCTGCTAACATACACTGATAGTCGATCATTCATTGCACAAGAGAAATTCATGCGCCACCTGCCCCGTCAAGTCCTGCTCGCCCTGCTCACTGTCTATATTGTCTGGGGCTCCACGTATTTTGCCATTCAGGTCGCATTGCAAGCCTTCCCGCCTTTCATGATGATAGGCACGCGCTTTCTGGTGGCGGGCGCGATATTATATATTTGGCAAAAATGGCATGGCGCAGCCAACCCGACTTTGCGTGAGTGGCGGGACGGCGGCATAGTCGGCATCCTGATGCTGGGTGGCGGCACCGGCCTGACTGCGGTGGCACAGCAATACGTCTCTTCCGGTCTGACCGCAGTCTTTATCGCCTGCTCACCGATGATACTGTCGGGCCTGTCGGGCCTGTTCGGCGACTGGCCGAAAAGACGCGAATGGCTGGGCATAGTCTGCGGTTTTATTGGCGCCATGCTGCTGGCTTCGGATGGACAGTTTTCCGCAAAACCGCTGGGCATCCTGTTTTTACTGGGTGCCATACTGTGCTGGGATATAGGTTCCATCCTGTCGCAAAAGAAGCTCAAGATGGCTGCCGGCGGCATGGGCTTTGCCAGTGAAATGCTGGTGGGTGGCCTGTTCCTGTTCCTGATCAGTCTGTTCAAAGGCGAGCAACTGACAGGTGAAGTGAGCTTCAACGCGGTGGCGGCCTGGGCCTATCTGGTGGTGGCAGGTTCATTACTGGCATTTACTGCCTATATGTATCTGCTGTCCAAGGTCCCTGCCGGCCTGGCTGCCAGCTATGCCTATGTCAACCCGGTGATTGCGGTAGGCCTGGGGGTGGCGTTTGGTGGTGAACATCTGTCCATGCGTGAAATGCTGGCGATGAGCATCATCCTTGGCAGCGTCATCGTGCTGACCAGCGCCCACAAGAAGAATCAGGAACAGACTGCCAGTTGAAGGGTTTGACGGGACGCATGCAAGGCTGTTGTAGCAGTTTTGCGTACGTCCGTTTAAAAGAATTCGGCTGTATCGTTGGATACTTCAATCTGCAAGTCACCACTGGTGACCAGGGCATCGTAATAACAAGTGCGGTTGCGGCCATTGGTCTTGGCGAAATACAGGGCCTGGTCGGCCCGGCCAACGATGGCCACGGCAGGCTCGAACGGGTCTATGCGAGCATAACCGATGCTGATGGTGACCGTACCTACCTGTGGAAAATGATGCATTTCTACATTTTGACGGAAACGATCAAAGATCATCTGCGCATCTTCTTGCGAAGTCGAGCGCAATAAAATCACGAATTCTTCACCACCAAAGCGGAACAGCCGGTCTGAAGGACGGAAGGAGCTACGTAGCAAATTGGCAATCAGAATCAAAACTTCGTCGCCATACAGATGACCGAACTGGTCATTGACGCGCTTGAAATGGTCGATATCCAATACTGCCAGCCAATGCTGGCGTTCCGGCTCATGACGGCGACGCTCTTCGTCCTCACGCTCGGCTTCTGAGCTGGCCTGCTGCTGCAATGCACTATTGCGTAGCACTTTGGAAAAATTATCATCAAAAGTCTTACGGTTCAGCAAACCGGTCAGAGAGTCACGCTCACTGTAATCAAGCAGGTTTTGAAAGTTTCTGTACACGATCAGCATGCCGCTGACCACTTCCATTGCATTCGCCGTGTAGTTGGCCGGTTTGTAGATTTCCAGGCAGGTATGCAGCTTGTCGTTGATCCAGATCGGCAGCCAGACTATCCTGCCACCTTCGATCAGATGCTCAATCACCGGTTGTTGCTTGGCAATGCCTTCTTTTAACTGGGGATAATGCTCTATCGAATCATTTGCCGTGGGCGTCGTGTGCGATTCGTCGGCCATGGCCACCGAACCTTCGTGGATGGTAATCTGTGGTTTGATAAAAACTTGCTGCCCAACGGAAACGACATCCAATACCCGTGCTGACTCTGCATTCGTCAATTGACGCAGAGCCGTAATCACTGAAATATTCAGTAAGTCATGATCGCGATGTCCGGTAATCTCTACCAGATGTTTAATGATTGATTCCATGCCCCGTATTCCTGCACCTTACAGCATTAACACTCCATACAAAGTCAACTCCAGCAATGCGCACATTGCCGATTTACAATAGTATAGCAAGTCAAGGCACACCGTCACCAGATTATCTACAAACAATCTCGCCTTAGATAAAAATGACTGCTCCGTGGGTATTACTCTAAAGTCCTTTGTGGGAATCCGCCGTTGGCATTCTGCGATGGGCGGAACTACAGTAATATATAGTGACATCATTTCAATCATATTTTTTTGGCAAGGTGCAGATTATGCGAAATAAACAGCCGCTTTTTTGTAGCCCCGGCATGATCTGCATGGGAATCGTCAGCATAACGCTGGCTAGCCCGGCGATAGCGGCGTCCGTCATTCAGGTCAGCGACAGCAGTGGCCAGGCGGTCCAGGATGCAGTTGTATATGCCGAACTGGCAACAGGGCCACAACTTGCCAAATCGGCCACGGCAGAAATCCAGCAAAAAGACAAGAAATTCATGCCACTGGTGACGGTAGTACAGACCGGCACGTCGGTATCTTTTCCAAATAATGATACGGTCAGGCACCATGCCTACTCGTTTTCACCGGCCAAACCCTTTGAACTCAAGTTGTATTCTGGCAAACCGGCAGCGCCGGTAGTGTTTGACAAGGCCGGCACGGTGGTCGTCGGCTGCAATATCCATGACCAGATGGTCGCCTATATCCATATTGTCGATACGCCCTATTTTGCCAAAACGGATGCCAGCGGTGCGGCACACCTGGCCACCATCCCAGCCGGTAAATATGTGTTGAAAGTATGGCACCCCAAGCAAGCCCCTGGTGCGGCGGTTCAGGAACAAAACCTGCAGGTTGATGGCAGCGCAACGCCGGTGATTGTCAAACTCAATTACAAAGCAGGATAATCAGGCGCTGTCGGGGTACCCGTTCCTATGCATGACGGGTGCAATCATCAGCCCTGACATAGCGGCAAACATCAACTACATTATTATTTTACGTGCGCACATTGAGGATAATTCATGCGTTTGCATAGTCTGGAAAGCCGCGTCGTCACCCTGTTTATCGGTCTGCTCCTGACCTTGCAACTGGTCGGCTTTTTCACCATTCGTAATACCATAGACAGCAATGCCCGCAGTGCCATCGAAGAAAGCCTGAAGCTCAATGAAAAAATCCTGTTGCGACTGCTGGATCAGAATGCACAAAAACTGATACAGGGTGCCATCGTCCTGGCCAAGGAATATGCCTTCCGTGAAGCCATAGGCACGCATGACACCGAAACCATCGTCTCTACCCTGTCGAATCACGGCAAACGCATAGGTTCTGACCTGACCATGCTGGTTGGCCTGGACAGAAAAATCACGGCGTCTTCCAGTGCGACTGCCGCTGGCAATCTCAGCCACAGCTTGCAACAATCTGTCGCGGCCCTGATACAGACAGCAGAAAAATCCGGCAGCGCCGCCAGTACCACCATCGTCGATGGCAAGCCGTATCAAATGGTGGTGGTGCCGATAGAAGCACCAGTGACCATCAGTTGGGTCGTGATGGCTATTCCCATAGGCAAGACCCTGGTGAGTGACATGCATGAACTATCGCTGATGCAGATCAGCCTGCTGACGACAGGAAAAAATGGCTGGACACCGAATGTATCCACACTCAGCGACGGACAGGCTGCCGAACTGACCCATCTGATACCGCCGCCAGAACAAAAAGTCAGCTACCTGCCGAATATCCAGATAGATGAAGACCAGTACAGCACCCGCATCATCCAGCTGGCGCAAAATGAACAGGCCAGTACCGTCGCGGTACTACAACTGTCCATCAGCCAGGCGGTTGCGCCCTACAAGAAACTGCAACTGAACTTGCTGATACTGACGGTGTTTGGTGCCGTTGTCGCCAGTATCATCAGCGCCATTACCGCACGCCGCATTACTGGCCCGGTCCGGCAGTTGGCAGAAACCGCCCGACGCCTGGGTGCCGGTGACTATACGGCAGCCATCAACGTCAAGCAGAAGGATGAAATCGGCGATCTCGCACGCACCTTCACCACCATGCGTGACGGCATCGCCCAGCGTGAAAAGGAAATCAGCCGGCTGGCGTACTGGGATACCCTGACCAATCTGCCGAACCGCGCCCTGTTTACCGACATGCTGGAAGAAGCCATCGCGATGGCACGCGCGCATGAGAAATCCTGTTACGTACTGATGATGGACCTGGACCGTTTCAAACATGTGAACGACGTCATGGGTCACCGCTTTGGCGATATCCTGTTAAACCAGGTCGCCATCCGCTTGTCAGACGAACTGGGCGCAGGGGCGACCAAGCCGGCCCGCCTGGGTGGCGATGAATTCGCTATTCTGTTGCCGAATGGTTCCAAAGAAGAAGCGCTACACCTGGCCCACCGGATTTTGCGTTCACTGGAAAAACCGATTTCCATCGAAGACCAGACCGTAGACCTGGGCGCAGGCATAGGCATCGCCGGTTTTCCCGACCATGCCAGCGATACCCATACTTTGCTAAGCCGGGTCGAAGTCGCCATGTATGCAGCCAAACTGGGGAACAGTGGTGCCGTCATTTATTCACCAGACATAGACAAAGGCAGTCAGCAAAGCCTGTCACTGCTGAGTGAATTGCGGGCAGCGCTGGAACAACAGGCATTTCGCATGTATGTGCAACCCAAGGTCGGGCTCGACCATGGCCAGGTGATCGCGGTGGAAGCACTGGTACGCTGGGTGCACCCCGAACGCGGTTTCATCTTCCCCGACCAGTTCATCCCTTTTGCAGAACAAACCGGATTCATCCGTCAGTTGACACACTGGATCATGAATGAGGCAGCGCGCGTTTGCAGCCTCTGGAATAAGCAGGGCTTGCACTTGAAAATCTCCGTGAATATTT
Organism: Undibacterium sp. Ji50W; assembly: GCF_049340445.1. Classification (NCBI taxonomy): domain Bacteria; kingdom Pseudomonadati; phylum Pseudomonadota; class Betaproteobacteria; order Burkholderiales; family Oxalobacteraceae; genus Undibacterium; species Undibacterium sp. Ji50W. Next base: position 101,220 of record NZ_JBMPOX010000004.1, on the reverse strand, counting down.
CCACCAGGGATTTGATGGATCAGGATTTGCCCACCAAGTTTGCCCAGATACTGCAGCAACATCAGGTGGATGCTGCCTCGTTCTGCCTGGAAATTACCGAAAGCGCCATCATGGATGACCCGGTCAGGGCTTTTCAGACGCTGGATCGTCTGCATGCCATGGGCCTGGACTTGTCCATCGATGACTTTGGTACCGGCTACTCTTCGCTGGCCTATCTGAAACGTTTGCCGGTGGATGAACTCAAGATCGATAAGTCTTTCGTCTTGAAAATGGAAAAAGATATTGATGACACCAAAATCGTCAAATCCACCATTGATCTTGGCCACAATATGGGCTTGCGCGTCGTCGCAGAAGGGGTGGAAAATGCTGAAGTCATGGCCCTGCTGAAAGAACTGGGCTGCGATCAGGCCCAGGGTTATTTCATCAGCAAACCCATGCCCTCGACCGATTTACCGGCGTGGCTGGAAAAATGGCAGCAAAACAATCCGGCGTCGTAATACCTCTACAGCAGGACAGCGGCAGAGCAGCATAAAAACAGCCTTATACCACATGCACTGACTGCGCTGACTTGCGATCGCGTTTGCGGTTGTACATACGGCTATCTGCAATTTTGATCAGCCTGACATAAAAACAGCCTTATACCACATGCACTGACTGCGCTGACTTGCGATCGCGTTTGCGGTTGTACATACGGCTATCTGCAATTTTGATCAGCCTGACATAATCTTCGCCATCTTCCGGGAAGCTGGCCCAACCTATGGAAACGCCGACGCCGACGATGACATCATCCAGCGCTATCGGTTGTTCAACCACGCTACAAATTTTTTCCACCATATTATTGATGTCAATCGAATTGCTGGTGTCTTTCAGCAGCAACACAAATTCATCACCGCCATACCTGGCGACTTCATCGGTATCACGTATGGCTGAACGCAGGCGTGCCGCGATAATCACCAATGCCTTGTCGCCCGCATCATGCCCATGGTTATCGTTGATGGATTTAAAGCGGTCCAGGTCCACAAACAGCAGGGTAAATCCTCCGATTTTCCCAGGGTGCTCCAGGGCCTGTTTTTGCAGGTAATTGATCTGGGCGAACAGCGATTCGCGGTTGGCAACCTGGGTCAGCTTATCAAAGCGCAACTTGTTTTCCATCTCAGTGAAAGTCTGCGCCAGCTTACCGATTTCATCCGTGCGGTTGATGCGCAGGGCGGGCATGGGTTCGCCATTGCCGAATTTTTCTGCGGCAGAAGTCAGCTTGCGGATATCCCTGACCACACGCTCCACGATCGTCAACCCTATGGTCAGTGCAAAGATGATGCAGGCAAAAGCAATCACCATGCTCTGCAAAAACCCCTGGTTGATGCTGCTCATGAAATCCGAACGCGGTACCGCCACGACCGTCTGCCAGTTCAGGCCCTGACGGATACCCAGAGGCGAGATGGCCACATCTACCGTACCGATGCTGGTTTCTATGGGTTGTGTGCCTGAAGTCAGTGCGCTTGCATTCCCCAGCTTTTGGAAAGTCTGATTAATGAGCGGGGTTTTCATGTCGATGGCACGCATGCGCTCTGGTACCCCATTCACCGTTCTTTCCGGTATTTCCTGGCCCGACGTGGCGACGATAAAACCATCTGCATCGACAATATAGGCGACACTGTTCTTGCTGATTTCCAGCTTGCGCAAAAAGTTGGATAGCTCCTTGAGCGTAAGGTCTGTCGCCACCACGCCAGCAAATTCATGATTCTTTTGATAGACCGCCTTGGCCAGGGTGATGGTGGGGTAATGAAAAGAAAAATTATTATAGATTTTTGACCAGACCGGCTTTTCTGATTCCCTGGCAGCCTGGTACCAGGGTCTTAACCGTGGATCAAATGCATCACTGCGCAATAATTCGGCACGATCGCCGACATGCCCCACGCGGTAGACAAAACGCTTGTTCCATTCCGGCTCGCGCCAGAACAATTGCACCATGCCGTTGGAGATACGGTAGACGCCGACAAAGCGGCCATCATTGCCGCCAAAGTAGACATAATTATTGACATCCATGAACAGGCCACTGGCAACCCAGAACTTTTCTTCCAGCACTTTCATGTCGGTGGGAAACGCCTGTTCCTTGGGTACATTGCCTGCGCTGGGTGCGACTGATTCAAGGGCAATGAGGGCGCCATCCAGATGCTTTTCCGTCGCATGATTGATGCGGTTCACCATGTCTACCAGAATCCGCTGGGTCAGGGTATATACGGCATCCGTCCCGGCCTTCATTGAGACCCAACCTATGGCAGCGGACACTCCGATTACCAGCACGGTAATCGGGATCACCAATTCACGACGCAACGACGAACGACTCATACTCGGGCTCAAAAACGACAATATCAAGGTCAGGAAAAAAGTTAAAGGATGCTTAGGCAAAAAAAAACAGGATACGTGCCCCGATTTCGATTTTTGAGGCTGAAAAAATCGAGCTTTTCAGTATATACCGTTAAAAATTGTTAAAACCAACTTCTGCGGCGGCACAGGAATTAAATCTTGCGTATTGTGGTAGTTCGCGAGACAAGATTGACATCTGAACTCCCTTTTCATTCATTTATTTCAACAATTGAATCGCTTCCTTCAAGAGAGAAAATCTCTCAGGACAAGCAGCATACTATGGACTTATACGCCACCGATAGCGAAGTTAAACAGTTAGAGCAGCGTTTGGCCGACATGGTGGCGCAAGAACAACTGGACGATATGCTGACACTGGCGTGGGGCTTACGCCAGCGCGATAGTCGCCAGGCAGTCAGCTTATGTGATCAGGTAAGCATATTACTCAACAAATCCAGGCGTTCGGAAGCCGACAAGGCACTGGTGTATCTGCGCCTGCAATTGATACGCGCAGAAGAACGCTGGCTGCATGCCGATCTCGATGTTGCCGCCAACATCGTGCAAGCCATACTAAGGCATCCCGAAGTCCATCTGGATGCCGTCTGTCTGAGCGATGCTCATCACTTGTTGGGTTTCATTTTTTCCGACCAGGGCAAGCATGTGGAATGCGATATTGAAATGGCAATCTCCATCGATGAGGCCAGCAAGGCCGACGATGTGCTGCGGCGCCAATGCGCGGCAGCAGCCCTGGCACGCATCGCCGTCTTGCGCGACGACAAACTGGCAAAAGCCTATTTTGACCGTCATTTTGAAACCCGGAATCCGCCCAAGGATATCCATCCGGCGCTGGCAGCGCTGATGAATGATTTTCTTGGTTTATATGCCGGCCTGAACGAGCAGTTTGATGATTCCATCGCATTCCTGGACAAGGCGTACAGGCTGTGCCTGCAATCCGGGCAGATTCGCCGCGCCATCCTGACCGCTGCCAATATAGGTTATACCTATAGCAGAATGAATAATTACGAAGCGGCTCTCGACTGGCAGCAAAAGGCATTGACGCTGGCGAAACCTGCCGGCTGGTCACCCAGTATAGGCAATTGCCTGATGCAGATCGGCGATACCCTGCGCAAAATGGGTTCACTGGATACGGCAGAACAAATATTGCATGAGTCCCTGGAACAGCTGTCCATGCTGACCAATTCCCGCAACTATGCCCTGACCATTAGCGCGCTGGCCGACCTTGCCCTTGACCGTCGCGACTATCATCTGGCACAGAATTTATTCTCTCAACTGGCCACATTGCCTGGTGCCCAGGAACAGGCTGACTTGCAAGAGCTTGCCATCGAGGGTCAAGCCACGGCACGTGCAAAAATGAAATCAACGGCACGCGAAGCCAACGGCACGCAGGGAACCGTGTTTGTCAAACGTTGATACGTGCGCTAGCTCCCAGCTTACTCCCCCCGCTGTCCACCACTCGTTCCACGCTTATTTCATGTTCACTCTGTGGTATTTTAGCAATAAAATACTGTTGGCGACTTATGACTGATGGTCAACACTTTACAATAAACCCTCTGGTTTAATCTGAAGACACCCAGCGCATGTCCTTGATCTTGCCATGTTGAATACGCGAACCACCCTGAATCTTGGTCCTGCCCTGATGGCGGCATGCATGCTGGCGTCTGCTGGCACCCAAGCCCGAGACCTGCCCATGCCAGACCGGGGCCGCTTGCTGGCAACCGGTGGCGTCAAACAGATAGAAGGTGCTGGCGGAGGAGGCTTGACTCCCTGGGCCACGATTACCGGCTATGGCAGTGAAGACAGCTACGGTGTGAATGCGCATATCACCCAGGTCAGCACCCAGGATTACCGTCTGCGGACTGCCGGTATCGCCATCGGGATTGCCGACCGTCTGGAAATGTCCTTGTCCACCCAACAATTCACTGGCAGCCAGGCCCCGCTGGACAAGCTGGAGCTGAACCAGGATACCTTGGGTATCAAACTCAGGATTGCCGGTGATCTGGTCAGCGACCAGGATAGCTGGCAACCGCAAGTTGCTGTCGGTGCCATGTTCAAGCGCAACCTGGCCGTCAAAGGGCTGGAGGCACTGGGCATTACCAGCGTCAAGCAACTGGGGGCAATGGATGAGCACGGCATCGATTATTATGTATCGGCCACCAGGCTCGACCTTGATCACAGTCTGCTGTTGAATGTGACGCTGCGCATGACCAAGGCCAATCAGATGGGCTTGCTTGGTTTTGGTGGTGACAAAGGCAATCAGTACAAGTTGCAACCGGAAATATCGCTGGCCTATCTGCTCACCCGCAAGCTGGTGGGTGGCGTCGAATATCGTAGCAAGCCGCGCAACCTGGGCGTGGATAAGGAAAAAGCCTACTATGATGCTTTCCTTGCCTGGTTCCCGAACAAACAATTTTCGCTGACGCTGGCCTATGTCAATCTGGGAGATATCACTATCTTCAATCCCAAAACCCAGCGCGGATGGTATCTGTCGCTGCAGGTCGGCAACTAGTCGGCAACTAAGTGGCAACTAAGCGGGGATACCTATGAAATTACGTCACACCGCCATGACCGTCAGCCTGATGCTGGCATGTGCCGGCCAGGCACAGGCACAAGCTGCTCAGGACAGCTTGTTCCAGGCACTGGGCAATGAACCTGGCATCAGCCAGATAGTCGATGAAATGCTGGCCCTGGTCTTACAGGATGAACGCATCAAGGCCTCATTCAAAGAAACCAATATGCCACGCCTGGCGAAATTACTCAAAGAGCAATTTTGCGTCATCAGTGGTGGCCCCTGCCAATACACCGGCGATGACATGAAGCTGGTGCATGAAAACCTGGGCATCAACGCTGCCCAGTTTTATGCCCTGGCCGAAGATTTGCAAATAGCCATGGACAAACTGGATATAGCCTCTTCTACCCAAAACAAACTCATGGCCAAACTGGCGCCCATGAAAAAAGACATCGTCTCTCCCAAACCCAAGCCACCATAAATTTTCAGCATTTTTGCATCTGACCTGAATCCGATTTTCGATTTGCGCCGTACAAACAGCAGGAGCCTGGATTTTTCCAGGTAAAAAAGCGACTTGTAGCAAGTTAAAACGAGATAACCCAGAGGAAACATGATGCAAACTACCAGAAAAATCTTGACGACTGTCCTGTTCGGCAGCTGCGTCGCATGGTCACAAACCGGCCTGGCGCAAGACATGTTGAAACCTGATATGGGCAAACTGACCGCCACCGGTGGCGTCAGCCAGCTGGAAGGTGCCGGAGGTGGTGGCCTGACCCCGTGGGCATTGATCACTGGTTATGGCACACGCGACAGCTACGGTGCCAATGCCCACCTGACCCAGGTGAACACCCAGGACTACAGCCTGAAAACCTATGGTGTGGCCGTCGGCATTGCCGACCGCGTGGAATTGTCACTGGCGACGCAAGAATTTACCGGTAGCCTGGCTCCGCTGAATGCTCTGAATATCAAGCAGGATATTTTCGGCATCAAAGTCAAAGTTGCCGGTGATGCCGTGTATGAGCAAGATAGCTGGATGCCGCAAATCGCCGTCGGTGCCATGGCCAAACGCAACAAGGGCATAGGCGGCCTGGGCGCACTGGGCGTCACCAATGTCAAGCAACTGGGTGCCAAGGATGACCGTGGCGTTGATTACTATGTAGCAGCCACCAAGATCCTGCTGGAACAAAGCCTGCTGCTGAATGGCACATTGCGCATGACCAAGGCCAATCAGATGGGCATACTGGGTTTTGGCGGCGACAAGAAAGACAGTTATCAAGCCAGGCTGGAAACCTCGGTCGCCTACCTCATCAACCGCAAACTGGCAGTCGGGGCCGAATACCGCATGAAGCCGCGTAATCTGGGCGTGGACAATGAAAAAGATTATTACGATGCCTTTGTCGCCTGGTTCCCCACCAAGAACCTGTCAATAACCGCTGCTTATGCCACCCTGGGTGACATCACCATATTCAATCCAAAAAATCAGCGTGGCTGGTATCTGTCTGTACAGGCCGGATTTTAAGCCCCAGTTTTCTGGATACGACACCTGCAGACACCTGCTATCAATAATCAATACATCGAAAGCACATATCATGATTTCCATCTCCCGTTTCAGCAAAGCCATATGCGGTTTTTTCCTGCTAGCCAGCCTGTCCGCCCAGGCGCAAACCACCACCGGCAATGATGCCCTGTATCAAAGCCTGGGGGCCAAGCAAGGCATTAATACCTTCGTCAACTCCTTTGTCGCCATTCTGCTGGAAGACCCGCGTATCAACAAGGCGTTCAAAGACACCGATACCGAAAGACTGGCACAAATGCTCACCGAGCAATTTTGCGACTTAAGTGGCGGTCCCTGCAAATACAGCGGCCGTAGCATGGACGACGTTCATCAGGACATGCAAATCACCAATGCCCACTTCAATGCACTGGCCGAAGATTTGCAGGTCGCCATGGAAAAACACAATATTCCATCTTCCGTCCAGAACCGGCTGATCGCCAAACTGGCCCCTATGCAACGCCCTATAGTCACCAAATAAGATGAGCTACTTATCAAGGCAGAAAATCCCCATGAAAAACTGGTTGGTATCCGTCAATGCACGCAAGCTGGGACCGAGACTGGCACTGGCCTGCATGCTGCTAGCGGGCCTGCCATCACTGGCCGCCGCAGCCAAAGTGAGCATCCAGGCCGTGGATAAAAATGGCGCGGCCATGGCCGATGTGGTGGTGTATGCCACGCCCATAGGTGCGCCCCTGCCACCAGCGGGCAAAACCGAAGCGGCCACGATTTCGCAAAGCGATATGCAGTTTTCACCCTACGTGACCGTGATCAGGGTCGGCACACAGGTCAAGTTTCCCAACTACGACAAGATGGAGCATCATGTGAAATCCTTCTCTGCCGTCAAGGAATTTGAAATCAAGACCTATGAGCGCGGCGTGGTGCCGCCACCGGTGATATTCGACAAAACTGGCATCGTTATCGTGTATTGCCTGCTGCATAACTGGATGCGCGCGTATGTGCTGGCGGTGGATACCCCTTACTTCGCCAAAACCGAACAGGCCGGTACCACGACACTGGATCAACTGCCGGATGGTAACTACGAAATCAGGGCCTGGCATCCGAATATGGGCAGCATCAAACAACCGCTGATGCAGACGATCAAAGTCAATGACCAGACCCCGCCTGTCAAATGGCAGTTTGATTTTGTTCCCACGCCAAGAAAAGCCAAGGCTGCGAATTATTAACTAGGGCGTATTGACCTAATATCGACCTAAATTAGGCATATCATTTGCCTGTCTTGCTATGCCAATTTCGTCATGCCGACACGGGTAAATCGGCAAGACCCGTGCCGCTGTTTATACTATGCTCTTGTCGCTAATGGACTGTGACAGTCTACTCATTTTGGCTACTACGAATTGTGGACATGACATCAGGTATAAGTGGTTCTACGGCTGCCACGGAGTTGGCCGGCATACAGGCAGGCACCACAATGGTATCGCCCATCAGCATTGCAGAACGCCGGGCACGTGTGGAAAAGGCCGCCCGGCTGATGCAAGACAATGCGGTCGATGCCTTGATCCTGCCAGCCGGTAGCAGCCTGTATTATTTTACCGGCCTGCGCTGGCACCCCAGCGAACGCCTGACTGCGGCCATCCTGACGGCGGACGCCAGCTTGAGTTATATCTGCCCTGGCTTTGAAGAATCCAAGCTGCGCGAAACCCTGGGTGCCGAAGCCGATATCCGTCTGTGGCAGGAAGAAGAAGATCCCTGCCAACTGCTCAAAACCTGCCTGCAGGATCTGCATTGCAAAAGCGATGTGCTGGCCCTGGATGAAGCCGCTCCCTTTTTTGTCTTTGATGGCTTGCGTCGCGCCCTGCCTTTGGCGCGTATCATCAATGGCAGCACGATCACGGCAGAATGCCGCATGCATAAATCAGCGGCAGAACTGGCCATCATGCTGGCAGTGAAAAACATCACGCTGGAAGTCCAAAAAAAGGCGGCCAGGATTTTGCGCGAAGGCATCTCTTCTTTTGAAGTCGCGCACTTCATTGACCAGGCGCATCGTGCCTATGGCGGCAGCGCATCGACTTTTTGCATCGTCAGCTTTGGTGCCGCCACGGCCATGCCGCATGGGCCGGATGGCGAACAATTCCTGCGCGATGGTGATATGGTATTGATCGATACCGGCTGCAAGCTGCACGGTTATAACTCGGACATTACCCGCAGCTATGTGTTCGGCCAAGCCAGCCAGCGCCAGCGTGATATCTGGGAACTGGAAAAAACTGCCCAGGCTGCCGCATTTAACGCCGCCCAGCCCGGTGTTCCCTGTGAACAGGTTGACACCGCCGCCAGAAAGGTATTGGCGGCAGCCGGTTTTGGTCCCGATTACCAGCTACCTGGCCTGCCGCACCGCACCGGCCACGGTATAGGTCTGGACATCCATGAGTGGACTTACCTGGTCAAAGGCAATCAGCGCCCGCTGGCTGCCGGCATGTGTTTCAGCAATGAACCCATGATCTGCATAGAAGCTGAGTTTGGCATCCGCCTGGAAGATCATTTCTACATGACAGAACAGGGGCCGCGCTGGTTCACCGGACAAAGCCATGCCGTCGATGCGCCATTTGGCATTGATTGAACATGCGGGGGAAACTAGTGGACCGCTTAAGCTAAGTTAAAAATTAGGTGAAGGATAGCCCTCCACCTATCGCCGTCTGCCTGGCAGATTATTTCTTCTGGATGGCGTTCTTGGATTTCAAAAACACCGGGCCCCAGATAGGGTGACCGATTTCGCCAGGTGACAGATTAAACGTCGGGTCCAGCTTCAACGCGCGATCAAATTGCTGGCGGCATAATTGCACCCTGGAAGTGACGCAATAACTGAATGCCATGAACTTCAGCGCATTCACTTGCAAATCCTTGTTATGGCCATTCCAGATATCTGGCGACCCCAGTCGTTTGAGGGCACCGTTGTAATCACCGGCGTCATACAGCGCCATTCCGTCTTTCATGGCTTGCACATCCGGACTGACCGGCGGTGGTGCCGGCGTCGTATCCAGCGGCTGCAGGGGAGGCGTGATGATGATTTCTTTTTGCCTGCCCACAGGCTTGTTGGGTGCAGGTGCCTGCGTGGGTGCGGTTTCGCATCCCAGCAATGCCGTACATGCCAGCACCAGGCCGGCCATATACACTTGTTGAATTAATTTCTTCATTTTTATCCGGATTTATTTACTGTTGAACTCATGTTCGATGGCAGCCGAATTCGTCTTGCTGCCGTCGATCTCGGTAACCAGATCAGGAAAGCCCGGGTTCGTCACCCTGATCTTATGCTTACCAGCAGTTAAACTCAATTGTTTCAACGGTGGGCTGGCACCTTGTTGTATACCATCGACAAACACCGTACCCCATGGCCTGATGGCCAGCCTGACCGTCAGCTTGCCAGCGGCTGGGGTACTGGCAGCCTTGGCTGCCGCCACTTTATTGGCTTCCTTCAGGCGTAGTTGTGCAATATCAGTAAACTTGCCGTTCGGATGTTGCTGTATAAATGCATTGATCGCTTCAGGCGTGGCATTGGCATCATCTTTCAATTTGTCCCATGCCTGCTTTTCCTGTACTTCCCTGGCAGACGGGGGTGCCAGACTGACGGCAGCGGTACTGCTGACAACTGGTGTGGTGGCAGCGATGGGTGCCGTTGGTAGCGCTGCGGCAACCGTGGCAACTGAGGCAGGTGCAGGCGGCGTAACAGCAGCGGGACCACTTTCGGCCTTTTTGGCGGCAGCGGGCGGCGTCGCGGTTTTGCCGGCAAGGGCAGGCACAGCCTGCGGCGGCGGACCGCTGCGCAAGGTGACGCTCAGTACTGCAATCAGCACAGCCACCACCACACCACCGGCCAGCAATAGTTTGCCATGCGATTTCACCTGGCTCATCACCCCGGCTTCGGCGGCTTCCTCTACGGCGACCGTCTTGCCAGAAGTCCTGGACCTTCCAAGCGTAACGACTTTATCAGGCGACATACCGGCAACAGATGCAGGCATATCACCGCCGTGCTCGGGCTTGCTTTTACGTGATTTGCGGGTGGAAGCGAAAGAACTGATGCCCAACAGCAGGCGGAATTCATCGATGGACTGCGGCCTGTCTTGCGGTTGTATGGCAAGAGCCTGATCGACAGCTTTCAGGAATTTGGCGCTGAAGCCCGGGCGTTCACTGTCTTGCAACGGCACCAGTGAATCCTTGACTACCCGCGCGACCGACATCGGTGGCGGTGTTTTCATGATGGCGAAATACATCACCGCTGCCAGCGCATAGATATCGGTAAATGCCCCCTGTGGCATATCGGTTTCATCCGAGTACTGTTCAACCGGCGCATAACCGGGCTTCAGTATCACCGTCATGCCATGGGTCATGTCGCCAATGATCTGACGGGCAGAACCAAAATCCAGCAGGACGGCGACACCATTCTTTTGCACGATGATATTGTCTGGCGAAATATCCCTGTGCAGAATCTTGGATCTGTACAGGGTATCGAGTGCTTCCAGTATCTGCTTGAAAATAAAGCGCAGCCAGGCTTCTGTCACCAGTTGCGGGCGTTTATTCACAATATCCTTGAGGGTATGGCCATCGTAATAGCGCATGACCATGTAAGCAGTTTTATTTTCTTCCCAGAAGCGATAAACCTTGACCAGGGAGGGATGATCAAATTGCGCCAGCAAGCGCGCTTCATTGATAAAACTCTTCAGGCCTGCGTCAAAAGTGGATTTGTGGCGCTCAGACCTGACCACCACACTGGTATCGGCCGCCCTTCCGGCCAGCGAACCTGGCATATATTCCTTGATGGCGACCGTGCGCTGCAAGGAATGATCAAACGCCAGATACACGATCCCGAAGCCGCCCTCACCCAATACTCCGGTAATTTCAAAGTCATTCAGCCGCGTGCCGGCAACGAGACAATTCTCGGTACCGGCATGTAATGCCACTGGTGCTTCGTTAGCGAGTACGTTTTCTGTGTTCAAGGCTTACTCGGAGAGGTAATGTTGAAATGCGCTGCTACGGTTCAAATCCTGGCCACTCACTGCTCATTCGGCTATGTGGGCAGCTTCAAGACGGGACCAGGTCTGCATGGCACCTTGGTCCCGGCTGTCATTTTCCCACTGGCTTGTCATGCAAGCAAATAGCAAAAGCCGAGAAATTATCCCTGCTAATGGCTTTTGACGTATTAATATTTTTTTCTGCAATGGCATTCATTTTACTTAACCATTCATTACTCGTCCTGGATGCCGCCAGACAATATTCCATTTCATGCTCATAAACCCACTCCCAAAAACCATCCGTGCATAGCAAAAAAGCATCGCCATCCTGCAATTCTATGGCTTCGGTAGTCACTTCAGGAACAAAACCACCCTCCGCACCGATCGCGGCAAACAATACATTGCGCTTGGGGTGGCGGCGTATCTGCCCGTAATCGGCAAAGCCGGCATCCACCATCATCTGCGCCTGGCTATGGTCTTTGGTGACGGTCTTGATTCTGCCCTGGCGAAACTGGTAAATCCTGGTGTCACCCATATGCGCCAACAAAGCGCAGCGATTGCTCTGGTCTATCAGCAGGGCAGCGATGGTAGTACTCATCTGTCGCTGATTGGCGTGCGCTTGCCTGCCCTGCGCCACTTTCAAGATGGCCCAGTCCAGATACGAGCGCAGCGCGTGGGCGCTAAACGACGCTTCCTGCAGAAATTTCTCTATGATGGCGTTGGTCGCCAGTTGGGCCGCCAGCTCACCGCCAACATGCCCACCGGTACCGTCGGCCATGACGAAACAGACGATTTCGTCTTCCACGGTGCAGGCCAGCGCATCCTCATTCGTACTTCTACTACCTATCGCAGTGATCTGCGCTGTGTCCAGATGCATGGGACTTGGCCATAAAGTGTGTACTTACTTAAAAAGCCAGGCGACTGGCTTCTGCTCTTTCAACTTCTTTCTGGTACGCCGCTAAAAATTCTTTGCCAAACATAGCCTGAAACTCATCTTTCCTGCCAGAGTAAATGGTCTCGAACAAAATACCAAATTGATCCCACATGGCTGCCTTGCGACGCGCGGGCATGGCTTGCTCAAGCAAACCTGGCGCGTTCAGATGTTCTTCCACATTGGAAGGCTGCAAAGCCTCCAGCACAGCATTCATCACTGCTCGGGTACCTGCTGCCACCCCCATTTGATGCGCGCGGATATCAAAAAACGAATCTTCCATGGCTTCGGCTGGTGCCATGAAGCCGGGCATTTTTTTGCGCAGCATCTGCGTCAGCACGGTTTTACTGTCGGGGAAAAATTTTAAAGGATTGTTTTCTCTTAAGACAACCATCGTTACTTCTGCTTTCACTTCTCGCTTGAGCAAGGCCCGCTGCGACAGTTCTTCCATCGCGCCCTGCACCGAGCTGGCCACCAGCTTACCCAGGGTTTCCATCAAATCTACCGTCAGGCCAGCGGACAGAGTGAGCTCAGAAAGGCCAGCCCCATTCAAAAACGCCTGCATCAATTCGGCATTGCTGGCCAATGGCTTGCTGTTGGTGGCCTTAGGTTTGGCTGCTGGTGCCGCAGGCACGGGTGATTCACTGACAGCTTCTACCGCTGTACTGGCGACGTCGGTACTGGCTACGTCGGCTGTGTTAGCGACATCGGTTGTGTTAGCCACATCGACTGCGCAGGCGACGTCGGCGGTGTTGGCCGCATCGTCCATGTTGGCCGCATCGACTGTGCTGGCAACATCGACTGTGTCGACAACGACATCCGCCTGTTCAGGCTGGCTGGCCTGACCTGTCACGACATCGGGCCGCAGCAAAAACTGTGGCGGCTGCACATTGGACACTTGCATATTGGGCGGCAGTTTTCTGGATGGTGCACGGGCTGGTGGGCCGGCATTTGCTTTCTGCTCATCCGCCTGCACTTCGGGCGCGATATGGTCAACATTTGCCGGTTTGGCCTCAGGCTCGACAACAGCGTCCACTGGTGATGATGGCGATGGAGTTGGCGTTGGCGTTGGTAATGGAATTGGCGTTGACGTCGTAACTTCCTCCTGCACCTCGGCGATTAATTCAGCCTGCAATACATACAGGCCTATCTGTATTTCATCACCGGCCTGGATTTCCTGATCAGATTCTGCAGGGATTTCCTTGCCATTGACCAGAATCGGGTTGGCCAGACTCAGGTTGTGCAGAAAATGCCTGCCGCCCGCACTCCAGACCTTGGCCTGGGTACGTGAAACAAAGTGCTTGGGATCAGGCAAAATCAGGAAGTTGTCTATGTTACGTCCTATTGTTTCTTTTTGGCTGCCAAACACTGCAAAATTCGAGGTGGAGGGTGCTTCATTATTATAGGAAACAACAGCTATTTTGATCATTAGTGGCACTCCAAAACCATTTTGTGACGCCTGAAAATAAGTATCCTGAGCAGGCAGTTTGAGATAATCTTACGATGTCGCGTTTTAATATTTCACATATATCTGGGAAAACAGGTCTTTCATCGCGTGACCAGATATTAATGCCCTATGACAGACCGGATGATTTTGCATTTATAACAATTCAAGTCTTGAATAAAGTCTCAACCCAAAGTATCAACCCAAAGTGTCAAACAGAGTGAAATCTTGCCACGTTTACTGGAGCTTACCCGATTATCTGTAAATCAGCGACTAGCTGAATCCCAATTTTAAGTTTATAAAAATACTTAGTAGCAACACTGGCATATTTAGTGCTATAAAGTAAGGTTGAATACCATTGCATACATGTGTCCGGCGAATCCGGCACATTTTGAGTATATAAAAGCATCATTTTATGGCTCAATTGCTCACCCAAACTGAGCAATTCCAGCTTGGGAATGGTGCTATGGTTTTTTTCATAAGGGAATTGTTAACAAACTCTAAACAGAGACTCCATTATGCAATCTGCACCCAGTTTTCACAAAAGGCACGGTAATGAAAGATTCTGAACACAGTGTGCAGCCCATGCCAGAAGTCACGGGCTCATTTCATTATCAGGAATTGATAGAATCCCGGCTTGGGCAACCCATTGCTGCCGAATTGGTCGAAGCCGAAGCCCACAGACAGGCGACATCGCCGGGAGCCAAGCTGTCTGCCGCACGCAATGCGCTGGGCTTGTCAGTGGAGCAGGTGTCGGCGCAATTGAAGATGGCTCCACGCCAAATACACGCCATTGAAAAAGATGACTATATATCGCTACCAGAACCGGCCATCATCCGCGGCTTCTTGCGTACTTATGCAAAACTGCTGAAACTCGACTCTGTCGCCATCATAGATTTGTTCACTGATGATTTCAACAGGAAGAAACTGGCCGGCGACCTGGGGCGTGGCAAGAACCGCCACAGCATTGCCAAAACCAGTAATACCAACAGTAACGCCCCTTCCTACACACTGGCACTGCTGTTATGCCTGGCCGCTGCGGCAGCACTGGCTTATTTCAATCTGCTGCACTAATTTTTTTTAAAAAAAAACGGCCATGGATCAATCCGTGGCCGCTTTTTTTGCAATCTTATTTACAACTCGCTTACAACTTCTGTGCGGCTTATTTGCGACTCATTTGCAACTCATTTGTAAATGAGTTGCAATTTTAATTACAAGCTATGCCAATTATTAACGCACACCCATAAAGTCCTTCTTGCCGATTTCAATACCGTTATGGCGCAAAATTGCGTAAGCGGTAGTCACGTGGAAAAAGAATTGTGGCAAGCCATAGTTCAACAGATATGCCTGGCCACCAAATGTTTGCTCCTTCGGTGTGCCTGGGCGCAAAACGATATTGCGGCCTTCGCTGCCTTCAAATTGTGCGGCATCCAACGTCGCGATAAACGCCTTGGTCTTGGCGATACGTGTCTGTAAATCAGCAAAACTTGCTTCAGTATCTTCGTAGACCGGCAATTCTGCCTGCGCCAGACGGCCAGCAATACCCTTGGCGAAATCGGCTGCAATCTGTACCTGACGTACCAGGGCTAACATATCCGGGAACAAACGCGCCTGCAGATAGTTTTCTGCAGGGATATTCTTGGCAGTGGCGTGGGCTTCGGCCTTTTTCAGCACGTCACTCAGACTATCCAGCATCTGGTTAAGGACGGGAACAGATGCGGCATACATAGAAATAGACATGAGGGATCTCCAATAAGTGAGCAAAACGGAGCTAGATTATAGGTCGTCTGGATTTTTTGCGTATGACAGCGCGTAGCTTACAGTGATTGACTGTCTGCTCCGTATTCAAACTTGATGCAAGTCAGGAAGCGATTCAGGTTGGCAAGTTACGTGGTGAGATAAATTCTCAAATTGCATCGCAGTAAAATGCATCGCAGTACTAACTCGATTGACGCCACGTAAAACGAAGCTAAAAAAAAGCGAGAATATTTGTTTGCTGCGAATGCTGGTGCATAAATTGAATTGGGTAAAATCAAATAAAAAATCCCCTTCCTCACCAGAAGGGGAAAACATGAAAGTCAGTCCTGTATTCTTTCAGAACGTGTTTACGATCTGTAGCGAGCGTGTGTCAACGAGGTAAGGGTAACAAAAGCGCAGCACAAAAAACGGAATGTACTCTGGTACATGAGCATTTTGAGCAGCGCATGAACCCCGAGTGGACTCCGATTGCGCACGCGCTTAAGATCGTAATCACGTTCTTAGAAGCGGTAACCTACGCCCACGCCTACCAGCCAAGGATCAACTTTCACGGCGCTGACTTTGGCGCCACTGATGGTGACATCGCTGCGTATCTGTACTTTTTTCACATCCAGGTTCAAGGACCAGTTTTTATCCAGTTTAAAATCCACACCAGCCTGTACCGCCAAACCAAAGCTGCTATTTTCCAGGCCGCCTGCGCCCTTGAGCAGGTTCACATCAGAAATGCGGGTGTAATTTACGCCAGCACCGACATAAGGGCTGATTTTGGCTTCTGGCGTGAAATGGTATTGTGCCGTCAACGTAGGAGGCAGATGCTTGAACGAACCGATGATGGCACCATCCAGCATCACATCATGTTTTTGCGGGTAAGTCAGTATCAATTCTGCCGACCAGTTTGGCGTAAAGAAATAACTGATATCGACTTCAGGGATTTCTTTGCTGCTGACGGTAATACGGTCTGCGGCACCAGCGCCACCGACAGGGTCAGAGCTATTTGCAGGGCTGAGGTTAACCACACGGGCACGCACTTGCCATGGACTCTGTTCTTGAGCCATTGCCTGGCTTGCAGTAAAACCGATAGCTGCCAGGGAGAGTGCGAGGACGATCTTTTTCATTTTCATTTCCTTTTTCAACAGTGATGAATAAAGTGTAAATCCACACTACTCGCAGGGGTTTGAGCTACATCAACTTTGGTGCACAGCACAAAATATGGCTTGCAGCGAGCGGCCTGATGCTGTTTCGTTGCCTCGTCATGCCTCTTATGTCTGTTATGCCTGGCATTTTGCTTTTGCAGCAAGCCCGACATAAATTAGGCAAAATATGACGATACCCGCCCGCATGAGGTATCCTTGCAGGCATTCTTATTCCCTATGAAAAATCAAGAAAATGGCTAATTACGTCTACACCATGAATCGCGTCGGCAAAATCGTGCCGCCGAAGCGTCAAATCCTGAAGGATATTTCCCTGTCCTTTTTCCCTGGCGCCAAAATTGGCGTGCTCGGTCTGAACGGTTCCGGCAAGTCTTCGCTGCTGAAAATCATGGCAGGCATAGACAAGGACATACAGGGCGAAGCCGTGCCCATGCCTAACCTGAACATCGGTTACCTGCCGCAAGAGCCACAGCTTGATCCTGAACAAACCGTGCGCCAGGCTGTTGAATCTGCCCTGGGTGAAGTGTTTGAAGCCAAGGCCAAGCTGGAAGAAGTGTATGCCGCCTATGCAGAAGAAGGCGCTGACTTTGATGCCCTGGCGAATGAACAGGCACGTCTGGAAGCCATCATCTCTACTTCGGCTGGTGACAATGTAGAACTGCAACTGGAAATGGCTGCCGATGCATTGCGCCTGCCGCCATGGGACGCCAAGATAGCGGTCTTGTCCGGTGGTGAAAAACGCCGCGTCGCCCTGTGCCGTTTGCTGCTGTCGAAGCCTGACATGCTCTTGCTGGACGAACCGACCAACCATCTGGATGCAGAATCGGTGGATTGGCTGGAACAGTTCCTGTTGCGCTTCCCTGGCACGGTGGTGGCGATTACCCATGATCGCTACTTCCTCGACAATGCTGCCGAATGGATTTTGGAACTGGATCGTGGCCATGGCATCCCGTGGAAAGGCAATTACTCTTCCTGGCTGGATCAAAAACAAGCGCGCCTGAAGCAGGAAGAAGCAACCGAATCGGCACGCCAGAAAGCCCTGCAAAAAGAACTGGAATGGTCACGCCAGAACCCGAAAGCGCGTCAGGCAAAGAGCAAGGCCCGTCTGGCCCGCTTCAATGAAATGAGCGAACATGAATACCAGAAGCGCAATGAAACCCAGGAGATTTTCATCCCTGTGGCCGAGCGTCTGGGTAATGAGGTCATCGAATTCAAGAACGTCAGCAAAGCTTTTGGCGACCGCCTGCTGATCGATAACCTGAGCTTCAAGGTGCCGCCAGGTGCCATCGTCGGCATCATCGGCCCTAACGGTGCGGGTAAATCAACTCTGTTCAAAATGATCAAGGGTCTGGAAACACCAGACAGTGGCGAAGTCGCACTGGGCCAGACTGCCCGAATCTCGCTGGTAGACCAGTCGCGTGAAGACCTGGGCAATACCAAGACCGTGTTTGAAGACGTGGCAAATGGTGCCGACATCCTGACCGTTGGCCGGTTTGAAATGCCTTCCCGCGCCTACCTTGGCCGCTTTAACTTCAAAGGTGGCGACCAGCAAAAAATCGTCGGCAACCTGTCTGGTGGTGAACGCGGCCGCCTGCATCTGGCGAAAACCCTGCTGCAAGGTGGCAACGTCTTGCTGCTGGATGAACCGTCGAATGATCTGGACGTGGAAACCCTGCGTTCGCTGGAAGATGCCTTGCTGGAATTTGCCGGCAGCGTCATGGTGATTTCACATGATCGCTGGTTCCTTGACCGTATCGCCACTCACATCCTGGCCTTTGAAGGCAATTCGCAAGTCAGCTTCTTTGACGGTAATTATCAGGAATATGAAGCCGACAAGAAAAAACGTCTGGGTGAAGAAGGTGCAAAACCAAAACGCATCCGTTACAAACCTTTGTCGGTGTAAAGAAGAGTAGGCACAACGAAAACAGTCGCCTGATTTCATTATTGCCTGGTCACCTTTCCTTACATAATCAGGCCTGTTTTTTGCATAAGCCGGTTTCAAGAATACTTGAAACCGGCTTTTTCACATCTGGCGACCGTACTTACCTGACCTGAGTATATTTCTTTAACAGTGTGTTTAATCCGGATAGGCTAAGCTGACGCCCATCGCTGAATCACCAATATCAGCACAGCAATTTAATAGAGCAAAAGATTACACGTAATGCAAAAAATATCCCGTATCAGCTTCACCCTCTGTCTTGCACTTAGTATGGCCACCGGCTGGGCCTCTGCCAATTCTGGTGGCAAGGAAGCCAGTGCATCCGCTGGCGCACCTACCGCCAAGCTGGAAGCGTTCACCGTCAATTTGTCATCAACCGACCGCTACCTGCAACTCAGCATGGCGCTGCAAATCGCCAGTGTTGATGTCAGTGAGAAAATCAAAATGTTCATGCCCAAGGTCAGGCATACCCTGATCCTGCTGTTGAGCAGCAAGGACAGTGAACATTTGCAAAGCCTGGAAGGCAAACATCAGTTGATGGAAGAAATCAGGGATGGCGTCAACAAAACCCTGGAAACCAACGAACATGACGGCGTCACCGATGTGTTCTTTGAAAACTTTGTGATCCAGTAAGCCCGGCCAAGCAGCTACAGCGCTTGATCTGACTCAGCTCAGGGACCACGCGGTTTCCATGGCAATTTCCATCATGTGATTAAAATTATTCTGCCTGTCGTCGGCCGACATGCTGCCGCCTTTGCGCAGGTGATCAGATACCGTCAGCATACCCAGCGCCTGCACGCCATGTTCTGCGGCAAGGGCGTATAAACCGGCGAGTTCCATTTCCACAGCCAGTATCTGCATTTTTTCCATGACATCAAACAAGGCTGGCTGTACCGAATAAAACAGGTCGGCAGAAAACACATTGCCCACCCGCACCGGCAGTTGCAGACGCTGTGCTGTCTCAACCGCGCGGGCCAGCAGTGCATAGTCGGCAATGGCCGCAAAGTCATGGTCCATGAAACGCATGCGGTTGACCTTGCTGTCGGTGCCAGCCCCCATGGCAATCAGGACATCCCCCAGTTCAATATCCGCACGCAAGGCACCGCAAGACCCCAGGCGTATCAGTTTGGTCACGCCATAATGACGTATCAGTTCAGTGGCATAAATGCAGACCGATGGTATGCCCATGCCGTGCGCCATGACAGAAATTCTTTTGCCGCGATAGGTGCCAGTGTAAGCCCACATATTGCGTACCGTATTGACCAGGCGTGCATCGCTGAGCCAGACATCGGCAATCGCCTTGGCCCGCAAAGGGTCACCGGGCATCAAGACGATGTCGGCAAAGTCACCTACTGCGGCATTTATGTGGGGAGTGGACATGAGCTATCACTTATAAGCTGAGGGGATAAAAATGGCGTGGCAAATTGCAGAGAACCACGCAAGGTGTGCCTGATTTGCTGCGGGCGAACCAGCGCCTCTTCACCAAAACTGAAGGCGGCCAATAATTGCCTGCTGGCTTGCTGCGCGCTGGCTTCATCCCTGGCGTGAATGATGGCCAGCGGCGTCTGCGCATCAACGCTTTGCCCCAGTTCGGCAAGCTGGCTCAGGCCCACACTAAAATCTGGCGCGGCATTGCGGCCTGCGCCCATTTGCAACACCGCCATGCCTATGGCACGGGTGTCGATATGATTCAAAACCATGCCGCTGCCTGTGTGTGGTGCCAGCAAAGCGTGCTGCACACCTGCTGCAGGCAGATAGCGATCAAAGCCAGACAACAAATCGACTGGACCGCCAAGCGCTGCACAACTGCGTTCAAACACTTGCGCCGCCTTGCCACTGTGCAGGGCATCCAGCAAGCGCACCTGGGCATCGAGGGCATTGCTGGCCAGGCCTGCCTGCACCAGCATTTCTGAACCCAAAGCCAATACCGTCTGGTGCAGGCGTGGCGGGCAGGTATCGGTGCGCAGATAGCGTAGGGCTTCACGCATTTCTGTCGCATTGCCCACGCTGGGTGCCAGTGGCTGGCTCATGTCGGTAATCAATGCTGAACAGACCATGTCAGCCGCATTGGCAGTATCGATGAGTTGGCGTGCCAGCGATTGCGCTTGCAACAGTTCTGGTGTTTGCGCGCCGTTGCCGCATTTGATATCCATCACCAGCACATCCAGCCCAGCCGCAAATTTTTTCGACAAAATGGATGCGGTAATCAAAGGCAGGCAATCCACCGTGGCCGTGATGTCGCGTATGGCATACAGGCGTTTGTCCGCTGGTGCCAGGTCAACCGTCTGGCCGATGATTGCCATGCCACAGTCCTTGACCACGCGGCGAAAGCGCGCCAGGTCAGGTGTGCTGCAATAACCGGGTATGGCTTCCAGCTTGTCCTGGGTACCACCGGTATGCCCCAGGCCGCGCCCCGTAATCATGGGTACCACACCACCACATGCCACTACCATAGGTGCCAGCACCAGCGATACCAGGTCACCGACACCACCGGTAGAATGCTTGTCTACGACAGGGCCGGGCAAATCCAGATCGTCCCAGCGCAAGACCGTGCCAGAATCGCGCATGGCCAGCGTCAGCGCTGCCCCTTCTGCTGCCGTCATGCCCTGGAAGCAGGTCGCCATGCAAAACGCGCCCAGTTGCGCATCCGACACGCTGCCATCCACCATGCCTGCCACCAAAGCCTGGATCTGTGACTGATCCAAAGCCTGCCCTGCGCGCTTTTGACGTATCAGCTCTTGTGCCAGCAACATCTCAATATCCCGTAGCAAGCAGTGCTTGCCCACCGCGCAGGCAGGCCAGCAAATTGTTCAACAGGCTGGAAGCACCAAAGCGGAAGTGCACCGGACTCACCCAATCCGGCCCCAACAGTGAATCTGCCAGCGCCAGATAGGCTGCTGCCTCTTCAGCAGTTTTGACACCACCTGCGGCCTTGAAACCGCAATGGCCACCCGTTTCCCTGATCACGGTCAGCATGGTTTCTGCCGCTGCCAGCGTGGCATTCACAGTCACCTTGCCGGTTGACGTTTTGATAAAGTCAGCCCCGGCGTCAATCGCAAGCAGGCTGGCCGCACGAATGAATGCCCCGGTTTTCAGCTCACCACTTTCTATGATCACTTTCAACACCTTTTCGCCACAGGCAGCCTTGCAAGCCCTGACCATCGCTGCGCCAGTGCTGGTATCGCCCGCCATCAGCGCAGCATGCGGAAAGACCAGGTCAACTTCATCTGCCCCATAGGCAATCGCAGCGCGGGTTTCGGCCACGGCAACATCTATATCTGCCTCGCCATAGGGGAAATTAACCACCGTCGCCACCTTGATGTCTGGCGTACCCAATTCCAGCAACATTTTTTTTGCATGCGGAATAAAGCGCGGATAAATGCACACCGCCGCCACCTGCCCCTCTGCACTGCTGGCAGCATTGCACAGGGTCGTGATTTTTTCCCTGGTATCGTCATCATTCAGGCTGGTCAGGTCCATCAGGCGCAAGGCACGACGGGCTGCCTGCAACAGGGCGGGGTCTGGTACGGAAGACATGTTCTAGCTCCGATTAAGGGTTTTCAAATGCAAGGGTATTCAAACGCAAAAGATAAGATGCTTGCGGACCAAGCCGCTTGATGTACATCATAGGTCACGGATTCATCTACAAAAAGCAAGTGAAATGCTGGCAATGTGTGCCTGGTCCTTCTCAGGGGAAACTCAAACTAAAACAAGACCTCTCAACACAGAGGCACAGAGACACAGAGGTTCGTTGAGAAAAGCAAGAGAGCAATCTCTGCTTTTGCTCGCTGCCTCCGTGTCACTGTCAAAGTCTGACACGCATTGCAAGGATGGTTTCGCCCCTTCCCCTTCAAGGTGAGATTTGTGAGAATTCGCAAAGCACGCTTTGCGCCACAAATCTCTAAGCCGCTTGCAAGCGGCGCGGTGGAATGGTTGGGATGGGGATGGGTTTCCATGGCAATTGGCCACAGGTCAATCCACCGAAACCCATCCCTACCCTCACCCTTCCCTTGAAGGGAAGGGAACTAGCCAAAGTTTGATCCGCGACCCCACACATTTTTAGCGCCGTTTTTTGTATACCCAAGCCCAATAAGCCGCCAAAATAGCAACTTTGCCCCACCAGACTCCCCATGTACCAGCTTGCTGCCCCCGCTTTTGCCGAAATTGAAATCAAGAAAAGCCGTTTTCTGGGACAACTCTATCCGCTCAACAGCCGCGCCGAAGCACGCCAGCAACTGGCAAGCATACGTGCCCAGCATCCGGACGCCGTCCATGTCTGCTGGGCGCTGGTCTGCACAGGTGATTCTGGCCTGGATGATGATGGTGAGCCTTCTGGTACTGCCGCCAAACCCATGTACAACGTACTGGTACACAAGGATGTCACCAACATCCTGGCCGTTGTCGTACGCTACTGGGGCGGCACCAAGCTGGGTGCCGGCGGCCTGACCCGCGCCTATGGCCAGGCCATATCAGACGCCTTCAAGAATGCCCAACTGATAGAAGTCGAATATTTTGTTGAATGGGATATCGTCTGCGCCTATGCCGATGAATCACATGTACGCCGCCTGAGCGACAAGTTTGCTGCCACCGTCCAGCAATTGATTTATACCGAATCCACCACCGTGACCATCAGCGTCAAGCAGAAATGGGCAGATCAGTTTGAAGCAGAACTTGTGACCATGCTAAAAGGGCAAGTGAATATTATCAAAGCTGATTGATCATTTCACAACAAGACAAGTCGCGGATAGTGACACAAGCATGGTCTTCCGATTTACATGTAAATAACAATCGTTGACATGTCATTTACATATAAAATATCTTTGCTTGTCACCATGAATACACAGTTTTGTAATAAAGTTCTCTACACTGTTGCCGTTACAACTGGTTACGACTAGCAACTATCTTGCGTAGTTGGATAGTTGCTTAGAACAATCTGCGGCAAAAAATAATAACCATGCAAGAAACCAATGCAAAATACCAATCAGGACAGCACAACCTTAAGGCATTACGAATTTAAACAACGCCTTGGTGAAGGTGGTTTTGGCCAAGTACACGAAGCCTGGGATACCAAGCTCCGCCGCCCTGTTGCCATCAAACAGCTAAAACACATAGAAGGCATGGCACAACCCGCCAGCCTGATCAAAGAAGCACGCCTTGCCGCCTCCCTGAAGCACCCTGCCTTTGTCAAAGTATTTGCCATTGAAGAAGAAGGCGACAGCCAGTCCATCGTCATGGAACTGGTACCCGGCCACACCCTGAAACAACTGCTGCAACAAGAAAAAGTCAGCGAACAACACGCCATCAACATCATCAGCCAGGTGGCCGAAGCCATGCAGGAAGCGCATGCATCCGGCCTCATCCATGGCGACCTGAAACCATCGAACCTGATGGTGGAGCCAGATGGCAGAGTACGCATCCTGGATTTTGGCCTGGCATCGCAGGCAGACGTGCAAGCCACCACCTCATTAAGCCAGGTAGACCCGCAAGGCACCATCGCCTACATGGCCCCCGAACGCATGATGGGTGCCGCAGTCAATGTCCAGACCGACATCTACGCCCTGGGCGTGATCCTGTACGAAATCATCAGCGGCACCCGCCCCTTCGCCAGCGCCAGCGGCCTGGCCCTGGCCGCCGCACTGATGCAATCCAATTCAGACACCTGGGAATTCCCCGCCAATACCAATCCCGCACTGGTCAAGCTGGTGCTGGCGATGACGGCGAAGCAGATTGAGAAACGTTTGGGGAGTATGCAGCAGGTGTGTGAAAAGCTGCGGCCTTTGGTTAGTGTTATAGCAGTCAAAGCGAATGTGGCAAGTAACCTGTCTGCAGTCTCTGGCAAGGGTTGGCAAAAGCTCAGCAAACCTATGCGCATTTCCGTCATACTCGTCGCCGTCTTAGCATTGGGTTACGGCCTCTGGCAGACTGTGCCCTATCTTGAAATTGAAAAGGTGTCATTGAAGCCATACTCCGAAGCCTTAACTATGAAACAAGGCTTGGAGGCATTAAAACAATTTGATAGGCCCGGTAGTTTGGACGAAGCAGAAGCTAGTTTTGAAACTGTTTTGAAACGCAATCCCAACAGTGCTGCAGCCGTGGCCGGATTATCAATTGTTTATTCTTTTCGTTATGATAGCGATATGCAAGATGAAGTGTTACTACAAAAAGCGAATGCAAGCGCTCAACAAGCTTTAAAGCTGAACGACAAACTTGCATTAAGTCAAATTGCTTATGCTCGTGTAAAAGCAAAAATGGGGAACAATGACTTGGCACTTAGCGGATTTGAAAAAGCTTTAAATTTTGATCCTGATAATGTGTTCGCTTCGTATGGTCGCGTTACTGTCCTAAGGCGAATGAAAAAATTTGATGAGGCAATTAAATTTGCCACATTAGGCCAAGAAAAATTTCCTCAAGATCGTGTATTTGCGGAAGAAATTGGAATTGCATATTTCGAACAAGGGAAATTTGCTGATGCGGAAAAATTTTTCCGCCTAAGTATAAAGATTCAACCTGACTCTGTATTTGCTTATGCAAACTTAAATAATGCATTAGTAAAACAAAATCGCGTAGATGAAGGACTACAGGTGCTTCAACAAGGGTTGCTCCTCAGACCAAGTGCCTTACTATATACAAGTGTTGGTAACACACTATTCAAGAAAGGTGATTACGTTGGCGCATCAGAAGCATTTGAACAAGCAGTGACGCCCAACAAGGGAAATCCTGCAAAATATTTAGGTTGGGCAAATCTAGGTGATAGCTTACTTTGGATACCTGGTCGTGAAACCGAAGCAAGAAAAGCATATGAGAAAGCGCGCGAGCTACTTACTCCTCGCTTACAAATATCACCGAATGACGCGGCACTTGTTTCACGCTTTGGCTTATATTCTGCTCGTGTTGGTGATAAAGAAGGAACAAACGTTTATATCCAACGTGCACTTAAACTTGGTCCCAAAGATGCGAATGTCCATTTCCGCGTTGGTCTAGCTTACGAACTACTTGGTAAAAGAGATGAGGCACTTACAGAGATAGCCAAAGCGATAGAGTTCGGATATTCCCTTAAATCCCTTGAGTCTGAACCTGATTTGCTGAATTTACGGCGCGACCCACGTTACATTAAAAGTGGTAGCTAGGCCAAATGACTTGGTATAGATTTTGCTAATCAACTTTCGAAGTTAAGAATTCTTTAGTCTGGAGAATCAAAGACTATTGAAAGGGGCAAGCATGAATATCATGAGTACACATGCTTATTTGTTTAGTTGAACCAATTGAGAATTTGAATATGAGTGATCCAGTACATTACACCTTCACAACAATTTTTAACCAAGGCAACCCGCAAAGTCGGGCAACAGTTTCAGCAACAGGACAATTCTCCCCACCACTACCCATAAGTACTATCACGGGTCGTAGTTACCTATGCGTTAACGACACAATAACTTTTGCTTTTTTGGGTACGGCAACAAATCCCCAAGATACAGTGACGGTCACTGCCAGTGCCTTTATAGCGATTTGTAAAGGTGCACAACCAAATGGTCAACCCAATGTCGTTGGTACGGCAGCAACAATAAGCCCGATTGATGGAATGACTATAACTATGACTGCAGACAGTATTGGCTTTTGGGGCTTTACTATCTCATTTTCAGCCGATTTCAAAAATGCATCTGGCGATATGGTAAGTTCAGAGTTTTTCTATCTTCCGGATCCAGAGGTTGATGTTGAATCAGGTGCTGGTTAATCGTAACCAAGCCATTTTTAAGAGTTCAAACGCGTCAGTTATCCGAATAATTAATTTATATAGGGGCATTCGGAATAGGTAAAGAATGGGATATCTCTTTACAAAAGTCTCTATCTCCCTACCACTTTCAAATACCACCTTAACGCCTCACTAGGCCTTTTCAACAACACGGCGCACGCTTCAATATCGCCAGCGCTGGTTTCCAGTGTCTGGCGAATTTCTTCCATCGGTCTCTGTTCGGCGCGACGTATCTGGCTGTGGCTGTCCAGCAGCTTGTACATTAATGGGCGCGAGATGCCCAGCCCTTGCGCGGCACTCTGTATATTCCAGTCATTGTTTTCCATGGCACGCAAGACATCGTCTTCGCTCAGATCTAGCAGCTTTTTGCGTTGTGCTGATGATTACTGGAACTTACGGTCCGTCCTGACGCTGACCTGTTCCGCTCAGAGGTGAGCTTCGATATTTCGCGTTGCTTCACTGAGGTGTTCAATAGACAAGATAGGCCTTGATTCCAGACCTATCTCAAGATTTATAGCTTTGCCGAGCAGTTTGTCAGTTATTCATCTATCAACCGCCCCGCCTTAATCACCACCACCCTATCCGCCATCGCTATCGTCTCCGGCCTATGCGCGACGATAATGCGGGTCAAACCAAGGTCAGTCACGGTAGCATTCACGCTGCGTTCATTCGCCACATCCAGTTGGCTGGTAGCTTCATCCAATACCAGTATGCGTGGCTGGCGGTAGAGGGCGCGGGCCAGTAGTATTCTTTGCTTTTGCCCGCCGCTGATACCTATGCCACTGTCGCCGGTGATGGTGTAATAGCCCATGGGCATGGCAGTGATTTCATCATGCACTGCAGCTAGTTGGGCGCAGTGGTGTATGCGATCCCAATCTGGCAGCGGGTCAAAAAAGCAGATGTTGTCTGCAATCGAGCCAGAAAACATGCGGTCTTCCTGCATGACTGTGCCTATCATGTCGCGATAATTGCTTAAACCCAGGCGCTTGATGGGTACACCATCCAGCAAGACCTCGCCTTGCGTGGGGGTCAGCAAACCCAGCATGACCTTGACCAGGGTAGTCTTGCCGCAGCCAGATACACCGGTAATGGCGATGCATTCGCCCGCCTCTATGCTGAGATTGATGTTTTCAATCACATTCGGTTCGGTGGGTGAATAGCGGAAAGATACATCGCGCATTTGTATGCGCGGTTTTACCTTGCTTAAATCCAGTTCATGATCCTGGTCTTGCGTTGTCAGCTCGGTTTCTGCCATGACGATGTCGGCCACTCTTTCACCATGCAGGCTCAGCATCATGAATTCAATGACTTTGTCTATCAGGGCTGCCAGGCGGGTAGAAAACTGGTCGCGGTAGGCAATAAACGCCAGCAACATACCCACCGTAAAAGTATTGTCCATCACTGCACGGGCCGCCAGCCAGACGATGACTACCCGTTCCAGGCCGAACAACAGCGTTTGTGCAGTTTCATAACTAACGCGTAGTTGCTGTATGCGCAAGTCTGCATTAAATTGTTCTGCCAAAATATTCAGCCAGCCTGCGCGTCTTTGTTCGCCTTTGCCAAACAGGCGCACGCTTTGTATGCCGCTGGCGGTTTCCAGAAAATGCGTGGTCTGCTTTGCCGCATGAATAATCTGCTCTGCCGTGGCTGTGCGCAAGGCGTTATACACACTCCAGCGCATCAGGGCATACAACAACACGGCACCCGTCGCCACCAGGGCCAAGGTACGACTATAAAACAGCATCATGCTAAAAGTGCCTATGACCATGACACCATCCACCAGGGCTTGTACAAAACCGGTCGTCAGTGTTTTTTGTATGGTGGTGATAGAACCAAAGCGAGAAAGGATATTGCCGATATGCCTTTTTTCAAAAAATTCCAGCGGCAGTTTGACCAGATGGGCAAAGACATTACCCATCCACTGGAAATTAAGCCGGGTGCTGAGCGCCACCACAAACCAGCTGCGCACGGCGCTAATTGCCGCCTGTATTAACACCAGCAAACCAAAACCCAGGGCAAGGGTGCTTAACAAATCACGGTCTATGGACACCAGAGCATGGTCAACCACCCATTGCAAATAAAAGGGCAAGGCGATCGAGACAAATTCCAGCGCCAATGCCAGCAAGAATATCTGGCTCAAGCCACGCTTCAAACCAGTGATGCGCCCCATCAGGCTGCGCAAGGTAAATTGCAGCTTGTTGGTGGCGGGTGCAAAGTCGCTGGCCGGGCTCAGTTCCAGCGCTACGCCGGTAAAGTGTTTGGAAAATTCATCCAGGTTAAAGCGGCGCAGGCCTATGGCCGGGTCATGAATGACCACTTCTTTTGCCGATACGGATTTAAGCACCACAAAATGATCCATGTCCCAATGCAAGATGCAAGGCAATTGCAATTGCGACAGATGGTTCAGTTCCAGCTTTAAGGGGCGGCTTTCCAGCTTCAGGCCACGGGCTATCCTGATCAGGCTTTGCAGGGTTGCACCCTTGCGTGAAATAGAGAATCGTAAGCGCAGTGTCGCCAGGTCAGTCAGATAACCATGGTAATTGGCCACCATGGCAACGCTGCACAAGCCGCACTCTGTAGCCTCCGTCTGCAAAAATACAGGGAGTTGGCGACGTAGTCCTAGTCTATCCATTCAAACACTTTCTTTCAGGGGCTGCCGCGATTTGATAGGGGGTCGGTCTGATGGTGAAGACAGTTTTAAACAGGCAAGCAAGTGCTGCAATGCAGCCAGGGCCATTTTGTGCGAGCCCTGATTTCATAACTGGCTGGCCATGCCATACAAAGGTTCAAGCACCCATTGCGCCAGGGTACGGTGTTCCAGCACCAGCGTTGCTGCCAGTTGCATGCCAGGTTTGAGTTGATAGCTGCGACCAAAGGCTGTTACCTGTGCACTGTCCAGCTGTACACGCAAGCGATATACGGGTTCACCCGCGCCTGAGGACGCCACCTGACGGACTGAATTGTTGATACCTATCTGCACATCATCCAAAGCGATGGTGGCGACGGATACTTCTTTGACGGTGCCGCGAAACTGCCCAAATTTTTGGTAAGGAAAAGCGTCGTAACGCAACATGACCTCAGTACCAGGGTGCACAAAACCGGCAGCGCGGGTGGGCGCATACAATTCCACTTCCAGCTTGCTGCCAGCAGGCATCAGGTTAGCCAGGCGCTGATCAGCAAACACAGACTGGCCACGATTGACGACAATGCCTGCAACACGGCCAGGCTGGTCTGCCCGTATCACCAGTTGCCGCCGCGCTTCGCTTTCTGTGACTTGCTGTTGTAGTTCTTCAATATTGCGTTTGAGCTGTGACGCGTCGCGCTCTGCCTGCAAAGGCAGGTCAAGCCGGCTGGCGGCCAGCGTGGCGACTTCGCGTTGCAGGGCCAGTTGTTCCAGTTCTATGCTGGCCAGACGTGATTCTTGTTCTATCACATCCGCAGCTTTTTCATTGAGCGTTACTTTGGACACGTTACCCGACTTGCCCAGGTCGGCCATACGGTTAGAGATATCGCGCACCAGTAGCACACGGCGACGTTGCAGCACCAGTTCGTTATCGACGTGCTGCAAGCTGGCTTGCAGCTTGGCATGGCGACCGTCCATATCCATGCGCCTGTTTTTTGTTTGCTGCTGCAATTGATCAAGTTCTTGATTGAATTGCGCAATACGCGCCTGCAAGCTTTGCTTGATGGATGCCTGCGTGTCAGTACGGCCATTATTGCGCTCGCCTGAAAGCGTGAACAAGGCATCGCCCGCCTGTACCTCTTGCCCTTCTTTGACATGAATGATGGACACAATACCAGACTGTGGTGTCGCCAACCG
This sequence comes from Undibacterium sp. Ji50W, assembly GCF_049340445.1. Classification (NCBI taxonomy): domain Bacteria; kingdom Pseudomonadati; phylum Pseudomonadota; class Betaproteobacteria; order Burkholderiales; family Oxalobacteraceae; genus Undibacterium; species Undibacterium sp. Ji50W. The sequence goes on along the minus strand of NZ_JBMPOX010000004.1, from coordinate 71,023 downwards.
GTACAAGCCTTGATCCGGCACCACCATGCCACTGACAGTCTCTTTGCGGGTAAAACCAAAGAACAGTGAAAAGATCACGATCAGCACAATCAGGCTGAACAAAAACAGACTGAGCAATGGATAAGACCAGGTACGCGTCAATAGTATCGCGCCATGATACCGCTGCGACTGATGATCGAGCGCTTCTTTGCGGAACAGTTTGCTCATGCCTGAGGTTTCATAAAATCACGAAGAATATTCATTAAAATCTGGCGCACATTTTTTGTGCGCCTCAATCTGTCAACAAAGTAAGACTGACAATATACCGTAAAGATCGCTAAATAAAAATGTGCGGATGCACTTGCATTTAACATTATTTGACTATATCTTTAATCCAGCAAATCATCGTGTGAAGTCAACACGAATTGCGACCCCGTAAGCTGAATTCTCTCAACAATCTGGAGGAAGAATGCATCACATCTTTAGCGAAACATCACGTTCGCAAATCAAAGAATCAACCGTCATTTCCCAAGCCCATGTTCAAGACGTAAGTGCAGACAGCATGATGCGAGTTCTGTCAGAAGATGAAGTGCTGAGCGTGGCTGGCGGGCCTGAAGTGGATATTGAAACAGGTGGTGGCGGTTAAGTATTCGACTGTCTGGGAACATGGGCTTGAGAAATCAAACCCAACATCGCATATCGATATACGAATTATTGAAAGAACCAATATGAAAAATGCCGGGAACGAATACTGCCATTCAACTTTGAACAAGTCCGATGCAAATATCAATCAATCTCCATCTTATCAGCAGGTGGGAATGCTTGTATTGACTGAAGGTGAAGTGTTGAGCGTGGCTGGTGGGCCTGAAGTGGATATTGAAACAGGCGGTGGTGGTGGTTAATCAGTAGTTCGATCGCCAATATCCAATTTCAGTCGCAATCAATTAGCGGTTTATTTCTAAAGGGAACCCAATGAAAAAAGCAGAGATCACTATGTCTATAGACAAATCTGAAGTGGACGGTGCACAGCTTCATGCTGGTAGTGAGCTCGAAATGCGCGCTCTGACAGATGATGAAGTCTTGAGCGTGGCTGGCGGGCCTGAAGTGGATGTAGAAGCTGGTGGTGGTTAAACGATAGTTCGGTAGCCACAGTGAAAGTTCAGTCGCAATCAATTAACGGGTCATTCCCAAAGGAAAATCCATGAAAAATGTAGAGATCACTACGTCTATGAACAAATCTGATGTTGACGGCGCGCAGTGTCAAGCTAGTCAAGAACTGGAAATGCGTGTTCTGACTGACCACGAAGTTTTGAGCGTAGCTGGCGGACCTGAAGTAGACGTTGAAACAGGTGGTGGCGGCTAAACAATAATGCGCCAGCCATAATCTAAACTCCGTAGCAGTCATTCACAAATCGTCACTTATTATTTAAGGATTTCTCATGAAAGAAGAAAAAAAACCTACCATCCATTCGACATTGAAGAGCTCTGATATTGACAGTGCACAGCATCAGTCCGGTCAGAATCGCGAAATGCGTAACTTGACCGATAGCGAGATTCTGAGTGTGGCGGGAGGGCCCGAAGTAGATGTTGAAGCAGGCGGCGGGGGCGGTTAAAAAATGGCGCACCAATAACTGTCTAAACTCAATAACAGCAGATTGTCGATTCATTCCCAAAGGATAATTCATGAAAAAAACTGAAATCACTACCACCCATTCGACGTTGACCAAATCAAATACTGAAAACGAACTGCATCAAACTGGCTGGAAATCCGAAATGCACATTCTGACCGATAACGAGGTATTGAGCGTGGCTGGTGGACCTGAAGTGGATGTTGAGTCACAAGGTGGTGGTGGCTAAGCGGTCGTTCAATAGTCACGATCTAAGTTCGGTCGTAATCAATTAACGATTTATTTCCAAAGGAAACCCCATGAAAAAAGCAGAGATCACTACTTCTATAAACAAATCTGAAGTTGACGGTGCGCAGTTTTATGCTTGTCAAGAACACGAAATGCGCGTTCTGACTGAAAATGAAGTTCTGAGCGTTGCTGGTGGCCCAGAAGTGGACGTTGAGATAGGCGGAGGTTAAACAGGCAATTTCTTGTCGCACTGTATCAAAGAAACTCACATTCACTAACGATATTCACCTAGTCAATCTGCAAAGGAAAAACTGTGAACAAGACAGAAAACAAAAACACTCATTCGATATTGGAAAAATCCGAGTTTAATGAAAAACAAAGTCAATCCGGTCACGAACTGCATATGCGTGCTCTGGACGACCATGAGGTCCTGAGTGTAGCTGGTGGCCCGGAAGTTGATGTTGAAGTAGGTGGCGGGGGCGGCTAACAACAATGCGCCACCATAATTTAGATTCGATAGCCGTTCATTAGCGACTAGCCATTCATTGTTTAAAGGATTTTCCATGAAAAAAGCAGACATCTCTGCCAGCCATTTAACATTGACGAAATTTCATGTTGACGTCGAACAGCATCAATCCCTTCAAGAACACCAAATGCGTCTTTTGATTAACAAGGAGATTCTGAGTGTAGCTGGCGGACCTGAAGTTGAGGTCGGTACAGGAACTGATCTTCAGAGGAGCGGCAATGGTACACCCTGAGAAAAAATTTGAAAGCACAATATTGAACAAAAATGCTGCCGCAGTTAAACAGTATCGATCCGGCCAAGAACACGAAATGCGCGTTCTAACCGACAATGAAGTTCTGAGCGTAGCTGGCGGACCTGAATCTGATGTTGGTTCAGGTAACGGATAAATCGAACAATTTTTCAAGTACGTAGCAATCCGATTTCAATTCAACATTTCCGTACACCGATCCTTAAAAGGTATTCTATGACAAAAGCAGAACTCACTACATCCTTGGACAAATCCAAAGTTGATGGCTCACAAATTCAATCCGGCCACGAACACGAAATACGTGTTCTGACAGACAATGAAGTCTTGAGCGTGGCTGGCGGACCCGAATGTGATGTTGGTACTGGTAACTGATAAATCGAACAATTCTTCAAGTACGTGGCAGTCCAGTTTCAAGTCAACATTTCCGTACACCGATCTTTAAAAGGTATTCTATGAAAAAAGCAGAAATCACTACATCCTTGGACAAATCCGACGTTGACGGCTCACAAATTCAATCCGGTAAAGAACACGAAATGCGCGTTCTAACCGACAATGAAGTTCTGAGCGTAGCGGGCGGACCCGAATGTGATGTTGGTTCAGGTACCGGATAAATCGAACGACTCCTCAAGTACGTGACCGTTCAGTTTCAATCCAACATTTCAGTACACCGATCCTTAAAAGGTATTCTATGAAAAAAACAGAAATCACTACATTCTTGGACAAATCCGACGTTGACGGCTCACAAATTCAATCCGGTAAAGAACACGAATTGCGCACTCTGACTGACCAAGAAATCTTGAACGTAGCCGGGGGACCTGAATGTGATGTTGGCACAGGCACTGGATAAATTGAACAGTTCTTCAGGTTCACGACAGCCCAATTTTAATCAACCATTTCAGTATCACTGATCCTTAAAAGGCATCTTATGAAAAAAGCAGAAATCACTACATTCTTGGACAAGTCCGACGCTGACGGCGCACAAATTCAATCCGGCCACGAACACGAAATACGTGTTCTGACAGACAATGAAGTCTTGAGCGTAGCTGGCGGGCCCGAATGTGATGTTGGTAGCGGCGGTTAATAAACTCAGGTTTCAAGCAAAAGATACAGCTTCCAAATCCATGAAATTTCTAGCGATCATTCACCTTATTAAGGAAAACCATGAAAAACATTGAATTGAACACATCCGAAGTCGAAATCAAACAACATCAATCCAGCCAAGAACACAAAATGCGTGTTCTGACCGACAATGAAGTCTTGAGCGTTGCTGGTGGACCGGAAGTCGATGTCTCGGTAGGTGCTGGTTAATATGCCTGGCTCACGAACAACAATAGCAAGTCATTGTTGAAAGCGATACCCCCTAAACCCCCACTACCTTCAAATACCGCCGCAACGCCTCACTAGGCGTTTTCAATAACGCGGCGCATGCTTCAATATCGCCAGCGCTGGTTTCCAGTGTCTGGCGAATTTCTTCCATGGGTATCTGTTCGGCGCGGCGTATCTGGCTGTGGCTGTCCAGCAGCTTGTACATGGATGGTCGCGAGATGCCAAGCTCTTGCGCGGCGCCCTGTATATACCAGTCGTTGTTTTCCATGGCGCGCAAGACATCGTCTTCGCCCAGCTCGGTCAATTTCTTGCGCGGGATGACGGGCAGCGGGATTTTGCTGTCGGCGGCGATGGTGGCGTGTTCTGGCCCTGTTGAGGCGGGTTTGTGGGTGGTTTTGACCAGGCTGACCAATTGTGGCACTTCACCCAGTTGCAGGGCCAGCAAGGCGCGGCGCAGGACATGCGACAGTTGGCGGATATTGCCTGGCCAGTCGTAATTGGCAAATTCGCTGACCAGGGCTACCGGCAGGTTGGTGCCCACTTCATTCGGCATTTTGCTGGTGCTGAGCAGATGCAGCAGCAACACGCCTATGTCTTCACGGCGGGCGCGCAGTGGTGGCAGGTGGATGATGAAGCTTTCCAGGCGGCGCAGCAGAGCCTGGTTGAAGCCTTCGCTATACAAATCCTGGTCTGTCGCGGCGATCAGGCGGGCGCTGGACTTTTGGTCATGCTGTGCGCCCAGTGGCCGGTAGTCACCGCTTTCCAGCACACGCAACAGCATGGGCTGGATGCTGGCCGGGGTATTGCCGATTTCATCGAGGAAGAGTGTCGCCCCTTCGGCTTCGGCAAACAGGCCTTTGCGGGCGTTTTGTGCGCCGGTGTAGGCCCCCTTGACGGCACCAAACAAGTCGGCAGCGGCCAGGGCTTCGTTCAATGCGGCCATGTTGACGCTGACCAATTGTGCATTGGCGCGTTTGCTGTAGGCATGGATGGCACGGGCGGCGATTTCTTTGCCAGTACCGGTTTCCCCCAATAACAGGACAGGCAGCTCTGTGCCGGCGACCTGGCGGATCTGGTCGCGGGCGACGATGGCAGCACTGCCAACGCCAACAAAGCCGAGTGCAGGGTTGTGTTTGGGCAGGCAGCGCATCCAGTGCAGGCAAATCAGCACGGCGCGGCCCAGGCCAAGGATGACGCCAGATTCAATTTGCTCGCGGCTTAGCGCCACCGGGGCGGCAATCTCTGTGCCATTGACTTCTACCACCATGCGGCTGGTGGGTGGGGTGATGACGATGCCATCATCACCGTCCCGCGTCACCCGCACCGGGTCGCGTGAAATACCGCCATACCCGAGTGGCAGGCCTTCTTTGGCCGGATGACGGAACAGGGGCAGGAAACGATTGATTTCAAGCAAGCCGTTTGGGTTGCTGGCAATAAACTGTTCGCCTATGCGCTGGCTATCCGGATGCCAGACGACAGTCAGGCCCAGCAGTGCCGCCGCATTGTCAGACAGCCTGGACAGGGGCGAGGTCAGCGTGTAATCGGTATCGTTCATTGTGTGTACTGCATATGTAAAGCACCAATGTAAATTTGTGCGCTTGACATGTCAACCTGCAATCACAAATACCTGCTCTCCCAGTAGAAGGCAACTGGCACGCTGCTTGCAAATATCACCACATACAGCGGGCGATGATGGCCTGCAATTTGGGAGAGAGAAAATGTTTGCCACTGAAATATTATGGATTTTATCCACTGTACTGCTGTTTATCCTGTTAAGCAGAATGACGCTGAAAGCCAGGCTGGCACGCAAGATTGCCATGCGTTTGCTGATGGATGACGTGTATTACCACGAAACCCGTAGTGCACTGATACAAAAGAATGTAGAGCGGGCCCCCCATTACCATGGCCGCACCCGTATCAGTGCCGGCACTGTCGCCATGTGCCTGCCCACCCATGATCCACAGGCAGCATGGACGGCGGCCATCCACACGTCAACCCGCATGCGCCTGCGCGCGCAGTCGGAACCTGCGCCGTCCATCATGGAAAAACCTTACCTGTGGGCCACTACCTGGGCATCGAAAGATAAAGCCTGGTCGACCACCTTAGGTTTGGTCAAAGCGGAAGAAAAAGCCGCCCGCCCGAATCCCCCGGTCGTCAACCGTGCTACTAAAAAACCGGCAAAGCCTGGCAAGAGCGCATCTGGCCTGTTGAACCTGGGCTTGATGCAGCAAGCCGTCGCTTACGACTGATATTTACATGTAGAGAAAAGCTGCGTTGACATGTAAATAGCGGCTTTTTACGCAGTAACCGGCATAAACCAAGCTGTATCGGCCGCAAAAGCCACCATAACACTACTTTTTTGCTGGCACGGAATTTGACTATAGGTAGTCAAGTCGAAAACTGGCCTTAGTGACAAAAAAGTGAACGCCTTAATTAGAAACAGGAGTCAGACATGAAATTCGCACAGGAAATCACGACTGCAGACACGCTCTTGAAAGCCGACCCTTACGTCGACTTTGCCAGTTTCCAGGATCGCTTGCCACCGCTGCTGAGGTTGCAGGCCCATCTGTTTGGACAGCAGTCACCGACCGATGATGAAAACGCTGTCGATGACGCCAGGCAACGCGACATATTGGGTGACACACAGTCACGTTTCGACAGAAGAAAAACTGACCGTCGCCAAGACCCGTCACGGATATTGAAAAACAGCCGGGTCAGCAGTGACAGGCGCAGAAAGAGTGACGGCAGCGTAGAAGTCAAATCAGATACGCTGACCTGATCCCGTTATTCTGATCCCGCTAATGCCTGTCTGTCAGAACGTGAACAGGTTTTCAGGCACAGGAGACATCATGAGAAAAACAGACAGGGACATCGCCATACCAGAAGCCAGGAAACCCTTCAACTTTTACAAGGAAGAAGCTGGCCTGCAATGGGTAAAAATTCCCGGTGTGGTGATGCATAATGAAGCCAACTGGGCGCAGGAAATCTGCCGCAAGCCGTGCATGACACTGGCCGAGGCCAAGGCATTTGCGGCCGACAATGACCGCATCACTTTCTTCTTTTATGTAAAGCATTTCACTATACTGGCAAAGCAACAGATTTTGCATGCGGGCGACGTGGTGTTTTTTTCTGGCAAACCGATTTTGGGTCTCGAGGAGGGTGCCGATGTGTATGAAAAACCGGCACCCAAGGGACGCATCGTCAGCCTTTGCGCGCCGCAGGGCAATGGCTGGGTTTCTTTGCAGGCCAGCATGCAGGTTCCCTTTGCCAGCACCGATAAAGGGGTGCTATTCATCTGGCCGGGCTTGCAGCCGGGTGGTGATCATTTCGCACCGATAGGACGTGGGGTATTGCAGCCGGTGCTGACTTACTGCAGTGTGCAAAGCACCTCATGCGCGCCCAACCCCACACAATTGCCAGAAACAGGATGGTGGATTTCTGGCCAGTATGTGAATACCGAAAACGCTGACAGCCCGGTGTTTGGCTGCTTTGGCGGACCGCGCATGGCTGTCAGGCCGGGCGATATCCTGACCTGTAGCATCGTCTATGATGCAGCAACACATACCTGGACCCAGACCATACTCAATACCGCCAACAAGATCAGCATCAGTTTTTCGATGAAGTTGACGGACAATGAGGGGCAGGCACAAGAACAGAATATCGCTTATTTTTGCCTGGAAAATCCTGGCCATGCAGCGCTTGGCCAAAGCGTCAGCCTGTTTAACATTGTCGCCAAAGTAGCGCGGCCACAAAGCAACCTGGGCCAGGACATGGCTAGCATGCCCTGTGTTGAAAACCTGGCGGTCAGCGATGATCAGACGACTATCAACATTGATCGGGTCATCATCTACAGCCCGATTTTTAATGCTGACTAACAGGATTTACGGATTTATTTGTTTGCCGCTTGCCAGGTGTCGAAATAATGCTGGAAGGCGGCAATCACTTCACCAATGTCTGCTCTGGATACATCCAGGTGCGTGACCATGCGCATATGCGGTGTAACGCGCGCCAGTATGCCGCGGCCCAGCAAATGCTTTTCCAGCCCAGTGCAGGCAGCTGACGGTATATCGGCATACACAATATTGGTCTGAGGTGTCTGCACCTGTAAGGCGGCAATCTGCTGTAGGCCACTGGCCAGCATTTGTGCGTTGGCATGGTCTTCTGCCAGGCGCAGGATATTATTTTCCAGCGCATACAAGCCAGCCGCCGCCAGGCTGCCCGCCTGGCGCATGCCACCGCCCAGCATCTTGCGCCAGCGCAGCGCGTTTTTGATGAAATCTTTGTCGCCACATAATACTGAGCCGACCGGTGCGCCCAAGCCCTTGGACAGGCACACAGATACGCTGTCAAAACCGGCCACCGCCTGTTTCAGTTCCACACCCAGTTTGACGGCGGCATTGCAGATGCGTGCACCATCCAGGTGGGTTGCCAGACCACGTTCATGAGCCAGGCTGGTGGCTGCTCGCACATAGGCAGGCGGCAGCACGCGGCCACCGATGGTGTTTTCCAGGGCCAGCAAACGACTGCGGGCAAAATGAAAATCATCCGGCTTGATGGCAGCTGCGATATCGGCAAGGGCAATGCTGCCATCGGCCTGATTGCTCAGTGGCTGCGGTTGTATGCTGCCTAACACTGCGGCACCACCGCCTTCGTATCTATAGGTATGCGCTTCCTGTCCGACGATGTATTCGTCACCACGTCCACAATGCGCCAGCAAGGCCAGCAGATTGGTTTGTGTGCCGGACGGGGCAAACAGCGCTGCTGCATAGCCAAACCGTTCAGCCGCATAGGCTTGCAGACGGTTGACCGTGGGGTCGTCGCCATACACGTCATCGCCCACTTCGGCGGCATGCATGGCAGCACGCATGGCGTGGGAGGGACGGGTAACGGTATCGCTGCGCAAATCAATGCGGATGGGTGGTCTGGCTGACATGGGGTTTCCTTTTTACTATCGGGATGCTAGTACGGTTTGACCGAATCGCCAATTGTATGCGGTTTATGCATGTTTATCTGCATCAGCACTATCAGGCCATTGCCATAAACAGATACACTAACAGGCAAAGGATGGATGCCAGGTAGCCTCTGACGAGGGTAAATTGATGCGCATCCTGACTCACTATTCAGTTGCACGGATCACTTGCACATGCGAAGTACGGTAGCAAAAATTGCCCTTGTTTTCAGTGTCTTGCTAGCCTTCGCCAGCCCCGGTGCGCTTTCCGGCCTGGTGGATTTTTCGCATGGTTTACTGGAATCGATGACCAAGCGCTTTGGCGCCGAGGGACCACGTCGTCTGGCGCAAATGCAAAACGCGGTGCGCAAGATCAGCACCACGGCTGGTAAAGACTTTGCCAGGAACATTGTCGCCTCCAGCGATGGCAAGTACGAAATGCCGGTGCTGCGCCAGGTGAATGATTTTTATAATCGTGTGCCCTACGTCAGCGACCAGGAACATTGGGGCGTTGCCGATTACTGGGCCACCCCGGCAGAATTTGTAGCGTCATGGGGTGGTGACTGCGAAGACTATGCCATCGCCAAATACATGACGCTAAAAGACCTGGGCGTGCCGGTGGAAAGACTGCGCATCACTTATGTCAGGGCGATACGCATAGGCGAAACCCATATGGTATTGGCGTACTACCCCACACCGACAGCAGAACCGTGGATCATGGATAACCTGGTGGATGAGATTCAACTGGCATCGGCACGCAGTGACCTGGTCCCGGTGTACAGCTTCAATGATGAAGACCTGTGGCTGGCCAGCGGCGGCGCACGCAAGGGGGGGGCATCCACCGTGCGTTTATGGAAAGACGTGATAGACAAGATGGACAAAGAAAAGCGCATGTAATGCATCCTGAGCTTAGGATGTATCTGCGCTTTTCTTGTTACGCTGTATTGCTCAGTCCGCTTTTGCCATCACTATTTTTTCCGGCACGCCAAAATAAAATCCCTGACCGCAATCGATCTGGTCTGCCAATAATAATTGTAGCGATTCTTCGCTTTCCACATTTTGTGCTATCAGCGGTATGCCCATGGACTGGGCGAACTTGACGATGGCGCGCAGGTGGGCATGGCTGCTTTCATTGCTGGCAATCTGCTGTATCAGGCCACCGTCGAGCTTGATGTAATCGGGTGGGATTTCGCGTATGACATTCAGAGCATGCGGATCCAGGCCGAAATGATCCACCCCAAAACGGATACCAGCCTCACGCAACAACGACACAAATTTTTTGGTGATTGCATGATCTCTGGCACAACCGAATTCACTCATTTCCACTGACAGACGGCCTGACAGTTCAGGAGAAAATTTCAGCCGCGCCAACAACCAGTCGCAAAAATCCTGGCTTTCCATCGATTGCAGTGAGACATTGACGGCAATATGTTTGAAGGCCGGATTGGGTGTCAGCAGCATGTCGATGATCAGGGTGATGACGGCCTGGTCAATTTCTGGCATCAGTTGATGGCGCATGGCCATGGGCAGGAATTTATTCGCTGGGACCAGGTTGCCCTGGGTATCGAGCAGACGGGAAAACACTTCATGGTGTACCAGTTGGCGCAATTGCAAACGCATGACAGGCTGTGCAAACAATACCCAGCGATTTTCTGCCAGTGCATTACGGATCAGCACGCGCCAGCCATGTGAACCGGCGATATTGGTTTCACTTTCTTCCAGATGAGCCACGCTGATTTGCCCGGTGCCAGACTGGCGCATGGTTTCTATGGCGAGGTCAGCGCGTGAAAAAATATCGGTACGATTGTGCGAAAGGCCAAACACCACGGCCCCCGCCGCCAGGCTGACCTGCCGGGATGCGCGCAGCAATACCTGGCTCAAGCGGTATTGCAATACATCGACCAGTTGGTCTATCCCTTTCTCGTCAATATCGATGCAGACCGCAGCAATCGAAGTACCGCCTATACGGCCCACGATGCTGACGTATTTGCTGACGATTTCGCGCACCACTGCGGATACGTCAGCCAGCAAGGCATCACCTTGCTGATAACCGTATTGATGATTGAATTCCTTGAGGCCATCAAATTCCAGCACAAAGATCACGGCGGTATCGAAGCGTCCGTCTTCTGACAGCAGGTGATTGAAACGCAGGTCAAAGCCATGCCGGTTTTCCAGGCCGCTGACCTTGTCGATAAAGGCTTCGCGCCGGTAGTTTTCGGCCTTGGCGATTTCTTCATCCAGCAAGGCTGAAATACGGTCCGACATATGATTCATGGCGACTACCACGCGCCGCAATTCGCGCGCCTGTGGCAATACATCTATGCGTTGAAAACGCTTTTCCTGGATGGCAATGGCGACTTCTTCAATTTTTTTCAGTGGGCTCAGGATGATACGCAACAGCAGTACTGTCAGCCCCCAGACGATGAGATACATGACAAACATCCACAATGCCATTTCTTGCATGGACCGCCACAGATATTCATAGGCATAGGCTGGATGACTGATGACCACCACCTTGCCCAACTGACGCCAGCCAGATGAAATGAAAGCTTCACCGGGTGGCGTTTGCAAATCAAACAGCACCGGCATCCAGGCCGGCACTTTTTCTTTGTTGGCGGGGAGTTCTTTGCTGACGATGATCTTGCCCGCAGGGTCAAGCACCATTATCTTTTTGTAATAGCCTCGGTCAAACAAGGTGGTGATCTGTATGTCTGCCAGGGTCTGGTCATTTTTTGCCATGGCATCTTCCAGCGGTCGTGACAGCGCGGTGGCCGCATCTTGTGCATGGGACGCCAGTTGCTGTTGCAGATAATCTCTGGTGGTCAGCACCGACAAGACTTGCAAGCCGATGAATACAGCAAAAAATATGACTGAAATTGCAAGAAGTAATTGGCGTCTTAATGTCATGTCATCTCTTTTGGCATCGATCAGAATTTTTCGTACAATTTCTCCACTGCGCCTACACTACTTCATCTTGAAGTATTTTTGCAACTTAAACAAGAAAATAGCATTATTGAGCAATTTGTTTTAATCAATTTGCAGATTTACTTACTAGGACTTACGCAAAATTGTCCCAACAAAACCCAGCGACGAAGACACTACTTTAGTACGCGGCTCCTAGGAGAGGAGCTGCAACGCTTTGGGGCGGTTTTGCGTAAGTCCTGCGGGGATGTAATGCAAATAGTAGCCGAATCAGCGTCAAAGGTCGCCCAATTTGCATAAGATGCGCAAGCAAAACAGACACACACAAGTAAAGCATGCCAGCATATACCGATGCTTGGGTAAAATACGTTTTTTCAGCGATGCCCGCCAGACTATTGTGTTGTGCCAGGCTTCATTATTTCAAATACATCATCTATGTCGAACACAGATATCAGCACCAATATCCTGCGCACGAAAATCAACCTGGAGACTGCCAGTTTTCCCTGGAGCGAGCTGTTGCGCCATTTCGCTGGCGGCACGGTGCTGGTGGTGGCTGGCGATCAAGACCTGGTCGAAGTTGCCCTGCATATGGCAGAAGACCGCGCCGAACAAATTGCTGCCCTGCTCGATAGCGGGCAACTGGCCAGAGTCAACGATGCGCAGGCCAAAGAATGGCTGGAGCAAGACCGGCAACTTTGGACTGTAGTGGTAAAACCCTGGATACTGGTGCAGCACCGTGTTGAGCGCACCTAAGAACAGATGAACTTTTAGCAAGCTCGCCTTGTCTGATGCAAAGCCTCTACAAGCAAAGGAGCATCATGCAATTTTTTGACAGCATCGGCCAAACCCGGGCGCAGCCATGTGCTGACGCTGCTGTTGATCATGCTGCTGCACCTGGCATTATGGCAAATCATTCGCCATTCGGGCTTGTCTGGCAGGGCATCGGCCAGGGACGATGTGGTTCTGTATCTTGATGTGCTGAAAATTCTGCCGCCACCTCCCAGGCCACCGGTCGCTGACGACCCGCCTGTCAAGATCCTTACGCCTGCCAAGCCGCTTGCTGTACGGAACACCCGGCAAACCCAGGTGGCCAGGGTGCCACTGTCAGCCACCACAGCAACCAGCCCGGACACTGTGCCAGCCCCGGTTACCGAAATTGACAGCGTTAGTTCTGGCAATAATAACAATACCCCCAACCTTGACCTGGATGCCTTGCGTGCTTCGGCATTGGCCATGGAAAGGCAGCGCAAACCCGGGGAGATCGAGCAAATGCAAGCCAGCCACCGGCGTAGCGACACGCTGGAAAAACGCCTGAGTGAAGGCACAAAACGGGCAGAAAAGAAGGAATGCATGAAAGCCTTTTCAGGCTTGGGTTTATTGGCTGTCATCCCGCTGGCGGTCAGTGCCGTTGTAGACACAGGATGCAAATGGTAATGCTGGCCCATGCTCGGCTATAATGCGAAATTCCGCAGCTTCACTGTGAACGGGATTGGAACGGAAAAGGACTGACGCAAAGACTTTCCGGCATGCATAGGCGAAACCATGCCAGCCGGCCAGTTTGCCTGGTCCCCGGCAGGCCTTGTATTGTGTCATGCTCATCCTAATGCGGCAATTTTCATTTTTTTATCTGGATCATTCATGAAAAAAATCTCTTACCTGTTCGCCGCCATGATGCTGGCAGCCTTCGGATCTGGCTTCTCTACCGTGACCGCGGATACCGCGCAGGCACAGGCAGCAGCACCTGCGGATCCCACCAAGCAGCAAACCGTCCGTGCAGAAATGGGCAAACCGCTCAATGAGATTCAGGAATTGCTGAACGCCAAGCAATATCCCCAGGCATTGGAAAAAATCAATGCTCTGGATGCGCTGGAAAAGAAAACGCCTTATGAGATGTTTGCCCTCCATCGCTTGCGTGCCGTGGTTGCTTCCGGTACCAATGATTCAGCCATGATGGCCCAGTCATTTGAAAACATGATCAATACGGAATTTCTGAAAGAGCCAGAAAAACTGCGCCTGATCGAAGCCATGGCCGGCACCATGTTCAATGAGAAAAAATATGTACAGGCAAGATCCTGGGCCGGCCGCTATCTGGAGAGGGAGCCAGGCAACGTCGGCATGAACAACCTGGTCGCCCGTTCCTATTATCTGGAAAATGACTATGCCAACACCATCAAGGTGTTAAACAACCAACTCGCTGAAGATGACAAGGCCGGCCGCAAGTCTACCCAGGAAAACCTGCGGCTGCTGGGCGGTGCCTATCAGCAGTTAAAAGACAACAATGGTTATGCAACGGTGCTGGAACGCCTGCTGGGCACCTATCCACAAAAAGAATACTGGAGTGACCTGCTGTACCGTATCGAACACAGGCCAGGTTTTGCAGAACGTCTGCGTCTGGACATGTACCGCTTGCTGCTGATCACAGACAACCTGGACGACGGCTCGCAATATGTGGAAATGGCTGAACTGGCCCTGCTGGCTGGTTTGCCGACTGAAGCCAAGAAAGCCGTGGATGCTGGCTTTGCAGCCAATATTCTGGGTACCGGCAAAGAAGCCGCCAAACACAAGCAATTGCGTGACCGCGTCAACAAACAGGCTGCAGACGATCTCAAAAACCCGGATGCGGGCGAAGCATCCGCCAAATCGGCAAAAACCGGTATTGGCCTGCTCAACATCGGCTACAACTATGTCATCAATGGTCAGCAGGAAAAGGGCCTGGCACTGATGGAGCAAGGCCTGGCAAAAGGTGGCCTGAAATCGGTAGACGAAGGCAAGCTGCATCTGGGCATGGCCTACCTGCAAGCTAAAAACCGTGAAAAAGCCAAGGAAATCTTCAAATCCATACAAAGTACAGACGGTGCAGCCGATTTGGCCCGTTTGTGGTTGCTGGTACCAGAAGACGGCAGCAAACCAGCCCCAGCACCTGCCAAATAAGCTGTAGTCAAATAAGCTGTAATCAATAGCTGACGGCTGTCATGCAGCCATAGAAAAAACGCGTTACCCATCAAGGGGTAACGCGTTTTTTTATGTACGTCTCATCAGCAGATGCAAAATCAAGAGCCGTCTGCAACGCCGCCCATGTCCCTACCCTCCATCACTACTCAGGACCACGATACAAACTTGATGTGATAGTGCCGCTGGTATAAAAAAAGGCCGCTCTGCGGGTAGCAGAACAGCCTGTTAAATTCAGTACTGCAAGCTCTGATTACGGTACTGACACACCTTTGGAAACTAGTGGGCTGTAACAGTTGAAACAGAAGTGAAAGACGCTTACCCGGCGATCAGGGCAAGGCGCAAAGCACAGCGATAGTGAACTATCGCGAGCATTTGCAACGCAGCCATGGTCGTCGCGCAAGCGGAAGGCACTCTGTTTTCAACTGTTACAGTCCACTGGTACTCTTCAAATTATTTTTATTAACTCTGATCAAGAGTGATAGGCAGACTCACCATGGCTGGTGATGTCCAGGCCTTCACGTTCTTCATCTTCTGGTACACGCAAGCCAACCACCAGGTCAACCAGTTTGTAAGCGACCAGAGAAACAATACCTGACCACAGGATGGTGACGCCAATCGCAGTTGCCTGCGTCATGACCTGACCCATCATGTCATAAGGATCGGCAGACATTTTGTTAGTGACATAATCAAAAATACCTTGACCGCCGAGGGATGGTGCAGCAAACACACCAGTCAACAAGGCACCCAGGATACCGCCGACGCCGTGTACACCAAATACGTCGAGGGAATCATCTGCACCCAGCAGGCGTTTCAGACCATTGACACCCCACAGGCAGATGATACCTGCCAGCAGACCGATGATCAGCGCACCCATAGGACCGACGAAACCGCAAGCTGGCGTAATCGCTACCAGACCAGCTACCGCACCGGATGCACCACCCAGCATGGAAGGTTTGCCTTTGGACATCCATTCACCAAATACCCAGGAAACAGTAGCTGCAGCAGTTGCCAGCAAGGTGTTGATGAATGCCAGTGCTGCGACGTCGCCTGCTTCCAGCGCGGAACCGGCATTGAAACCAAACCAGCCCACCCACAACAGGGATGCACCGATCATCGTCATGGTCAGGGAGTGCGGTGCCATCGATTCTTTACCGTAGCCTACACGTTTGCCTATCAGATAAGCACCCACCAAACCGGCGACCGCTGCATTGATATGAACCACCGTACCACCGGCAAAATCGAGCGCGCCTTTTTGTTGCAGGAATCCGCCTTTAGCCAATTCAATTGCCCCGCTAGCCGCATCTTTAATGGTATCCGGACCTGTCCAGAACCAGACCATATGTGCAATCGGCAGATAGCTGAAAGTGAACCACAACACCACGAACAACAGAACCGCAGTGAATTTTGCACGTTCAGCAAATGCACCGATGATCAGGCCGCAAGTGATGGCTGCAAATGTCGCCTGGAAGGCCACATAGGCAAATTCAGGAATGACCACGCCTTTGCTGAATGTCGCTGCCGTAGCGAATGTTGCCTTGGCTGGATCCCAGATGCCTTTCAGGAACAGACGGTCAAACGAACCGATGAACTTGCCACCTTCGGTGAATGCCAGTGAGTAACCGTAGATACACCACAAGACAATGATCACCGCGAAGATCATGAAGACCTGCATCAGGATGGAAAGCATGTTTTTGGAACGAACCAGACCGCCGTAGAACAGGGCCAGGCCTGGTATGGTCATCAAAATGACCAGCAAGGTGGCAACCATCATCCAGGCGGTGTCGCCTTTATTCGGTGTGGGTGCCGGTGCCGCCGCCGCAGAAGCGGCAGCCGGATCGGCCGCAACCGCTGGTGCGGCTGGAGCAACCGCTGCCGCTGCCGATGCAGGCGCTGCTACTGCCGAAGCAGCAGGAGCAGATGCTGCGGGGGCGGATGCCGCTGCAGATACGGCGGTAGATGCTGCTGCAGCCTCAGGCTTGGCTGGTGCATCTTCGGCGATTGCCATCGATGCGAAACCCAGACTGACCAGTATGGCTGTCCCTGCCACTACATTTTTTAATAGTTTTTTCATGTGAACTCCCTGGTAGCCGATCAGAGCGCGTCGTTGCCGGTTTCACCGGTACGAATACGCACAACTTGTTGCAAGTCGTAGACGAAAATCTTGCCATCGCCGATTTTTCCGGTGCGCGCAGCGGTTTCTATCGCTTCGATCGCACGGTCAACAATGGCATCATCCACGGCTGCTTCAATTTTTGTCTTCGGCAGGAAGTCAACGACATACTCGGCGCCACGGTACAGCTCGGTATGGCCTTTTTGACGGCCAAAGCCCTTCACTTCAGTCACCGTGATCCCCTGTACACCGATGGTGGACAAGGCTTCGCGGACTTCATCGAGCTTGAAAGGCTTGATAATTGCAGTAATCAGTTTCATGCTAGCCTCAAATGTTTAAAAGGTTTTGACTGCAGACAATACCAGAGTGGTCTTGCCTGTAAACTTGCCTGCTGGTGTCACATACAGCTTCTTGTCGGCATTGGTGCCCAGTGCTGCCAGACCAAAGTTGACGCCGAAGAATTCCTTGTTGATGCTGATTTTCCAGTCAGAGTAAGAAGAAGCACCATTGTTCTTGACAGTTTGGCGGCCTACATGCAGACCCAGTGTATAGCCTTCAGGCACATCAATATTCGCGCCCAGGTCCAGGTAACCACTGTTTTTACTGTTGACGAAACCGAACAGGTTGGTCACGGAGTGCGAATATTTTGCATACACAGGGCCGGTGCCGATCTGGCCATAGATTTCTGTCGTGTTGGCATCAGCAAAACCAGCCACTTTGTTCAGGCCATTGGATGGGTATATATAGCTCAGTACACCGACATCATACGAAACGTCTTTGACGATCTCGCCCTTTTTACCGCCATAGATATCCCATTCGATGTCGCCACTACCACCTGCATCCTTGGTCCATTTGATGGTCGACAACCATGTACCAGCGTAAAAACCGCTAGGATTGTTCACGTAGTCAGCACCGCCCTGCAGAGCCGGGTCAAGACGAGATTGCGAAATGGCACGATAGCGATATTCACTGGCTACGCCAACGTTGAAGCTGACTTCATTATCTGGCTTGGCATCTTCTGCCTGGGCAAAACCACCAAAGAATGATGCGGCTACAGCAGCGGCGATTACTAATTTTTTCATTACGCTTCCCCCTAGTTGATTAAGATTTGAATCGAATTAAACCTTTTGTGCATGCATGGCCTGCTTAGAACCTGTTTACGATCCTGCAGATACCACTGCCATGAATGCCTGAATTCTCTTTTCATCTGTCTGTTAGCAGGAGTCGTGCCAACTACGCAAGTTTCTACGTATTAACCGAAATACCTCCGGCAATACCAATAGGCATCAGGGATAGATGCGTTATCATTCCCTTATGGGTAAAATGGCAAGCGCATTGTGCAGCATTGATGCACCAATAAAATGCACTGATTTTTCTGCACAAAAAAGTGGCGCCAGCAAATTTGCACCATACGGGTGCAGATCGGGTGCAGATTCAAGATAGAGGATAGAAAATGAATAAGCAAAATTTCTTTAGTGACATGCAGGCCAAAGTAAACCAGGTGCTGGAAAATTCCCCGGCAAAAGACCTGGAAAAAAACGTCAAGGCCATGATGAGCCAGGGATTTTCCAAGCTGGATCTGGTCACCAGAGAAGAATTTGATATACAGGCGCAGGTACTGGCCAAGACCCGCGCCAAGCTGGAAGCACTGGAAGCCCGGGTCGCCGCCCTGGAAGCCCAGCAAAACGACGAATAAACAGGTTCAGCAGCTGATGTCGCTCGCCGTCCTCAAAAGCCGCGCCCTGAATGGCATGGATGCACCACAAGTTACCGTGGAAGTGCATCTGGCCAATGGCCTGCCAGCCTTTACCATCGTCGGCCTGCCCGAAACCGAGGTCAAGGAATCCAAGGACAGGGTCAGGGCTGCGCTGCAAAATGCGCGTTTTGATTTCCCAGCAAAGCGGATTACCGTCAACCTGGCGCCAGCTGACTTGCCGAAAGAATCTGGCCGTTTTGATTTGCCCATCGCGCTGGGCATACTTGCCGCCTCCGGGCAAATCCCGGCAGATGCACTGGACCAATATGAATTTGCCGGCGAACTGTCACTATCGGGTGAACTAAGACCGATACGCGGCGCACTGGCCATGACCTTTGCCATCTGCAAAAGCCAGCAGCACAGTAAACAAGAACCCGCCTTCATCCTGCCGCGAGCCAATGCCGATGAAGCCGCACTGGTCAGTGATGCCGCCATTTACCCGGCAGATTCATTGCTACAGGTGTGCGCTCACTTTGCCGCGCTGGGTAATGACAGCAAGCTGGTACGCCACCGCGCGCATTCCCAGGTGCAGCGCCCGCGCTATGCCGACTTTGCCGAAGTCAAAGGGCAATTGCAGGCCAAGCGGGCACTGGAAGTAGCGGCAGCAGGTTCTCACTCAGTCATCATGGTGGGCCCGCCAGGCACCGGCAAATCCATGCTGGCAGCCCGCTTCCCCGGCATTCTGCCAACTATGACCGATCAGGAAGCACTGGAATCAGCCGCTGTGCTATCGCTGACATCCGGCTTTGCGATAGAGCGCTGGAAGGCCAGGCCCTACCGTTCGCCGCACCACACAGCATCTGCCGTGGCGCTGGTTGGTGGTGGCAGCACCCCACGTCCAGGTGAAATTTCACTGGCGCATCGCGGCGTGCTGTTCCTCGATGAACTTCCGGAATTTGACCGGAAAGTGCTGGAAGTCTTGCGGGAACCACTGGAATCAGGCCACATTACCATTTCAAGAGCGGCGCGGCAGGCAGATTTTCCCGCCAGCTTCCAGTTAATCGCTGCGATGAACCCATGCCCTTGCGGATATTTTGGGCACAGCAACGGCAAATGCCGCTGCACGCCGGATAACATCGCCCGTTACCAAGGCAGGATATCCGGCCCCCTGCTTGACCGCATAGACTTGCAGATACAGGTCGGTGCCCTGCCCCATGCAGATTTGCTGAAACAGGCGGATGGCGAAGCCAGCCAACAGATACACGCCCGGGTTGAAGCTGCTTTTGCACACCAGCAGCAACGCCAGGGCAAAGCCAACAACCTGCTATCCACCACTGAAATCGACGAATACTGCCGCCCCGACAGCAGCGCCGAACAGTTGTTGCGCAATGCCATGAACAAGTTCAGCTGGTCTGCCCGCGCCTATCACCGTGTATTAAAAGTGGCCCGCACCATTGCCGACCTGGCAGGCGCAAGGCAAATCACGGCTGCGCATGTGGCCGAATCCATACAGTACCGGCGGGCGCTGCGGGAACACTAAGTACCTTCTAAGCATTTCTGTGTCGGATGCCAACATGCACGGCCATGACACCAAATCGCATTGACCTTGAACAAGCATTGAAATCTCCATCTACGTAACCACATAGGGATTAGTTAGCACCATCAGGAGAGAACTATGTCCCCGCAAGAAACCCAGGTTTTACAGAATTTTCTCGATCAGTTAGTGAAAGTACAAGGCATCAGCAAGGATGTGCAGGCGCAAAGCCTGATTAATGATGCTGTCAGCAAACAGCCTGATGCCAGTTATCTGCTGGTACAAAGGGCTTTGCTGCTGGATCAGGCATTGGCCCAGGCCAATAGCCAGATCACCAGCCTGCAGACGGAGCTACGTGAATTACAGGCGAGTAAGAATAACGGCTATGGCAGTTCTGCCGGCAATTTCCTGGACCCGGCCACCAGTGCCTGGGGTAATAGTTCCAGCAGCCGCCCCATACAGGCAGCAACAGCAGCGACCACAGCAACATCGGTCACTGGTAGCCCTTTGCCAGGCTACAGCGGCATGCAACCACCACCGCTGCCAGTCAGCACCATGGCTGCGACACCGGCTTCTAGCTTCTTTGGTGGTACTGGCGGCAGCATGCTGGGCACAGTGGCAGCAACGGCCGCCGGGGTAGCGGCGGGTGCTTTTTTGTTCCAGGGTATAGGTCATTTGATGGGCAACCAGTCGCATCAGCAAATGGCTGACAGCGGCAACGGTGCAGCGCAATTGAACCAGGGTGGCGGTGATTTGTTACCCGGTTATTTTGACAAGGCACCAGAAGTGCAAGAGACTGCACCGGAAGTTCCAGCGGTAGATGACACGCAATCGGCCAGTCTGACAGATGATTTTGGTGACGATGATATGGCGGATTTTTCCTGACCCCTCGCTGGCGACCTGCCTCCTCTTGTCGCCTGCTGCTCCGCAAGTAACAAAGCTTGCAAATTGATTACGGCACTGTAACAACTACCTTTGTTCAGCGCTGCATAAAGACAGCTTTCCCCTTGCCAGATCAGATTTACAGCCTTGCCATTGCGCAAGGCTTCAAGCATGTCCGGAAAGCACATCGATGCTGACACAGCGTTTGCGGCGGGTGCTTCCAAAGGCGCAGTCACAATCCTGGCAACATTGATCCCCATGGCAATTTTCTGCGGGAAGATATCGCCAGATCTGCGTTGTTACAGCGCGTTACCAAATTTCCTTAAAATTTCTTATTTCAGGTATCACAATTCGCCAGTCGGTGCGTTAATGGCTGATGTCAGTCCGTAATCGGGTGGCACCACTATTCTTTTGTGCAATACGGAAGAGGTTAAAAATGAGAATTCAACAGACCGTGCAGCAGATGCTGAGTGCCAGCCTGATCGTCTTGCTGGCAGCATGTAGTACCAATCCGCAACAAGCGAGCAATACTGGCAGCAGCAAAAGCCAGCCTGTCATAGGCAACACCCTGACGCAAGCGGCGATCCCACCCGAACAATTACTGAACCGCATCACCTGGGGTAGCAACCCAACGACCCTGCAAGCCTTGCAGACAGTTGGCCCGGATCAATACCTGGACCAGCAATTGCGCAGCCGTACTGCGGCCTTGCCTGCCCCTATCCAGGCGCAGATTGATACCCTGACCATTTCCAGCAAGCCGTTTGAAGACATCATGCGTGATCTGGAAGCGCGCCGTATCGCTTCAGACCAGCAAAAAGGCACGGATGACACCTTGCGCAAGGAATACCAGCAAGAGTTGACCCGTCTGGCACGCGAAGCGTCCAACCGTGCGCTGCTGCGCGATGTGTATTCGTCGAATCAGCTGCAGGAACAGATGAGCTGGTTCTGGATGAACCATTTCAATATCCATAATGGCAAAGCGAATGTACGCGCCATGCTGGGTGATTTTGAAGAACAGGCGATACGCCCGAATGCGCTTGGCAATTTCCGTGACCTGTTGCGCGCCACGGTCATGCATCCTGCCATGCTCAGGTATCTGGACAATGAACACAATGCCGTCAACCGCATCAATGAAAACTATGCGCGCGAGCTGATGGAATTGCATACCATGGGTGTCAACAGCGGCTATACCCAAAAAGATGTGCAGGAACTGGCGCGGGTACTGACCGGTGTCGGCATCAGCATGAATAAAGACACGCCACGCATGAAGCCGGAACTGGAAAAGCTGTACTACCGCAAAGGCCTGTTTGAATTCCAGCCGCAACGTCATGACTTTGGTGAAAAACTGATCCTCGGCAAAACCATCCAGGGTCGCGGCATGGCAGAACTGGACGAAGTCTTGCTGATGCTGTGCAGGCAACCTGCCACCGCCAATTATGTCAGCCAGAAACTGGCAGCCTTCTTTGTCTCTGATAGCCCGTCCAAGGCACTCATAGACAAAATGGCGAGCCGCTTCTTGCAGACCGATGGCGATATTCCATCTACCTTGCGGGCGATGTTTGATTCACCTGAATTCATCGCTTCGCTGGGCAAGAAGTTCAAAGACCCTATGCACTATATGCTGGCATCGGTACGCCTGGCGTATGACGGCACCACCATCGTCAATACCGGGCCGATGCTGAACTGGCTGAACATGATGGGTCAGCAATTGAACGGACGCCAGACACCTGACGGCTATGGCCTGAATGAAAGCGCCTGGGCCAGTTCTGGCCAGATGACGGTGCGTATCGATATTGCCAAGTCCATCGCCGGTGGTAACCCGGGCCTGTTCAAGGTAGACAATCAGCCCGCACCACAGGAAAAACCACCACAACCAGCGCTGGCGGTATCCAATTATGTCAAGAGCTGGACCAAGCAATTCAGCCCGTCTACCCAGACGGTCCTGAGTCAGGCAAATACGACACAGGAATGGAATACCTTGTTTCTTGCCTCCCCCGAAATGATGCGTCGTTAATCTTTTCATAGAAAGATCAAGGATATGAACCGCCGTGACTTATTGAAAGCGATGGCCTTGTTGCCATCCACCGCCATGCTAGGTATGAGCAGCCACGTAATGGCCGCACCCGCCACCCAAAACCGCCTGCTGCTGGTGTTTTTGCGTGGTGGCTATGACGCAAGCAATTTGCTGATCCCTACCTCCAGCAATTTTTATTATGAAGCCAGGCCAAATATCGCCATTGCGCGGCCAGGCTCAGCACCGGATTCGGCGCTGGAACTGACCGCCGACTGGGGCCTGCACCCGGCACTGAAGGATACGGTCTACCCCATGTTCCAGAATGGGGAAGCCAGCTTCATCCCGTTTGCGGGCATTGATGACCTGTCGCGCAGCCATTTTGAAACCCAGGACAGTATAGAACTGGGGCAACCACTGACGGGCAGCCGGAATTTCCATTCCGGTTTCATGAACCGTCTGGCCAAGGTATTGAGCAACAACAGCAAAGTTGCTGCCATGTCCTTCACCGACCAGTTGCCGATCGCCATGCAGGGCTCGGCGCGCATCTCGAATACCGCTTTGCGCAATGTCAACAAGCTCAATGTCGATCAGCGTCAGCGCGACATGATCTTGCAGATGTATGGCGATACCAGTCTGTCACAGGCAGTCAAGGATGGCTTTGCCATGCGCGAAGAAGTGGCCCGTGACTTGCAGGAAGAAATGAACAGCGCCAACCGCAATGCCATTTCCACCAAGGGCTTTGAACTGGAAGCACAAAGAATCGCCAAGCTGATGCGGGAAAAATATGCGCTGGGTTTCATTGATGTCGGCGGTTGGGATACGCATGTGAACCAGGGTGGTGTCAACGGTACGCTGGCAGTCAAGTTTGAAGAACTGGGACGCGGCCTGGCGGCCTATCGCACCGAAATGGGCAGCGCCTGGCGCAATACCACAGTGGTGGTCATCAGTGAATTTGGCCGCACCTTCCGTGAAAACGGCAAGCGTGGCACAGACCATGGTCATGGCAGCGTGTACTGGGTGCTGGGCGGCGGTGTCAAGGGCGGACGTATTGCCGGTGAGCAGATCGCGCTGGAACAAGGCAAGCTGTTCCAAAACCGTGATTACCCAGTGCTGAACGAATACCGCGCCGTGCTCGGTGGCCTGTTCACCAATATCTACGGGCTGAGTAGCGCCCAGGTGGACCAGGTCTTCAGCGGTGTCAAAGCGCGTGATCTGGCTTTGGTGTGATGGTACCCATGTCGGTAATCACTTCTTCATGCAGGGGTAAGTCGATATAAAAATGGGTGCCGACAGCCTCAAACGCGGACTCCATGTAATAACCGATATCACCATGCATTTGCCGGATGATGGCCTGGGAAATTGCCAGGCCTAATCCGGTTCCCCCTTTGGCGCGGGTATCTGAAGAATCTGCCTGTGAAAATTTCTGGAACAAGCGTTCGCGGAAATTTTCCGGGATGCCGCTGCCCTGATCTATCACTTCTATACGTACGCTTTTCCCCTGACGAATCTCGGTCAGGACGCGCACGACTGTGCCTTCCGGCGAATATTTGCAGGCATTCGACAGCAGATTCGCCATCACTTGCTGGAAGCGGCCCGCATCGACCATCACATGGGCATCCATGATCTGGGCGTCAAAGACGATTTCCGTGCCTACGCTGTGGGCAAAAGCCTGGTTATTGTTCACGGCAATTTGCAACAGCGCATACAGGTTCAGGTGTTCAAACATGAAGTCCATCTTGCCCGCTTCGATTTTCTGGATATCCAGCAAATCATTGATGAGCCGGGTCAGGCTTTCGCTATTCTTGTGCGCCATGTTGAGCAGAGGGGCAATCTTGTCCGGCACACTGCCGACGGCACCCCCCACCACCAGGCCGAGTGCGCCACGGATGGCAGTCAGCGGGGTACGCAACTCATGGCTGACGGTAGAGATGAATTCACTCTTCATGCGTTCCATCTTGCGTCGTTCGGAAATATCCCTGACGATGACGATCAGCTTGCGCCGACCTGCATGATAATACTCACTGATGGCCAGTTCGGCGGGGAACAGGCTGCCATCCTTGCGCATTCTTTCCACCTCGGTACGCAGGCAGCCGGTTTCCAGAAATTCACTGCGGCTCATGGCCAGGCCCAGCAAATCGGGTTGCCCCGGCGGCGAAAAAAACCTGCCATTCTTGCCCACCACTTCGCTGGCCGGATGACCATAGATGGCCACCGCAGCCGGGTTCAGTGCCTCTATCTTGCCGGTATCATCAATCATGACGATACCGTCTGCGGCGTTCTGGAAGATGGCTTGCAGGCGCTCGGATGAGTCTTTCAACGCGATCTGCTGTTCCGTCAGGTTTTTCAGCAAATGGGCCTGGTTGCGGTTGATGATTTCAGCCTGCTGCTTCAATTCTGTCGTGGCGAGCAAATCATGTTCGCGTTTTTCCAGCAGATTGACCAGCACGCTAAATGCCGCCACCAGCGCCAGAATGCCACTCATGGCGACCACCACGATGCCGGTCGTGATCTTGCGCCAGTCAGACAGGTATAAATCTTCATCCACCGAGAAATTAATAATCAGCGGATATTTCTGCAACGATTGTACGGCCGCCATGCGCGTCACATGCTTACCCCCATCCCCCATGCGTGAAGTGTTGGTGATGATGACGCCGGATTTTTTGTTTTGATTGTGCACCAGCTCATAGGTGCTGCCGGTCAGGTTTTTCATGCCCATGATTTCACCGCGCTCTGGCCAGCGGGCCAGATAGGTAAAATCATTCCTCAGCAAGGCTATCGATGCATGTCCGTCGGCGCTGAGTTTTTCATAAAACTGTGAATAAAACGAGGGTGACATGCCAAGGATGACCACACCGATGAATTCACCATCACTGCCAGTCAATCTGTGGCTAAGGAAAAACATCCATTTCCCGGTGGTCTTGCTGCGCACCGAAGCACTCAGGTAAATTCCCTGCACAGGATTGTCGCGCTGGGCAATGAAATAATCACGATCAGCCAGGTTGTAGGTCGGTGCCGGAAAATTGCGCGAAGTGTTGATCACATTGCCGTTCACGTCCAGCACAGAAATCACTTCAACGGCCGGCGACAGGCTGGCCTTTTCGCGCAAGAACTGATGGAAGTCATACGTTGATAATTTGGCAGACAGGTATTCAGCACTGACGCTCCAGCGATCCTGTATGCGTTCAGAAATACTGTCCAGCGCCGTATAGGCAAAATCCATTTGCTGGCTGACGGTTTCAGTCAGGACGACACTGAAGGTCTCGGTCTGTTTTTCCCATTTGCCGACTTCCTGCGCCCGCAACATCCAGACCGCACTGGCTGCCCCCAGGATAATCGCCAACACCAGGCACGCGGCAAGCGCGATGGCCAAACGACTGGTGGGTAATCCTGTTTCCTTCATCTCAATCTGTCCATTGACGCTTATTCGCCATATTATTCACCATGTTATACGCCATGTTGTCCGCCAAATAGTATTCGTAAATTTTGCCACACAGACATGTTGCCTGATTTTTACACTTGGGGGAATGCCTGTCGATGTTGCCCAACAATTTAGCGACGATTCGTCTATAGTAAAAAAGGATACTGGTGATCCCGGCATCGCTTCTTATCATAGCTATAACTGCTGTTTTACGCGAAAAACAGGTATGCATGACGAACGCCACAACTGCCACAGCTTATATTAATAAAAAAATAATTCCACTTTTCCCCAGGAGCTGTCGTAGAAAAGCCATACCATTCAACATAAAAATAGCGAACAATTACCACTGCAATGCATTGTTGCAGATGATTTGCTACACTTTCCCTCAAGAAATGAATGTATTTCTGTTAAAACTTGGCAAGAAATGTTACGGTTTTACCACCTGCTGGACAGAGCACCGTTCAAACAACAATCATGACCCGGAAATGCAACATCAAGCATGGAACAGGTCTGCACAATATCCGATCAAGGAAAAGGAGCAAACAAAATGAAAAAAAACGCATTGGTACATACCTTGGCAAGTGGTTTGCTGCTCATTGCCGCCACAGCCCATGCAGAGGCCGGCATACTCAGTTGCGAAGCCTTGAAAGAAAAAATTGCCACCAAGCTGGAAGGCAAGGGAGTGAATAACTATACCCTGCAAGTCGTCTCAAAAGACACTGAAACCAAGCACCGCGTGGTTGGTTCCTGTGAAGGAGATAAGAAAAAGATCATCTATAAAAAGGAAAAGGCTGGTGCCAAAGCAGAAGAATAAGCCGAAGAATAAATAGAAGATTTGCGGTCGCCGTCCCAGGCGCATTGCACTTATAAAAGTGCAATGCGTTTATTTTTCTACCTGCGTATCAACGTATCAACGTCGGTATGTAAGTGCTAGCTTCATGTAAAACGCGTCGCCGGCATAACTAGCCAGCTTTTCAAGCTGCTGTTGGTCTAGCCCGGTTTGCTCGACAAATCCACGGCGTTGCCAGAATGCCCTGGTGCTTTGTACTGATACCAGACATACGTGCTGCCAGTTTTGCCTGTGGGCATAGGCAAAGGCATGCGCCAGCAGGGCCTGTGCCAGACCTTTGCCAGCATGTGCCGGATCAACCGCCAGATCATGCACATACAAAACATTGGGCTGGCCAGCCAGGCTGAATGCCTGACCCAGTGCAGAAATACGACCGCCGATACTGGGATAAGCGACCAGATATGCCATGACGCAGCCGTCCTGCTCTGCCACCCAGGCCGTATCAGGCGCACTTTGCAGGCGAGCTGCCAACAGGGGCAAGGCTTCCACCATAGCGGGCACGTAGGCCAAACACTGTATATCAAATACCGCCGCCACATCCTGCGGCAGCATAGCGCGCACCTGCCACGTCATGTCTGCGGATTTCTTTTACTTTTCTGCTTTGGCACTGGCAGCGACACTGGCACTGGCACTTTCTGCCTTGGCGGATGCATCTGATTTGGCCAGTTCTGGCTTGACGACATCGATCTTGTTTTCGCGCATGTAGTCATTCATTTCCTTCCAGCCGGCGTATACCGCAGCACGGGCCGCATCAGGATTGAGGGCGTAACAATCTTCGATGGCACGTCCGGCATGACGACAGGCGCTGCCGGTCGCCCTGGCATCCGATTCCCTGGCAGCCGCGTCTCTTGCCGGATCAGGCAGACCAAGGCGGTCACAGGCGCTGATCGATATCAATGATATCAATAGCAATAAGGAAATTCCAAGTGGTTGGCGTAGTGACATCGTGGCACCAGAATAATAAATAAAAAACCATAGTCGAATTCAGACTTGCCCCCATGATACCCCAGTGTGTGGCTGCTTTGACAGCAGTGATCATGGAAGCAAAGTCAGAATATTGCATGCTGACAGTGTTTACGGCCAATCTGGCCCAGACTTAAAAAACCGGCGCAAGTCTGGGCAAAGCCTTATCATGTGGGCTTGATCGCTGGCCTGACCAGTTGGCCAGTGTTTGTCTCGCACACCCACAGAATTGACGTCATACCAGAAACCGCAAGTCTCATGAAACTCATCATCAGAAGTATTATCCTCAGTGCTGCCATCGGTCTGGCGGCATGCAGCCCCAGGTTTGACTGGCGCGAAACCCGCAGCAATGACGCCCCGTTTTCCATCCTGATGCCCGGCAAGGCTCTCAGCGATACCAAGAGCATGCAGCTGGAAGGCGTGGATGTAAAAATGACTATGCTGGCTGGGGAAGCAGGTGGCGTCAGTTTTGCCGTCGGCAGCACCAAGCTAGCGGACGTGGGCCATGCAGGCCTCATCATGGAAGCGATGAAGAAGGGCATGGTACGCAATGTCCAGGGCAATGCCGACAATACCCGTGTCACCCCCGAAGGGGATGTGGAAGTCCGCGGCAAATTACGGAATGATGTACCGGTACTGATGGTAGGCCGTTTCCTGATACGTGGCCCCTGGGTATATCAAATCGTCATACTGGGGCCGGAAAAAGCGGTCAGCCGTGATGTTATTGATACATTTATGACATCATTCAAAACAAACTGAACCAACACCGGGTAAATTTAGGATTATGATAGGACTATGCGAGGCGCATTTCTCCATCCGACATGCGCGCCAACATCATAGCTACCCACAAAGAGGAGAGATGTCCATGCTGATCACATTCAAATCCAAAGCTGCTACAGAAATCACCATGTATAAAGAGCATGCGCGTCGCATCCTGGATCTGATACAGAAAGATGTGGAACGCGGTGTGATTACACCGCAGGAATTGCCACAAGCCATACAAAAGATTGAAGCTGCAGTAGCGGACAGCAAAGCCCATCCCATCTCGGACGAAGTCAACCGTGACATCAATGCGCATCACAATGAAAACGGGGATGACAACGAGCATGAAGCGCCGGAACCCGTCAGTTTTGCCACCCGCGCCTTCCCGGTACTGGAAATGCTGCACGCGGCCAACAAGATGCAACGCGACGTGATGTGGGGCGTATAAAGCCATGACTTCCCATGTAGAAAATACCCGGGAATTCGATTTGGAGGCCACTGACGGCACTCCCATTTTTGTACGCGACTGGCCACCGACAAACCCGGCCAATGCCACCAATACAGCATTACCACAGCAGCAGGGCGTGCTGATCATGCATGGCCTGGGTGAGCACTGTGGACGCTATAGTCACGTGGCACGCTTTTTCAATGCCCTGGGGTTTGTAGTCAGGACTTATGACCACCGCGGGCATGGCAAATCCGGTGGTGCCGTGGGCGACGTGCCGGATAACCATGCCATGCTGGACGACGCGCAGATGGTGCTTGCCGACTTCCGCCAGCAACTGTCCGGCCCGCCGATTTTAATGGGGCACAGCATGGGTGGCCTGTTTGCAGCCCGCTTTGCGCTGGAACACCAGAACGACTTGCGTGCCTTGATCCTGTCTTCGCCAGCGCTGGCGATACGTATGTCGGGCTTCCAGCAAGGTCTGTTGAAAACAGCATTCCGCCTGATACCTGGCGTAGGCTTGCCGAACGGCTTGCAAACCCGTTACCTGTCACATGACGCAGAAGTGGTGCAAGCCTATAAAAACGATGCGCTGGTGCACGGCAGGCTCAGTGCACGGCTGTTGACCAGCATGCTGACGGCCATGGCCTATTGTCACGAACATGCGATAGAGCTGCAACTGCCCGCGCTGCTGATGGTGGCCGATGACGATCACCTGGTTGATCCCGACGGTAGCCGCCGCTTTGCGCAAAAAGTCAATGAAACCTGGCTCAGCAGTCATTTTTATGCCGGTTTTTATCACGAAATTTTCAATGAACTCGATGCAACTCAGGTTTTTGATGACTTGCGTACCTGGCTGGAAGAGCAACAATTCACCCCACTGGAAATGGGCCAGAGAGCAGCTTAAGTCCGCGCAGCCAGCGCTAATCGCTCACAGCCTGAGCGGGTTTCATCTGCAGCAAAAGCCATAGAAACCGGGTTTATACGCACCTGCTGTTACACTTACGCGTCGGTTCAGACCTAGCCAATTCAAAATATGCAAGAAAATACGAGAAAAACACTGGGGAAACCCCAAAAACCCGCACGCCCGGATACACGTAAAGATCCTCGTTCAGGTGTGCGCTCAGGTGCTCGCCCCGATGCAAGTAAAAATGCACGCCCAGACACCCGGACAGAAGCGCGCCCGGCGGTAGCAGTGGCCACAGCCACAGCGGCCGCAGAATTCCAGCCTATCGACATCAAACCCGATTCGCTGGCCTTTTGCCTGGTAGGTGCAGCGCAGGCGGTCAGTTATGTACTGGAAGGCACGGCCTTGCCCATGGCCCTGTCACGTGTGTTTACCCAGACCAATGCCCTGCCTCAAGCACGCGGCGCGATCCAGGATATTTCTTACCGGACCATGCGCCAGGTAGGCCGGGTAGATGCCCTGATCAAGGTCATGGCCAGCAAAACCCCGGAACCAGCCCTGTTGTACAGCCTGTTGTGCTGTTCCCTGACTTTATTGATAGGCAATGAAGGGGAAGAGCATCCCGCCTACGAAGAGTTCGTCGTGGTGGACCAGGCGGTCACCGCCGCCACCTCCAGCCCGCATATGGTGTTTGCCAAAGGCATGGTGAATGCCGTGCTGCGCCGCTATTTGCGCGAAAAAGACGATTTGCTGAAGCTGGTCATGAAACAACCAGCCGCCACCTGGAATTATCCACAATGGTGGGTTGACCAGTGCAAAACTGCCTATCCGCAAGACTGGCAAGCCATACTCAGCACCGGCAATCATGCGCCACCCATGACTTTACGGATCAACAGCCGTGTCACCACGGTCGCTGCCTATCTGGAATTGCTGGCATCAAAACAAATTGCCGCCAGCCAGATCGGCCCGTCTGCCATCAAGCTGGCAAAACCCATGCCGGTACAGCATATTCCCGGCTTTGAAGAAGGCATGGCATCAGTGCAGGATGCTGCAGCCCAACTGGCGGCCCCATTGCTGGATGTGCAAGACGGCATGCGCGTGCTGGACGCCTGCGCCGCCCCCGGGGGCAAAACCGGGCATTTGCTGGAGCTGGCTGATATTGAACTGCTGGCGCTGGATAGCGATCCGGCCCGCATACAACGCATACATGACAACTTAGCAAGACTAAAACTGTTCGCCACCGTCAAGGATGGTGATGCCAGCCGCACTGGCTGGTGGGATAGCAAGCCGTATGACCGCATCCTGGCCGACGTGCCCTGCACCGCCTCTGGCGTGGTACGACGCCATCCGGACAGCCGCTGGCTGCGCCGCAAGACGGATGCTGCCCAATTGGCAGCCCTGTCGGCCCGCATCCTGGACAATCTGTGGCACATGCTGAAGCCGGGCGGCAAGATGCTGATGGTGACCTGCTCGATCTGGCCACTGGAATCAGAAGCACAGGCTACCGCCTTTGTCACCCGGCACGGGGCCATAAGGCTGGATGCGCCAGGCCAAATGTTGCCGACACTACCAACAGCGTCCGCTGGCAACAACGAACATGATGGTTTGTTCTATGCATTGTTTCAAAAACCACTGCAAAATTAACGAATGCCAACAAGTTCAAGCTATCATTAGCAGACTTTTGATTTCGTATTGATTGCATGATCCGACGCTCAACCTCCCTGCTGCGCCAATTGCTGCTGACGTTTCTGTTAGCCTTGCTGGCATTGGCGGGCCCATCGCTGGGCCATGCGGCGGATGTGGAAGTCAAATCAGCCAAGATAGAATCCAGCGAGGAAGGCTACCGGCTGGCAGCCGTGTTTTCCATAGAACTGAGTGACGGCCTGCGGAAAGCCATCAAGGAAGGCATTCCGGTATCCTTCACGACCGAGGTCGAATTGACACGCTCGCGCTGGTATTGGGTTGATGAAAAAGTCGTGCGCAGCGAAAACACAGTCAAGATCGCCTTCAATGAATGGACGCAGCAATACACCGTCACCGTCAACAATGGTCTGCAACAGACCTTTCCCTCCCTCGATGCTGCGCTGAACCTGGTAGTCAGGCCCAGTCGCTGGCTGATCGCCGAAAAATCGTTGCTGGCCAATGGTGCCACGTATAACGTGGCTCTACAGTTACGCATGGGCCTGTCCAAGATACCGATCCACTTCCAGATTCCGTCCTTCAATGACAGTAACTGGAGTCAAAAGACGGAGTGGAAGCGTTTTTCCTTCAAGGCAGACGACAAGTGACACGATTTTTGCGGTATGCCCTGATTATCGGCGGTGCTCTGATGAGCATACTGCTATTCTTTCTGACCACCATTTCAGAAAATTCCTCGCGCTTCGAACGTTATTATGAATGGCTGCTGGACGCCAATGCCATTGTTGCCCTGGCACTGCTGATCCTGGTCCTGACCCTGGTCTGGCGTTTGTTCCGGCGCTTTCGCACGCGCGAATTCGGCTCGCGCCTGATGACCCGGCTGGTGGTCTTGTTTGCCCTGGTCGGCATTTTGCCGGGTACCGTCATTTATGTGGTGTCGGTACGCTTTGTGTCGCTGTCTATCGAATCCTGGTTTGACGTCAAGGTCGAGTCGGCACTGGATTCCGGCAAGAACCTGGGCCTGACGGCACTGGATTTCCTGCTGGCCGATTTGCAAACCAAGGCGCGTGACATGGCGTCCGAACTTTCCGACCCGACCGAAAGCTCGATGTCCATCCACCTGTCGCGTCTGCGTGAAAAAATGCAGATACAGGAAGCCACCATCGTCAACGGCAAAGGCCGGCTGATCGCCACTGCCAATGAAAATGTCGGCAGCCTGTTGCCCGAATTGCCCACCGCAGAAATGCTGCGCCAGGTTAAGTTGTCACGCTATTACGCCGCCAGGGATGAAAAAATCGCCCCGGCCGATTCGGAAACCGCCACTGCCGCGAATGCCAATCGCGGTGCAAGCCACCCGACGCTGGCGGCAGAACCAGCCCGGATACTACGCTCGCGGGTGGTCGTGCCGATACGTGGCAACAACTGGATTTCCCTGCAAAATCAAGCGCTGTACCTGCAACTGATACAACCCGTGCCCACCAATCTGGCCATGCATGCAGAAGCACTGAGCAGTGCCTCACGCGAATACCAGGTGCGCTCCATCGGTCGGGTGAACCTGAAAAAGATGTACATCATCACCCTGACGCTGACCTTGTTGCTGGCGATTGTGGCCGCCATTACCAGTGCCTTCCTGATTTCCGGTGAAGTGGCCCGCCCCCTGCTCTTGCTGGCGGAAGGTACCAAGGCGGTGACTGAGGGCGATTTCTCGCCACGCCCTATTGTCACCAGTGCGGATGAACTGGGCAGTCTGAC
This sequence comes from Undibacterium sp. Ji50W, assembly GCF_049340445.1. Taxonomy (NCBI): domain Bacteria; kingdom Pseudomonadati; phylum Pseudomonadota; class Betaproteobacteria; order Burkholderiales; family Oxalobacteraceae; genus Undibacterium; species Undibacterium sp. Ji50W. The sequence goes on along the minus strand of NZ_JBMPOX010000004.1, from coordinate 37,296 downwards.
CAAGTCCTTCAACACCATGACCAGGCAGTTGTTTGATGCCCGCGCAGCGGTGGAAAAAAACCGCAGTGAACTGGAAAATGCCAAGGCTTACCTGGAATCGGTACTGGCGAATATGTCGGCCGGGGTGATGGTGCTGGACCAGAGCGGCAATCTGGTGACCTGTAATGAATCGGTGGAACGCATACTGCAACGCAAGCTGGAAAGCGAAATCAATAAACCGCTAGCCACCATCGAAGGCATGCAGGCATTTGCCTTCGCTATTTCCAAAGCGTTTTCCGAACAGCATGCACAATCGGCTGCCGGTGGTGAAAACGAACGCGAACAACACTGGCAGCAACAGATAGAAGTACCCCGCCCCAACAAGGGTAAAAAAGTAGCCACGACAGGGGACAACGTCGCCGCCGAAGAAGAACAAAGCATTACCCTGCTGGCACGTGGCTCACACTTGCCGGTTGTGTCCGGCAGTGGCTACGTGGTGGTATTTGATGACATCAGCAATATCATTTCTGCCCAGCGCTCTATCGCCTGGGGTGAGGTAGCACGTCGTCTGGCACATGAAATCAAGAATCCGCTGACGCCGATACAATTGTCGGCCGAACGTCTGCAAATGAAACTGCAGGACAAGCTCAGCGAGAGTGATGTCCTGATACTGAACAAGAGCACAACAACGATTGTCAATCAGGTCACTTCCATGAAACGCATGGTGGATGATTTCCGCGATTATGCGCGCACGCCGCCAGCGGTTTTGATGCCTTTGAACCTGGCTGGTCTTATCGACGAAGTGCTGCATTTATATATCGCCGGCGACGACAGGGACGCAATACGTTTGACGCTGGCCCCCGATTTGCCGCAGATAATGGGCGACGCAACCCAGCTTCGACAGGTAATTCACAATCTTTTACAAAATGCCCAGGACGCGGTTGCCGACAACACCAATCCAGATTTTGTGCCACGCATTGACGTCATCACCGATGTGGTGCGTTACACCGGGACTGACCAGATTACTCATTCTGCAGTACGGCTGTCAATTATCGATAACGGCCCGGGATTTTCGAGCAAAATTCTCGGTCGCGCGTTTGAACCCTATGCCACTTCCAAGCCGCGAGGCACCGGTCTGGGGCTGCCAATGGTGAAGAAAATCATCGATGAACACGGCGGTAGAATTGATATTCAAAATCGCAGCGATACAAACGGTGCAAAAGTAGCGATTTTGCTGTTAAAGTTAGCACCGGATTCAAATACAGTGTAAGAAGATGGTATTTGAACGAACCATCCTTCCGATGTTCCCAAAAGAGGAATACGGACAAAAAGCAGTCGGGTCATTTTGAAATTTTTATCCGGCAGACAGTAGGCGGCAATTCCCAGAAACGGGATGATGGCAGACAATGCAGGAAATGAACGGCAAGAAGCACCCAAGAAAACATAGAGGCAGTAATAGGGTAGATTTATGGCAAACATATTGGTCGTAGATGATGAAATGGGGATCCGGGAATTGTTGTCTGAAATTCTTGGGGATGAAGGCCACGTGGTCCAACTTGCTGAAAATGCACAGCAGGCGCGACAGGCGCGACAGGAAGCGCGACCAGACCTGGTCTTGCTCGATATCTGGATGCCGGATACCGACGGCGTGACACTGCTGAAAGAATGGCAGCGCGACGGATTGCTGACCATGCCAGTCATCATGATGTCTGGCCATGCCACCATCGATACCGCCGTGGAAGCAACCCGTATCGGTGCCCTGAATTTCCTGGAGAAACCTATTGCCCTGCAAAAACTGCTGAAAGCCGTACAACAAGGCCTGACCCGCAGTTCAGAAGCGCCAAAACCGGCCACACCGGCCCTGCGTGTGATCAGCAATGACAACACAGCAGCACCGACCATGTCTGGCAGCTTTGGCAATGCCACCCCGGCGTATGAAGCACGTCATTTTTCGGCAGCGCAACCGGTAGCGGCAACGCCGAATAACCAGTTTGCCAGCCTGTCCTTTGACTTGCCGCTGCGCGAAGCGCGCGACGCCTTTGAACGCATCTATTTTGAATACCACCTGAACCGCGAAGGCGGTAGCATGACACGTGTTGCTGAAAAAACAGGCCTGGAACGTACCCATCTGTATCGCAAGCTCAAGCAACTGGGTGTGGAATCGATGAAATACGCCAAACGTGGTGAGTGAGTTTGAACACCGCGAAAGCGCAATTACATCTGGTACACGGTGGTAGTTATACGCAAAGGGAGACGGCGATTGCCGCCTCCCTTTCCCGTTTACCTGTCACACTGAGCAATGCCGTCATCCTCGAAGGCTTGCCCGCCGGGCAAGATATCCTGCTTGCCACCAACAATCTGCACGTCACTCGCATTGCTCCCGGCTGTTTTTGTTGCATAGGCAATCTCAGCCTGCGCGTCACCCTGAATCGCGTCCTGCGTCAAAAACCTGCCCACATCTTTCTGGGCGTCGCCAGCAATGCCCATCTGGACCAGTTAAGCCTGACCCTGCAAGAGCCGGGTTATGCAGACTGGCTGGAGATCGCCAGCCAGTCTGGCTTGTGAACCAATGTTACGCGCACTAAAGTTGAGGGGTTGCCGTGCCGTAATACTTCATGTAAGCCAGTAACACATAAAAAGAAGAGAACCCGAGAAAGCGTAGCGAACGGCGCCAGTTTGAGTTAAGAAGCGCAACCGTACGAAGCTACGGTGAGCATCACTGGCACAAAATTGCGTTCGCAGTAGCTTCATCAGGTACTATTCTTGAAATTCGCTGTCGTCAGCACCATGTCTGCTCTATGTACGGTAACCAGAGGAAAACCTCCTCCAGCCAGAAAGGATGCACAAAATGAATCTTATTTATAACAGCGAACAATACAGCGTCATCGAATATGTCGCTGACACTGATCACGAAGCCTTGCGCTTCGGCGGTTATGAAATCACTGACAAGTCGGTACGCCGCGAATGGTTTATCGGTGGTCCACTGGCGATCAATTTCCGCAAGGACGTCACCGACCTCATCGCATCCGAACCCAGCATAGAAGAAATCGACGATTTTCTTGGCCAATATGATGGCTATATGGGCCAAAGCGTCCTGCTGCACTAACTACACTAAACACCAGTCTGCCATGACACCGCTGTCATGGCAGCATGTTTACTTTCTTTCCCACATCCATCATTGCTTGCCGTGATCGAACAAACGCTAAGCAAAACCACTGGCGATATGCCGCCAGCGATACAGGACATCATGTGCACCTGATATCCGCATCGCTGTCAGAATGTTATTTTAGAACGCATTTCATCCATATTTCATCAATACGTGGCTGGCATGATTGATGCATCCTCCGCTGATACGAAACGGCGTTTGCATTACACTGAGCGCTTGGCGTCCCACTATTTTTATTCTTGATCCAGGGCTGACTTATGAGTACTACGCACCATGACTTTATCCGCGGCCTGCCGAAAGCCGAATTGCATCTGCATATAGAAGGTTCACTGGAACCGGAACTGATGTTCGCCCTAGCACAAAAGAATGGCGTGCAACTGCCGTATGCGACGGTGGATGAAGTACGCGCTGCCTACGACTTTGAAGACTTGCAGTCTTTCCTGAACCTGTATTATGCCGGTGCAGCCGTATTGCAGACCGAACAGGATTTCTTTGACCTGACCCACGCCTATATCCAGCGTGCGCTGGCCGACAATGTGCGCCACGTGGAATTGTTTTTTGACCCGCAAACCCATACGGCACGCGGCATCCCCATCGCCATCGTGTTTGCCGGCATCGCCCGCGCCTTGCGTGAAGCACGTGCCAGCCATGGTTTTTCTGGTGCAATGATATTGTGCTTCCTGCGTCATCTGAGTGAAGAAGACGCCATCACCACACTGGAAGCCGCACTGCCCTTGCGTGACCAATATGCCGACCTGTGGACAGGCGTGGGGCTGGATTCTGCCGAAGTCGGCAATCCACCAGAAAAATTTGCCCATGTGTTTGCCATTGCCCAGGCCATGGGTTTTCGCTTGGTCGCGCATGCGGGTGAAGAAGGTCCACCGGCTTATATCCATAGTGCCCTGGATGTGTTGCAGGTCGAACGCATAGACCATGGTGTACGTGCCGAAGAAGACCCGGCCCTGATGGCGAAACTGCAGCAAAGCCGCATGCCACTGACCGTCTGCCCGCTATCGAATCTGAAACTGTGCGTGGTCAAGGATATGCGTGATCACAATCTGGCGCGCATGTTGCGGGCTGGCTTGTGCGTGACCATCAATTCAGACGACCCCGCTTATTTCGGCGGCTACATGAATGCGAATTACATTGCCACCGCCGATGCCCTGCAACTCAGCCAGGAAGAATTGCTGCAACTGGCGCGCAATGCGTTTGAAGCCTCGTTTGTCACGCCTGAACAAAAACAGGTCTGGCTGGATGAGCTCGATGCATATGCTGCTGGCGCGCATTAATTCAAATCACATTCTTTTCCAGCAGCGGCCTGCTGTCCAGTAAACGTTGCGCTGACAAAGGCGACAAATCCAGGCTGCTGTATGCACCATCCGTCACCAGTTCTGCAATACCGCGTCCGACTGCGGGGGCGTGTTGCATGCCATGACCACTGAAGCCATTTGCCAGTATCAAATTCGATAACTGCGGATGCGCGCCGATGACTGCATTCTGGTCAAACACATTGTATTCATAGTAACCAGCCCAGGCTCTTTGCATGCGCAGGGCTTCAAAAGCAGGAACGCGATTGGCCATGATTTGCCAGACTGTATCGAACTGTTCGTAATCCGCTTCCAGCGGCGCATCGTCGGGATCATCTGCCGGCGGCAAGCCGCATATCCAGTACTGACCTTCGGGACGTAACCACAAACCGGATGGATCTATGATGAGAGGGCAGGCGGGTGTCTGTGCCGGGCTGGACACCACAAATACCGTGCGCCTGCGAGCAACCACCGGCAAATCGAAACCTGTATCGGCCAGCAAGGGGCGCGCCCATGCACCGGCCGCATTCACTGCCACATCACAAGAGATGACGCTACCATCGCGCAAACGCACGCCCTGCACTTTGCCCTGACTGTGTTCAAACCCTTGTGCATCCGCCTGCGCATAATTGACACCCAGGCTGCGCGCCTTGCGCCGAAACGCCATCAGCAAGGCATAGCCATCGAACCAGCCTTCACCACTCAAACCTAAGGATCCCAGCGCCAGATCATCTACATTCAACCATGGAAATCGGCGTTGCAATGCATCTTGCCCAAGCAGGGCGACATCCACCTGCTGTGCCTTTTGTATCTGATGATTTTCCCGTAGGGTGACGGCACCGGCCGCCGTTGCCAGATACAGGTAACCGTGTTCGGTCAAACCCAGTTGCGGTACCTCGCCATCCACCGCCAGGTGCTGATGCAGTTCACGCAGGAAGGCGATACCGAACTGCGACATCTGTATATTCAGCGGGGTACTGAATTGCTGGCGTATGGAACTGGCCGACAGGGCTGAAGACGCATGGGTATAAGTGGGGTCGCGTTCCAGCACGCTCACCCGGCCCTGAAAGCGCGCATGCGCTGCCAGAAAATAGGCAATCGCACTGCCAATGACGCCACCACCCACGATGACTATGTGTCTGTTATCCATTGCGCTATCCATTGCGATTGTCCCATCCCGGACGTTTAAAAACGCAGGCCAAATCTGCGCCGGTAATCCTTCGGTGTCACCTGCGCCCACTGCTTGAAGATTTTACTGAAACTGGAGACATCTTCATACCCGCAACGTGCAGTGATATCTTCCAGCGACAGGCGGGTGGTTTCCAGCAGTGCCTTGGCACGTTCAACCCGTAATTGCTGCACATAGTGGATGGGGCTGAGATTGGTGGCATCCTGGAAGCGTCTGAGCAAGGTGCGCTGGCTGACATGGCAATAGCTGGCCAGTTCTGCCATGCTCCAGCGCTGGTCCAGGCGCTGGTTCAGCCAGCGACGTGCGCGCTCTATTACTGCATGGCCCTGATCCTGCATCATGGCCTTGGCAATATACGGTGCCTGGCTATTCCGGTTGGCATCGACTACCAGAATCTTGGCCGTCAACTGGCGTAATTCTTCACCACCGAAATGGGCCACCAGCCACAACGACAAATCAATATACGAAGTCACCCCGCCCGAAGAAACCAGCTTGCCATCCTGAACGATGAGTTCTTCTGCCTCCAGCAAAACCTTGGGGAAATGCTTGCGGAAATAGGCACTCAGCCACCAACTGGTGGTAGCACGGCGGCCATCGAGTTTGCCGGTCCTGGCCAGCAGGCTGGTGCTGGAACAGCTGGAAATCAGCAGGCTGTCACGTTGCAGGTAATCATGCAGTAAAGCCTGTTCCGGCCCCAGTGCGGCCATCAAGGCATCGAGCTGACTACTGTCCCTGTGATCAATGCCAGGCACCATAAGCGCATCCAGCTTCTGCGTTGTGATGTCACGTGCCTGGAAATGCAGGCCGCCAACTTCCTGCAAGATGTCGCCGCGGGCACTGACCCAGAAGGCATCGAACTGTACTGGCCTGGCACCAGCCGGGCGTATGCCGGCCAGGGTATTGGCAATCGAGAATACATCCAGCGGCATCACCGCACCGCTGCGCAAACAGCCGGGATATACCAGCACGCCGATACGAATAACAGGGTCTGCGATCATCATATGGCCAATTCACACCTTTTTTTGTCGATTCAGCCAATGGTACAACTTTTCCCTGCCCGCCACAATCAAGGCTCTTACCAACCGGCTGTGAACTGTGCCTCAACTTCAGCCACAACCATCTCTACAGGAATCCGCTATGCCCTACGTGCAAATACACACCATCAAAGGAATGTTAAACCCCGGTCAAAAACAGTTATTACTGGAAAGAATTGCCGATGTCATGGTGGACATCGAGGGGACGGGTGACCCGGAATTCAGGAAATCCATCTGGATCAATATCCAGGAGACCGAGGCAGAAAACTGGTCCATGAGTGGCTTGCGTCCGTCCACCCGGCACATCGAACAATTCCTCGCTGTCAGGGAGGCACGGGCTACAAGGCAAGCGGAGGTGGCCAAATGATGGCCTTCCCTGCCCTGTCCAGCTTTGTGCTGGCTTTGCTGGCCCTGTTTTTGAAAGCCAGCCTGTTAAGTGCCATACAGATCATCAGCCGCATACGCAGCCGCCGCTACCTGTTGCCGGAAGACGCGGGCATGGTCGGTCTGCGACCGGTGGAGGCCGAAGTTGAACTGGTGCAGCGCTGCGCCCGTGTCTGGCGCAATGATGTCGAAAACCTGCCGCTGTTTCTGGCACTGGCACTCAGCCATGTCTTGCTGGGTGGCGACGCCTACAGCGCCAACTGGCTGTTTGGCAGCTATGTGCTGATACGTTACCTGCATACCATTGTCTATCTGCGTGGTTTGCAACCCTGGCGTGCCATGCTGTATTTGGCGGGCATGCTGGTATGCTGGATGATCGCAGTGGGCAACTTTCACCATATCCATCCATAAAGCAGTATGCTGTTATTTTGCTGCATGTTCAGATGCATACTCAAAGACATATTCGTAGGCATATTCAGAGACATACTCAAAGGTAAATATGGCTTTCATTGGTCCCGATGTCACACTAGATCAACCTGTGTATGTGCATGACACGGCACACCTGTATGGCAAGATCAGCGTGGGGCAACATGCCTCTATCTGGATCAATGTGGTCGCCAGGGCCGAGCACAAGGAAATCATCATCGGTCCCTACACCAATATCCAGGATTTTGTCATGCTGCATATCGGTGACCAGACCCCGACCATCATAGGCAGCCATTGCTCGATCACCCATCATTGCACCATCCATGGCTGCACCATAGGGGACAACTGCCTGATAGGCATCAATTCCACCATCATGGATGGCTGCGTGATCGGGAAAAACTGCATTATTGCCGGCCACAGTTTCCTGAAGGAAGGCACGGTGATTCCCGACAATTCCATCGTCATGGGTACGCCAGGCAAAGTCGTACGCACCCAAAACAATTATGTGCGTAATCGCCTGAATGCCTATATGTACTATAAAAATGGGCTGGCCTACGCAGCCGGGGCATACCGCGAATGGGCGCGGGAAGAATTTCCGGTAGAAATCATGGCAGAAATTGCCAGGCTGAACGCCCAACTCAATGTTGAAGAATGACAACTTAAGTTAAAAGCCGGCCTGAAACCGCTTGCAAGGCCGGCTTGGGATTGACACGCCTCAGGCAAATATACACACTGAAAGCTCTGGCCTGCGCGGTCGATTAGTTGAAGTGAAAGGGACACCGTGTCGAATACCCTGAGCAAATTCTTTAGCCGTCTATTTGGTGGTGGCGGTGGTGGTGATCAGCTACCGGCAAGCGCCCGCCCTGCCAGTCTGCCTGCTACCGCTTCAGAACCGGCAATGAGCGCCGCAGCGGCGCTGGTCAAGGCGACTACGCCAACAGCAACGCCTGTGGCAACACCAGTTAGTGCCGGAACCGATACCAGTAACACGCCAGCGTCACCGGTAATAGCCAGCACCGTCAATGCAGAAAAACTCATTGCCTGGAAACCGGCATTGCCTATCGACAGTCTTTATTTTGACTGGATCATGGGCTATCCGGGTGAAGGCGGCAACGTTGACACTGAACAGACCATCCTGCAGGCCCTGTACAAATTGCTGGCATCTGATCTTAACGATGCCGTCATCGTGCCACGTGTGCCCAGCGTCGTCCCGCAATTGCTGAACAGCCTGCGCAACAAAACCATCTCTGCCGGTGAATTGTCACGTCAGATCGTCAAGGACGTGGTGCTGGTCGGTGAAGTCATCAATACGGTCAACAGCGCCCTGTACAATCCGGCCGACCGTATCAACAGCCTGGAAAAAGCCGTGATGATCCTGGGTGAAGAAGGCTTGCGGCTGGTGATTGCCAAAGTTGCCTTCCGCCCTATCATCAACCTGAACGCCGGACAATTTACCCGCCGTGCTGCACCCCATATCTGGAACCAGTCAGAAAAATGTGCCGTCGCCTGCCACACGCTGGCCCGCAATATTGATCCTTTTCATGCTTTCTTGACGGGGCTGATGAAAAACGTTGGCCTGATCATCGCCTTCCGCCTGCTGGACCAGACTTGCGAACAGGGTAAGTTCAAATATTCAGCCAGTTTCCAGCCTATATTTTCGTCCGTGGCTGCCACCCTGTCGTATCGCATCGCCCAGCGCTGGGAATTCCCGGAGCATGTCATCCTCGCCTTGCAACAGCAGGCAGGCGGGCGCAAGCCCATAGAATGGAGTCCACTCGGACACTTGCTGCATACCGCCGACCTGATCAGCAAGATGCGCCTGCTGGTCAACCATGCGCAATTGGGCAGTAGTGACAAAAAACTCAGGGTAGGCCTGAACCCGGATGAAGTCAGCTGTTTTGATCTGTTGAATGAAATCCAGTTGTATGACACCACTGGCGTACAGCAGCAAGCAGCGGAATTGAAGGAAAGTTAGCGTCAGCCCCTGGCCAACACTCCTGCTGCCAGACTTGTATGGGACAATTGTATGGGACAATACAGTCCCTTCCCGGAACATGCGCGCTTCAGGCCGCAACCGGCGACACATCAACAAGCGGCATCAGCAAACTGGAAGACAGACCATGCATATTCCCGGCCTTGGAACACTGGAAAAAGATCAAGAAAATGGCTGGCATATCAGCCAGACTGTCGTGGTCCCGGCACTGAATCAGCAAGCCTGTACTTTCTTGCTGGAAGGCTATGACGATGCCGACGAGGCGACCAAAACCGCCTATCAAAGCGCCATCACACACTTCATTGCGCTGGATCCAGCCGTCCTGAACAAGGCAGAAGCAGAGATCTTTGCCTATTACCAGGATACAGCCGCTTACCGCAAATCCGAAAAGCTGGATGTGGTACACATCGCCACCGCAGCCGATGTCTGGCAACACATACAGTTCGGTGATGAAGCGCTGGTATGCCAGCGCCCGAATGGCGACAAGACCGTCTATATTTCTGTCGAATGCGATTGCGACTGGGAAGTTGAACAAGGCTTGCAAATCGTCTTTCGCCAGGGCCAGGCGATCAGCAAGCTCGGTCCTTTCGATGACTTCATGAGCAATGCAGATGCCTATGGCGAACCCGGCCTTGATAAAGTCATTTATCAAAGCCGCGGCTAACTTACCACGACCCGTCACCAAGACCAGGGTGTATCAACGCATGGAAAAACTTTTTCCAGAAGCAATCGCCACCCGGTTCCATGCATTCATGACACCAACGGCAAAGGCCAGGTCAACCTGTTCCTTTTCTGTGAAATGTTTCGGCAATGCTTGCTTAAGATCTGCGTCAACATGCTTGCTGGCGATGCCGGTGAGCGCTTCGCTCCAGGCCAATGCGGCCCTTTCACGCTCACTGAAGCAAGGTGCTTCGCGCCAGCATACCAGGCTGTTCAGGCGTTGAAAGTTGTCGCCATGCTCAAGCAGGTCATGCGCATGTTTGTCGACACAAAACGCGCAGCCATTGATTTGTGAAACCCGTAAAAAAACCAGGTCGATGAGGGACTTGCCAAGACTGCTGCTATCGAGGGCAGCATTGACACCCGCCATGGCTTGAGTGGCGGCCGGTGCCAGGCCAGAAAAATTGAGTTGGATTGTCATGATAATGCTCCAGTTAAGGTTAAGAAATGAGAGAAGTCAGAGTCTGTTAAGCATTAATTGCTTGAAGTCCCTATTGCTCTCTTCATCTATAAGACGCTGGAAGAAATCATTTTGTGACAGTCTGATTGAATAATTTCTTAATTATTTTTCGTCGGTATGCGCATACCCTGATAAGCCTGCAATTTATCCGGATTGCGTACGGTGTAAATATCAAGAATTTTTTCACCGTCGCTGACGATGGAGACGGTGCCATCAAGTTTGCCATCAATAAAACGCAGCAAGCCGGGTTCGCCATTGATGTTAACTTCGACAAACTGCATGCGTAGTGCAAAGTTTCGGGCAATCACATGGTACAGACGGGATATGCGACTTGCCCCGTGCAGGACACGGTTGACCGAGGCTACCTTGCCACCGCCATCACCTATCAATTGTGCATCATCGGCAAACAGGGCATTCAGGGCCTTTAAATCACCGCTTTGCGCGGCCACGGAAAACCGCTGCAGCAATTGGCGATGATGATCGCGGCTGACATGAAAGCGGGGTTTATCCTGCTGTACCCGCTCTTTTGCCCTGTGCACCAGTTGGCGGCAGGCTGCTGCCGTCTTGTTGAGCATGCCGGCAACCTCGGGATAATCAACATCAAAGACCTGGTGCAAAAGAAATGCCGCCCGTTCTTCTGCCGACAAACGCTCCAGCATGGTCAAGAAAGCCAGTGACACATCGCTGCTGAATTCGGCCATCAGTTCCGGGGTCTGGTTATCGACTTCGATCAGGGGTTCTGGCAACCAGGGGCCGGTATAGTTTTCACGCTCGCGCTTGAGTACCCGCAGTCTATCCACGCAAAGACGGCTGATGACGGTCACCAGCCAGGCCTGGGGTTCACGGATTTGCAGCACTTCATCCTCACTGAGTGCATGCCAGCGTAGATAGGTGTTTTGCACCAGGTCTTCCGCCTCGGCGCGCGAAGCCAGCATGCGGTAGGCAATACCGAACAGGCGTGGTCTATGGTCAGTAAAGCTTTGCAGGCGGTTCATCATAGTTGTATTCAGAATTAATCGTGATGATAAGACGAAACAGCCTAGCCATTTGTGACAGACAAATAAAAAAAACCACCATTTTTTCAGATGACGGTTTTTTCTTTCGCACTGAAGGCACTCAGAATCTGTGACGTATGCCAGCAATTACACTGGTGGCACGATCCGCCGTGCTGATCTTGTCACTCATCAGCACGCCATAGATATCGGTACGCTTGGACAAGTTATAGTCATACCCGGCCGACAGGGTATCGCGCTTGAGCTCGGTATTGGCGGTCAGCGAGCCATTGCGCCTGGTGTTGGCATAGGCCAGCAAGATATCACCGCCGCCTGCCGGAATCTTGGCGCCCAGGGTGTAAATCTTGTCATCCATTTGCTTGCCTGCTGCCGTGTCATTCTTGCTGGATATATAAGTTGCATACAGCTTGGCCGCTGTCAGGTCGTAACTGCCCCCCACAAAATAGGCAGTCTGATTATTGATGGAAGCAAAGTTCACCGGGGTGGCCGTGGCATCGACAATCGCAGACCCGCCAGTAGGGTTGGATACCTGCACTTTTTGATAGAAGGCACCCAAAGCGAACGGGCCATTGAAGTACAGGGCATTCAAACCGATATTGCGGATACTGGTATCACCGGCTTTTTCGCCAAACTGGTAATGCATATTCGAACTGAAGCCGTCGAAATTGGGCGTGCTGTATATCACCTCATTGCTCCAGCCAGAATCACCCGCGGCTGAATTAGCCCAGCTACGCGCAGCAAAACCACCGGAAGGCACATACCAGTGCAAGACCAGCGGTGACACATCAAAGGAATCACCATAGGGATTGAAAATCACTACCGGTAAAAAACTGGGTGCCAGATCACGGCCAAGCGAAACACGGCCAAAGCTGCCGGACAAAGCAATGTTTGCATCACGCGAAAACAGGGTGTCGCCACTAAAACGGCCAGACTCGCCAGTATCTGCACGCAGGAAGGAAGTCAGCGCAAATTCCGCTTTCAAGCCACCGCCCAGATCTTCTACCCCCTTGAAGCCCAGCCATGATGTCGTCATGCCGCCAGGTGTGATAGCAGCCGTGCTGGCTTTGTCGCCGCTCATTTTGACTGAGCCCACGGACAAATCGACCAGACCCTGCACCGTGACACTGGATTGTGCCAGCGCGCTAGCGGCCAACAGACAAGATGCAACAGCCAACGCCAGGTGTTTCATTTGCATTTTCATCTTTCTTCCTCTTCATCAGGTTAATCAAGTTAATCAAATGGGACTTACGCAAAATTGTCCCGGCAAGGAGCTGCAACGCAGCCGGGGCGGTTTTGCGTAAGTCCTGTCAAATAGTCCCATCCATATCGAAGCATGATTGCAGATTCAACTTTGTTCCCACTCTTTTCATTGCTCAGGGTCTTGCGGTGTGAAACGGGTGGACCTGCATCCAGTGCTGGGCAATGTCGATGCGGCGGCAGATCCAGACCTTGTCATGCGCCTGCAGGTAATCCAGGAAACGTTGCAAGGCGCGAAAACGCCCGGGCCGCCCCAATAAGCGGCAATGCATGCCTATCGACAGCATCTTTGGTGCATTGTCGCCATCCGGATCACCTTCGGCATACAGCACGTCGAAACTGTCTTTCAGGTAATCATAGAAATGGTCGCCGGTATTAAAGCCTTGCGGGGTTGCAAAACGCATGTCATTGCTGTCCAGCGTATACGGCACCACCAGATGCGGCTTGCTTTGCCCGCTGCTGGTGGTCACCTCAGTCCAGAATGGCAGGTCATCACCATAGTAATCAGCGTCATAGGTAAAGCCGCCATGCTCCACCAACAGGCGGCGGGTATTCGGCGAATCGCGCCCGGTATACCAACCCAGTGGGGCTTTGCCAGTCAGTTCACGCAGTATCTGTACTGCCTGCTGCATATGTTCACGCTCGGTCGCTTCATCCATACCCTGGTAATGTATCCAGCGCAGGCCGTGGCAGGCGATTTCATGACCGAGTTCGCCAAAGGCAGTGGTCAATTCCGGATGACGCTGCAAGGCCATCGCCACACCAAAGACAGTCAGCGGCAACTGGCGCTTTTCAAATTCGCGCAAGATGCGCCAGACCCCTGCACGCGAGCCATATTCATAGATGGATTCCATCGACATATGGCGCGCTTCATACGCGGCTGCACCAACGATTTCGGACAAAAACTGCTCGGATGCACGATCACCGTGCAAAACACAGTTCTCGCCACCTTCTTCATAATTCAGTACAAACTGCACGGCTATCCTGGCCTGTTGCGGCCATTGCGCATGGGGCAGATGACGGCCATAGCCTATCAGGTCACGTGGATAATCATTCGGTGTGGACATGCTGGTGTTCTCCGGGAAATGCCGGGCCGGCCTTGCCTGACCCGTGTTTGTTCTGGTCTGTTTCGCTACCGAATGCAAGTGACGTGCCATCTTAGAACCTGTTTGCGATCTTACTGCGCGAGCGCAATCGGAATACACGCGGGGCTCATGCGCTGCTCAAAATGCTCATGTACTTAAGTACATTCCGCTTTTTGCGCTGCGTTTTTGTTACCCTTACCCCGCTGACGCTCGCTACAGATCGTAAACACGTTCCTACTAAGCTGCTACGACAGCTTGTAACAACACGCCCTGGTCTTTTGCATTTACGAAACACGATTGTCAGCAATTTTATGGCAATGTTTATACTGGTTTTAGTATAAGTTCTATTCAGAATTTCTTAGCCATGAATATAGCTTTATCATTAATGCCGCAGCACTGCTACGTGTTGACCACTATGTACTGGCTAAAATGCCGCGTATGCGCCCGCACTCCATAGAGCAATTGCTCATCCAGTCTCTGGCGTTACCTCAATCAATTGGGTGCCTGGCCTACCGTCCACCTGGGGGAAATGGAGTTCATGGTCTTTGCTGGCGATCATGAGCTTTACCATCGTTGCCCATCTCAAGCATATCAAACGACATATTCATGTTGCTAAATGAGTTGCAAAAGCTACGGACAAAAAAATAGCCCGCAAAGTTTGCGGGCTTAAATCCAAACCTTAGTAGGTGTTGGAGGAGACAGGTCCACTTTAATGCGCCGCAACATATTTGTATGCTTTATTCTTAATATATCAGGTATACACAAAACGAATATCTCTATCAACATACATACCACTACTAAATTATTCCCTTTAAAGCACAGATCAGTAGCAATACCAGTTAATTTGTAACAGGTAGTAAATTCTTTGTACCCACCACTATTTCCCCGTAAATCTGCCTTGCATTGCATCAAGAAAAACGCAATTCAGGAATTTTGTGGCGATTACACCATCAGATTAAATCATCAATATAGTCAGCTTCATGACTGCGCCGAAAAAAAGCCAGTCCGCGCAGATTGTCAGGCGCAACGACGCTTTCTATCCTGCGCAAACCCTGATGTTGCAAGACCAGCATGGACTGGGCGACGCCCTGTCGCCGGAATTGCAGTAAATAATAAGATTGACGAAAAAATGGCAAAAAAAAACCCGCAAGTGATTGCGGGTTTAAATCCAAACCTTAGGAGGTGTTGGAGGAGACAGGTGTAACTATATCGCAGCGCAACAAATTCACCAACATCTATTTTCGTATATCAATCATTCAAAAATCATATATTTGGACATATCAAATACAAGACAAGGATTTTTATAAATTGGACATCAAAATGTCATATCCCCGCAATATTGTTAAATTTTCTCTGCAAATGTAAAAGGACAAAAAAAACCCGCGACCTTGCGGTTGCGGGTTAAATCCAAACCTTAGGAGGTGTTGGAGGAGACAGGTACTACTTTACCGCAGTGCAGCAAATAAATCTGCTTTATTTTTTGTATACCCAACATCACTGATGCAAATATCAGACAGTTGTACTTACAAACCAGGCAAGACAGCTCAGGTATTCAAATGGCAGGCAGAAAAATGCCGTGCTGCGATCTGTTTCAGCTCAGGCTTTTCCACGGCGCACCGGGGCATGGCATGTGGGCAACGCGGATGAAAATGGCAACCGGCAGGAGGATGTAGGGGTGAAGGGATTTCGCCCTTGATGGCAACAAAGTCGATCTTGCGCACTTCCAGTTTCGGGGCGGAAGCCAGCAAAGCCTGGGTGTAGGGATGATTGGCATGCCCGAAAATTTCGGCGGTCGCTGCCGATTCCACGATGCGCCCCAGGTACATGATGGCGACCCGGTCAGACACATGCCTGACGACACCCAGGTCATGGCTGATGAACAGATAGGTCAGCTCAAGCTCATCGCGCAGGCGTATGAACAGATTCAGTACTTGCGCCTGTATCGATACATCGAGTGCGGCCACGGCCTCGTCACAAACCAGCAATTCCGGCTTCACGGCCAAGGCCCGGGCAATGCCGACACGGGCACGTTGACCACCAGAAAACTGATGCGGGAAACGCCGCAGTACAGCCGGGTCCAGCCCCACTTTTTGCAGGATTTGTTCTACATACTCGGCCTGTTCATTGGCCTTGATCAGACCATGCACTACTGGTGCCTCACCGATGATGTCCAGCACACGCATGCGCGGATTCAGCGAGGCATATGGGTCTTGAAATATCATCTGCATGGCCAGCTTCATTTTTTGCTGGGCTGACTTGTCTGCCAATGCCAGGTCATTTCCACGCCACCAGCGCGTGCCATCAGACAAGCCATGCAAACCGACGGCCATACGCCCCAGTGTCGATTTGCCGCAACCGGATTCACCGACCAGACCCAGCACTTCACCAACACGCAGGGACAAATCAATATTGTCCACGGCATGCACGATATCAGGTACTGCCGCGGCCCCCAGCCATTGCGTCAGCCTGGCTGTCAGAGCTACGGGTTTGGCAAAACGCTTGCTGACGCCGCGTAGTTCCAGCAAGGGGGTGTCGTCCACTGGCATGGCTTTAATCACTTCAGACATGCGCGGCTCCGGCTCTCGGACTGCCCGTGCTGTGCATAGGATGGAAGCACAGCACGCTGCGCCCATCCGTCTGCTGCAAAGGCGGCACCTGCTCACAAGCCGTACTGGCACGTTCGCAACGATTGCGAAAAGCACAGCCGGACGGCAGATTCAGCAAGGAAGGCGTAGCGCCGGGTATCTGGTGCAGGGTCTGGCCATGCAGGTTACGTGACGGTGAGGAGGCAATCAGGCCGTGGGTATAGGGATGCAAGGCTTGCTCCAGCACCTGGCTAACCGTGCCGCTTTCGACGATCTTGCCGGCATACATGACGCTGACAGTATCCGCCAGCCCGGCCACCACCGATAAGTCATGAGTAATCCAGATCAGGGCAGTGCCGGATTCTCTGCACAGCTTCTGCATTTCATACAATATCTGCCCCTGTATGGTGACATCGAGTGCGGTGGTCGGTTCATCGCAAATAATCAGTTCAGGCTGGTTCAGCAGGGCAATCGCAATCGCCACCCTTTGCCGCATGCCGCCGGAAAACTGATGCGGATACGCCAGCAGTCTTTCATCTGGCGAAGCAATGCCGACTTTCACCAAGGCCGCACGCGCCATCTCGCGGGCGCTTTCGCGGCTGACCTGCTGATGGGCAGAGATGGTTTCCATCATCTGGGTATCGATGCGCAAGACCGGGTTCAGGGTCATCATCGGGTCCTGGAAAATCATGGCGATACGGTTGCCGCGAATTTGCCGCATGGCTTCTGCCGACAGGCCACGCAAATCCTGGCCCTTGAACAAGACCTGGCCACCACTGACCTTACCAGGCGCATCAACCAGGCCCATGATGGAATACGCGGTCATGGATTTGCCAGAACCGGATTCGCCGACCAGACCCATGATCTGTCCGGGCTGCACACTGAATGACACATCGTTTACCGGCTGGACAGTACCGTCCCGGCTTTTGAATTCTGTTTGCAGATTTTGCACTTCCAGTGTCGCCATAGTCATGTCCATTTCACCTATTGCGTCTGCAAGCGCGGATTGAGTACATCACGCAAATGATCAGCTACCAGATTGATGGACACCACCGTCAGCAACAAGGCCAGACCAGGGAAGAAACTGATCCAGTATTTACCCGACAGCAGGTATTGAAAGCCATTGGCAATCAACAATCCCAGCGAAGGTTCGGTCACCGGCAAACCCAACCCAAGGAAGGACAGTGTTGCTTCCAGCGAAATGGCCGAAGCCACCTGCAAGGCAGCAATCACAATCAGCGGTGGCAGGCAGTTGGGCAATAAATGACGCCAGATGATGCGTGCCGGTGACAAGCCCAGGCCAACTGCCGCTTCTATATATTCCTTACGTCTTTCCACCAGCGCCGCACTACGTGCCGTGCGGGCATAATAAGCCCACTGTACCAGTACCAGCGCCAGGATGATCTTGCCCACGCCCTGCCCGGTCAGGGCCAGCAAGATCAGGGCAATCAGGATCGCCGGGAAGGACAACTGTATATCGGCGATACGCATGATCAGTGCTTCGCTGCGGCCGCCCCGATAACCGGCCAGCAAACCCAGGCCCAGGCCAATGAAGAGGGCAATCACGGTGCTGGAAAAACCAACGACGAGGGAAATCCTCAGCCCATAAAAAATCGCCGACAGCATGTCGCGCCCCTGTTCATCGGTGCCGAGTAAAAAAGTGTGCAGGCCATCGGCAGACACTTTGCCTGGCTCCAGCCGTGAATCCATGACATCCAGCGCCGCCAGGTCATAAGGATTTTGTGGCGATATCAGTGGCGCAAACAGGGCCACCAAGACCAGCAGCAATAACACCAGACTGCCGAGGGTCGCGATGCGGCTGGCAAAAAAATCACGTAGGAAACGTCGCAACGGCGTTTCGGCAATGTGGGTAGATGGCTGGCTGGTCGATAGCATGGAGGTTCAGGCCTGGTTATCGGACAGGCGTACACGCGGGTCCAGCAAGGAATACAGTACATCCACCACCAGATTGATGAGGATGAACAGGCTGACGATCAGCAACAGATAGGCGACGATAACTGGCCGGTCCAGTACCCGTATCGAATCAATGATCAGCTTACCCATGCCAGGCCAGGCAAATACCGATTCAGTCACAATTGCAAAGGCAATGATGGAACCGAATTGCAGGGCGATCACCGTCACTATCGGTATCAGGATATTTTTCAACACATGCACGCCTATGATGCGGCTATTGCGCAAGCCCTTGGCACGGGCAAAGCGCACGTAGTCTTGCAACAAGGCTTCCTGCGCGCCTGAGCGTGTCAGGCGTATCACCATGGCGATATTGAACAGGGCCAGGTTCAGGGCTGGCAAGAGCAGATGCCTGAGGCCATCGGCACTCAGGAAACTGACCGGCACACCCAATAGCAACACAGTTTCGCCGCGGCCACTGGAAGGCAGCCAGCCCAGTTGTACAGCAAATACCATGATCATCATCAGGCCCACCCAGAAGGTAGGTAAAGAAAACCCGAGTATGGAGATGGCCATGATGCTTTTGCCGGCCAGGCTGTCAGGCCGTAGCCCCGCCAGCAACCCCAAGGGTATACCCAGCGCGATGGAAATCAGGATAGCAAACACTGCCAGTTCCAGCGTCGCTGGCATGCGTTCCAGTATCAAGCCCAATGCTGGCGTGGCATGGGCGAACGATAGCCCCATGTCGCCGGACAAGGCATTGCGCAGGAACAACCAGTATTGTTGCGGCAAACTCTGATCCAGGCCAAAGGCGGCGATGATGCGCGCACGTTCGATCTGATCGGCATCCGGGCTGATCAGCACATCGACCGGATTGCCTATCGCATACACACCGGCAAACACCAGCAGCGACATCACCAGCAAGACAGCCAGGCTTTGCAGCAGGCGACGCAAGATAAACTCCAGCATCAGTCAGGCCTGCCTGGTGAGCACAGGCAACGCACAGACAATATGCAGGCAAGGCAAAGCCATCGCCGGATGCACGATCCGCGTATGGGTACAGCACTGCTTGAGAGAGTTCTTCATCATTGACGGTCTATATGCTTTCTTTACCTGCGGAAATTCCTAGCCGGCGGATGCGGTTTGCCTGTTTTGCGGAATTTTACAGGCTTTGCCATAGTGCCGTGCTGCCGGGCAAAGCCTGGCGGCTGTCTTGCCTGCAAGCCAGCATGCTACTACCACAGCAATTCAACTGGCAAACCCGTTTTTGTAGAATGGATATACGGTCTGCGACTACCAGCATGCATGGAATCTGGTATCTTTCTCTATATGGAGAAAGACATGCAAACAGGCCCATGAATCGGGCCCTGGCTGAGCTTTTTCATCAACGGGATGATATCCTGATAAGAATAATGTGTATTTATGACCATGCGCCTGCCCATGGCTGCAATACACGATACGCGGTACGGAGACAATAATGAAACTGATCGATCCCATAGTGCAATTTCATGCTGAAATCCAGCAAATCCGACGTGATATTCATGCGCATCCCGAGCTGTGCTATGAAGAACACCGGACTTCCGAAGTCGTGGCGCAAAAACTGCAAGCCTGGGGCATCCCTGTGGTGCGTGGCCTGGGCGGCACCGGCGTGCTGGGTATATTAAAGAATGGCAGCAGCGAACGCGCCATAGGCTTGCGGGCCGACATGGATGCCCTGCCCATGCAGGAAATCAATACCTTTGCCCATACCTCCCAACATGCGGGAAAAATGCATGCCTGCGGGCATGATGGCCATACCGCCATGTTGCTGGGCGCGGCCCATTATCTGTCGCAATACAAGGATTTTGACGGCACCGTCTACCTGATCTTCCAGCCTGCCGAAGAAGGGGGTGGCGGTGCCAGACGCATGATAGAAGAGGGCTTGTTCGACAAATATCCCATGGATGCGGTGTTTGGCATGCACAACTGGCCTGGCGTAGCGGTCGGCACCTTTGGTGTCACAGCCGGCCCCATGATGGCTTCATCAAATGAATTCGAAGTCGTGGTCAAGGGCAAGGGTGCCCATGCAGCCCAGCCACACAAGGGTATAGACCCGATTATCGTGGCAATACAGATCGCCCAGAGCTGGCAAACCGTCGTCAGCCGCAATGCCAGCCCGCTGGAATCAGCCGTGCTGTCAGTGACGCAGATCCATTCTGGCAGTGCGACCAATGTCATCCCTGACGATGCCACGCTGATAGGTACGGTACGTGCGTTCAGTACAGAGATGATCGATCTGATAGAAAAACGCATGCAGGCCATCGCCGAACACACGGCGGCGGCGTTCGATGCCCAGGTGGATTTCCAGTTCAATCGCAATTACCCGCCACTGATCAATCACGCCAAAGAGACTGCTTTCGCTGCCGAAGTCATGCGCAGCGTGGTCGGTGACGACCATGTCAACGCCCAGGTGGAACCCACCATGGGTGCCGAAGATTTTGCCTTCATGCTGCAGGCCAAGCCGGGCTGCTATGCCTTCATCGGTAATGGCGATGGTGATCACCGTGACATGGGTCATGGCCTGGGGCCTTGCAATCTGCACAACCCCAGCTATGATTTCAACGACGATTTGTTACCCATAGGTGCAACTTATTGGGTCAGACTGGCCGAAGCCCACTTGAAAAAAGCGACTTAGGTAGCCATGTAAGTAACCATCTAAGTAGCCATATTAACCACCAGAATCATCATTACTGAATCATTCAAGCCCAACATTAACCAAGACTTCACTAAGACTTCCATGGCCGACGACAAAGACAACAACGATATACAACGCAGCCCTTTTCTTGAAGAAAAGGCCTTTAAATCCCGTACCGTGCTGGTATTTGGCACCATCAACGACAAACTGGCAGCCGAAGTCAGCAAGCGCCTGATCGCGCTGGCGGCAGAATCGAAAGACCCGATCACCATCCTGGTCTCTTCCCCTGGTGGTCACGTGGAATCAGGCGATGTCATCCATGACATCGTCAAGTTCATCGATGCCCCAGTCAATATGGTGGGTACAGGCTGGGTTGGCAGTGCAGCAGTCAATGTGTTCCTGTCGGTGCCGAAAGAACGCCGCGTCTGCCTGCCAAATACACGTTTCCTGATTCATCAGCCTAGCGGTGGTTGCGGTGGTCAGGCAACCGATATCGCCATCCAGGCACGTGAAATCGTCAAGGTACGCGAACGCATCGCCGCCCTGATCGCCAAAGAATCTGGCCAGACACTGGAAAAAGTCACGGCCGATATCGACCGCGATTACTGGATGAGCGCCGCTGAAGCCAGCGAATATGGCCTGGTATCACGCATTATCGTCAAACAGACAGAATTGAGCTGATTTCTGCCAGGCAGACCAAGGCCTGAACAGTAGGATCATAAGCAGGTTCTAAGTAGCAAGATCAGGTCATCCACATAGGCACTATGCGGATGACCTTTTTGCTTTCTGAAACCTTTCTAAAATTCTTCCCAGTCAGATTGCCCACCATTCACCACCGCTTCTTTCCGTGAAACAGCCGTTGTATTCGCCGCTATGGCTGGGCGGGCCACTCTGACTATCGGTTTCAGCGCTGGCTGCGCGGCCCGCGTCATCGTCGGGACAGCCAGTCTGTCAGCGGCTTGCCGGGGTCGGTCGCCGGATTGATCGAGCTTGAAAATACTCACGACTTGACTCAGGGTGGCCGCCTGTTCCTGCAAGGCCGCTGCCGCTGCGGCAGCCTGTTCCACCAGCGCTGCATTTTGCTGGGTGACCTGGTCCATCTGTATGATGGCGGTATTGATCTGGTCTATGCCGGAACTCTGCTCCGATCCGGCTGCCGTAATCTCGCTGATGATGTCACTCACGCGTTTGACGCTTTCCACCACTTCTTTCATGGTGGAACCGGCCAGATCGACCAGGCGCGTACCCTGGTCGACTTTTTCTACCGAATCATTGATCAGGTCCTTGATTTCTTTGGCGGCACTGGCCGAACGCTGCGCCAGATTGCGTACTTCCGACGCCACCACGGCAAAACCACGGCCCTGTTCGCCAGCCCGTGCAGCTTCCACCGCCGCATTCAAGGCCAGAATATTGGTCTGGAAGGCGATGCCGTCAATGACCGCAATGATATCGACAATCTTTTTCGATGAAGCATTGATGAAGCCCATGGTGTCCACCACCTGCGACACCACATCCCCCCCCTTTTGAGCCACGGCCGAGGCCGAGTGGGATAGTTGATGGGCCTGGCGCGCATTGTCACTGTTTTGTTTGACGGTCGACGCCAGTTCTTCCATCGACGACGCGGTTTCTTCGAGTGAACCAGCCTGGCTTTCAGTGCGTGCAGACAAATCCATATTACCGCTAGCTATTTCTGTCGAGGCTGTCGCAATCAGGTCAGTACCGGTGCGCACTTCGCTGACGACAGACAGCAAGTTGCCATTCATCTCTTTCAGGGCCTGCAATAACTCACCGGTTTCATCCCTGGATTTAACTTCGATATCACTGGTCAGGTCACCGGATGCCACCGTTTTGGCAACCCTGACAGCCTCCTGCAAGGGACGGGCCACCACTCTGGCTATCCAGTAAGCCAGCAATAAACCCAGCGCAATGGTCAGCAGGATCAAACCCAGTATCAGGGTCCTGGAATGGGAATAAATAGCTTCACCAAGGTGATAGGCGGCAGTGCCCCCCTCAGAATTGATCTGCACCATCTGGTCTGTCATCTTAAGTATTTCGGCATTCAGTCTGGAGGATTCTCCACGCAAGGTCGTACGTGCCTCTTCCATATTGCCGGCGTTGGCCTGCTCTGTCAGTTTTTTGGCCTGGATGGCGTACAAATCCCACAGCTTGGTGTATTCCGCAAATTTTTTTTGTTCATCTGCAGAACTGATCAGTTTGACGTAGTCTCCCTCATATTTCTTCAACTCGGCCACATAGTCTTGCCAGCGCTGTTCATATTTTTTCAGATTCTCTGCATCGCCTGCCGACAACACGATCTGCATTTCCTGGGTACGCAGGCGCGAGATTCTTTCCTTGATGCCCATGGCAGCATTCACACTGGGCATCCAGTTGGTGCCCAGTTCCAGTGCAGTCTGGTTGACGCGTGATAATTGAAAGATGGAAAAACTGCCCAGAAAGGCAGTCAATATCAACAGCAGAATGAAACCCACAAACAGCTTGGCTGAAATCCTCAGGTTATTAAACAATTTCATAGCGAGTCCTCAGGTAAAAGAACGGCACGATGCGATCAAAGGGAAATGAGGCGGGACGGATGGACTACTAAGGTAGTTTTAGTTGATATTTATACAAAAATCAACTTCCTGATGCGAATTGGCACACGAAACCGGATTCTCGTTGTAAAAATTGCCAAGGCAGAAGGCAAACTCATCACTGGCATGCGGTGTAAAACCTGTATCTGCCTTGCTTCAACGTGATGAAATTCAGATGGATAAAGAAGCTGAATGACAGCTTTGACTCTCGGAACGCAATGTTTTGCGCTCTCGCCAAAGAACGGAATTCGGCCACCGGGCCGAGACCCGGCTTGGTTCTACGAAGGGCAATTTCTTAATCAAAGTACGACGTGCAACGATGCCCATATGCAGGAGAGACGAAACGACGAATACGTGTTTGATAGCACAGTGTTGGGTTGATAAAGCGTAGCCTGGCGAGGCCCGACCCAACCTACAGCTAATGATTTACGTTGAGGCGACAAGTACCTTGCCACACACCGCAGTCGAAATCAGTGCTCTTGCTGTTGAAGTTGTAGCCAAAATAATTCTGGCTGGTCGGGTCATTGTTCAACACATAGTTTTTTCCGAATTGTGCGACCTGGTTCAAGGTCACACCACCTTTATCAGGTGTATAGCTGGTGATTTTGTTATAGGTGGAAAACACGGTGATCACCGTATCTTTGCGCAGGCTGCGCTGCAATTTGAACTGGTAATTATCTTCCGTCACGCCACTGTAAGTCAGGTAACCATCGGTAGTCAGGCGTGAGCCGTTGAACATGAAATGGGTATCACCAAAATGCGAGGAAATACCGCTATCAAGTTGTACACCCAGCATTTTTGTATTCCACGAACCAAAAGTCGCATACGGTGTGAAATTGAAATCCTGCGACAACTCTTAGTAAAACAGGTTGATGGAACCGCCAAATGTTGCCTGCCCCAGATTGCTGGCATTGCCCGGGCCACGTTCTATCGCCAAGCCACCGATGATGCGCGCCGGGAAATAAGAAGTCGAATGGTGGGTAGAAAGCCCGCCAGTGTAGGAAAGCGATATGACAAGAACGTGTAATGAAGATGGCCGTTTTGTGACACTACAAAAAAAAACGGAGCATCAAGCTCCGTTTTTTGCAGAAAGAAAAATATTACTTCATTGCCTTGCATTCGGTTTTATTACCCTGCATGCGACATTCGGTAATCAGCTTGCCCTGCTTGTTCCAGGCCTGGACTTTCCAGCTTTGCTGCTCGCGTTCCATGGTCATGAAACCAACGTCATTGGAATTGCTGAAATGATCGAGCTTTGCCTCGGTATAGGGTGTGGCATTGGCTTCCAATGGTGTTGGCAAAGCGGTATCGAGTGAAGAACCGCCATTGCCAGACACAAATTGCACAGGTTGACCACTACTGAAGGTCAGCGCTTCAAACAAGTGTACGTGGCCCGCCAGGGTAGCCTGTACCCTGGATGGAAACAGGCGTGTGCTGTTCAGCGTTTGCATGATATCTTGCATGGCAAGATTGCCTGGGTAGATTTTCAACTCACCGCCTTTTTTAGATTCCGCAGCAAAACCCAGTACCGGATGATGATCAATGAAGAGATTGAAGTCTGCTGTTTCTGCCAGTTTATTGACTGCCTTGAACTGCTCCATATACAACTGATAGGCAGCATCGGTTTTTGCCAGTGGCTTGTTGGGTACTTTGGCGGAATCAAAGACGATGAATTGTGCCTGCTCGCTGCCAACCCGGCCCAAAGGTACGGCATAGGGGGCGCTGTAATCGCCACCCTGGTCATCTTGCTCGGCGATGCAATCACGACCCGCCTGCAAAGGACGCGGGTCCATCAGGCGCCACCAGCCCTGGCCTGCCCGCGTACAGGATTCATGATTGCCGCGCACGACTATCCAGGGTGCGGTTTTCAGCAAAGCCGTGGCGGGGGAAAAGAAATCAGCCTGCCAGGTATCCCAGCCATAACCCCAGGGGCTGCCGGCACATTCCTTATTACCTTCGGGACAGGCATTTTCGCGGTAATGGTAATCACCCACATGTACCACCAGGTCAGGTTTGAAACGGGCCGCGGTTTCCACCATTTCACGGAAAGCCCATTTTTCACTGTCATTGCAAGACTGGAAGTAATTGTCCTTCGATTTCAAACGACAACCCGTATCACCGATCACTACAATTTTTTGCGTTACCGCTTTCGGCAAAGGCAAAGCATGACCCGCGATACTGGCGGTTTTGGCGTTCGCCGGTAATACTGCATCACAAGTCAGGACCGGGAAAGCAGATGCCTTGCTGTCTACCGGGTCGCTGGCGGTGTTGCGCACAGGCAGGGTAGCAGCAGCGGCGCGTATCTGCATGGGCTGGGCCACGCCATCTTGCATCAGGGTCGGGCATGCGGTATCTGTGGTGATGGCGCGGGCGATCGCCTGGCCATTTTCACCCAGTACCACCCAGGCCGCCTGCAACTTGCCAGCCGGTTCATTTTGCGTAGGCACCGTGCCGCACGCAGCAAGCAGGCTGACAAGCGTCAAGCTGGAAATCACACGCAGTCTTTGCGCCATATTGAAACTCATTATTTTCTCTCTCATGAAGTAATACCATCCTTGCTGCGCAGCTTAATGCGGAATCATGTCCGCTTGATGAAGGTCCGTCCGGTACTGATTTAAGTATGTCCCAGCGCCTCATACGTCAGGCGTTTGAAATCAAATGAAAACGGGTGCCAGAAACTCATCAGCCTTTGTGTCATCAGTACACCGGCAATATTGTGGCGTGGTGATAGCCACCAGTGCGTACCGGCGATACCACCCCATTCAAATTCACCTGTTGCTGCCGGCGGGTCGATTGATGAAGGCATCAAGGTTACTGCACCACCCAGGCCAAATCCTTTGCCGGGCACGGCACCAACGCCGGGAAAAGCTATCCCGGTACCTGCTGGCAACTGGTTCTGCATCATCAGCTTGATGGTCGAGGCTTGCAGCAGAGTATCGCCATCCGGCATGAAACTGCGCATCAGGGACAGCATGTCCTGGATGCTGGAAACCAGTCCACCACCACCCGACAAGCGCGCCACCGGCGTGACAAAGGCACCGGGATACGGTGATTTGTCGAGCTTGCGCAAACCGCGTTGCAGGATATTTTGCGGATCAGTACCCGCATAATAAGACGCCAGGCGATCACGCTTGTGTTCGGGTACGACAAAACTGGTGTCATGCATGGCCAGGGGGTTGAGTATGCGCAATTGCAGGAAGCGGTCAAAACCCATGCCGCTGACCACTTCCACCAGGCGCGCCAGCACGTCGGTGGCGATCGAATATTCCCAGGCTGTGCCCGGATGAAAGCTCAAGGGCAGTCCGGCCAGCACATCCATCATCTCGGCCAGGCTGGTGAAGGCATTCAACACCCGTTTTTCATTGTAGGTCTTATACATCAACGTGCCGTGATCCAGCAGGCCATAGCTGAGTCCGGAAGTATGGTTCAGCAATTGCCTGATGGTGATCTTGCTGCGTGACGGTTCGGTGTCATCCAGGCTGGTCGCACCGGGTTTCAATACCTGACGCTGTGCCAGTTGTGGCAAGAATTCTTCGGCGGGCTGATCCAGTTCCAGCTTGCCCTCTTCCATCAAGAGCAAAACCGCCATCGAGGTAATCAGCTTGGTATTGGAAAACACGCGAAACAGGTGGTCGTCGCGCATGGGCGTCTGGCTTTCGCGGTCTGCCCAGCCAGTGCAATGCTGATGCACCAGTTCGCGCCCGACCAGAACGGCGGTCGATACACCGGCCAGGATTTCCCTGTCCACATATTTTTGCATTGCTGCATTTACCTTGCTGAAATCGTAAGTCATAGCCTGAACTGTGCGGACATCAAAAAAACAGCTATCTTACTACGCAGTTGGTACATAGTTAGTCGTGCCACTCCTTGAACAAAGGGCTTGAACGCAAAACTTTCATCAGCCAAGCATGAATTGCCAACTGAAAAATACCAGCAGACCAACGATGATGGTAGCCAGTTGATGGCGTGTTGCGGCGCAGACCATGACAGCCACAGAGGCGGCCACCAGTTGCGGATTGCGCCAGCTCAATTCCAGTTCTTGTCCGTGCGGCGACAATATCATGGGGACGATAATGGCTGTCAGCACCGTCACCGGCACAAAGTCCAGCGCCTTGCGCACATTGGCAGAAAACATCACACGGTCACCCAGCATGAAGATCAGGGCCTTGACCAGGAAAGTGATGACGGCCATGCCTAATATGGTTAAAGTGATATTCATGCTGGCTCTACTTCTTTTTGCTTATTTGTACTGGATCTGGACGACAGCATGCCCGTACCCACACCTGCCACCACGGCAACCAGCAAACCCAGTTTGTAAGGCAAACCCTGCAATGCATAGGCTGTGCTGCCAGCCACGACGGCGGCCAGCAAATGCGGTCGCCGGTATAACTGCGGTACCACAATGGCAATGAAAGTTGCCACCATGGCAAAGTCCAGCCCCAGGGTCTGTAATTTCGGGAAAATCGCACCAAACAACAAGC
Source organism: Undibacterium sp. Ji50W (assembly GCF_049340445.1). Taxonomy (NCBI): domain Bacteria; kingdom Pseudomonadati; phylum Pseudomonadota; class Betaproteobacteria; order Burkholderiales; family Oxalobacteraceae; genus Undibacterium; species Undibacterium sp. Ji50W. The sequence continues at coordinate 9,044 of NZ_JBMPOX010000004.1, read as the reverse complement.
CAACCAGGGTCCAGCACTGCCAGTTGGCATACATGGACAAGCCCGAACCAAAGAAATACCAATGACCGTCTTTGGCATGATGATGCTCGCGATAATAGCGATTAACCACGGCAAAGGTTTCATCCGTCAGCAAAAATCCCAGGGTCCAGCGCCAGCGGCGCGGTAAATGGCGTACATAGGGCATCAGTGAAGCCGCATACAGCATATGGCGCAGATTCACGATCAGGGTCGCCAGCCAGATCACCAGCATGCTGGCATGCCCGGCGATCAAGCCAACCGCAATGAACTGGCTGGAACCGGCAAATACCGACAGCGACATGAGCTGCCCCTGCCAGGCACTCAATTGTGCGGTAGCAACCAGGGTGCCAAATATCATGCCGAAAGGGGCTGCGCCCACCAGCATGGGCACGGTATCGCGCACGCCGGCGGTAAAATTGCTCAGACGGGAAGAAGTGTGCAAAGGAGGCATCCTTTTGAATCCCTTTTAATATGGATATGGAATCATGCCCGTTTCGGGAAATTTGCGCTTGTACGATCTTGCGCTTTGACGGCGCTGACGAGGAAAAAATCAATTCCCCTGGCTAACAGCGCCAACATTGGATAGTGCCAGCAGCAATTCTGCATCCGCAAAGAGCGAGGCCAGCGTTTTATATTATATGCACCAGGCGTTCAAGGCGGGAGGATGGCAAGCTGGCAGAATTCTTGCTGCGCGTAATGGGTACGACCTGCATGATTGATGCTTGAAAACAACGTGAACGGGCAGTCTGCTGAGAATTTCATCATTGCTACCAATTGCCTAGCATCATCACCAAACTCCTGCCATGTAAATGACGCAGAGATTTTAAGTTTGGGCGGTTGACACACTTATAATATGATGCAAATGATGCGCATGCCGTACACGTGATGTTGAGCGACATGCTTACTCTCTACTCTTGACTATCCACCTTTGTTTCGAAAGGATAAAGTGAATTCTGCCGCGCCACCAAGCTTGCCCCGACTGGAACTGAAAGGCATCTCCAAACGCTATCCGGCGGTCATTGCCAATGACCAGGTTGACCTGCAAGTGGCACCGGGTGAAATCCATGCGGTGCTGGGTGAAAATGGCGCTGGCAAGTCGACACTGATGAAGATCATCTTTGGTGCCGTCAAACCTGATGCCGGCACGCTGCGCTGGAATGGTGAAGAAACCAGGATCACGACGCCGCAAGATGCACGCAAGCTGGGCATTGCCATGGTGTTCCAGCATTTTTCTCTGTTCGATACCCTGACCGTTGCCGAAAACATTGCGCTTGGGCTGGACAAGAACGTCAATATGCAAGCGCTGGCAGAACAAATCGCCCAGACTGGCGACAAGTATGGGCTGGAACTGGAACCGCACCGCCATGTGCATACTCTGTCAGTCGGTGAAAGACAGCGGGTGGAAATCGTGCGGGCTCTGCTGACCAAACCGCAATTATTGATACTGGATGAACCCACTTCAGTGCTGACACCGCAGGCTGTGCAAAAGCTGTTTGTCACCCTGCGCCAGATTGCAGCCGAAGGTTGCAGCATCCTGTATATCAGCCACAAGCTGGATGAAATCCGTGAACTCTGTCATTCAGCAACCGTCATGCGGGGCGGCAAAGTGACTGGTCATTGCGACCCGGCCCAGGAAACTGCCGCCAGCCTGTCGCGCATGATGATAGGTGAAGACTTGCCACCATCCACAGAGACCGGTGAATGCATACTGGGTGATTCACGCCTGCTGCTCTGTGGCCTGAGTCTGCCCAAGGCGCATGCGTTTGCGACCGCACTATATGACATCGATATGGAAGTATTTGGCGGTGAAATCGTCGGCATCGCCGGGGTATCCGGCAATGGCCAGCAAGAATTGCTGGCCGCCCTGTCTGGCGAAGACCGTCGTGCCAACGCCAGAATGATACGACTGAAAGGCAAGCTGGTCGGCAACCTGGGGCCAGAAGCACGCCGCAGCCTGGGCCAGAGCCTGGTGCCAGAAGAAAGACTGGGCCGTGGTGCTGTACCGGAAATGAGCCTCACCAACAATATGTTGCTGTCACATCAGCATGGACAATTCGTGCGCCATGGGATGATCGACTTTCGCCATACCATGCAGGCGGCAGCAGATATCATCAGCCGCTTTCGCGTCAAGGCATCTGGCCCGGCGGCACTGGCGCGCAGCCTGTCTGGCGGCAACCTGCAAAAATTTATCGTCGGCCGCGAGATCACGCGGCAGCCCGATGTCTTCATCGTCGCCCAGCCCACCTGGGGGGTGGATGTGGGTGCTGCAGCCCAGATCCATGCCGAAATCCGCCAGTTGAAACAGGCTGGCTGTGCCGTGCTGGTGATTTCTGAAGAACTGGATGAATTGTTTGAACTGTGCAACCGCATGCACGTGATTGCCAAGGGGCGTTTGTCGCCCTCTATCGCCACGGCCACCGCCACACGCGAAAAAATAGGCTTATGGATGAGCGGCCTGTGGAAAGATGGAGAAACTGCCGAAACCGTCTCGCTGGGCAAGACCCGCCGCCGCAAAGGAGGGGAGCATGCTTAAGCTGGAATTACGCGCCGGCAGCTCGCGCAGCATGGCTTATTTTTCGCCAGTACTGGCGCTGTTGCTGACTATCTTTTTTGGTGCCCTGCTGTTCATGGCCCTGGGTAAAAACCCTTTGACTGGCTTGCAGGTATTTTTGATCGAACCGATACGCAGCAAAGCCGCGATTGCCGAATTATTGCTGAAGACCACGCCGCTGGTACTGTGCGCACTGGGGCTGTCAGTTTGTTACCGCGCCAATGTCTGGAACATCGGTGCCGAAGGCCAGTTGATAGCCGGTGGCCTGGCAGCGGGCAGCACCATCCTGTTTTTTGATACTGGCCTGTTTGGTACGCCTGGTACACCTGGCACATCCGGCCTGGCTGGCGGCACGGTGCTGGTACTGGCCACCTGCGCCGGTGTGGTCGGTGGTGCACTGTGGGCCAGCATTACCGCGCTATTGCGTGACCGCTACAATGCGAATGAAATCCTGGTCTCGCTGATGCTGACTTATATTGCACAACTGCTGTTGATGTATGCCGTGAATGGCCCGCTGAAAGACCCGGCTGGCATGAATTTTCCACAATCCAAGGTGTTTTCCAGCGACTTTTTATTACCGCATCTGTTCCAGGGCAGCCGCCTGCATGTCGGCTTTATCGTCATGCTGATTGCCAGTGGCCTGATGGTGGTCTTTGTGTATCGCAGCTTTGCCGGTTATCGCCTGACCGTGGGTGGGCTGGCACCGCTGGCGGCACGCTATGCCGGTTTTTCCAGCCGCAAGGCCTTGTGGTTGTCACTGCTGATTTCTGGCGGCTTTGCCGGCATGGCAGGCGCGTTTGAAGTGGCTGGCCCCATCGGCCAGGTCTTGCCATCGATTTCACCCGGCTATGGCTTTGCTGCCATCATCGTCGCTTTTATTGGCCGCCTTAACCCCATAGGCAGCATCTTTGGCGGTCTGGTGCTGTCGCTGTTTTATCTGGGGGGCGAGATGGCGCAATCACGGCTTGGTCTGCCGTCTGCCATCACCGGCCTGTTCCAGGGCATGCTGCTGTTTTTGCTGCTGGCCTGCGATACCCTGATCAATTACCGCCTTCGCTGGCAGAAATAAGCGACCATGGAAAATTTTGCTGCGCTGATCGCCGCCTCCATCAATTCCGGCACGCCCCTGCTGATTGCTGCACTGGGCCTGCTGATCAATGAACGTGCAGGTGTGCTCAATCTTGGTGCCGAAGGCATGATGCTGGTGGCCGCCATAGTCGGCTTTGCAGTCGCCCACCAGACCCATATGCCGTGGCTGGGCTTTGTCGCCGGTGCCGTCGCCGGTATGCTGATGGCGACCCTGTTTGCCTGGCTGGCGCTGGTGCTGGCGACCAACCAGGTCGCCACCGGGCTGGCACTATCCATCTTTGGCGGCGGCCTGTCGGCTTTTATCGGGCAGTCTTTTGTCGGTCAGTCACTGCCTGCAGGGGGACATGGCATACCGTATCTGTCTGATATCCCGTTCCTGGGCAAGGCCTTGTTCGACCAGCATGGCATCGTGTATTTCAGCCTGCTACTGTGCGTGGCGATTGCCTGGTTTTTGTACCGCAGCCGGGCGGGCCTGATCTTGCGCGCCGTTGGTGAATCGCCCGAATCTGCCCATGCCCTGGGGTATCCGGTACGCAAAATCCGTTATATAGCCTTGCTGTTCAGTGGTGCCTGTTGCGGCGTGGCGGGGGCTTACCTGTCTGTGGTCTACACACCGATGTGGGTGGAAGGCCTGGTAGCCGGCCGTGGCTGGATAGCCCTGGCCCTGACCACCTTTGCCACCTGGCGCCCGGCACGCGTCTTGCTCGGTGCCTTACTGTTTGGTAGTGTAACGATATTGCAGTTCCATTTTCAGGCGATAGGCATTGCTGTTCCTTCAGAAATCCTGTCCATGCTGCCGTATCTGGCGACCATCGTGGTGCTTATATTGATTTCACGCAATCCAGACTGGATACGCCTGAACATGCCGGCATCGCTGGGGAAACCTTTCCGTCCGGGGTCTGCATGACGGTATTGCCTGAGGGTATTATGGGATAAATTGATTGTTGTATTTTTCGTTTCAAGAAACTTTGTCATCCACGTTTCATCAATACTAGGAAGCTCACCATGAAAATTTCTCGCAGAAAAACCCTGACAGCCGGGCTGTCCCTGGCGATTGTTGGAATTGTTGGGACTATGGGTCTTGCCGCTTGTGGTCAGAAAGAAGAAAGCAAGCCTGCTTCCACTGCTTCGGCTGCGCCAGCCAGTGTAGCCGCCGTCCCTGCCGCACCCGAACCCTTGAAGGTCGGCTTCATCTATGTCGGCCCGGTAGGGGACGCAGGCTGGACATTTGCACATGATGTCGGCCGCAAGGCGGTCGAAGCCAAATATGGTGACAAGGTCAAAACCACCTTTGTTGAAAACGTACCAGAAAGCGCAGCCGATGCTGAACGCGTGATCCGCGACCTGGCCACCCAGGGTAACAAGGTGATCTTCGGTACCACCTTCGGCTACATGGAGGCCATGCTGAAAGTGGCGAAAGACTTTCCGGATGTCAAATTCGAACACGCCACCGGTTACAAAACTGCAGACAACATGGCGCAATATGATGTGCGTACCTATGAAGGTGCTTATCTCGCAGGTATCGCCGCTGGCAAGATGAGCAAATCCGGCAAGCTGGGTGTCGTTGCGTCCATCCCTATTCCTGAAGTGCTGCGCAATATCAATTCCTTCACTCTCGGTGCCCGCTCGGTGAACCCCAAAGCCACTACCAAGGTAGTCTGGGTTAACAAATGGTTTGATCCGGGCAAGGAACGTGAAGCTGCCACCACCCTTATTGGCCAGGGTGTGGATGTGCTGATGCAAAATACTGACTCTGCCGCCGTGGTACAAACTGCCGAAGAAAAAGGCGTGTACGCCTTTGGCTGGGACAGCGACATGAGCAAATTCGGCGCCAAAGCCCACCTGGCCGCATCCGTCATCGACTGGGGTGTCTATTACACCAAGCGCGTTGGTGAAGCACTGGATGGCAAATGGAAATCAGACACCACCTGGTGGGGCCTGAAAGAAAACATGATAGACCTGAAAAACTTCAACGCCAGCCTGTCCGATGACGTGAAAAAACTCATCGCCGACAAACGCCAGGGCGTCATCGACGGCACAGTCCCAATCTGGAAAGGCCCGATCAAGGACAACACCGGCAAGGAAGTGCTGGGCAAGGACGCCGTCGCTGATGACAAGTTCTTGCATGATGTGAAGTTTTATGTGGAAGGGGTGGAAGGTAAGGTTCCGGGTTAAATCGACAGAGTCCTACTTTCCACAAAAAACGTGGCTGCCTGATAACAGGTAGCCACGTTTTTTTTGAATCATTCGAAATGAACTTCAATCGCAATCCAGTAAATGCATATTTAGATTGAGAAAAACTGCTGATCAAAAAGTTTTAAATTCAACAAATAAATTTGCATTTCAAAAAGAACAACAAAAATCAACATAAATGACGAAAATTCTTGACCAATTTAACAACAAAAGCTTGAATGTAGATTATGAAAATATAAGTGCATCACATTAAAAGAAAGCAATCTATGTCTAAGCATGAAACCATTACTGGTTACAAGTTCAATATTTTGAACGAAGTCGTTGCAGAGAAGGATTTGTTTGAAGACCAAACTCATGCGCAGGTCAGCGAGAATTTGTTCAACTTGATTCAATCCTCAAATAAAGGCGTAACAATAGGCTTAGAAGGAAACTGGGGGTCTGGCAAATCCACGGTTATAAATTTACTCAAAGATCAATTGATAGAGGATAAGAATCAAAAAGCAAAATTCTTTATGTTTGACGCTTGGGCACATGATGGAGATCCGCTAAGAAGAATATTCCTGGAAAGCTTAATAAAAGAAATGGATCCTGATGGCCAGGACGACTATCTTCTCGAAATTGAAAAGGAAATCACAGGCAGGAAAAAGACCGTCTCCGTCGAATCAAAAAAATCAGCGTCACAGTTTGGAAAATTACTCTCATTCGTCGCACTGACTATCCCTTTGGGAACCGCATTATTGGGGAAAGTTAATTATGAAATTTTCAAACTCCCTTGGTCCAATGATGCTGGTTCAATTTACTGGTTATTTTTTCTTGGACTGTTTTTTTTGTTTATCTCCATTTATTTTTATAGGATCTTGGTTTTTTATAGGGGAAGAGGATAAAGCAACAGGGAAGGTTTCATGGGATTTCTTTAAAACTGAATCAATTGAGAGTTCAGTGCAAGATATAACGGAAGATGGCGAAAGAACTTCGATTGAGTTTGAGCGCTACTTTGAGAAAATATTAGGGCATGCGATTGAAAAAAATAAGATAGATAAATTTGTTCTAGTTATAGATAACCTTGACCGTGTTGACCCTCAACACGCGAAAAACATTTGGGCAACTCTGCAGACTTTTTTTCAACGACGATCCACAAACAAAAAGAATAAGGATTGGGTAGACAAACTTTGGTTCATTGTTCCATTTGACCGTGAAGGATTCATAAAAATTTGGGGGGAATCTAACGACGGCAATGCTACGAATATCTCATCTTCCTTTTTAAAAAAATGCTTTCAATTTATCGCAGAAGTACCTGAACCTGTCATGTCAGCTTGGCTTGAGTATGCACAGCGTAGTATTAATATTGCGCTAGAACACTGGCCAGAACAGGAACGTATAACCATTTTGGAAACGTTTAAAAGATATGCGAGTAGTTTAGGTAGTTCACCTACGCCAAGAGACATTAAAGTTCTTATCAATCAAGTTGGTATGCTAGGTATGCGGTGGGGTGGAATAATGTCTGCAGAAGCTATGTGCCTATATGGTCAATATCGACAACGCTACAATAAATCAGAATTAAGGAATGAGTTATTAGATGAAGGATTACCTAATAAATATGAAAGTCACACTGGTTCAACCATACTTAAAATGGAAATCGCAGGAATGCTATTTGGTGTTCGCAAGGAGAAAGGTGCTCAACTCTTACTGTCTCCACTTATTAAAGCTTCAATTAAAAATGGTGACGGAGGAAAAATCAAAGACATATTGACAGAACACGGCGATGCATTTTGGATTGTATGGCATTCGATCCGAGCCGAATTTCTACCATCAGTAACACATACAGAAGAATATGTAGTTGCGACGGTCAACGCAATACATGATGGACTATATGACGAGCGTACAAAGTTAACCAATGAAATCAAGCATATTCTAGACATCTGGAAGACACCCGACAAAGATTGGAATTTTGAAACCATTGATTATTCAGTTCCATTATTAAAATTAGCTTCGCTAAATTCAGCTCCTCAAGACGTATATATTTGGTCAAAAACAAAGTTACTTGAAAAAATTAAAGACATAGTTAAATCAGTTGGATCTGAAAAATTTAATGCCACTGAATTTGAAAATGTCGAAAAATTAAATGCCCTCCAGAAAAAGGTTGGACATGGAGTGGATAGATTACTTTATTCAAATTTGGATGTAAAAAATTGGTCTATTTGGCTAAATGAGCTTCATGAATACGATGTCTCAATACCTGAAGTTTTACCTGCAAGAGGAGCTATCACAGCAATCGCATCTAATGCTAGCAGCAATCCAAATACGTTAACCACTGCTGAATTAACTGATCTCATAAGAACGATACGTATATATCCAGACTCACCTGAATGGACAGGAGTCTCAGCTAAATTAGTAATTTGGGTAAATTCCCGAGAAAGAGAAGTGCATAATGAATTAGCTTATGAACTGATACTCAGATTTTTTGGTTCATGCCCTGAAAAAATCCAAGAACAGCTTTCAAACGCGCTCACACAACCAACTTTCTGGAATAGGGCTTTGGTTGAAGACATCGGAAAATCGAAATCGTTGCCTATATTGGCTTCAATTATTTGGAGAAATGATTTACTCAAAAAACCAAATATAAGTGAAAACATTAAAAACTACTGGCGCAAAAAAAGAGAGAAAGAAGAACTGACTAACATATTCAATCTTTTCATTGAATATAACCAAATTCATACTATTTGGTATTTAGCATCCGACTCCGAAAATATCTTGGCTATTCAAATAATCAAATCGTTTATTGATGAAGCTCTCTATTCTTCACAAATGGGATTGCTGTCTATAGATGAGTATTCTTGGGCTGACGAAGTAGAACTAGAGAAAATAATCAAAAATCTTTGTAAATTTGGTAGTGTAAGAAATGCAGAATCCTCATTATCTACCGATCCTATTTTGTACGGTAAATGCATCTATTTACTGAATTTGCATGGAGATCCGGAAGCTAAGAAATTTTCGGCAAGTATAGCTGCGAACTTATTCGTTTACGACTGGTATAAATGCTTCATGGAGTCCAACTATTTACTCCATTTCACTAGTGTCCGGTTAAATTGGTAAGTAAAGCCAGCAAAGCTAATGCAGGCGCTGGTTTTGGCGGTTTTAGGGGTGTCCACGATTTGAATTTAAAATATGTCATTTGCGATAATCTCCGGTTTAT
>NZ_JBMPOX010000003.1:0-341241 GCF_049340445.1 Undibacterium sp. Ji50W | reverse complement strand
CATCCATCGGCGACTTCAACGGCATCAAAAACATCGGTAACATTGAACTGACCAACGACACAGCCATCACCCAAGTGTCCCAAATCCAGTTGAATGACACCATCGTTGGTGCCCTGGTTGACAGCTACCAAGCTGCTAACACCACAACCCACCTCGAACGTCTGACGATTCGTGCCATCGACAACTTCAACGTTGCAAACGCAACTGTTGGTGTCTCCATCGATGCCGGTGCCTTGACAGCACAATCTTCACTGGACGTCACACTGGGCCGTGGTGCCAACTTCCTGAGCCTGGGTGCTGGTGCTGACCGCGTTGTATTGCTGGGTAACTATGTTGCCGGTACTTACAACGTGACAGAAAACGGTGTTGCTCTGAATACAGAAGCCACAGCAACAGGCGTGGCACGTATCGTGACAGACACCATCAATCTGGGTGCAGGTAACGATACACTGGTTACTTACGGTGCGCTCAACCTGACAGGTGCTACATTGTCCGGTATCGAAGCGATCCAGGCGAACTCTGCTCTGGTCATCACTGCTTCTGAGTACGCTGGTCTGGTAGCTGCGCGTGCAGCATTGAGCCTGAGCACACCAGTGATCACGTTCAGTGGCAGCATGGTGCATCAACTGACGATCGTTGATGATATCGTTGGCGCCAACAACATCGATCTGTCCCTGATCTCGGTCACAGGCGGCTCGTTGATATTTGACGTGATCAATCAGTCCAATGCAACGGGTGGTGGCGTGAACAACACGACAACATCCAACGCAGTGATCGTATCTGGTGGTGCGTCCGCCAGTGCTGGTACAGTCGGTCTGACCCCAACGAACGGCGGTACTGCTGCCCTGACATCGCCTAACACATTGACGAACGGTGTTGATCTGTTCAACAATGCAACAGCGGGTCTGTTGAATGCAAACTTCGGTGGTATTGCTTACGCAAATCCAACATTGAATGCAGCAACCACATTGACTACAACACAAGCCAACCTGGCTGCTGGTGATGTGATTGCTTTCGGTACAGCAACAACTGACACATTGGCATTCTCAGGTGCGGTAACGAACTTGACCGTGTTGACTGGTAGCTCTATCAATGGCGTCACAGTCGGTGGTGTGGAAGTGCTGCAACTGGATAACGCGATCAACTCTGTTATCGTTACTAGCCAAAGCGTTGCTGGTTTGACGATTGTCGGTGGTACAGCATCTGATGTGGTGAATGTAACTGCTGTTGCAGCCGCTACAAACATCAATACTGGTGACGGTAATGATAATGTGACGATTGCAGGTTCTGCAGCAACTGCCGCAGCTGTATTTAATCTGGGTAACGGTAACGATACCTTCACGATTACTGGTGCCGCGACATCTGCAACTAACCTCAATGGTGGTGCAGGTACGGACACGATTGTGTTCGCTACAGCAGGTTTGATTACTGACGCTAACTTCACACTGGTATCGAATGTGGAAGTGGCATCGGTCAATAATACAGCTGCAGATAATGATGCACCTGATACATTGGCAGCTATCGCTGGTATCCGTACTTTGTTGCTGCAAAATAATGCCGCAACTACAGTGACACCAACGGCTTCTTACAATGCGATCGTTGCTGCCAATCCAGCAAGCAATGTGTTCACCATCAATGCAAATACCTTTACTGGTACAACGCTGTTGACGCTTGGTGCCGCAGTTACAGGTAATGTTGCTGTACTCGAAACAAGTGGTGGTTATTTCACAGCCGCAGGTTCCACAGCCAATGTGGATTGGACTGGTGCTGCTGGTGTTGCTACGCAATCAGCCATCGGTGGTAATGGTACGAACACATTCCGCCTGGGTACTGGTCTGGAAGCAACAGATGTGATCACGGGTGGTACTGGTGCAGATACAGTGATTGTTACTGGTACAGGTACAGGTTCTGCTGGTATCACTGCTGTTGAAACTATCCAGTTCAACGCAACTACTGCAGGTCAAACACTGAACACTGGTGCAATTGGTACTGGTTTGACTTCGATCACTGCTGCTGGTTCTACTGTTGGCGTCACTATCAACTCGTCTTTGTTGACTTTGACGACTACAACGATCACTGGCTCTGGCTTCGCAGATACCATTACTTCTGCTAACGTAGCGCAAACAATCAATGGCGGCGCAGGTATCGACGCGATTACTTTGGGTACAGGTTCCCAAACAGTCGTATTGGCAAATGCTGCAGCTAATGCGGATACCATCACTGGTTTCCTGGTTGGAACAGATAAACTGCAAGTCTCCAAAGCCTTGTTTGCTGGCTTGACTTCTGTTGTCGGCAACGGCTTCTCTGTTGCAGCTGAGTTCGTTTCTAATGCTACTGGTGCTGCTGTTGGTACCAATGCGCAATTTGACTACAACACTGCAACTGGTGTTCTGTCTTATGATGCAGATGGTACTGGTGCTGGTGCTGCAGTGACTGTTGCAACTTTGACTGGTCTCCCAGCCATCGTCGCTACCGATATCGTTATTGTTGCTTAATAACGCAGGTAGTTACAACGTGTTGTGACCTTGGCTACTTTTAGGCGACATCAAAAGTAGCTGAGTCGTAACACTCATTAAGGCCCATCTCCTTCAAAGGGATGGGCCTTATGTTTATTGAGTGTGTGTTTGGCTTCGGCAATATTTTTGGCCGATCAATAAAGACGCTAAAAATAAACATGCGCTCAGTGCTTGAAAATTATTAAGCACGCCCTAATTTGTTAGCGACGATCTAGTAAAACATCTAGAGTGCGCGAGTCAGCAACAAGCGAAGTGATCAGCACCAATGCAGTGATTTATTTTGCAGTGCTAGCCATTTTAAATGTGAGTATATTTTTTGGAGTTGTAAAATGTTTCTAAATGCTCAAACCCTGGACAAGACCCTGCATGGCTCTTTACGCTTTCAACCAGCAGCCGATTTTGCGTTTGCACGTAGCTTGGCTACTGCACCATTGGCGCCAATAGAAATTGCAGAAGCGGCCGAGTTTTACCCTGTTCTGTTCACGCCTAATGGCTTGTTGAATGCGGTTGCGGTTCTCGGCTTAAGAGAGCGTAATGTGTTCCTGAATGAAAAAAATCAATGGCTCGGTACCTATGTGCCGGTCCATGCACGTCGTTATCCATTCATTTTGGGGCGTGTTGCCGATACGGACGAGTATTTGCTGGCAGCGGATATGGATGCACCACAATTCAATACCACTGAAGGCGAACTGGTATTCACAGACAAGTCTGAATTGAATCCTTACTTCGATAAAGTGATTGAGTTGCTCAACACGTATGAAAAAAACCTGCGCGAAGGTCGTGTAGTCATGAATGAACTGGAAACAAGCGGTGTTTTGGTAGCCAAAGATCTGAGTTTCCGCGAAGGCCACGAAGTACACCTGATCGGTGGCTTCCGTGTGGTTGAGCGCGAAAAAGTCATGGCCCTTGACGACGCTACCCTGGCACGTTGGGTACGTAATGGCTTGATGGCATTGCTGGAACTGCACTGGGCTTCTTTCCGTCACCTGCCGAAAGTGGCTCTGGCTTCTTCTCGCCCAGACCAGGTTCAATAATTGACATGTTGTCGTGAATGACTACAAAATGGGGCAAAGTTTGCCCCATTTTCTTTGGCCCAATGCTCTCAAATGAATAGCCTGAAATTACTCCATGTTGGCTGCGGGCCGCAAAACAAGGCAGGAACCACACCGTATTTCCAGTCCGATGACTGGCAGGAAGTGCGGTTTGATATTGATGCAAGGGTGAACCCGGATATACAGGGCACACTGACCGATATGAGTGCGGTAGCGACTGGTTCCATTGATGCCGTCTATTCCTCGCACAATATTGAACACCTGTATCCGCATGAAGTCGCTGTCGCCCTGAGTGAAATATTACGTGTGCTGAAGGATGATGGTATTTTCGTCGTCACTTGCCCGGATTTAATGTCGGTCTGCAAGCTGGTTGCCGAAGACAAATTGCTCGAACCCGCCTATATTTCGCCAGCCGGACCGATTTCACCGCTGGATATCTTGTATGGCCACAGAGCCGCCATGGAAAAAGGTAATCTCTACATGGCGCATCGCTGCGGATTTACCCAAAAAGTATTGATGAATGTCCTGGCTGGCGCAGGTTTTAAAACCGTAGTTGTTGCTTCACGTGCAGCGGCGTTTGATTTGTGGGCGGTTGCCAGCAAGAATGCCAGACCAACCCCTGAAATGGAAAATCTATTGCGCGCCCAGCTTAAATAAATGGTTTTGCAAAGATCGCGATGCGGAAAAAATCCTGTTCTGCGAGACGCCCTCGAGCAGTCATCAACATCGAGGGGGATCTTGGGAACTGCAAGCCACACAATAACGCATGGATGTTCTGGAGATGTTTTTCAAGACTGATGGTGGAAAAGCCAGGTCGAACCAGAAATGACATATTCATGACCATCATTTGCGCCTGGACGGCGCGCCGGAAGCATACAAACACCTACCTGCAATCGGCACAGGCTAGACAGACCGGTTTTCAGCAAAATCACTGAAGTCCATGCGCTGATTGACGTTTATAGTGTGATAATCAAGTTTGTTCGTTATTCTGCCTATCCGCACCATGAAAATTCTGTTTGTTCATCAAAACTTCCCGGCTCAGTTCACCCATCTGGCACCAGCGTTGGCGGCCGATGCGTCGAATGAAGTCCTGGCCCTGACGTTGCAGAAAAACGCGCCAGCGTTATGGAATGGCGTGAAAATCATTTCCTATCAGGTGGCGCGCGGGACGTCGAAAGAGATTCACCCCTGGCTGGCTGACAGTGAACCCAAGGTCATCCGTGGTGAAGCGGCCATGCGTGCTGCCCTGCAAATGCGTGAAGCAGGATTTAGCCCCGATGTCATCATTGCCCATCCGGGTTGGGGTGAGAGCCTGTTCCTGAAAGAAGTCTGGCCGAATGCCAGAATGGGACTTTATGGCGAATTCTTTTATCATCCCAGAGGGGCAGATGTCGGGTTTGACCCCGAATTTCCCACCACTTCCATCGATCAGGTATGCAAGGTCCGGCTCAAGAATATTAACAACCTGCTCAATATGCCACTGGCAGATGCGGCCATTTCACCGACACACTGGCAAGCCAGTACCTTCCCCAGTTCATTCCGGGAGCGTATCAGCGTCATTCATGACGGCATTAATACCGATTTGATTGTCCCTGATCCGGGAGTATCCTTGAGCCTGGGTAATGGCCTGGTCCTGACCCGCGATGATGAGGTGATTACCTTCGTCAATCGTAACCTGGAGCCATACCGCGGTTACCATATCTTCATGCGTGCCTTGCCGCAGATCTTGGCCGAGCGTCCTAATGCCCGGGTTTTGCTGGTGGGAGGCGATGACGTCAGCTATGGTGCCAAATCTGCTACCGGGCAATCCTGGAAAGATATCTTCTTCAATGAAGTGAAGCACCTGATGCCAGAAACGGCACTGAAGCGCATTCACTTCCTGGGCATTATTTCTTACCAGCATTTTATTCCTTTGTTGCAGTTATCACGGGTGCATGTCTATTTGACTTACCCCTTTGTGCTGTCATGGAGCTTGCTGGAAGCCATGAGTGCCGGTTGCGCCATTGTTGCATCCGATACACAACCTCTGCGCGAAGCAATACATCACGATCAAACCGGTCGCCTGGTGAACTTCTTCGACGTTGCGGGATTGGCAAAAGAAGTGTGTGACTTGCTGGAGCAGCCTGATGCCAGACAAAGGCTGGGGGCCAGTGCAAGGCATTTTGCCCGGGAATTTTATGATTTGCAGCGTGTTTGCCTGCCCGCGCAGCTGGAATGGGTGCAGCGCCTGGCAACCGAAACAAAAGTTAACAATGCTGTGGATATATCGGAACAATCGCTGGTAAACACAGCCGGAATTGAGTTAAAATAAATCTATAGCCAGCAAGACCATTAAGAACTCGCGCCCCACAACGGATATTGTGGGGCGTTTTTTTATTTGGTGCCCGGCCTCTAGCGCACAAGCGCTACCCCTTCGTCACATGAAATTATGCATGGTTTCTGTGACTCCAATCACAAAACTGGCGACTATTTTCTCTCGGAAATAGCCTGTCTATGGTCGTTCTTTACATTTTCTTCTTCTTTTTTCAAAAAAATTAAAACGATAGGATGAGGGAGTATGTCATTAATTTCATTGGAAATTATCTATATACAGGGGGGGGTATATGGAATTTGCAAAGAAGCGTCAACAAAACACATTTAAAATCAAATTTACTTGTGTTACGCTTTCGAAAAATGTGATGTAGGTCACATTTAATTGATTTGTGAACAGGGATAATGCGGCCTTGTCTTGAAGCGCACTATAGTGACAAGTAGTGACCGTGCATCTTCATGCTGACATCAAGCGGTATCCCAATTAAATTGGCTGTTTTTAGCACTTGAATGTGCAAAGAATACAAATGATCTCGAAACTTAAAGCCCCACAAACTGAAATTGCACAAGTCTTGATGACTTTCAGGAGTGCATTTAGAACCGTTGGCATTTTCAGTGCCATCATTAATTTACTGATGCTGGCACCATCCCTGTATATGTTGCAGGTATATGACCGCGTTTTGCAAAGTCGCAATGAAATTACTTTGCTGATGCTGACCATGTTGATGCTGGGTGCTTATGCATTGATGAGCTCGCTGGAATATATCCGCAGCTTCGTCGTGATACGCCTGGGTGCCAAGCTCGACATGCAAATGAACAAGCGTGTATATACCGCAGCGTTTGAGCAAAACCTGAAACGTGGTGGCGGTAATGCCGGCCAGGCTTTGCAGGATTTGACGCAAATCCGCCAGTTCCTGACTGGTAGCGGTTTGTTCGCTTTCTTTGACGCACCCTGGTTCCCGTTTTACCTGGCGGTTATTTTCATGTTTGACGTCTACTTGGGCCTGTTCGCTCTGGGTGCGGTGATCATCATGGTGATCCTGGCGTATGCCAATGAAGTGGTGTCCAAAAAACCTCTGGCAGAAGCGAATGCCATGGCGATTATTTCCAGCAATCTGGCCACCAACAACTTGCGTAATGCAGAAGTGATTGAAGCCATGGGCATGTTGCCCAATCTGATGTCACGCTGGTTCAAATTGCATGGACGTTTCCTGCAATTGCAGGCAGAAGCCAGTGAAAAATCCGGCATTATCACCGCGATCAGTAAATTTGTACGTGTTTCGGTACAGTCGCTGGTACTGGGTTTTGGTGCATTGCTGGTAATCGAAGGCAAAATGTCACCAGGTATGATGATTGCCGGTTCCATCCTGCTGGGTAAGGCAACCGGTCCTATCGATCAATTGATCGGTGTCTGGAAACAATGGAGCAGTGTCAAGAGCGCCTATGACCGTCTGAATGAATTGCTGGGTGCAAATCCTGCACGCAAGGCCGGTATGGATTTACCTAAACCACAAGGTGCCCTGTCTGTTGAAGGCGTTACAGCAGCGGCTCCAGGTTCTACTGTGGTTGTGTTGAAAGGTCTTGGTTTCGCATTGCAACCAGGTGATGTACTGGGCGTGATTGGCCCTTCAGGTTCTGGTAAATCAACGCTGGCACGATTGCTGGTTGGCGTGTGGCCTGCCGCTGTCGGCAAAGTGCGTCTGGACGGTGCCGATATCTATCAATGGAATAAAGACCAGTTGGGTCCGAATATCGGCTACCTGCCGCAAGACATTGAGCTATTTGGCGGTAGCGTCGCAGAAAACATCGCCCGTTTTGGTGACGTGGATTCAGAAAAAGTCATCCTCGCGGCCAAGCGCGCCGGCGTGCATGACATGATTCTGCATTTTCCTCAGGGCTATGACACTCGTCTGGGTGATGGTGGTGCAGGTTTGTCAGGTGGACAGAAGCAGCGTATCGGTCTGGCGCGTGCCATGTATGACGATCCTTCACTGCTGGTTCTCGATGAACCGAACTCCAACCTCGATGATGTCGGTGAACAGGCATTGGTGACGGCGGTTAACGATTTGCGTCAGCGCGGTAAAACCATCGTGCTGATTACCCATCGCACCACCATCCTGGGTGCAACTACCAAATTGTTGCTGTTACGCGATGGTGCTGCTCAGGCTTTCGGTCCGCGTGACCAGGTATTGGCTGCACTGAATCAGGTTAATCAGCAGCAGTTGCAACAAGCCCAGCAAGCACAGGCTGCGGCGCAGCAGCAGGCAGAAGCACAGCAGGCGCAAGCTCAGGGCGGTCTGCAGTCTGCAGCGTCGGAACCACCGGCAGATACACAAGCAAGAATTGATGCCAGCGTCCAGGCACAAACGGATGCTACAGCGGAACAGGAATAATCATGAAAAATGCACTGGTTAAGAAAAACATAGTCACCGATGTGGCAACCCGGCCTGTAGAAGTGCTGGAAGTGAATACGGACGCACGTAGCTACTCTCGCCTGGGATGGATCATCATCCTGATTGGCGTGGTCGGCTTCCTGTTGTGGGCATCGCTGGCCAAGCTGGACAAAGGCGTGCCGATGAGTGGTAACGTGGCTGTGGCATCCAGCCGCAAGGTCATCCAGCATCAGACTGGCGGCACGGTGGATGAGATCCTGGTCAAAGATGGTGATGTGGTTCAGGCTGGTCAGGTTTTGGTGAAGATGAACAACGTCAACGCCAAATCCGCAGCAGAAATCGCCCGTGTACAATTGTTCACGGCGCAGGCCATCGAAGCGCGTCTGACTGCCGAACGCGAAAATGCGAAGTCCATCCGTTTCCCTAAAGAACTGGATGAAGCCAAGAATGATCCGCGAGTAGCCAGCAACATATTGTTGCAGCAACAATTGTTCACTACACGTCAAATCTCCATACAAAGTGAACTGGGTGCGCTGGATGAAAACATCAGTGGCCTGAAATCGCAGTTCAAAGGCCTGGAAGAATCCATGGTCAGCAAGAAGCAGCAATTGGTGTTCCTCAAAGAACAGCTCGACGGCATGCGTGATCTGGCCAAAGATGGTTATGTTGCCCGTAACCGCCTGTTGGATCTGGAGCGTACTTATGCCCAGGTGAATGGCAGCATTTCTGAAGATATAGGCACCATGGGCCGTGTATCCCGTCAGGTGACTGAAATTACCCTGCGCAAATTGCAGCGTCAGCAAGACTATCAGAAAGAAATCCGCACCCAGTTGTCGGATGTGCAGAAAGAAGCAGAGTCCCTGCAAAACCGTCTGACTGCCCTGGATTTTGATCTGGGCAATGTCTTCGTCAAAGCGCCGGTCGCAGGTACCATCGTTGGTTTGAATGTATTTACGCAGGGCGCGGTAGTGCCTAGCGGCTTCAAATTGATGGAACTGGTTCCACAAGATGACAAACTGATCGTTGAAGCGATGTTGCCAGTAAATCTGGTCGACAAAGTACACAAAGGCCTGAAGACAGAGCTGATTTTCTCTGCCTTCAATACCAATACCACACCGCATATTCCTGGCATCATTACTCAGGTATCGGCTGACCGCACTGTCGATGAAAGAACCGGTCAGGCATTCTACAAGGTACGTGCCGAAGTCGCACCTGAAGGCATGAAGATGATTACCAATCTGAACATCCGTCCGGGTATGCCAGTAGAATTGTTCGTTAGCACTGGTGGTCGCACGATGATGAATTACCTGCTGAAGCCAGTGATTGATCGTGCCAAAACCGCGATGACGGAGGATTGATCATGACTACATCCAGGATGCGTCTTAAACTGGTTGCGGCTGCTTGCGGTATCTGCCTGTTGTCTGCCGGTTCTGCGTCGGCGATGGGTCTGATGCAGGCGTATGAATCAGCGCTGGTGAATGATCCGACCTACCGCTCGGCGGTGTCGGAAAACATCGCTGGCAAGGAATTCAGGAAGATAGGCCGCGCCGGCTTACTGCCTACCGTGCAGTATAACTATGGCACGGCCAAGAATCAGGCTGAGATTACCCAGCCTAATCCTTATATATCCATACAGCCTGGTGTTCCGACTATCACCAATAACTATGATTACACCAGCCTGACGAATACGCTGTCCTTGCGCCAGACCCTGTTCAGTCTGGACACGACAGCACGTTACAGGCAGGGTATTGCCCAGACCAATTACAGCGATGCGCTTTTTACCGCACGCAGTAAGGATCTGATGATACGTCTGGTTGCTTCCTACGCCGATGCCAAATATGCGGAAGACCAGCTAGACCTGTTCCGCGCACAGCGCAATGCCTTTGCCGAACAGAAACGCATCAATGAACGCATGTTTGAAAAAGGTGAAGGCACCAAAACAGACATGCTGGAAACCCAGGCCAAGCTCGACGTTGCAGAAGCACAGGTGATTGAAGCGCAAGACAATCTGCTGACAGTACGTAATACCCTGGCGGCCATCGTCGGGGCGGAAGTGACGCAGCTTGACGGTTTGCGTCCGGATTTTCATATCATGTCAGTGGTACCCGCCAGTTTTGACGAGTGGATGAATATCGCGAATGAAAACAATCCTGAAATTATTGCCGGCAAATATTCGATCGAAGCTTCTGAAGAGGAAATCAACAAGAGCAAGGCTGGCCATACACCACGCCTGGAATTGAATGCAAGCTACAACCGTGCGATATCCGACAGTCTGGTCAACCGCAGTCAGGATCAGACCATCAAAAGCATCGGTGTGCAACTGGTCATTCCTCTGTATTCAGGTGGTTACGTGAATGCGATCAGCAATCAGGCGGTCGCCAATCGCGACAAGGCCAGGGCTGAACTGGACGCTACACGCAACAGGATTCTCATCGAATTGCGCAAGCAATTCAACGCCATGCAAACGGGCGTCACCAAAATTGACGCCTTGCAGAAATCAGTCAACTCGGCAACTTTGCTGGTGGAAGCCACCAAGCAAAGTGTCAAAGGTGGTGTGCGCATCAATCTGGACGTACTGAGTGCAGAACAGCAACTGGTGGCAACAAAACGTGATCTGGCGCAAGCAAAATATAACTACCTCATCAGCTTCCTGAAACTGCGCGTGGCTGCAGGTAACTTGACGATGGATGATTTGCAGACTGTATCAGCTTACTTTTCACCTTTGAATTAATCCTTGCTCGCCAGATTCACGAGGTCAACACGGCCTAACTTGGCAAGCAGCAAATAAAAAACGCAGCTAACAAGCTGCGTTTTTTTTGCCGGCCTTGATTAACTCGCCAGTTTCTTTTTCAGTAATTCATTCACCTGGGCTGGGTTGCCTTTACCCTTGGTCGCCTTCATCGCCTGGCCGACCAGGGAGTTGAATGCCTTTTCTTTACCCGCGCGGTATTCATCGACAGATTGCTGGTTGGCAGCCATGACTTCGTCGATGATTTTTCCGAGAATATTAACATCAGAAATTTGTCCGCCTATGGACGCGATCATTTTGTCGACTGCACCTACATCTTCAGATGGTGCCTGCCACATGGCAGCAAACACTTCCTTGGCAATCTTGTTGGAGATCGTGCCATCAGCAATGCGCTGCAACAGAACAGCCAACTGCGCTGCAGTCACCGGGATGGCGCTGATGTCCAGGCCTTCGCGATTCAGGGTTGCTGCCACATCACCCATCAACATGTTGGCAGCTGGTTTGGCTTGTGCTGCACCGGCGATGGTCACTACGGTTTCAAAATAAGTGGCCATGCCTTTGGATTGCGTCAGCACAGTGGCATCATATTCAGGCAAACCATATTGCTCGATAAAGCGCTGGCGCATGGCAGATGGCAGTTCCGGCATGGTGGCCCGTACTTGTTCTACCCATTCGCGGCTGATCTTCAGTGGTGGCAAGTCGGGATCAGGGAAGTAGCGATAATCCATCGAATCTTCCTTGCTGCGCATCGAGCGTGTTTCCTTTTTGTCCGGATCGTACAGACGTGTTTCCTGGACGACCTTGCCGCCGTCTTCTATTAACTCTATCTGGCGACGAACTTCAATATTAATCGCCTCTTCGAGGAAACGGAAAGAGTTCAGGTTCTTGATTTCGCAACGTGTGCCAAATTCTTTTTGACCAACCGGACGCACAGAAACGTTGGCATCGCAGCGGAAAGAACCTTCCTGCATATTGCCATCACAAATGTCCAGCCAGGTCACCAGAGAGTGCAATGCTTTTGCATAGCCAACCGCTTCAGCTGCACTGCGCATGACAGGTTCAGTGACGATTTCCAGCAAAGGCGTACCCGCACGGTTCAGGTCTATGCCTGTCATTCCTTGCGCTGCACCATGCATGGATTTGCCAGCATCTTCTTCCAGATGGGCGCGCGTTAATTCGATGTTCCTGAATTCCGTCTTGCCATCTTTTTCAAAGACGCAAGGGACAAACCCACCTTGCACCACCGGGATTTCAAACTGGCTGATCTGATAGCCTTTTGGCAGATCAGGATAGAAATAGTTTTTACGCGCAAAGATGGATTCCGGTGCGACCAGCGCACCGACTGCCAGGCCAAACTGTATGGCTTTTTCTACCGCGCCCTTGTTCATCACCGGCAATACACCAGGCAAGGCCAGATCCACCGGGCTGGCCTGGGTATTCGGCTCGGCACCAAACTGTGTCGACGAACCGCTGAAAATTTTGGAGTTGGTCTTGAGTTGTGCATGCGTCTCAAAACCGATAACGACTTCCCATTGCATAATAATTCCTTGTCTTGTTGCCTGATGCGGCCAGCTATTTACCGGTGAAGAGACTGCGTGAGAAACCGGATAGGTGGCCCATCAATTGATTTTATTGATCCTGCTTGCAACTGCCGGTTTTGACATCCAAATACATGGCCCTGCCAGGGAGAATTTCAAGTTCATTGCGGTGCGCGGGCATGCCAGTCTGTCACCTGCTGGAACTGGTGCGCGACATTCAACAATTTCGCTTCATCGAAATAATTGCCGATCACTTGCAAGCCGACCGGGCGTTTCGCATTTTTCTCACCCTGTCCAAAGCCGCAAGGGATGGACATGCCGGGCAAGCCGGCCAGGCTGGTCGATAAAGTGAAAATGTCCGCCAGATAGTTGGCCACAGGGTCATCTGCCTTGGAACCCAGGTCCCAGGCTACAGTCGGTGCCACCGGCCCCATGATGACATCGCATTTCTCAAAGGCCGCAGCAAAGTCTTGTGCGATCAGGCGGCGGATTCTTTGTGCCTGCAAATAATAGGCATCATAGTAGCCATGTGACAGCACATAGGCACCGACCAGGATGCGGCGTTTGACTTCGGCACCAAAACCTTCGGCACGCGACTTCTTGTACATGTCTTCGAGGTCTTTATAGTCCGCTGCGCGATGACCGTAACGTACGCCATCAAAGCGGCTCAGGTTCGACGAAGCTTCTGCTGGTGCGATGACGTAATACACAGGGATGGACAACTCGGTTTTCGGCAGTGAAATTTCCACCAGTGTCGCACCCAGCTTTTCATATTCGGCCAATGCAGCCCGCACAGCCTGTTCCACATCAGTTGCCAGGCCAGCAGAGAAAAATTCTTTCGGCACACCTATGCGCAGGCCTTGCAGCGACTTGTTCAGGTCACGGTTGAAATCTTCCTTCTTGCGTTCCAGCGAAGTCGAATCCCTGGCGTCGAAGCCTGTCATGGCATTCAGCAAGATGCCGCAATCTTCAGCCGTCTGGGCGATAGGGCCACCCTGATCAAGGGAAGATGCAAAGGCGATCATGCCATAGCGTGATACGCTGCCATAGGTGGGCTTGATACCTGTCACACCGCAAAACGAAGCTGGCTGACGGATGGAGCCACCGGTATCCGTTGCCGTAACGGCAGGTGCAAGACGTGCAGCAATCGCTGCTGCCGAACCGCCGGAAGAACCACCAGGTACGGCCGTCTTGTCCCAGGGATTTTTCACCGCACCGAAATAGGAATTTTCATTCGATGAACCCATGGCAAATTCATCGCAGTTCAGCTTGCCCAGGGTGACCGTGCCAGCCTTGTTGAACAGATCAACCACGGTAGCGTCAAAAGGACTGACATAGTTTTCCAGCATGTGTGAACCGGCAGTTGAGCGCCAGTCGCGGGTCACGAAAATATCTTTGTGCCCGATAGGGATGCCAGTCAGTGTCGTCGCGTCGCCCGCGGCCAGGCGCGCATCAGCCGCAGCAGCTTGTTTTAATGTCAATTCCGGATTGACATGCAGGAAGGCATTCAGGTCACTGGCAGCAATGCGAGCCAGGTAATGTTGGGCCAGTTCAGTGGCAGACACCTGCTTGCTGTGCAGCATGGCGGATAATTGCGAAATAGTCTTGGTATGCATAAGTGAATGTAAGACTTATTCAGTCTCTATAACCTGGGGTACGAGGTAGAGGCCATCCTGGGTGGCAGGCGCGGGTTTCTGGTAGTCTTCGCGATGATTGCTTTCGCTGACCACGTCTTCACGCAGGCGCAATGCCAGTTCTGGCAACAGCGCCGCGATCGGGTGGCTCAGCGGGGCAACGCCGGTGGTATCAACGGCTTTCAGTTGCTCTACCATCGAAAAAATGCCATTCAGTTTTTCCAGGGTGGAGATTCGCTCCGCTTCTGAGGTTTCTATTTTTGCCAGATTGGCAATTCTTATCACATCTTCAAGTGTCAGCGACATAGTTCAGGGGCGCAAAGCTGCGCGAAAAAGAGTATCAAAAAATACAAAAACCGATAGTCAACAGAAAGCTGAATTTTAGGTGTTGATATCGAATAAATTTATACAGATTATAAGGTAGAATGCCGGGTTAATACCCCAAATGCCTCGCTAAAATCCCTTAACTTGCTCAGATAGTCGCTTGGACAGATGATGGCAGGCAGGAGACAGGTGAGCTTGGGGCTAAAAGTTCGGTAGCGCGTTCCTTCAAAACATGGGCGTGCCCACAATCAGTTAAATACAGGACAATACATGTTTGGTTTTTTACGCAGTTATTTTTCAAATGATCTGGCGATCGATCTGGGAACAGCCAACACGCTGATTTATGTTCGCAGCCAGGGTATCGTACTCGACGAACCGTCCGTTGTGGCAATACGCCAGGAAGGCGGCCCTAACGGCAAAAAAACCATCCAGGCAGTAGGTAAGGAAGCCAAGCAGATGCTGGGCAAGGTGCCTGGCAATATTGAAGCCATCCGGCCGATGAAAGACGGCGTGATTGCCGACTTCACCGTCACCGAGCAGATGCTCAAGCAATTCATCCGCATGGTGCACGATACCAAATTTTTCAAACCTTCGCCGCGCATCATCATTTGCGTACCTTGCGGTTCTACCCAGGTTGAGCGTCGCGCGATTCGTGAATCGGCACTGGGTGCGGGTGCTTCCCAGGTCTACCTGATTGAAGAACCGATGGCGGCGGCGATCGGTGCCGGCTTGCCGGTATCTGATGCAACCGGTTCCATGGTGGTTGATATCGGTGGCGGCACTACCGAAGTCGGTATCATTTCCCTGGGTGGCATGGTCTATAAAGGCTCTGTGCGCGTTGGTGGTGACAAGTTTGATGAAGCCATCGTCAATTACATCCGCCGCAATTACGGCATGCTGATCGGTGAGCAAACCGCAGAAGCAATCAAGAAAGCAATCGGCTCGGCTTTCCCTGGTTCCGAAGTCAGGGAAATGGAAGTCAAGGGACGTAACCTGTCCGAAGGCATCCCGCGTTCTTTCACCATCTCCAGCAATGAAATTCTGGAAGCCCTGACAGACCCGCTCAACAACATCGTATCCGCCGTTAAAAACGCGCTGGAACAAACACCGCCAGAACTGGGTGCAGATATTGCCGAAAAAGGCATGATGCTGACCGGTGGCGGCGCACTCTTGCGCGATCTGGACCGTTTGCTGATGGAAGAAACCGGCTTGCCAGTCATCGTGGCAGAAGACCCGCTTACTTGCGTGGTGCGCGGTTCTGGCATGGCGCTGGAGCGCATGGATAAACTGGGTTCGATTTTTTCCTACGAATAAACAGTCGCATGCAGGAGCAAAGCAGATTGAAAATCTGCTTTGCTCCTGGTGCCATTGCCAATACGTGAATACGTGATAAGAGCCGCTGCTGCGGTTCTGACCAACTGAAAAAACCTCGATCAGGCTATTTCTGCTTATAAAAACTGGTTAACACTGGTTATTGAGAATCACCGGTAAAGTATGGATTACAGCCCACCACCACTCTTCAAACAAGGCGCGTCTGCCCGCGCCAGAGTGGTCTTCTTCGCCGTCCTGGCGATTTTTCTTCTGGTTGTTGATGCCCGTCTTAAATCACTGACCCTGGCCAGGCAAGTACTGGGTACCGTGCTTTACCCTGTGCAGATGATAGCGGTCATGCCGCGTGATACCGTCAAGCGGGTTTCCGATTACTTTGTGTCGGTGACTGCGCTGGAAAAAGAAAATACCCAACTGCGCCGGCAACAGACACAAAATGCCGATACCATGCAACAGACTGGGCAATTGCTGGCGGAAAATAACCGTTTCCGCAAATTGCTGGAAGCGCGTGAACGCCTGCCCGTTAAATCTGTCATGGCCGAGATCATTTATGATGCCCGCGACCCGTCAACCCGCAAGGTGATTATCGATCGCGGTATCAAGCATGGCGTGGCGCTCAGCCAGCCTGTGATTGATGACCTCGGTGTGGTTGGCCAGGTCACCAGAGTGTTTCCATTGACAGCAGAGGTCACTTTGCTGACGGATAAGAATCAGGCCATACCGGTGCAGATCATCCGCAATGGCTTGCGCAGCGTTGCCTATGGACGTGGGCAATCCAGTTACCTGGACATGCGCCTGACCGCCAATGCCGATATACAAAATGGTGATCAACTGGTGACTTCCGGTATTGATGGTGTCTATCCCGCCGGTCTGGCGGTGGCCAGGGTGGTACAGGTGGAAAACAAGGCCACCACCACCTTTGAAAACATCCTGTGCGTTCCCGCTGCCGGTATTGACCGCAACAAGCAGTTACTGGTGCTGATGGTATCCATGGACAATCTGCCTCGTCCTGATACAGAAGATGTGCGTGCCAAGAAAGAAAAACTGAATCGCAAGGTGACGCGTGATGCTGCTGCACCGGTTTCCGATGTGCGTCCGGTCGATCAGCCTTTCAATCAGCCGCCCAAGGATGCGCCAGCCAATCCGGTTAAAGATGTACCCGCCAAGGATAATCTGGTCAAGGATGTGCCGCTCAGCCAGCCTGCTAACCAGCCAGCCAACCTGACCAAAGACGTGGCCGTTAAAGATCAGCCAGTCAAGAATGTACCTGTCAAAGAAAGCCCGCTGGCACCCAGCAAGGAGAAAGGACAATGAACAGTCCCCATTACATACTGTTACCAGTTAGCCCATTCTTTATTGCACTCAGTTTTGCGGTTGCTTTTTTCCTCAATTTCCTGCCCTGGGGTAGCTGGATAGGGATACCGGATTTCGTTGCCCTGGTACTGGTGTTCTGGACCATTCATCAGCCGCGCAAGGTAGGCATAGGCGTGGCATTTGCCATGGGCTTGCTGATGGATGTGCATGACTCCGTCAATCTTGGTGAAAACGCATTGGCTTACACTTTGCTGTCGTATTTTGCGATCATGATACACAGGCGCGTGTTGTGGTTTCATCCGCTTACCCAGTCACTGCATGTATTCCCGCTGTTCCTGTTTGCCCAGGTAGTGCAGGTGACAGTACGCCTGCTGGTGGCGCCGAATGCCCATTTCCCTGGCTGGATGTATTTCCTGGTCAGCATCGTGACCACCGCCTTGTGGCCAGTCGCCACCTTGCTGTTGCTGGCACCGCAAAAAAGGGCGATTGATAAGGACGATACCCGTCCTATCTAGCATGGGTGCGCTGGTTCTGCCCACCCCGCATGAGCAACTTGCCGAATTGCATCTGTTAAGTTAGTCCCACATTGACCCTATGACCGAACTCAAGAACACGGAACGCGAATTACATTATTTCCGCATGCGCCTGCTTTTCATTGGCGTATTTGTGTTCCTGTGTTTTGCTGCGCTGATTTCGCGTTTTGTCTGGTTGCAGATCATCAAGCATAATGACTATGCCTTGCTGGCAGATGAAAACCGTATCGATATCGTACCGGTCGTGCCCAATCGCGGGCTGATCATGGATCGTAACGGCATCATCCTGGCGCGTAATTATTCTGCGTACACGCTGGAAATTACACCATCCAAAATCCGCATTGATCTGGATGTACTGATCGATCAACTGGCAGTACTGGTCGATATACAACCCAAGCACCGCAAGCGTTTTCGCAAGTTGCTGGAAGATTCCAAAAGCTTCGAAAGCCTGCCTATACGTACCCGCCTGACCGATGAAGAGGTCGCCCGCTTTACGGCGCAGCGTTTTCGCTACCCCGGTGTCGATATCCAGGCCCGTCTGTTTCGTCAATATCCACAGGGTGATGCAGCATCCCACGTGATTGGCTATATCGGTCGCATCAGCCCCAAAGATGCCGAAATTATCGATGAGATGGAAGACGCCGCCAATTACAATGGTACGGATTACATAGGCAAGGAAGGGCTGGAAAAAAGCTACGAAAAAATCCTGCACGGTAATACCGGTTTTGAAGAAGTGGAAGTATCGGCCGGCGGGCGTGCCGTTAGGGTATTGTCACGATCTGCCCCCACGTCAGGAAAAAACCTGATCTTGTCGGTGGATATAGAGCTGCAAAAAATCATAGAAGAAGCATTTGGCGAACGCCGTGGTGCACTGGTGGCGATAGAACCGGTCACTGGCGACGTATTGGCATTTGTGTCCAAACCCACCTATGACCCGAATCTGTTTGTAGAAGGTATCGATCAGCAAAGCTGGACTGAATTGAACTCCTCGGAAGACAAGCCACTGCTGAACCGGCCACTGACAGGTGCCTATCCACCGGGGTCCACCTATAAGCCCTTCATGGCGCTGGCTGCACTGCAACTGGGCAAGCGTACCATGACGCAGGCGATTGCTGATCCGGGTTATTTCACTTTCGGTAACCATACATTTAAAGACGATAAGGTAGGCGGGCATGGCATGGTAGACATGTACCGTTCCATCGTGCAATCCTGTGATACCTATTACTACATGCTGGCGAACGACCTGACGGTGGATGTCATGCATGATTTCATGGCACCATTTGGCTTCGGGCAAAAGACCGGCATTGATCTGGAACATGAACGCACCGGTCTGCTGCCATCTACGGCCTGGAAGCGTGCGACTTTCAAAAAGCCCGAGCAAAAACGCTGGGTGCTGGGTGACACGATCTCTCTGGGTATTGGACAGGGGCAAAATACGTTCACTCCTTTGCAAATGGCGCATGCTGTCGCCACCCTGGCTAATAATGGCGTGGTCATGCGGCCGCACCTGGTCAAAATGACGGAAGACCCACAAAGTCGTCAGCGGACGTTAACCGTGCCCAAGGAAAGTTATAGAATTCCACTCAAGCAGGAAAATATTGATTTCATCAAAAACGCCATGGTGGGTGTGACCAAGGAAGGGACATCGGCAAAAGTTTTTATGAATGCCGAATATGTGTCCGGTGGTAAAACTGGTACAGCGCAGGTGGTCGGTATCAAGAAGGGCGAAATCTATAACGCCAAACGCATCACAGCACGTCATGTGGATCACTCTCTGTATATCGCATTTGCCCCGGCCGACCAACCCAAAATCGCCATCGCGATTATTGTGGAAAATGGTGGTTTTGGGTCGGAAGCGGCAGCCCCTATCGTACGCAAGGCGCTGGATTATTATCTGTTGGGAAAACGTCCACAGGACAAGGACAGCAAAGACCCTGTGCCTCTACCGAAATCCCAAAGTGATATGGCCCTGTACCGTTCCGATGCAGAAATAAAAGCACCTGCCGAACCAGACCCGGGGCCGAAGCCCGGTGGCGAAACCAGCGGTAATAAGGATTGATCATGCAAAGACGCGGTATTAACTGGCATTTTATCCGCTCGCACATTCTGGTATTTGATGCGACGCTGGCGATTTTGATTTTCTTGATCATGTCCATCGGCATCGTCACGCTGTATTCTGCTGGTATTGATTTCCCTGGGCGCGTGGAAGATCAATTGAGGAACATCCTGGTTTCCTTCATCATCATGTGGATAGCTGCAAATGTGCCACCACAAACCCTGATGCGCTTTGCCATTCCCATCTATACCTTTGGTATCGCCCTGTTACTGGCGGTGGCAGCCTTTGGCATGGTAAAAAAAGGGTCAAGGCGCTGGCTTAACGTCGGTATGACCATACAGCCTTCCGAAATGATGAAGATCGCCACACCGCTCATGCTGGCCTGGTATTTCCAAAAACGCGAAGGGGCTTTGCGCTGGCGCGATTTTGTCATTGCCGCCGTCATCCTGGGCATACCAGTGGCCTTGATTGCCAAACAGCCTGATCTGGGAACGGCCATGCTGGTTGTCGCCGCCGGTTTTACCGTGGTGTTTCTGGCAGGGCTGTCCTGGAAGTTTCTGCTGTCGCTGGGTGTTGCTGCCGCCCTGATTATCCCGACGGTGGTCTGGCCCATGATGCATGACTATCAGCGGGACCGCGTCCTGACCATGCTGGACCCGAACCGGGATCCACTGGGCAAGGGTTTTCATATTATCCAGTCCACCATTGCTGTCGGGTCGGGCGGGTTGCATGGCAAGGGTTTTCTGAAAGGTACCCAGGCCCATCTGGAATTCATACCCGAACATACGACCGATTTCATTTTTGCCGTTTTCTCTGAAGAATTTGGTTTTGTCGGCAATGTGATACTGGTCAGCCTGTATTTTCTATTGATCTTACGTTGCCTGATGATTGCGGCAAATGCACCCACCATGTTTGCACGTTTGATGGCCGGTGCCGTGACCATGATATTCTTTACCTATGCCTTTGTGAACATGGGCATGGTGAGCGGCATCGTGCCCGTGGTCGGCGTACCCTTGCCATTTATGAGCTATGGTGGCACGGCCCTGGTCACCCTGGGTATGGGCCTGGGTATCATGATGAGTGTGCAGCGTAACCGTAAGCTGGTGCAAACATGAAAACAGTCGGTACAAAAAAAAATCGACAGGGCAGCCTGCTCCTGGCCAGCCTGGCCAGCCTGATCTTGCTGGCGGCCTGCGGCAGCGCACCGAAACAACATGTCATCATCGCCGACAATCAGCGCCCAGCTACCAGTAGCAAACCCGCTAGCGGCAACCAGGCTGCCACCGCACCCAAAGCCAATTCCGGAAAAGGTGCCTACTACAAGGATGACGGCCCCGGTGATAACCCGCCCGAAGGGCTGGAAAACACGATAGACCCGGTACCCATGGTGGAAGATTTTTCCCGTTCGGGTAATAAACCCTATGTGGTATTTGGCAAAACCTATACCCCGATTGCAGACAACAGCACACCCTTTGTACAGCGCGGCATAGGCAGTTGGTATGGCAAGAAATTCCATGGGCAGAAGACATCTTCCGGTGAGCTGTATGACATGTATAAAATCACTGCTGCCCATCCTACTTTGCCGATTCCTTCGTATGCACGGGTCACCAATTTAAATAACGGCAAGCAGATTATTGTACGCATCAATGACCGTGGCCCCTTCCACGCCACCCGCATCATTGATCTGTCATACACCGCCGCGCTGAAGCTGGATGTCATCGGCAAGGGTAGTACCCAGTTGGAGGTGGAACGTCTGTTGCCTGCCGATATAGAAAGAATGGCAGAAAACCGCAAGAACCAGCCGCCAGCAAGGCCGGTGACCGTGCTTGCCACCGCTAGCCCGACACCGGTGCCGGTAAGGGAAGAAGCCCTGGCCCGGCCAGCAGAAAAAACACCCAGTATGAGCATGGAAGAATTGCTGGCCGCGCAGGAAAGCCGGCCGGTAGAAAAATTGCCGGCACCAACAACTGCCCCGGTGGCATCAACAGGCAGCGCCTATTACATACAGTTTGGTGCTTATGCGTTACGGGCCAATGCCGAATCCATCATGAGCCATCTGAAGGGCAGGGCAACCAGCCTGCTGCCAGGTTTTGATATTGTCCGGCAGGGCAGTTTGTACCGTCTGGTCAGCGGCCCATTCAATAGCCGCTCTGAAGCCAACGCCGCGATTGCCCAGGCCAATGAACTGGGCGTGGGTCGTCCCATGGTGGTACAGCGCTAGTAGATATCGGGAGCTGGTTCAGTTTTTTTCAGCATCCTGCTTCATTTCCAGTGCCAGTTGATACAGGGCGTTTTTCTTTTGCCCCGTCAATTGCGCGGCCAGTGATGCTGCCTGTTTGACCGAGCATTCTTCCAGCAGGATAGTCAATACGCGCCGGGCATCCGCCTGTTGATCCTCTGCTACTGCCGCAGCAGCTTCGATCAGGATCACATATTCACCTTTTTCGCGATGGCTGTCAGCTGCCAGCCAGGCTGCGGCTTCACTTAGTGGGCAACGGTGGATCTCTTCAAAAAGTTTGCTGACTTCACGTGCCAGCACGATACGTCGTGTCGGGCCAAAAATCGCCAGCATGGCTTCCACTGATTCGATGATGCGATGTGGTGCCTCATAAAAAATCAGGCTGGCAGCCACATTACTCACTTCGCGCAGCATGCTCTCGCGCTGGCCTGCCTTGGCGGGCAAGAAACCGACAAAATAAAACCGGTCGTGGATCAGGCCGCTGGCCGACAGGGCGCTAATGGCGGCCGAAGCACCAGGCAGAGGTGTTACCGGCAGCCCCGCCAGTTTGATGGCATCGACGATTTTGGCACCAGGGTCGGATACGCCGGGCGTACCAGCATCCGATACCAGGGCGATGCGGTCCCCTGCCTGCAGGCGTTGCAGGATTTTTTCTGCCACTTCACGTTCATTGTGTTGATGGGCTGCGATCAATGGTTTGCTGATGCCATAACGCGTCAGCAATTGCGCCGTATTGCGGGTATCTTCACAGGCAATCGCATCGGCCAGCGACAGCAAATGCAGGGCACGCAAAGAAATATCCGCGACATTCCCAATTGGCGTGGCGACTACATATAATGTACCAGCCGGATAATTTTGCCGGGTTACCGTTTCTATGATGCTGGCACTTGTGAACAGTGCATTTTCAGTCGTGGTCATGCGCGCTCGTTCCTGTGCATAGAGAGAGGCAGTTGCAATAAGCTATGGTCCGTAGTGATGGGCCGCAGAACATTGCAACAACTCATTTGTTAAATCAATTTATCAGGATTGTACGCCAATGAGACCTACCCTGACCGCACAACCGCAAGCTGACCAGCCGCAGGATGATCGCCGTACCAGCCGTCGTCGCAGTGGCGATGAAGCCGAAAACCAGGCACTGCTGTATTTGCAAAAAGCGGGCTTGAAGCTGGTGCTGCAAAACTTTTCCTGCAAAGGGGGAGAAATTGATTTGATCATGCTGGATGGTGCAACACTGGTGTTTGTCGAAGTCAGAAAGCGTAGTTCCATGCAGTTTGGTGGTGCCGTGGCCAGCGTCACGCCGGCCAAGCAAAGACGCATGGTACATGCGGGGCAGGTATATTTGCTATCAAAAAAGTCGCAGGCGGCCTGCCGTTTCGATTTGATCGCGATGGATGGTGACAGCATCAACTGGCTGAAAAATATTATTGTCGCCTGAAGAATGCGGAAAAATGGCGACAAGTGTCACCAACAGACAGTAAAACATCGTTTCTGCCTGATATGTTGAACGAATATCCTTCCTCACCATGGATATCCCCATGCCGCATGGTGGTGCTCAGGTCCTGGAATTTGCGATAATTGCTTGGTCAGGCCCTGCCTGCCGTATAATTTGACGCACTATGACAAACCAACGCATATTGGCGCACTTCCGGGAAAGTGCCGAATTAAAGATGAGGGCAGCTGCCGAATTGGCCCTGCCTATTTCACAAGCCGTGGAACTCATGTTCCTGGCACTGTCTAACGGTAACAAGATACTCGCCTGCGGCAACGGCGGCTCAGCCGCGGATTGTCAGCATTTTGCGGCTGAACTGGTAGGACGTTTTGAACGTGAACGCCTGCCCTTGCCTGCCATGGCGTTGACAACCGATACATCCATATTGACTGCTGTGGCGAATGATTACAGTTTTCAGGAAGTGTTTTCCAAGCAGGTGCAGGCATTCGGGCAGTCTGGCGATATCTTGCTGGCCCTTTCCACTTCAGGCAATTCTGCCAGCGTGGTCAATGCGGTCAATGCTGCGCTTGAACGGGATATGCGTGTGATTGCGCTGACTGGCAAGGGTGGTGGTGAAATCAGGAATATCCTGACTGAGGCAGACGTACATATATGCGTACCGCATGAACGTACTGCACGCATACAGGAAGTTCATTTATTGGCCATACACTGTTTGTGTGACGGCATAGATGCCGCATTATTTGGAGGTGATGTAGATGAGTAAAAAAACCTGGAACATGTTTGTCCGTCCCATGGCGACGCTTGGGCTGTGCTGTGCTGCCGCCATGAGCCTGCAGGGCTGCGTGGAAATGGTGGTTGGCAGTGCGGTAGTCGGCACCTTTGCCGCAACTGATCGCCGCACTTTTGGTGCGCAGACCGAAGACAAAGCCATTGTGATCAAAGGCGAGACCCGCATTCCGCGTCTGCTTGGAAAAAATGGTCATGTCAACGTCAATTCATTTAACCGTCGCGTCTTGCTGACCGGTGAAGTCGTGGATGAAAATGCCAAGGCCGCGGCAGAGCGCGAAATGCAGGCCATAGACGGTGTTGTTTCAGTCATGAATGAACTGCAGGTTGGCGGCTCGTCAGATTTCGCTGCACGCTCCAACGATACCTTGCTGACCACCAAGGTCAAAGCAACCTTCGTTGACAACAAGGAATTGCAGGCGAATGCCATCAAGGTCGTGACCGAGGCCGGTGTTGTTTATCTGATGGGCAGGGTAACCCAGCGTGAAGGTAGCCTGGCTGCCGATCTGTCCAGCAGTATCAGTGGGGTTCGCAAAGTGGTGAAAGTGTTTGAATACATCAGCGAAGCGGAATGGAAAGAATATCAGGCCACGCCCAACAAGACGGAAAACAAGCCCGAAAACAATAATTAATTGAATTTGTAAGCAAGCAAGACCGACATGTTGTCGGTTTTGTTTTTTGAAAGGAGGCGCAGTGTTCTTGCTGTAGTGCATGAAACTGCGCCGGCAAATCTTTCTGCCCACATGCCCCTGCCCTTCATCTTTGACAGGAGAAATCATGTTCGCATTGGTATCGCTGGTCGTCGCTGCCCTGCTGGTATTTTGGGTGATCGGCGTCTACAACCGCCTGATCTTGGCACGCAATCATTTCAAGAATGCCTTTTCACCTGTTGATGCACATCTGAAACAACGTTATGAGCTGATACCAAACCTGGTCGAAGTCGCCAAAGGCTATATGAAGCATGAGCGCGAAACGCTGGAGGCCGTCATCATGGCGCGCAATCTGGCTGTGACCGCAATTGGCAATGCCAGTGCAGATCCGTCCAAAGCCAGGGCAGTACAGCAACTGGCAGCTGCCGAAGTGGCACTGATCGCCGCCTTGGCCAAAATGTACGCTTTGTCCCAGTCGTATCCTGATCTCAGGGCCAACCCGCACATGGTGCAGTTGAGCGAAGAGCTGAGCAATACGGAAAGCAAGATCGTGTTTTCACGCCAGGCCTACAATGACAGTGTCATGCAGTACAACATCAGCATCGAACAGATGCCTGGCTCGGTGATTGCAAAGCTGTTCTTCTTCCGTGCCGGCGCACTGCTATAAGCAATGTGCGCTGTTCATTGCATGGTGGTTCAGGTACGGCCGACGATAGACGCAGTCGCCATCAATTCGTCAATCAGCGCCAGCAAAATCTTGCCTGACATGCGATGTGGTTCCAGTACCGGCAAGGGTGAATATTTCAGCAGGATGGAGGGATTGATTTTCCCCATATTCGCCTGACCCATGGTCCAGCCTGAATAGCGGCGTTCAAGAATTTCTTCATAGTCGAGCAAGATCACGTCCGTGTGGCGAGGGTCGCGCAGGATATGGCCATACAGGGTGTTGACCGCGTCGCGGCCACCTTCCAGCACCTGCATGAAGACCTGGTCGCTGTGACAGAGCACACCGGTGATGCCGAATTGTGGATTGTGCAGACGTGACTGGCTGACGATGGATTGCACCATGTCGCAGATTTTATCGTCAACAGCGCGGCTGGCATAAAGTAGGCGTACTAGCATGGTCAATTCCGGTTAGCGTTTGATCAGAGATAAAAATTCACGGCGCAGGTTCGCATCCTTGAGGAAGGAACCATGCATCACACTGTTAATCATGGCCGTTTCCATGTCCTTGACGCCACGCCAGTGCATGCAAAAGTGATCTGCTTCCATCACCACGGCCAGGCCATCGGGCTGCATTTTTTCTTGCAGGGTGTCGGCCAGTTGTACCACGGCTTCTTCCTGTATTTGCGGGCGGCTCATGACCCATTCGGCGATGCGGGCATATTTCGACAGGCCGATCAGGTTTGAATGCTCATTCGGCATGACCCCTATCCAGACCTTGCCGATAATCGGGCAAAGATGATGCGAGCAAGCGCTGCGTACCGTGATCGGGCCGATGATCATCAATTCGTTCAGGTGCGAGGCGTTCGGGAATTCAGTGACGGAAGGCATGGGCACATAGCGCCCCTTGAACACTTCCTGGATAAACATCTTCGCCACCCGTCTGCCTGTATCCTGGGTGTTGTGATCGCTTTCGGTATCAATCACCAGGCTTTCCAATACGGCACGCAATTTTTCTTCCACTTCTGCCTGCAATTCCTCCATTTCGCCTGCTTCGATGAAACGGGCGATATTGTCGTTGGCGTGAAAGCGGGTTTTGCTGGCCGTGATACGTTCACGGATGCGCTGTGAAACAGGGACGTTGACAGCTTTGTAAGCGAGGGGCGTATCGTTGGACATGCTGAACTAACCAGATATAAAAGGCTTATGGTAACTGAATTGCCGGATCGGCGTCGTTGGCGCGGTCCCTCAGGGCTTCACGCTCGGCCTTCCATTGCGGCAGGCATTGCGCACAAAAACAACTGGCGTCGGTGTTCAGTTTACCATCAGGCAAGCTGCTCAGGGCGATCGGCGGCAGGGCTGTACACCAGCAAGGCTGGCCAGTCTGGTCCGCCATGGCGCAGGTAAACGCCGTCTGGCAACGTGGACAAATGCTCATTCGCCGCCGTCCTGCTTGTCAGGCTCTGTCGACGCCAAGGTCCACAAGGCAGATTGCCGCATGGCTGTGC
The DNA here is from genome assembly GCF_049340445.1 of Undibacterium sp. Ji50W. NCBI lineage: Bacteria > Pseudomonadati > Pseudomonadota > Betaproteobacteria > Burkholderiales > Oxalobacteraceae > Undibacterium > Undibacterium sp. Ji50W. The sequence continues at coordinate 314,197 of NZ_JBMPOX010000003.1, read as the reverse complement.
GCATGAAGGACATTTGCCCATTGAAACTGGTGCAATAATCGCATATGGCCAGATGCATTTTCAATTTGCTGCGTTCGGACAGGCTCAGTCGCCGGTCCATTCCTTCCGAAATAAGCTGGTGTGCCTGTTTGCAAGCGATAAATAATGACATGTGTTTTCCTCTGCTACTTGTGGCCGAACCAGTTCAGGTCCAGGCATTCACGCAACCGCAGACGTGCGCGATACAGCACTACCCAAAGATTAGACGTGGTCAGTTCCAATTCCTTACAAATTTCTTCTGTCTCCAGTTCCAGCCACTCACGCATCATGAAAACCCGGGCAGTTTTGGCCGGCAAGTTTTCAAGACAGACTTCCAGTACGCGGAAAAAGTCTTTTTGTTGTAAAGCTGCTTCCGGTGCACCCCAGCCAGAAGGGGTACCGATGACGTGACCATTAGCATTAAATAAACTGTCTATCAAGTCGTCTTCGGATTCGTCTTCTTTTGTTTCCAGCGGTTTTTCTTTTTTCAGGCTGCGCAAGTGATCAATGATTTTGAACTTCAGTATGCCGGTGACGTAGGTGCGCAATGAAGAATTACCGGCAAAGCTGTCCGGTTTTTCTAGCACAGCCAGCAATGTTTCTTGCACGGCATCTTCTGCCGCGCTTTCATTTCGCAGTTGCAATTGTGCAAAGCGAAACAGGCCGGGACGCAAAGTTTCCAGCTGTTGGTGCAGATCTGTTATGGATGGCATAAGTTTCGTAACTGAATTGAAAAAGCTTTCGCTGCAATTCCTGTAAAATTCGGGTTAGATAAAATAACCTATTTTTCAGGACTTTCACAAAATTGTCCCCGTAAGAATCTGTTTACGATCTGTAGCGAGCGAGTGTGCGTGCATCAGCGGAGTGAAGAGCCGCGCATGAGCCCCGCTCGCGCTTAAGATAGTAAACAGGTTCTAAGACGTAGTAGCGACGACAACAGTAGCATTGGTCGACCGGGCGCTGCAACACAACTGGGGTGATTTTCTGAAAGTCCTGCTCATCATCTCTTCAGGATACCGTTATATGAGTGATTTGAATGCTAACACGGCAGAAGCGTCTGCAACCGAAGACAGACTGGCAGGCGTAGAACCTGCCATCAAAGCCGAAATCCTGGCGGAAGCCCTGCCGTATATCCGTAAATTCCACGGTAAAACCATCGTCGTCAAATACGGCGGCAATGCGATGACTGAAGAACGCCTGAAACATGGCTTTGCCCGCGACGTCATCCTGCTCAAGCTGGTAGGCATGAATCCTGTCGTGGTCCACGGTGGTGGCCCGCAAATTGACAATGCCCTCAAGAAGATGGGCAAGCAGGGTACCTTCATCCAGGGTATGCGTATCACCGATGAAGAAACCATGGAAGTGGTTGAATGGGTACTTGGTGGCGAAGTCCAGCAGGACATCGTCATGTTGATCAATCACTACGGCGGTCAGGCCGTGGGTTTGACTGGTAAAGACGGTGGCCTGATCCGTGCCCGCAAGATGATGATGCCGGATCGTGAAAACCCGGGTGCCATGCTGGATATCGGTTTTGTCGGTGAAATTGATGCAATCAACCCGGCGGTTGTCAAAGCGTTGCAGGATGATGCCTTTATCCCCATCATTTCACCCATAGGTTTTGGTGAAGATGGTCAGGCTTACAACATCAATGCCGACCTGGTTGCTGGCAAGATTGCCGAAATCCTGAAGGCTGAAAAGCTGATCATGATGACCAACATCCCTGGCGTAATCGACAAGCAGGGCAATCTGGTCACCGATTTATCTGCCCGTGAAATTGATGAAATGTTTGCCGATGGCACGATTTCCGGCGGCATGCTGCCGAAAATCTCGTCAGCGCTGGATGCTGCCAAGTCAGGCGTGAACACTGTGCATATCATCGATGGCCGCATCGAACATTCGCTGTTGCTGGAAGTGTTGACCGAGCAGGCTTTCGGTACCATGATACGCAGCCATTGATGGGCGGATTGTCTGTAGGCGGAGTGTCAGTCTGATGCGAAGACGCTCCGCGCCCCTGTGGCTGTTTGATCTCGACAATACCCTGCACAATGCTTCGCACGCGATTTTCCCGGGCATCAACCGCAATATGAATGCCTTCCTGGCACGTGTGCTGGGCGATGGTGAAACACCGGCAGATCCTGAAAGGGTGAATGCCATTCGGCAGGAATACTATGCGCGCTATGGCGTCACCATGCTGGGCATGGTCAGGCACCATGGCGTCAGGGCCGATGAATTCTTGCATGAAGTACATCATTTTGATGACCTCAGCAGCATGATACGGTATGAACGTGGCCTGAAAAAACTGTTGCGTCGCCTGCCAGGCAAGAAAATCCTGCTGACGAATGCGCCCCGTGCCTATTCCGGCCGCGTGCTGCGCCACATGGGCCTGCATCGCCATTTTGATGCCCATATACCGGTAGAAGCCATGCGCGTGCATGGCCAATTGCAACCCAAGCCTTCGCGCCCCTATCTGCGCAAGCTCCTGGCCACCTATGGCAAGCGGGCGTCCGACTGTGTTTTAGTGGAAGACAGCATAGAAAACCTGCGTGCCGCCAAGCAGGAAGGGCTGCGTACGGTGTGGGTAACTGGTTACACTCCGGCCCATCAACTGAAAAAATCTGCTGCTTGTGCCGATGTGAAAGTAAAATCAGTCATGCAACTACCGCGCCAAAGCTATCGCCTGTTTGCGCGCTGATCCCCTCTGTTTTGCTTCAAATGCCGTAGAACCTTCATTTTTTTGCTGTTTCTGACACAGAATGCTGGCAGGGGGATTGCTTAGCTGCAAGTCAGTCTTTAAAATCCGCTGCGGTAGCGGTGACATGTTGCCTGCTGGAATCTGATCTCCGGCATTTATTAATTTACTTCATACTGATAAAAACATGGCAAGCACCAAACCCGGCGAAAGAAAATTACAAATCCTCCAGACGCTGGCGGCCATGCTTGAGCACCCCAAAGGTGAAAAAGTCACCACGGCTGCCCTGGCAGCCCGGGTCGAAGTATCAGAAGCGGCGCTGTACCGGCACTTTGCCAGCAAGGCCCAGATGTTCGAAGGCTTGATCGAATTCATCGAAGCCTCGATTTTCGGGCTGATCAACCAGATTTGCGAATCCCAGGACCAGGGCTTGATGCAGGCCCAATCAATCTGCGGCATGTTATTGAATTTTGCCGAAAAAAATCCCGGCATGACCCGTGTCCTGATTGGCGATGCACTGGTGAATGAAGATGAACGCCTGCAATTACGCATGAACCAGCTGGCTGAAAGACTGGAAATGGCATTCCGCCAATCCCTGCGTCTGGCCGTCAGCCAGGGATATCTGACGGAAGCCGAAGTGCAGGCGCGAGCCAACCTCTTGTGCAGTTTTGTGATGGGCCGCTGGCTGCGCTTTGCCAAGTCTGGCTTCAAATTATCGCCGACTGACCTGGCACCCATGCAAATTGCCCTGTTGCTGCGCTGACCCTGTGGGCAGTGGCTGCTGGGGTGATTGATCTCGCGCTGTGGAAGCCCATCTTTGTTGACGCCGCGCTGTTGACGTTCATTTAGTGCTGGTGCCATACTCGGTCGTAATGGTGTCCTGCAATCTGCGGGACCGTCACGCAGTCTGCCAATCGCCCATGAAACTGCCGGTTCGACCAGGACACTTATTCTTGTGGCGCGGATATGCACTGGTTATTTCGCCGGGCATCGATTCCACGCCGCATGCGCATTTTGCCTTGCAACTCAGCTACGGCCTGGACCGGCCATTCCGGGCGCGCCTGTCACCCGACGAGCCCTGGACGGAAACCCGCAGTGCCTGTTTCGTTGCCAACCGTATCCACCAGATTGATAGCAATGGCGGCATGCTGGCCCATCTTTTCATTGAATTGCCACGCACCAGTCAGGCCGATTTTACCGACCTGCAAGCCGCATTTGGACAGCATCCGGCCTTTGCCTCTATCGCAGCGACACTGGCAAACCAGGCCGCCGCGCTCAATATGCAGGGCGCAGAGGTCCTGCGTCTGGCGTGGCAGGCATGCGCATTGCCCGACAGTCTGCTGACGACCAATTATGATACCCGCATCAGTCAAGCGCTGGCCCACATCCATGCGCAGCGTGACGGGCTATGCACAGGTGCCAGCCTGGCACGCCAGGTGCATTTGTCTGAAAGCCGCTTTACTCATTTATTCCGGCAACAGACCGGCATGACACTGTCGCGTTATTTGCTGTGGTCACGCATGCTGGATGCAGTTGCTTTTGTCGCGGAAGGGCAAAACATGACCGCCGCTGCCCATGAATCCGGCTTTGCCGACCTGGCCCACATGAGCCGTACCTTTCGCAGCATGATGGGAGTGGCACCTTCAGAATTGCACAGGATGGCGATTGCGTTCAAGCGTGATGCTGTTTGATGCTTTAGTCTGGACCATGCACCTATGCAATGCCACACGACCAGGCTGATCTGAATGTACTGGCTGGTGCGCATCAATACAAAATAAAGGAGATCGTCATGGAACCAGGCAGCCCCCCACACACACCTCACACCACCCAGACCAGGCAGATAGACCTGTTACTGTCGAAATACAGCGAAAGTCACTTGAACCCGACCAATGAACTGATACATTGCGTCTGCGTACCCGCCATCGTTTTATCTTTCCTGGGGCTGATCTGGGCAGCGCATCCACTGGCTGCCTTGCTGGTGACGGTCGTGTCGCTGGTCTATTACATGAGTTTGTCTGTCAGCTTTGCTATTGGCATGCTGGCCATGTCAGCCAGTATGTTGTGGGTACTGTCGCAACTGCCACAGCAATGGATGTGGCAAATCTCGCTGGGGATTTTTGTGGTGGCCTGGATAGGGCAGTTCATCGGCCACAAAATAGAAGGCAAGAAACCTTCTTTCTTTGATGACCTGCGTTTTTTACTGATAGGCCCGTTGTTTGTATTGGGTGTTTTATTTCGCCGCCTGCGTATCGCTTATTGATGGAATCTTGGCGGACGGTCAGAATTCCTGATGCTGGATAGGTGGTGAGGCCTTCGGCAGGTCGCTGCTGAACAGCCGCCAGGTATTGCGGCCTTCTGCTTTTGCTGCTTTCAAGGCGACGTCTGTGTTATGCAGGAACAGACGTTGTTCTTTGGCATGCAGGGGGCAGCAGGCCACACCAATACTGGCAGTGATGACGATTTGCTTGCCGCGCAAGGTCATGGGCTGATGGATGGCCTGTACCAGGCGCTCGGCCAGGGTCTTGACCACCTCCAGATTACCAACCTGCGGCATGATGACGGCAAATTCATCGCCATCTACCCGGCACAGAGTATCGGTGCTGCGCAAGACAGCGCACAAGCGGCTGGCCATGGTTGTCAGGATCAGGTCGCCAGCATCGTAACCAAAACTCTCGCTCAAGCCCTTGAAGTGATCGAGATCGATAAACATCAGCGCTGCCAGTTCATCACTGGCGACGGCATCGTCCAGACAATTGGTCACCAGCCGATGGAAATAATGGCGATTCGGTAACTTGGTCAGGCTGTCATGATTGTTCAGGATGGCCAGGCGGCTGTCAGCTTCGCGGCGCTCGCGGGCTTCGCTTTGCATATCATTTTCCCATGCCTCCATGCGCGCCAGCACCAGGTTGAAATGCATGTTCAGGCTACCAAAATCATGCTCGGGGTCTTGCGGTGCGCGCAGGCTGTAATCACCCAGGGTCGAGACTTTCTCCGCGATGACAGTCAGGGCCAGGATGGGGCGCAAGTCCTGTAACTGTTTTTTCGTCAGCCAGTAAGCTGCTGCGACCGTCATCAAAACAGCAATCAAACCAGCGGCCAGTAAAAAGCTCAGTATATGCTGACGTAGCGGCTGGCTACTGCTGTATAGCAACACCTGGCCAATCACGGTACTCCCATTGGTGATAGGCGCAACCGCCATGAAATAGCCAGAACGATATTCAGACTGGTGACGCCTGACCAGGGAAACGGCGCTGAACTCATTGGTCTTGATCAATTGCCCCTGTATATTCCAGGCCAGTATGGCCACGCCGTTGCGGTCATACACCGTGGCACTCTGCATGTCCTGGGTATTGGTGGCATTTAACAGCCTATTCTGCAACTGGCGGGTGTCACCGCTTGCCATCGCATCGGCCATATTGCTGGCCAGTGTGTCGGCCTTATAGATGGTTTCTGCGCGTATGCTTGCCTGCATCAGGTAGGTGGATACGCCCAAGGTCAACAACAGCACGACCAGCATGGAGATTGCCATCGTGATCAGATTCTGGCGAAATATTTTTTTTGCCAATGGCAACCTGAAAAAAGCATTTTGCATGGATGGGAAGATAGGCCGAATTTATGCAGGGGAAATCATCAATGAGCGACTATACCTTTGTGGCACGGCAATGTCATATAAAAATGGTGTCTCTGCTAATCACAATCTTTAATATTGGCAAGCTCCCGCAGGTCAGGCTGAAAAAGCAGGACATGCACAAGTCTGCGTCTGCGGGTAAACTGCGCCTCATCTCTTCATTGGCCTGAAAAAGCGTGTCAGATTTTCCCAACAATGTTTCATTGTCCTTTCCTTTGCCGCTGGCTGGGGAATGTTTTGCCTTGCTCGATGATGCCAAGGCTGAGACTGCCCAGTCACGCCTGTACACTGACTTACAAGCCAGGCTGTTTTGCCGTTCGAAAGAAGAGTGGCCCGGCTTATGGCAGGATACCCAGGCAGCCTTGCAACAGGGCTGCTTTGCCGTTGCCCTGTTGTCGTATGAAACCGGGGCGCAGTTACAGGACATTGCACCTCGTGACAGGCCGATGGGGCAAGCGGAGCAGGCATTTTCACAGATATTGCTTTTTCGCCACTGCCATGTGCTGACATCGGCACAGGTGCAGGATTTCTTGAATCTTCAATCGGTGACTTGTGCACCAGCGGCTGGCGGCATGTCCGACGTATCCGATATTGCCGGTATTGCAGGTATTGCCGCTGTCCGCGCGAATGTTGATGCGGCACAGTTTGATGCCGGGATAGCCAGCGTGCTTGCCTATATCGCAGCTGGTGATACCTATCAGGTGAATTACACTTACCGCCTGCATTTTGACAGTTATGGTTCACCCCTGGCCTTGTACCAGCGCTTGCGGCAGCGTCAGCCGGTGCCCTATGGGGCGCTGATTTGCCTGCCAGACGGCGAGGCTGTGCTGTCGTTTTCACCGGAATTATTTGTCCGCCATCAGCAGGGACAATTATTGGCCAGACCCATGAAAGGCACTGCCGCAGCCAGTGGTGATGCCGATGAAGACCAGCGCCTGGCCGCCGCATTGGCAGCCGACAGCAAAAATCGCGCTGAAAATCTGATGATCGTGGATTTGTTGCGCAATGATCTGGGCCGCATTGCTGCTACCGGGTCGGTCCAGGTACCTGCCCTGTTTGAAGTCAGCCGCTTTTCCAGCGTCTTGCAGATGACATCGACGGTGCAGGCTGAATTGCGCGAGGGCCTGGGCCTGGGCGAGATACTGACTGCGCTATTTCCCTGTGGTTCGATTACCGGTGCACCCAAGCGCCGCACCATGCAGATCATACGTGAACTGGAAAGCGAGGCGCGTGGTTTATATACCGGTGCCATAGGCTGGTTTGATCCGCCGCAAGCGCCTGCCAGGTTGGGGGATTTTTGCCTGTCGGTACCGATACGGACTTTGCAATTGCAGGCACCGGCAGCGCAGCAGATGACAGGTGTACGTCGTGGTGTACTGGGAGTTGGTGCCGGCATCGTGTATGACAGCGTGGCCCAGGAAGAATTTGCTGAATGCCACCTGAAAGCCAGTTTTTTAACCGGTTTGCCAGCACAATTTGAACTGTTTGAAACCATGCATGCCAGTCGTGAAGATGGCTGCCGGCACATTGATCGCCATTTGCAACGCCTGCGCGCGTCCGCCAGCTATTTTGGTTTTGCCTGGGATGAATCCCTGATACGGCAGCGCATACAGGAAGCCTGCCAGCAATTGCCACTAGCGCAGGCTTGTCGTTTGCGGCTGGCAATCAACGCGAAGCTGGACATCAAGTTGAGCAGCGGCGAGTTAAGCCCGCTGCCAGCCAGACCAGCTGTCATGTTGGCGACCAGAACAACGCGCCACGACGACTTGTTTTTACGCCACAAGAGCAGCGTACGCCAGCAGTACGACGCTGCCTGGCAGGCAGCCGAACAGCAGGGCGCGTTTGATATGCTGTTCTTCAATGAACACGGTCATTTGACCGAGGGCGGGCGCAGCAGCGTACTGTTGAAAAAAAATGGAAAATGGCTGACGCCGCCTGTTAGCGATGGTGTATTGCCGGGCATCATGCGCGCAGTCTTGCTGGATGACCCGCAATTCGGTTTGCGCGAATCCAGCCTGGTGCTTGACGATGTATTGATGGCCGAAAAAATCATGCTGTGCAATGCCCTGCGTGGTGCGTTTGAAGTTGAATTATTGCGCTGATCATTAGCAGATCAAGTCAAATTCAAGCCAGGCACAAACGCAGATCAGCGGAAAAGACCAGCCTGCAACGGTGTCATATCTTGCATGTTGGAAATATAAGAACCTGTTTGCGATCTTACTGCGCGAGCGTGATCGGGATTCATGCGCTGCTCAAAATGCTCATGTACTACAGTACATTCCGCTTTTTGCGCTGCTCTTCATCCCGCTGACGCACGCTCGCTACAGATCGTAAACAGGTTCCAAGAAAAAACTGCCAAAAACCGCTTATCTGAAGTATAAAGAGTGATTGCCGCCTGTGCCAGGTTGTGCCTGCACGTCAAAATTGGCACTGCTGTTGTGCCTGGACATAGGAAAGGTTACACTGAATAAAAATTAACCGACCGATCGGTCGGTTAATGGTATTCCATAAATAAAAAACAAGACAGGAGACTATCCATGAAGAAACGATTCGCACTGGCTGCTTTGCCAGTTATGTTGTCGCTGGTATTGGCAGGTAGTGCTTATGCGCAGATCAAGGTGGGCGTGAATGTATCCGCTACCGGCCCTGCTGCTTCCCTGGGTATCCCTGAAAAAAATACCTTCGCCCTGTTGCCGAAAGAAATTGCCGGCAAGAAGGTGGAATACATCGTGCTGGACGATGCGTCTGATACCACGACCGCCGTCAAAAATGCACGCAAGCTCATCGCTGAAGACAAGGTCGATATCCTGATCGGTTCTACCATCACGCCAAATTCACTGGCCATGATCGATGTCGCCGCTGAAAATGAAATCCCCATGATTTCCATGGCAGCGTCATCGGCGATCATTTCACCAGTGGATTCAAAGCGCTTCTGGGTGTTCAAGACCCCGCAAAATGATTCACATATGTCGACGGCGATTACCGGCCACATGAATGACAATGGCATCAAGACCGTGGCTTTTATCGGCTTTGCCGATGCTTATGGTGAAGGCTGGTTCAAGGAATTTTCCAAAATCGCCGAACTGCGCAAACTGAAGATTGTTGCGAATGAACGCTTTGCCCGCAATGACACGTCAGTAACCGGGCAGATCCTGAAAATCATGGCGACCAATCCGGATGCAGTGTTGATTGCCGGTGCCGGCACACCAGCAGCCTTGCCACAGAAAACCCTGAAAGAGCGCGGCTATAAAGGCAAGATTTACCAGACCCACGGCGTTGCCAACAATGATTTCCTGCGCGTCTGCGGCAAGGATTGTGAAGGTACCTGGTTGCCGGCCGGCCCCTTGCTGGTGGCCGAGCAATTGCCCGCCGATAATCCAGTCAAGAAATCTGCCATGCGCTATCTGAAAGCCTATGAAAAAGAATACGGTGCTGGCTCGGTTTCCACGTTTGGTGGCCATGCCTGGGATGCCAGCCTGTTGCTGGAAACCGCAGCAACAGCGGCTTTGAAGAAAGCCCAGCCTGGCACCAGAGAATTTCGTGCTGCCTTGCGCCTGGCACTGGAAAACATCAGCAACCTGCCCGTCTCACACGGCATCGTCAACATGAGTGACACTGACCATCTTGGCCTTGATCAGCGTTCACGTGTCATGGTGCAAATCGTCAATGGCAAATGGAAGCTGTTCGGTCAGGCCAACTGATCTCTGCATGTCTGAAAGAAGGGAGCTGCGGCTCCCTTTTTATTCGGCATGTGGACTGAAAAAAATATAGCAGGACTTATGTAAACCAGGATCTGCAATGTAGCCGGCGCAGTTTTGCATAAGCCCTGATCAGGTAACACCAAAGAAAGTCAGGTATCCATGGATTTTTCAATTGCGGCCATCCTGGCCCAGGATGGCATTACCAACGGTGCCATCTATGCCTTGCTGGCATTGGCGCTGGTATTGGTATTTTCGGTCACGCGGGTTATTTTCATACCGCAGGGTGAGTTCGTCGCCTTTGGTGCGCTGAGCCTGGCCGCCATCCAGTCGGGCAAGTTTCCCCAATCTACCAGCCTGTTGCTGGCCTTTGGCTTGCTATGCATGATGAAGGAAGCCTGGTTTGTCCTGCGGGCCGCGCAGCCAGTGGCCAACGCGGGCAAGAGTCTGCTGTTCAGTGCGGCGCGGCTGGTGCTGGCACCTTTGTGTATCTGGCTGCTGGCACGCAATGTGTCGGCCCAGGAATGGCCGCTGTTTGCGCAGGTTGGCCTGGCATTGGCGATCGTGATACCGATGGGGCCGATGATATACCGGCTGGCTTATCAGCCACTGGCCGAAGCCAGCACGCTGGTGCTGCTGATTGTGTCTGTCGGCGTGCATTTTGCACTGACCGGTTTGGGATTGGTCATGTTTGGTGCTGAGGGCTCGCGTACCACGGCTTTCAGCGATGCCCGCCTGGAAATCGGCGCCATGCAGATATCTGGCCAAAATCTGGTAGTGATAGGGGTGTCGGGTTTGCTGATCGCAGCCCTGTATTTTTATTTTGAACGCAGCCTGTCTGGCAAAGCCTTGCGTGCTACGGCTGTCAATCGCCTGGGTGCGCAATTGGTGGGAATAGGAACCATCAAGGCCGGACGCCTGGCATTTACCCTGGCGGCTGCCATGGGTGCGCTGTGCGGCGTACTGATCGCCCCAGTGACGACGGTCTATTACGACGGTGGTTTTCTGATCGGTCTCAAGGGTTTTGTCGGTGCCATCGTCGGTGGCCTGGTCAGCTATCCGGTGGCTGCAGCTGGTGCCTTGCTGGTGGGCTTGCTGGAATCCTATTCATCGTTCTGGGCCAGCGCTTACAAGGAGGTCATCGTATTCACCCTGATTATCCCTGTCTTGTTGTGGCGCTCACTGAACAGCAAACACAATGATGAGGATGAAGAATAATGAAGACACTCATCCAACATGGAAAGTGGGTATTGCTGCTACTGATACTGTTGTTCCCGCTGATGCCGGTACCAGAATTCTGGATCACCCTGGCCAACTATATCGGCCTGTATGCCATCGTCGCACTTGGGCTGGTGCTGTTGACCGGTGTCGGTGGCATGACTTCATTCGGGCAGGCGGCCTTTGTCGGACTGGGAGCTTATTCCAGCGCCTATCTGTGCACGGCATTGGGATATTCACCCTGGCTGGGTTTGCTGGCAGGCCTGGTACTGACCATGGTGGCGGCATTGACCATAGGCATGATCACCATGCGTCTGTCTGGCCATTATCTGCCACTGGGTACCATCGCCTGGGGCCTGTCGCTGTTTTTCCTGTTTGGCAATATGGAAATTCTGGGCAAATACGATGGCCTGAACGGTATCCCGGCAATTACCCTTGCCGGCTTCAAACTGGATAGCGGGCGCAGCATGTTTGCGCTGATCTGGGTCATCCTGCTGCTGGCGATCATCGCTATCCAGAACTTGTTGCAATCCCGCCCCGGCCGCGCCATACGCGCCTTGAAGGGGGGCGGTGTCATGGCCGAAGCCATGGGTGTCAACACCGCCAGGATGAAGGTCATCATCTTTGTGATTGCCGCCATGCTGGCGAGTATTTCCGGCTGGCTGTACGCCCATCTGCAACGTGCGGTGAATCCTACGCCTTTCGGTTTGAATCAAGGTATTGAATACCTGTTCATGGCAGTGGTGGGTGGTGCCGGACATGTCTGGGGTGCCTTGCTGGGCTCCGCCTTGCTGACCCTGTTGAAAGACAAGTTGCAAAGCATTCTGCCGGTCTTGCTGGGCGCGAACGGCAATTTTGAAGTCATTGTGTTCGGTGTCTTGCTGATACTGCTACTGCAAAGGGCGCGCGACGGCGTATGGCCTTATCTTGCGCGCTGGACTAGGCGTATTTTCGCTGCCTGGCTGCCAGAAGACCAGGGCATACAAGTCAAGCCGGGGGCGGCGGTCCTTAGCACGCGCACCAAGCCTGCGGCCAATACCGTCATTCTCGAAATTGACAAGGCCCGCAAACAGTTTGGTGGCCTGGTGGCCGTCAATGACATGCAGTTCACTGTCAGTGCTGGGCAGATCGTCGGTTTGATCGGCCCGAATGGCGCGGGCAAATCCACCATGTTCAATCTGGTGACCGGGGTTTTGCCATTGAGCAGTGGTGCCATCCGCTTTTATCGCGATGGCCAGTTGCGCGATATCGGCAACCTGCCATCGCGGGAGATTGTCAAACTGGGTATCGGCCGTAGCTTCCAGCATGTGCGTTTGCTGGCCAGCATGAGCGTGCTGGAAAACGTCGCCATCGGTGCCCATTTGCGCGCCAAGGGTGGTGATGTGATGGAAGTGATGTCCAGTATTTTGCGACGTGACAGCAAGATAGAAAATTCCCTGCTGGCAGAAGCGCAGCGACAACTGGAAAGGGTGGGCCTGGCCCACCTGATGCAGGAAGAAGCCGGCAGCCTGGCACTAGGGCAGCAGCGCATACTGGAAATCGCCCGTGCGCTGTGCTGTGACCCGACACTGCTGTTGCTGGATGAACCAGCAGCCGGTTTGCGCTACAAGGAAAAACAGGAACTGGCAGAATTGCTGCGCAAATTACGCGGTGAAGGCATGAGTATTTTGCTGGTCGAACATGATATGGACTTTGTGATGAATCTGACCGATCATCTGGTGGTGATGGAATTCGGCACCAAGATCGCCGAAGGCTTGCCGCAAGAGGTACAACAGCATCCGGCCGTGCTGGAAGCATATCTGGGTGGGATAGACTGATGACGACGCCAATTGCTACAGACTCGCCGGCAGCGCCGGCCATCCCGGTGACTTCATCGAGCGAACCCGGCTTATTGCAGACCCGGGATTTACAGGTTTTTTACGGCAAGGTTGAAGCTTTGCAAGCCGTCAACATCCAGGTGGATGCCGGACAGATCGTGACAGTGATCGGTCCCAATGGTGCCGGCAAATCCACCATGCTCAATGCGATTGCCGGTGCCTTGCCGGCGAATGGCAGCCTGCGCGGGCAGATACTTTTATCTGACAAAGATTTGGCCGGTGTCGCCATAGAAACCAGGGTTGCTCAGGGCATGTCACTGGTGCCGGAAAAGCGCGAATTATTCGCCAGCATGAAGGTGGAAGATAATCTGCTGCTGGGCAGCTATCGTCGTTACCAGGCTGGTGAAAAAAATTATGCAGACCAGTTGCAGGTCGTGTTTGATTTATTCCCGCGCCTGAAAGAAAGACGCAACCAGGAAGCTGGTACCCTGTCGGGCGGTGAACGTCAGATGCTGGCACTGGGGCGCGCCTTGATGGCCAAGCCACAATTGCTGATGCTGGATGAACCCAGCCTTGGCCTGGCGCCTTTAATCGTCAAGGAAATTTTTCACATCATTCAGCGACTCAGGCAAACTGGCGTCGCCATTTTGCTGGTCGAGCAAAATGCCCGCGCCGCGCTGCAGGTAGCAGACTATGCCTATGTGCTGGAAACCGGGCAGATCGCTTTGCAAGGTCTGGCGGCTGAACTGGCGAATGATCAGCGGGTGATTGATACCTATCTGGGGTTAGCAAAAAAAACGCATTGAAGAAGGAGTATTCCGTGATTTCGCATGTGTTCATAGGTATTCGTGATTTTAGCGTCGCGTTCGATTTTTATTCAGCACTGATGGCCGAGCTTGGCATGATGCTGAAATTTAGTGATGCAGAAAAGCCCTGGGCCGGCTGGATGGCCAGCGGGCAGCCTCGTCCGCTATTCGTGATTGGATTGCCATTTAATGACGCGCCAGCCAGTGCCGGTAACGGCCAGATGATTGCGTTGCTGGCAGCATCACGTGAAACAGTCCGGCGCTGTTATGAGGTCGCCATGGCACATGGTGCTGTTGATGAAGGCCAACCCGGTCTGCGTCCGCATTACCACCCCCATTATTATGGCGCGTATTTTCGCGACCCTGACGGTAACAAGCTGTGTATCTGCTGCCATCATGCGGAAGAGGATGGCGAATAAAAACGCGGTCCGACGGATTGGTCTTTTTTAAACGGCTGAGAAGTTTGGATGACAAGCGAAAGTCAAGCATGATGTTCCATTTTTGACGAGTGACCAGATGAGAGTTCTGTTTTGTTTTGCCGCCCTGCTGTTGACAGCCTGCGCATCCAGTTCCGGTGTGATGTCGATAGGTAAGGACATCTACATGGTATCGCGTCAGGCAGCGACCGGATTTTTCGGGTCTGGCACACTGAAGGCAGAAGCTCTTCAGGAAGCCACGCAGTATTGCGAAAAACTGGGTCAATCTTTCCAGCTCGTCAGCACCCAGGAAGCCCGCCCGCCTTATCTACTCGGGAATGTCCCCAAGGCTGAAATACAGTTCACCTGTATCAACCCGACACCGACGCCGCCGGGTTGAACCGATCCCAGCTGGAAAAGCCCCCATGATACGGCTTGTTTCAGCTTTGATCTTCCATCCATTTTTTCAAGCCATTCACCCATTTTGCCGCAGGCAGTTTGGTGGCCAGACGTATGGCGCTTGCGCGTTCATACAGGTCATCGAAATCAACCACGGGGGCCTGTTTGAAAGCGATGGCGACGGTGTTGGCGTCATGCACCAGCGGTAGCCAGACCACGGCGTCAAAGCTTGCTTCCAGTGCGGTGATGTTGGCTGCACAACTGGCTTCATAATTTTGCGGATTGCCGAACAGGTTCACAGTCAGCATGCCATCTTGCTTCAGACAGTCTGCGCAAGCTTGATAGAAAGCCGGGCTGCTGAGTGCCGGCGCTGCTGCGGCGGCGTCATACAGATCGATTTGCAGGATGTCGATGCTGGCATGATTTTTTTCATTGCTGACGTACAGCATGGCATCCATTTCCAGCACTTGCAGGCGTTCATCATCGGCTGGCAGTTTGAAATCCTGATGGCAGGCTTGTATCACATTTGGATTCAGTTCTATTGCCGTGACCCGCGCCTGCGGAAACTGGCGATAGCAAAACTTGGTCAGTGATGCCGCACCCAGGCCCAGTTGCACGATATGTTGTGGCGTTGCGCTGAACAGCATCCACATCATCATTTGCTGTACATATTCAAGCTCGATCTGGTCAGGCATTGCCAGGCGCATGGCACCCTGTATTGCCTCGGAAGACAGATGCAGGTTGCGGACACCGCGAAATTCAGTGAAGGATACTTCTGGGTGGATGATGGTGGCCTGCATGGCCGCCTGGTTGGCGGCATACAGATCACGGGCTTTGCTGGACTTATTCACTGGATTCGTTCAATTGGATGTCACTTTCGGCCAGGCATCGATGCCTTCGATGGCTACCATTTTTTGCCAGCTGGGGCGGGCGATGACCATGTGTGCCAGCCGGTTCAGTGCGGGCCATTCCGTCGCCGTGCGTGGCATATTGCGTGACCAGCGCATCAGCATGGTCAGATGCAGATCAGCGCCAGAGAACGTGTCACCAAGCAGGTAGGGACCATGCTGGCTCAGGTGCTGTTCAAGCTGGTCCCAGATCGCAGCAATGCGTTTTTGCAAGGCTAGCCGTGTGACTTCCGTATGTTCTTCATAGCCCAGCTCGGCCGGATAAAACCAGACACGGAAAGCTGTCTGCAGGCTGGTGCTGATGAACACTATCCATTGACGCCACTGATCGTGCTCTATGCTGCCAATGGCGGGCATCAAACCGGCTTCCGGGTGGCGTTCGGACAATAACATCAGCAATGCTGCAGATTCCAGATAAGGGCGATTGTCGAAGACCAGGGTCGGCACCACCCCGTTCGGATTCAGGCGCAGGTAAGCGGGATCTTTCTGCTGTTTTTTTTCTACATCGACCAGTTTCAGTTCATATTCTGCGCCGATTTCCAGCAAGGCCAGGTGGACGATCATGCTGGCAGAGCCGGGGCAGTAATAGAGTGTGTACATGGTTTTCCTTCAAAGCGACATGAGTTGAGGAGTCAGTGCCAGGAGCATACAGAGATTCAGGCAGCGTGATGCTGACCGCAGACAGTGCAGGCAGGGTTCTTGCTGATACCTATACTGGTCCACTCCATCTGCAAGGCGTCCAGCAGCAGCAGGCGACCGCTGAGCGGTTTGCCGATGTGCATGATGAGCTTGAGTGCTTCTGCTGCCTGGGTACTGCCTATGATGCCAACCAGCGGGGCAAACACGCCCATGCTGGAACACAGCACTTCTTCAAACACTTGGTCGGGCGGGAACAGGCAGGCATAACAGGGTGATTCGGGCTTGCGGCTGTCAAAGACGCTGATCTGGCCATCAAAGGCAATGGCAGCACCCGACACCAGTGGCACAGCATGTTTGACGCAGGCGGCATTGACTGCATGCCGGGTGGCGAAATTGTCGCAGCAGTCGAGCACGATACTGGCCTGGCTGACCAGTTCTTCCAGTCGCTCGTGTTCAGCTCTTTCCTGGAGTGCCATGATGTGAATGTCGGGATTGATACCCTGCAGGCTCAGCTTGGCAGAGCCGACCTTGGCCATGCCCACCCGTTCTGTCGTGTGCAGGATTTGCCGTTGCAGGTTGGTCAGGTCCACACTGTCATTGTCGACGATGGTGATACTGCCGACACCGGCGCTGGCCAGATACAGTGCAGCCGGGGACCCAAGGCCGCCGGCACCGATGATGAGGGCGCGTGCTTCAGTGATTTGCTGCTGGCCTTCTATGCCTATCTGGTCAAGCAGGATATGACGGGAATAGCGTAAGAGTTGCTGGTCGTTCATCGTAGTAAAAAAGGCCGCTGCGTGCGGCCTTTTTGTCAGGGTTTATTTTTTCTTGCTGTCGGTTTTATGTTCGGGTTTGTCTGCTTTATCTGACTTGTCCGATTTATCTGATTTATCCGATTTGCCACCTTTTTCAGCGTCCTTGCCTGTGTCTTTGGCATCTTTGCTGTCCTTGCCATCCTTATCGGCGACTTTGACTTCAGTGACTTTGACTGGCAGGCCCTTCAGGTGATTCAGTGCCTGGGCCAATTGGAAGTCTTCTGCGCCACCATATTCCAGCGGCTTGCTCTTTTTCGCCAGGGCGATCAGACGCTGCTCTTCTTCCGCTTCATCGACTTTAGGACGGGCGACTTCTTTTTCCTTGTCATTGGTCAGATGTTTTTGCAAATCGGCTTCACGGGCACGCAGGCCATTGAAACCATCACCGTCGGCGGTTTCTTCCACGTTCAGGTCGGGGACTATACCCTTGGCCTGGATGGAACGACCATTCGGCGTGTAGTAACGGGCCGTGGTCAGCTTGACGGCGGTATCGGCAGAAATCTGGCGTATGGTCTGTACCGAGCCTTTACCAAAACTCTGGGTACCCAGAATAGTGGCACGCTTGTAATCCTGCAGGGCACCGGCCACGATTTCAGACGCAGAAGCCGAACCAGTATTGATCAGGACCACCATAGGTACGTTTTTTACCGCTTCTGGCAGTTTTGCCAGCGGGTCACTCAAGGTGCGTCCCGAGTAAAATTCGCGCCTTGCGTAGAAGGTTGCCTTGGAATCAGGTAACTGACCATTGGTGGAGACCACTGGCACATCCTTCGGCAGGAAGGCCGCAGAAACACCGATAGCACCCGGCAAGACACCGCCCGGATCATTGCGCAAATCCAGGATCAGGCCCTTGATGGCCGGGTCCTGTGCATACAGGGTCTGGATTTTCTTGGCCATGTCTTCGACCGTCGGTTCCTGGAACTGGGCGATCCTCACCCATGCATAACCAGGTTCGACGATCTTGGCTTTGACGCTTTGCTGTTTGATGAGCTCGCGTATGATGGTGACAATAATCGGTTTGTCTTCCGTCTTGCGGGCAATTGTCAGCGTAATTTTGGTATTCGGTTCGCCGCGCATTTTTTTCACGGCTTCGTCCAGCGACAAGCCCTTGACTGGCAGTGAATCCAGACGGGTAATCAGATCGCCCGGTTTCAGGCCGGCACGGTAAGCCGGTGAATCTTCGATAGGGGAGATGATTTTGACATAGCCATCTTCCATACCGACTTCGATACCCAGGCCGACAAATTTGCCCTGTGTACCTTCTTTTAATTCTTTAAATGATTTTTTGTCCAGATAGGCGGAGTGCGGATCCAGCGACGCCACCATGCCGGTAATGGCTTCAGTCAGGAGTTTGTTGTCTTCCACCGGTTCGACATAATCTGATTTGATCAAACCGAAGACATCTGCGAGCTGCCGTAATTCTTCTACCGGCAAAGGATTACCTGTGGTTTTTTGAGCCACTGCGGAAAACTGCATGGAAACCGCTACACCCGCTACCATGCCGAGGCCAATTAAACCGAAATTCTTGAATTTGCTGCCCATGATTCACCTAAAGCCTATTTAACGACGATCCAGTTGAGAGGATCAAATGTACGCCCTTGATGACGTACTTCAAAGTATAAACCTGATTCTTCAATGCCGCCGCTGTTTCCAGCGCTGGCAATCACATCACCTGCTTTTACGACATCACCCACATGTTTCAATACGGCCTGGTTGTTGCCATACAGACTCCAGTACTGGCCACCATGATCAACGATGATCATATTGCCATAGCCTTTCCACCAATCGGCAAAAATTACCTTGCCAGGGGCGATGGATTTGATCTCTGCACCCTCGCTGGCTTTGATGAACATGCCTTTCCAGCTTGGACCATCGGCACGCTTGCTGCCGTATTTGGCCACGATTTCACCTTTGACCGGCAAGCGCAATTGACCCTTGAGCTTGTCAAACTCACCCGGCGGCGGTGTTTCTGCCTTCGCCTGCCTTGGTGGTTCGTCGGCATCGATCGCATTGGGATTGATGATTTTTGCCGGCTTCTTACCCTGTGCTGCCTGTCTTGCTCTTTCTTTCTGTGCTGTTGCAATTCTTTCCTGGCGCTGTCTTTCTTCCAGCGCTGCCTTGGCGGCGTCGGCCCTGGCTTGTTCTTCTATGACTTTATTTAATTGTGAGACCAGATTGCCCAGTCTTTGTTCATCTTTTTCCAGGCTATCAGCCTGTTTTTTTTGTACATATAATTTTTCTGCCAACTGACTTAATAAAGTGGCATGCCGTTTTTTCTCTTTTTCCAGCGCCGACTTGTGGCTTTTTTCTTCGTCGGCGATTTCATCGAGTTCCGCCTTGGCTTCTCTGGCATCATCGGCATTTTTTTCTGCCGCTTTCAGGCTGACACGCAGGGCATCGATCATTTTCGCCTGGGTTTGCGATACATAGCTCATGTATTGCAATTCGCGATTGATGCGGTTGGGGTTATCGCCAGACAGTAGGAGCTTGATACGGTCACTGTCACCGCGCATATACTGACGACGCAGGAAACTGGATAACTGGTTCTTTTGTTTTTCAACTTTCGCCGCGAGACGCTGTTGTTCATCGGCCAATTGTTTGACTTTTCCTTCGGTTTCGCTCTGCTCGGTCTGTAAATCACGCAGCGAGCGATTCGCGTCGGAAATCGATTTTTCTGATTCTGCCAGGGCGTCACTGGCATTGTCTTTGGCTGTTTCTGTCTTGTTGATGTCGTTTTTTAGTGACTTCAGGCGATTTTGCAACTCCAGGCGGTCTGCTTCCGCCTTGCTTTTTTGCACTGCACGGGTATTGCTGGCCGCCATGGCAAAGGCTGCCATGCCCGTTAACGATAGGCATAGCAAGATGCTCAGCAGGGGTTTCAGCGACTTCTGTGTAAGTGGCATCAAATGCTTATTTGGATTTACCCTGGCTGGCGACGGCCTGCAAAGCCGCTGCAATGGCTGCCTGGTCACCCAGGTAATAATGCCTGATCGGCTTCAGATCGGCATCCAGCTCATACACCAGGGGTTGGCCGTTGGGGATATTCAGGTTGACGATGTCGTCGTCGCTGATACCGTCCAACATCTTGATCAGGGCACGCAGGCTGTTGCCATGGGCGGAAATCAGGATGCGTTTGCCGCTGCGGATGGCTGGTGCAATGCTATCGTTCCAGGCTGGCATGACACGGGCGACTGTGTCTTTCAGGCATTCGGTCAGCGGGATCTGGCTGCGTTCCAGACCGGCGTAACGCGGGTCATTGAACGAGGTACGCTCATCATTTACATCCAGTGGCATGGGTGGCGTGTCATAGCTGCGACGCCATACCAGCACTTGCTCGTCACCGTATTTGGCTGCTGTTTCAGCCTTGTTCAAACCTTGCAGTGCGCCGTAATGCCGTTCATTCAGACGCCAGTCGTTGATGACGGGCAACCACATCATATTCATTTCATCCAGCGTACCCCAGAGCGTACGGATGGCACGTTTCAGTACCGAGGTGTAGGCCAGGTCAAAGCTCAGACCGGCTTCTTTCAACAGTTTGCCAGCCTGGGTCGCTTCGGCGACGCCTTTTTCCGTCAGGTCAACATCGGTCCAGCCGGTAAAGCGGTTGTCCAGATTCCAGGTAGATTCGCCGTGGCGCATGAAAACGATTTTGTACATAGAGTGTGCGAGAACGTGAGGTAGGTGAAATTGGTGAAATAGGTGAGATAAGTGATTTAGTATGCATCTGCGGCATCTATTTTATAATGACGCGCTTCTGATAACCATTCTTACTACTGGAAACCTGTGAAATTCATTCTTGATAATATCTTTTTGATAGGTATTGCCCTCATTTCCGGTGGAGCCCTATTGTTCCCGGCTTTACAGAAACGTGGTGCCAAAGTATCGCAATTGCAAGCCACCCAATTGATAAATCAGGGAAAAACCCTGGTATTGGACGTGCGCGACGCTGAAGAATTTGCCACCGGGCACCTGCCCAACGCGAAAAACATTCCTCTGGCAGAATTAGACAAGCGCCTGAAAGAAATCGAAAAATCGAAAAACAATGCGGTCATTACCGTTTGTGCACGTGGTGTACGTTCAGCCAGTGCTGCTGCCTTGTTGACCAAGGCTGGTTTCGGACAGGTTGTCAGTCTTGAAGGCGGTATCGATGCGTGGAAAACGCAAGGCTTGCCGACAGTAAAGTAAGCAGGAGAGAATGATGAAACCCCATGTAGTCATGTATAGCACGGCTGTTTGCCCGTATTGCAATATGGCAGAGCGTTTGTTGAAATCCAAAGGGATTGATGACATAGAGAAGATCCGTGTCGATCTGGATCCTTCCATACGCGAGGCGATGATGCAGAAAACCGGGCGCCGTACCGTGCCACAGATCTACATAGGGGATACCCATGTAGGCGGTTTTGATGACTTATCGGCACTGGACCGGGCCGGAAAACTCGATCCACTACTGAATCCGGCAGGCTAAAACGCGAAATTTGCCGGATTTTCTACGGGTTTTTCAGGTAAATTGCTGTTTTTGCAGACTACTTGCTACAATAGCGCGCCGCGACCTTGAAATGGCTGTAAATGACCTTATCTGCCAGTCTCGCTGTTCATTATTAATCTTTTAGAATATTAGAAAGTTTCACATGTCTGACGAAAATCTGCAGCCCGTATTCCAAATTCAACGCGTATATCTGAAAGATTTGTCGCTTGAACAGCCAAATTCCCCATCCATTTTCCTGGAACAGGAAGCGCCTGGTATCGAAGTATCCGTTGATGTTGGCTCTGAAAAGCTGGCCGACGGTATCTACGAAGCGACCGTCACCGTGACTGTCACAGCAAAAATCGGCGAAAAAGTGGCTTTCCTGGTAGAAGGCAAGCAAGCCGGTATTTTCGAAGCACGCAATATTCCTGAAGACCAGCTCGATCCACTGCTGGGCATCGGTTGCCCGAATATCGTTTATCCTTACCTGCGTTCCAACGTAGCGGATGCGATCACACGTGCAGGTTTCCCACCTATCCACCTGTCTGAAATCAATTTCGAAGCCTTCTACGCACAACGCCTGGCGCTTGCTGCTGAACAAGGTAATGCAGATGCAACAGCCGAAGCACCAGCAACCATCCAGTAATTGAAGCAGCCTGATCCGGTGAAAGCTGGATCAGCTTGATGAAGGAAGCCCATGCAACGCCTGATAACGACCCTGCCCTTGATTCTGCTTGCCCTGACGGCAGGTGGTACAGCACAGGCGCTGGAATTTCGTTCTGTCGGTGCGTCCCCGGTCATCATGTATGATGCGCCAGGGGCCAAAGGGGCCAAATTGTATGTGGCACCGCGTGGCATGCCGGTGGAAGTCGTGTTTACATCGGGTGCCTGGAGCAAGGTAAGGGATATGTCCGGTGACATGAGCTGGGTCGAGTCCAAGGACTTGATCACGCGACGCAGCCTGGTGGTGCGGGTTGCCAATGCCAAGGTACGCGCTGCGGCCGATGATGCCGCTGCGCTGGTATTCAGCGCTGACAAGCATGTCTTGCTGGAAATGGCCGAACCGGTAAGTGCCGGCTGGGTCAAGGTCAAGCACAAGGATGGCCAGATCGGCTTCGTTAAAATAAACGAAGTCTGGGGTCTGTGATCGGACCTGTCAACACGCTTTAATACCGGGGACAGCATGCTGTCCTTTTTTTACATCCGGAATTCAGCAGTTTGAAATTTCAACTTAGCAGCGTGGTCAGGGGATAGTATGAATATCAGCGTATTGGGAGCAGGTGCCTGGGGTACTGCCATGGCCATGGCTTTGGCGGCAAAAAACCAGGTCTTGCTGTGGGGCCGTAATCAGCAGGCAATCGCTGCCATGCAGGCGGAGCGTCAAAACACTGCCTATTTGCCAGGTTTTGCGTTTCCAGCCTCCCTGCAAGTAACGGCAGATTTTTCTGCAGCCCTGGCGCATGCTGCCGGGCCGGATAATTTGCTGGTGGTGGCGACCTCGGTATCTGGTTTACGCTCTACGCTGGAAGCCTGCCTGCCTTATCAAACCAGCAATATTGTCTGGCTGTGCAAGGGTTTTGAAGAAGCCAGCCAGTTACTGCCGCACCAGGTGGCGCATGCAGTGTTGGGTGACAAGATGGCTTTTGGTGCCCTGTCAGGTCCATCCTTTGCGCAGGAAGTCGCACAGGGCCTGCCTTGTGCTTTGACCATCGCTTCCACTTCTGCCACGCTGAGTCAACTGGTGGTACAGGCTTTGCACGGGAATGCCGTGCGGGTGTATTCCAGCGACGATATGATCGGGGTTGAGGTCGGCGGTGCGGTCAAAAATATCATGGCCATCGCTACCGGTATGGTTGACGGTATGGGGCTGGGCCTGAATGCCCGCGCGGCACTGATCACCCGTGGCCTGGCCGAGATCAGCCGCCTTGGGGTGGCACTCGGTGCCCGGGCGGAAACCCTGATGGGATTGACGGGTGTGGGTGACCTGATACTGACCTGTACCGGCGACCTGTCACGCAACCGCAGGGTAGGGCTGGCACTGGCACAGGGTAAGTCGCTGGAAAATATCGTGCAGGAGCTGGGGCATGTTGCCGAAGGCGTGCGTTGTGCCCAGGCGGTACGCGGGTTGGCACGCCAACTTGGGGTCGATATGCCCATCACCGAAGCAGTAGCAGGTGTGTTGTTTGATGGCGTATCGGCACAGCAGATGATGAGCCGTTTGCTGGCAAGGGATGCCAAGCAGGAAAGCCATTGATTCAATAACGTCGCCGGTATTCTGGAAAGCGCAGCACTCTGCTAATCACTGAATCTGGCACCTGATGCTTGCGCAAAAAATCCATGGCCTTGTCCAGCCCCAGTATTTCCAGGTAATGAATCCCCAGATCCACCATGAACCGGGTCAGCAGATCACGCCTGCGCAAGAGCTGCTTGCGCTTGCGTTGCATTTTCCGGCGTCGGTTCCCTGACATGTGACTACCTCTACTGATACGTATGTTTCAGTGTAGAACGGCAACACAATCAAGGACGGATTTTTGACATAGCTTAACAAAAAAGACCAAGTCCGCCTTGGTCTTTGTCTGTCGTCAGCCACAAGAAATCCCGCAATGCAGGGTCCAGACCGGCTTATTTGATATCGCTGGCAGCCATGAAAATGGCGACCAGTTGTTCCAGGCCTTGCTGATCGTCGAGGCTGAATCTGTCCAGGCGTGGACTGTCGATATCAAATACACCAAATAATTCACCATCCTTGATCAGCGGGATGACGATTTCAGAATTCGATGCCGAATCGCAGGCGATATGGCCGGGGAAGGCATGGACATCAGACACCAATACCGTGCGTCTTTCGGCAGCCGCCGTGCCACAGACACCACGTTTGAAAGGGATGCGGGTACAGGCGACCTTGCCCTGGAAAGGGCCGAGCAAGAGTTCATGCGGGAAATCCGCCGTCGGTTTGCTGGCATGCGTGCACAGATAAAAACCGGCCCAGTTGAGGTCACTGATGCTGTTGTAGATAAAGGCAGAAAACTGCGCCGCATTGGTTATCAGATTGCGCTCGCTTTCCAGTATGCTGGCAAGCTGGCGCGACAGCATGGAATAGTTGGGTTGGTTGCTGGTGGTCGGGCTGGCAGTCGGGCTGACAAACATAGTGTTTCCTCTTTTTGAAAGGGATTATTTGTTCCCTGACTTGTCTTTGCGGGTGGCATTGACAGCAGGGAACGGTAGTTGATTATTCACAGCCAGGCCACGATAGGCCGGTGGCATTTTCTTGCTGTGCTGCTGGGTACGATAGACTGCTACCTGTGCGGGTTCAACGCGGAACTGCATGCGTTGTCGTGTTGCCAGCGCCTTGTTTGCCATGTTGAACCCTTGGGTTGTAAACTAAAAATTACAGCACGTAGCGCGACAGGTCTTCATTCACCGACAGGGCTTCCAGGCGCTCATTGACATAGGCGGCATCAATGACAACGGTCTTGCCACTGTTCTGGTGTGCATTGAAAGAAATTTCCTCCAGCAGCTTTTCCATCACGGTGTACAGGCGACGGGCACCGATGTTTTCGGTGGTTTCATTGACCGCATACGCGATGCCAGCCAGACGTTCCACCCCTTCCGGCGTGAAGTCTATCTGCACGTCTTCGGTCGCCAGCAGGGCCTGGTATTGACGTGTCAGACAGGCGTCGGTACCGGTCAGGATACGTTCAAAATCAGCGATGGACAGGGATTCAAGCTCCACGCGGATAGGGAAGCGGCCTTGCAGTTCCGGTATCAGGTCAGACGGTTTGGCCAGATGAAAAGCCCCCGACGCAATAAACAGGATATGGTCAGTCTTGATCATGCCGTATTTGGTGTTCACGGTGGTGCCCTCGACCAGCGGCAGCAAATCGCGTTGTACGCCAGCGCGTGAAACTTCCGCACCGCCAGTTTCAGAACGTGAGGCGATCTTGTCGATTTCATCGAGGAAGACGATGCCGTTTTGTTCTACATTGCGAATTGCTTCCTGCTTCAGTTCTTCTTCATTGACCAGTTTGCCTGCTTCTTCTTCAATCAGCAGCTTCATCGCTTCCTTGATTTTCAGCTTGCGTGATTTCTTGCGGCCACTGCCCATGCCCGAGAACATGGTCTTGATCTGCTCGGTCATTTCTTCCATGCCGGGTGGTGCCATGATTTCCATGTGGGCCACGCCTTCGGCTACTTCGATTTCAATTTCCTTGTCATCCAGCGCACCTTCACGCAGACGCTTGCGGAAAGTCTGGCGGGTGGTATTGTCCGTCGGCGCTGCTTCGGCTTCATTCGGCTGAAAACCGAAATCACGTGCTGGTGGCAACAAGATGTCGAGTACCCGGTCTTCTGCCGCATCTTCGGCACGGGCGCGTACTTTGCGGGTGGCAGCTTCACGGGTTTGCTTGATGCCTATATCGATCAGGTCACGGATGATGGTATCGACATCACGGCCCACATAACCCACTTCAGTGAATTTGGTGGCTTCGATCTTGATGAAAGGGGCGTCGGCCAGCTTGGCCAGGCGACGCGCGATTTCGGTTTTACCGACACCAGTCGGGCCTATCATCAGGATGTTCTTGGGGGTGATCTCATGGCGCAGCGGTTCCTCTACCTGCTGACGACGCCAGCGGTTACGCAGGGCGATGGCAACGGCACGCTTGGCCTTGGACTGGCCAACGACATGTTTATCGAGTTCAGAGACGATCTCTTGCGGGGTCATGTTCATTGCTTATTCCAATTCATTCCAGTGTTTCTATGGTGTGCGACAAGTTGGTGTAAATGCACAATTCACCGGCGATAGTCAGCGATTTCTTGACGATGTCGACGGGCGACAGGTCGGTGTTTTCAAACAGGGCGATCGCTGCCGATTGGGCAAATGTACCGCCCGAGCCGATTGCACCTATGCCCTGATTGGGTTCCAGTACGTCGCCGTTGCCGGTGATGACCAGGGTAGTGTCTTTGTCTGCCACCAGCAACATGGCTTCCAGGCGGCGCAGCATGCGGTCAGTACGCCAGTCTTTGGCCAGTTCTACCGAAGCACGCATCAGGTGGCCCTGGTGTTTTTCCAGTTTCGATTCAAAACGTTCGATCAGGGTAAAGGCATCGGCAGTGCCGCCGGCAAATCCTGCCAGTACCTTGTTGTGATACAGCTTGCGTACCTTGCGGGCTGTACCCTTCATGACGATATTGCCAAGGGTGACCTGACCATCGCCGCCGAGGGCAACCAGATTGCCGCGTCGCACCGTCAGGATGGTGGTGCCGTGAAATTGTTCCATATGAACCTCATTGATATTCGCTACGCCTGCTGCAAATGCTCAGGCCGGATGGGCTGAAGGCGGATGCCGGGCTGGATTGCCCGTTTTTTTGAAAATGGGGTGTTTTCGTGGAATTACAAGCGTTGCAGTCAGCGTTACAGTCAGTGATACAGCACAGGCAAAGCCGCAGCCGAATGAGACATCCTGCAGATGCAGGTAGTTCATTCAGCCCAAGCGCTTGCTATTCTGGAAACTGCTTTAGTGTTTGCGGACGATGATGCTGGCAATATTCTTCAGGCCCATGGCGTGGAATAGCATCATGACCAGATAATTGACGTTTTCAAAGCGTATGTTCATGCCGCTTTTGCCGGCAATAGGGGCCAAGCCATTCAGCAATTGTGCCGAGGCACCAAACTCTACCCGCTCCAGTCGTGAGCAATCGAGTATCAGCGGATTTTGGCTTTCCGCCTGTTCGGCGATGCCTTGCAGCAGGAATTCGGTCTTGCCTTCTACCACTTTAGGCATCAGGAAGCTGTCAGAAGCGGCTTCTTCCTCGTTATTGATTTCCGGGAAGGAACTGGTGATATTGTTTTTCGGTGCTTCGAAAGAAGGTGGCGAGACTTCGAAAGTGATGCAGTAATCCATACTGACTTCTTCGAAGGCTTGTTCAAAATGCAGCAATTGCAAGATTTCCAGCAACAGCAGCCATGGTGCTTCAGTTTCGTCGCGACGGCCTACCAGCAAAATTGCACGGATTTTGTCCGACAGGTCTTTGGCACCAATCAGTATCAGGTCGTGGCCGGATTTCTTTAAATTCTTGAATGCACGCAATAGCAGGCCGCAACCGATGGGGTCCACTTCCTTGACGCGTATAAAATCCAGGCGCAGGCTGCGGCTCTTGGCGCTGGCGTTCTGGATTTTTTCCAGTACCTTGACAATGCCAGCATCCAGTTTGGCCGGGAAGCTGATATTGGCCATGGTGTTGTCGGACCGATTATCCACATCCTGGTCGGTATTGTTCAATACCTCTGGCCACAAAGGTGGGGAGGTTTCAAATTTATTGGCGTAGTCGAGCGACAGGCTTTCGAACTTGTGCTGGTGATTGCCGATGCGATACAGGTCAAACAGCATTTGCCAGCCGATTTCGGTGGCGTCACCCAATTCCTGATGGACGGCGGCCACCAGCATTTGCTCGGCAACCTCGGCCTGGCCACTGGCGAACAGGATCGCGGCTTCTTCCAGCAAGGGTACGGATTCACTGTGCGCAACGGCGGACCCCGACATTTCCGAATTCTGCCCAAGCAGATAATCGGTAGGCAGGGTCAACGGCATCGTTGTCTGGAATTCTACGGGAGGATTTTTTTTCGACGGCACTTCAGCCGGCGGGTTCATCAGATCAGTCTTGGTGACAGTTGGCGGCCTGGTCTTGACGATGTCACGCGACATTTCAAATTCAATCGCGTCAATTTTTCTTTCCGTGGCACGGGCGATATGGCGCTGAGCAATAATTGAATTGCTAAACACCTCGCTGTCCTGGAAACCGCCAATGACGGTATTACCATTCTTGGAGCGCGTCTTTCTAGAAGAAGATTTCTCGGTGGAGCGATCTTCCTGCTTGACACCTTTTTTACCGAAAAGAGAAAAAATCCCCACTTTGTTCCCGAATAAGAATAAACGCTAACCGCCCGCTAGCGAATTTGACGAGTGCTTAGTATATTCTGATTTGCGATGGAATGGTTGACTGGGCTCAATGGGTCCAAGCAGTTTTTTTTCAAATGCTCTTTTAAATGCTACGCGATATTCTCAAAAACAAACTGATTAGACCGGTTTTTTAATGAAATTGGAGGTGAATACCACCTCCAATACTTATAGGTTATGAATTGATAACTAAATGCGCAATTACATCTGCTTACATTTTTCTTGCAACTCTTAGCTGACTTTTTTGCATTAGAACGTGTTTCCGATCTGTAGCGAGCGAGCGTCAGCGGGGTGAAGAGCAGCGCAAAAAGCGGAATGTACTTATAGTACATGAGCATTTTGAGCAGCACATGAGCCCCGATCACGCTCGCGCAGTAAGATCGCAAACAGGTTCTTAGAAGCTGACTCTTAGCCCCGCAAGAACGTTCCTGCCCGGTTGCGGCACACTTTCCCGCAGTACCGAGGTAGACAGGCGGATATCCTGATTCAGCAGGTTTTTCGCCATCAGGAACCAGGTCAGCTGGCTGTTCTGATAAGGATGGGTATAGGTCAGGCTGGCATCCACCTTGGTGTAGGACGGTGTTTCGAAACTTTCAAAGCTGGCCAGCCGGTCTTGTCGCTGTGCGTGCAGGATATTCAGACCGGCACGCCATTTCCCTTCGCGATAGCCAAGGTCCAGGCCGGTGCGGGTCGCCGGTTGCAACGGCAGGCTGCCCAAGCTGTCGAGGCTACCGCGTGAATAGTCGGCAAATGCGCGTATTGACGGACCTTCACCCAGCAGGTTATAGCTGATTTCAGCTTCGCCGCCACGGATGGTGGCCGATGCCTGCGACCAGTTACGGCGGGTAAATTCGGCGTCAGTATCGGGTATACCCTCTTCATCTACCTTGGTGCCGTCCGTGTGGCCGTAGATATAGTTGCTGACCTTGTTGAGGAAGGCATTCACTTTCCAGTGCAGGATGCCACTGGTCTTTTGCAGGCTGAGTTCCACATTGCGCGAGACTTCTTTCTTCATGTTGACACTACCTATGTCAAATGTCGCGGTGGACTCATGGGGGCCGTTTGAATACAGTTCTTCGGTCGCTGGTGCGCGCTGTGCCCAAGACAGGCTCAGGCCAGCACTATAACCTTTCTCAAATTGCCAGAGTCCACCTGCCGAGGCGGAAAACAGATTGAATTCGCGCGAGACCAGGCCGGTGCCTGCGTCCGGTTTACGGTTGACATTTTCCATCCTGACACCAGTGCTGGCGAGGACATCACCAAATTGCTTTTGTTCGACGGCGAAAGCGGCCAATGAGGTGGATGTGGTTGGTGGAACGGTATCGGCGCGACCACTGCTGGCGGACAGGGCGGAGAATTTCACCTGTTCGGTCTGCAGGCCCCAGCTACCTTGCCAGCCAGCCCAGGACGGGTGCGACAGCACTACGCGGCCTTCCATGGATTGATTCTTGAAAAAGGTGTTCGGTGAGCCATTCTCTGCTTTTTCTGTATGCTGATAATCGGTGGCGCTGAATTTGTATTTCAGGCTGTCAAAGCCATTGACGGGCGAGTTCAGCAAACCATCGAGATCGAAACGATTCTGGCGCAGGTCAATAAATGAGCGTTCCGCCGTCGGGATACCGTAATGATCATTCAGTGTCTGCACTGCTGCACCCAGGTAACCCCATGGCTGGATCACGGATGCACCCACAGCCAGGGTGGATTCGCGGGTAAAGCTGGAATTCAGGCGGCCACTGGCCGAGGCTGGATTATTCCATTCGCTGTTGCCCGGGATTTTATAGTTGCTGGTATCGCGGCTGCTGCCGTCAGCATGCAGGCCAATCACACCGCTGGAACCATCGATGGAAAAGGACAGGCTCTTTTCCTGGTTGACAGTACCGACGCGGACTTCGGCTTCGCCGGTCGTTTGCTTGTTGAGTACGGTAGGGATGCGGTAATCAACCACATTCACCAGGCCACCAATGGCACCGCTGCCATACAACAGTGCGGCAGGGCCACGCAAGACTTCAATCTGCTGGGCAGTCGAGCTTTCGCTGGCAACTGCATGGTCATTCGACAGGCTGGATACGTCGGCAACACCCATGCCGTTTTGCAAGATTTTGACACGCGGGCCTTCCAGGCCACGGATGATGGGGCGTGATGCGCCAGCGCCGAAGCCAGATGCCGATACGCCCAGTTCACCACTCAGTGTATCTCCCAGGGAAGTGCCTATCTTTGCCTTCAATTCCGGCCCTGCCAATATCTTGGCCGGTGTCAGTACCTGCAGGTTTTCATCATTGCTGATGGGATTGGATGTGACTGTGACAGTGTTGATGGGCGAGCCTTCAGCCCGGGCGCCATGGTTGAATTGGGCGAGCAGTGCCATGACTGCGGTAGTAATCAGTGTACGTTGAAAAGCCATATTGTTTCCTGTTTGCAAACGATGCAATGTCAGACTTCAGCCAAGCTGGTCTGGACAAATTGATGCCAGGCCCGTCCTTCACCGAGGCAAAGGAGGGCGGATAAAAGATTCAGGCAAACAGGACAGGTGGGGCGCGGGACGAGAAGGGGACGCGCAGCAGGGCTTGCCAGCCGGTGCTGCTGGTATTGCTGGAAGCCAGGGCATGTCCATCCAGCAGGACAATCTGCTCAGGCAGCAGGTGCAGGTATTCGGCGACGCAGGCGGCGTCGTACAGGGCGCAAGAATGCTGGGTGCTGCTGTCATCCTTGCTGTTTGGCCACAGCGTATCGATCAGGCTGGTGGCGTTGCTGGCTTGCTGGCTAAGAACGACCGGTGCGTTGCCTTCCGCCCAGCCCGCATGCGACATGCGATGCGCAAACCCCAGCCACTGGCTGAATAACAGCGCAGACAGCAGAAAGAGCAGCAAGTAGCGCTTGCTGTTGTTCTTGCTTGAGCTTAGTGACGGCAACATGGTGTGGCTGGTTTATCTGAGGCTAGTCGGTTAGTTGGTTAGTGGGCAAATGGGCGAGTAGAATAATAGGGCTTGAGGCAAAAACGAAAAAACGCAAAAAGCACACAAAACACCTGAAAAAAGAATTTAAAAATTGTAGCAAAAAACCGACATTTTGGACTGCATGTACTGCGGATGTGCGGCAATTGACGGCATCGTTACCGCCGTTTGAGTTGTTTTAGCGGCAAAAGTTCAGGCGCCTGCAACATTGTTGCATTCCATTTCGTAAAAAAGCGCGCAGTGGTTAACTGCACGCTCTTTAGCTGCATGTTTTTAGCCGCACGCTTTTTAACTGCAGGCTTATCGCACTCTGCAGTGCAGTCAGCCCGGGTATTATTCAGTCGCCGTACAGCTTTTGCTTCATTTCACGCCTTTGCTGGGCTTCCAGGGACAGGGTCGCTGTAGGGCGCGCCAGCAAGCGTGGGATGCCGATCGGTTCACCGGTTTCTTCGCACCAGCCGTAATCGCCGTCATCAATGCTATTGATGGATTGCTGTACTTTTTTCAGCAACTTGCGTTCACGATCGCGGGTGCGCAATTCCAGCGCATGTTCTTCCTCTATCGTGGCACGGTCTGCCGGGTCTGGTACCAATACGGTTTCACGAAGATGCTCGGTGGTTTCGTCGGCGTTCTTCAATAAATCCTTCTCAAGCTGCTGCAAACGGGCCTTGAAAAATGCCAGTTGTGCAGCGTTCATATAGTCCTTCTCGCCCATCTTGAGGATTTCTTCCTCAGTGAGCAGAGCTTCCGGGGCGCTGACTGTAGCAGTCGATTTAGTTGATTTAGTTGCCACTTCGCTTACTTTCGATACGACGGGTTAATACATAGAACAAATCTGAAACATGTTTGCTCCAGATAATTATCCTCCCCTTATTGATAAAGTAAATGACATTTGCATGAACGCCACTTGCACGACAGACAACAGCTGCCTTCAATAGCCCGCTAGTTTATACCAAACAATGCTCCAAACCTTCAATAAATATGTCTTTAGGTAGATTTTTGCCAATAAACACCATCTTGCTTTCGCGCAATTCGTCTTCTCCCCATTTGGCACCAATGTCGGTGCCCATGATTTGGTGCACTCCTTGGAAAATCACCTTGCGGTCAGCACCTTCCATCAGCAAGACTCCTTTGTAACGCAGCATGCGCGGGCCAAACACCTGCACCAGTCCGCCCAGAAATTCATCCAGTTGGCCGGTATTGAAGGGCCGCGTACTCTTGAAAACAAAGGCGGCGATATCGTCGGAATGATGAGCATGATGGTGGTTGTGCACATGATGTTCATCTTCATTCCCATCCTTATGTTCATCATGATGATGGTGCTCATGCGTGCAATGATCATCGCAATCATCATGTTCGTGCGCATGTGCATCTTCTTCCGCACGCAAGAAGTCGGGGTCCAGATCCAGCTTGGCATTCAGGTTGAAGCCTTTCAGGTCCAGCACTTCACTGATCGCCACTTTGCCAAAATCGACCGCTGTGATGGGTGCGCGCGGATTCATGCGCGCCAGGCGGGTGCGCAGTGTGCTTACTTGCCCGGCATCGACCAGATCGGTTTTGGACAGCAGTATCTTGTCGGCAAAACCCACCTGGCGCTGGGCTTCTTCATGTTCGTCCAGTTGTTGCATGGCATGGCGGGCATCAACCACTGTCACCACTGCATCGAGCATATAGTAGGTGCCAACCTCTTCATCAACGAAGAAAGTCTGGGCAACCGGGCCCGGGTTTGCGAGGCCCGTGGTTTCTATGATGACGCGGTCAAAATGCAGCTTGCCTTCATTTTTTTGCTGTATCAGCTTGCTCAGGGCGATGATCAGGTCACCGCGCACGGTACAGCAGATGCAGCCATTATTCATTTCCACTATCTGCTCATTGCTGTCCTGCACCAGGATTTCATTATCAATATTTTCCTGGCCAAATTCGTTTTCTATGACAGCGATCTTGTGGCCGTGATCTTCTTGCAGGATGCGATTCAGCAGTGTGGTTTTGCCTGCACCCAGGAAGCCGGTGAGGATGGTGGTAGGAATTAATGCCATGATTTTTCTCTAAAACAGTTTGTTGATGGTCTTGCAGATAAGCTTGCAAAACCTGTAAGCCCTACTTGCCTGGCGCCATCACTTGGCACAATCGGCACACCAGCCCTTGATGGTCAGTTCCACATCATGACTTTGAAAGCCGGGTCCCAGCGTGGATTGCAAGCTAGCCTGCAATTGCATCCGCAACGAGGCCGGTGCCTGCGCTTCATCCAGGCAAAAGACCCGGGAGCAGCGTGTGCATTTGAAATGGCCATGCTGATGCTGGACCTGACGTTCATGCTGCCCATGTGCATGGACAGCATCATTGCCGGTGCTGTAGCGAAACACGCGGTCATCGCCGGATATTTTGTGAGCCAGGCCGGCATCGGTCAGGCAATCCAGGGCGCGGTACAGGGTGACCCTGTCCATTGCTGGCATGGCATCCTGGATTTCCAGATGGGACAGGGCGCGTTGGCTGAGCAAGAGTTCGGACAAGACATTCAGACGTGCATCAGTGACGCGCACACCTGCCTGCCGCAGCAGATTACCGGCATTACCTTCCGTGCCGGGGGCTGGCACTGTGGCTGGCGGGCGTGATGTGGGGGATATGCGGGCGGTTTTCATAAATGATCATCAGTGACTCAGGGATTTACCAGCGACACCAGATGCGATGCCGGTCATGCGCAATATTATGCCTGAAAATGCAATTCAGTTGCAAAAGCCTTTATTTGCAAAAACTTTTACCTGCAAAAACTTTTGTTCCGCCGCGACATCCGTTCACCCCAAGGGTTTCTTTTTACATCCTGGCTGATTTCATGACAATGCGGGCGTTTCACTTGCCTGTCACGTTCGCTTCTTATACTCCAGTCCGAACTTAGCCTTACTTGTAATACCGTTTTTTACAGCGGAGGCTGATGCAAGAGGATGCACATTGCAACAGACCTCACACGGCACAGGTGCAATCGGCAGCACACCGGTTTCCATGTGGCTCTTTTTGTTGATATCAACTATTGGAATGCAAATCATGTCAGATTAAGCAAGTGTTGGAATTGGGACTGTTGAAAAATCCTGTGCTACATTAACAAGTCATTGCAAAAACCGTCATTTTTCAAGGAGTCTTGAACATCATGCACAATTTGCTGAAATCATCCCTGCTCATCGTGACTTTCCTGGCCAGCCAACTGGTTCTTGCTGCCAGCAATCCCGCTTATGAAAAAGTGCTTACCACCGATGCCCCGAATGCCAAGGATCATCCACTGACCGGGCGTTACCAGGGTTCCAGCATACTGTTGCAGACGCAAAAAGCCTTTGACGAAATTGCCTTCCCGGCGGGGCCGGCGACAGAGCCGGATTACAGCAGCAACAAGAAATTTTCCAAGTTGCAAAAAGCAGAAGGGACGCTGACCCGGACCGTGTATATGGTGCCGAAAGGGCGCTCGTCACTGGAAGTGTTTCGCAATTTTACCGACAGTTTGAACAGCAAGGGTTTCAAGCCAGTCTTTCAATGTGATAACGACAGTTGCGGCCCTTCTTTCAAAAGCCTGAAATACAACTGGAATGACAAGCGCACCCATGTGCAAGGCGAGGGCTATGACGTCAACCGCAATCGTTTTGTGCAGGCAGTGTTTGATGGGGCCAAGGATTTGCGCTATGCCTTGCTGCAAAAAGGCGCGGGAGCTGCTGCCACCTATGTTGGCGTGTATGCCGCGCTGAATGCTGGCGGCACCATGGGCGATATCACCGATAGCATGAACGACCGTGTTGCGGTTCTGGTTGAAGTACTGGAACCCAAAGCCATGGAACAGAATATTGTCACCGTGGATGCGGATGCCATCAGCAAGGAATTGGCAGCAAACGGCGCAGTCAGTTTTTATGGACTGTATTTTGATACTGACAAAGCCGTCATCAAGCCCGAATCCAAACCGCAACTGGATGAAATGGCGAAATACCTGAAAGCCAATACTGCTGCCGTGTATATCGTTGGCCACACCGATACCCAGGGCGTGCTTGACTACAATATGACTTTGTCAGGCAAGCGCGCCCAGGCCGTGGCAGATGCGCTGAAAGCTTATGGCATTGCCGATGCCCGTTTGATCGCCAAGGGGGTAGGCCCGCTGGCACCACGTGCGTCGAATGCGGCTGAGGCCGGACGTGCCAAGAACCGGCGTGTAGAAATGGTGTTGCGTTAAGCTAGTGTAATGCTGCACTAGTAGCCGCTGCCTATTTTTTAGCTCTGGGATGGGTTTGATCGTAGACCTTGGCCAGATGCTGAAAATCCAAAGACGTGTACACCTGGGTCGCTGCGATGGAGCTGTGGCCCAGCATCTCTTGCACGGCGCGCAAGTCACCGGACGATTGCAGCAGGTGCGAAGCAAAGGAATGGCGCAACATATGCGGATGCACATTGGCCGGGATATCCAGGCTTTGCGCATGCGCTTTCAGGCGCAGTTGTATCAGGCGGGTAGAAATACGGGTGCCGCGTTCGCTCAGGAATAGCGGATGCGGGTCCAGTTTGACCAGCGTAGGGCGCACGGCCAGCCAGTCTGCCAGTGCTGCCAGCGCGGGTTTGCCGACTGGAACTATACGTGGCTTGCCGCCCTTGCCGGTGACATGCACTTCCCCTTCGACCATATCGACATAGCCGGCTGAGCTATAGCCACTTTCATGGATGGCCGCTACGTCGAGGCTGGCCAGTTCAGACACGCGCAGGCCGCTGGAATACAGTAGTTCAAACATGGCCCGATTGGCTCGTGATGTGGGCTGATCGCTAGCTTTCTGATCAACCAGCCGGACGGCATCATCAGCCCCCAGTGCTTTCGGCAGGGGTTTATTTTTCTTTGGTGCACGCACCCCTTCGACCGGATTGGCTGCCAGATCCTGTTCTTCGGTCAGCCAGCGGTAAAAGCCGCGCCAGCTCGACAGCTTGCGTGCAATGCTGCGGGCATTTTGTCCGCTGGCATGCATTTGCGCAGCAAAACGGCGTATATGGTGGGTGTTCAGGCTGGCCAGGTCTTGTTGCCCAGCCAGTTTGATGAGCTCACGCAGGTCCAGCAGATAACTGTCCAGCGTATGCTGGGACAATTGCCTTTGACTACGCAAGACCTCCAGATAGCTGGCCAGATACTGATCTTGTGTCGTCATGCGGACCTCCTGCAACGGCCCGGTATGGGCGCATGGTACTAGTGGTTGATTACAGATCCACCAGGCAGCTCAATGCTGCACTGCTGGTACTGGCAATCTTGATCAGGAAATCGGTCGCCATGTCCTTGGTGTAACGTGCCGGGTCGGGCGAACCCAGTACCAGCAAGCCAAAGGTGGGTGAAGTTGCGGTCAGGCGCAGTGGCAACATGGCCAGCGATTGCACGGGCTGCTCGGCATCGATCCAGCCAGCCGCTTCAAAATCATGATTCTTGCCACAGTAAGGTGCGGTCAGGCCCTTGGCGAACAAACGGGCATCGTCACTGGTGGTGCTGGCGAACCAAGTATGCGCATAGTCTATACCGACATTCCACAGGCGCAGGGTGGCGTGCGGCAAATTAAAAATATCCTGCAGGCCTTGCGTCAATACATGGGGCAGATCGACATCATTGCGTGCCAGCAGCAATGCCCGTGTCCAGCTTTGGAATTTTTGGCTGATGTCATGATTTTCTTCCGCGATACGCAGCAAATCTGCCATGCGCAATTCCAGCCCCCGGTATTTTTCGCGTACCACTTCCATCTGACGTTCTTGCAGCGAGATGGCGCGCCCCATAACCGGGCTGGTGAGTTTGATGGTGCCCAGCAATTCTGCATGTTCTTCAAAAAAATGCGGGTGCTGTATCAAATAAGTGGCGATGTCGTTGGAATTCATGCTGTTTCTGTGAGATTAATTTCGCCTTCGAAGACGGTCACTGCCGGACCGCTGAGGAATACCGGCTTGCCTTCACCCTCCCAGGCAACCGACAGTTCACCGCCACGCATGCTGACACGTACCGGGCTATCCAGCAAGCCCCGGCGTATGCCAGTGACAACTGCTGCGCAGGCACCGGTACCACAGGCCAGGGTTTCACCGGCACCACGCTCATGAACGCGCAGGCGTATGTGCTTGCGTTCCATCACCTGCATGAACCCGGCATTCACTCTTCGTGGGAAGCGTGGATGATTTTCTATCAAGGGGCCATCGACCGGTATCGGAAAATCGTCAACCGAGGCCACTACCTGCACCGCATGTGGATTGCCCATGGAAACGGCAGAAATCCATACGGTCTTGCCATTGATTTCCAGCGGCCACAAACTATCATCAGCCTGGTGCATGGGGATCAGCTCATCAGCCTGGAAGGGGACTTGTGCGGCTTCCAGTATCGGCGCACCCATGTTGACGGTGATGCTACCATCTTCTTCCCTGCGCGGCTCGATGATGCCGGACATGGTTTCCACCCGTATGCTGGATTTGGTGGTCAGGCCTTTTTCAAGAACAAACTGGACAAAGGCGCGTGAGCCATTACCGCATTGCTCCACTTCACCACCATCGTTGTTGTATATGACGTACCGAAAATCCACATCCGGTTTGCTGGACCGTTCCACCACCAGTATCTGGTCGGCACCGATGCCAAAGCGACGGTCAGCAATCAGCCGCCATTGGGCTGAGCTAAGATTGATTTGCTGGTTGATGGCGTCAATGACGACGAAATCATTGCCTGCACCATGCATTTTGGTGAATTTGAGTTTCATATCATGATTATATCGCGGCGCGGCATTTACCACGAGATTATGCTGCAAGCCTTACCGATTGGCGCTTCTAAACCTTCAAACCGGGCCTAAACCTATACCTACACCTTGTAGACGCCGCAGCCCAGGACCAGGTTGTCAGCCACGATTTCGATATATGAGGTTTTGGATTCCACCTTCTTCGATGTGGGATTGACGATGGTGTAATCGATCCAGCCCCCGGTTGCCCCTACCTTGAAGGCATCCCCGACCAGTTTTTTGCCATCCAGGCCATCAACATGGAAGAGATTGACCTTCAGCTTGGCCGCATTGCCGGCAAATGCCAGGTATTGGCCCTTGCGGTCAAAGGCAAACACATACATGTCGCGATCAGCGTACAGCTTGTCTGCATTCGCCGTGATCATGGCCAGGGCGCGTTGGCCATGGCTGTCATACAGGGTGGCTGCTTTCTTGACCAGGGCAAAGGCTTCATCTGCCGTGCCTTGCAGTAACTTGAAGGTGGATACCGACTTGGTCAGCGCCCGCGCCCGTTCTTCCAGGCTCAGCGAAGAATGTTTGGCATGGTCTGCCATCTGCGCATTGCTTTGTGTGATTTCATCCAGGTGACGCAGGGCTTCAGAGATTTGTGACAAGCCATTGCTTTGTTCACTGGAAGCGGTAGAGATGGAGTTGATGTTACCAGCCAGACTGCGTATGCCTTCGACGATTTCACTCAGGGTTTGATTGACGTTGTTGATTTGCCTGACACCATCATCAACCCGATTGACCGAATCATCAATCAGGCGGCGTATCTGGCGGGCAGAGTCGGCACTGCGCTGTGCCAGGCTGCGCACTTCGGTGGCGACGACAGCGAAACCGCGGCCATGTTCACCTGCGCGTGATGCTTCTACCGCCGCGTTCAGGGCAAGGATATCGGTCTGGAAGGAAATGCCATCGATCAGGCTGACAATTTCTTGCACCTTGCGCGCGCTTTGATGGATACCGTTCATGGATTCGACTGCTGCTCGCATGTCATCCCCTGTGGATTCGGCGATCAGCCGTAAATTGGCGGCCAGATTATCGACGGCACGTGCACTGTCGGCATTCTTTTTGACGGTATCTGCCAGGTCGTCGACGCTGGCCGAAGTTTCTTCCAGACTGGATGCCTGCTGTTCCGTACGTATGTTCAATTCGCTGATCCCCAGCGCCAGACCTTGCCCCAGTTGCGCCACCATGCTGGCATTACTGCGCACATTGGCGACCAGGCGTGACAGGTTTTCATTCATGCCTTCCAGCAGATTACCGGTACGTGCCAGTTCGTCGCGACCGGTGATATGGACGTGATTGGTCAAGTCACCAGCAGCGACCGAATGGGCAGAGCGGCCAACTTCATTCAGGGCAAACATGAAACCACGATAAAAGCCCAGTGCCAGATAACAGCTGAGTAACACGATCAGCAGCAACACGGTCAGCATCACCTGACGGTAAGTATCGAGACGGTCGATACGTTCTTGCAGCAGGGTACTCAGCCTGCCATGCATGGTCTTTTGCAATACGACGGTCTTTTCTATCGCCGCTGTACCCAGGGCGAAAAACTCATTGGCGTCGCCGCTGACGCTTTCCCCCAGCAGGTTTTTCTGGGCCTGCGCGGCAAAGGCGAGACTGGCATCCAGCGCTTCTTTTTCCGGTACGGCGATATTCTCACCCGCGCGTTTCAGGGCATCATCCATGTCCGTGACTGCATTGATGGCGGTTTGCAGGGCATCCGTGCGTGAAACCATGCCTGCTTTTTCAGGAAATTCCATGCTGCCTGCCTTGATATAGGCAGAACCCACACCGCGCAGCAATGCCAGGTTTTCTATCCAGACGGGCATTTTTCGTATTGACACATCCATCAGCAAAAAACTGGCGTTTTCGGTATTGCTTAACAAGCCGGTTTTTTCATTGACCAGGGCAGAAAACAACAGGCTTTGCTTGATCAGGCGGCTATGATGCCCCGTGTTTTCCTTGACGCTGGTGGCAGCCTGGCCCGCTGCCAGTTGCTGCAATTCATTGGCAGTGGCTTTCCAGCCACTTGCCAGGTCCGGTAGCTGGATGCTGGGTAAAAAGCTATCCAACTGGTCGAGACTGTCCTTCAGTTCTTTGCGGGTTTTGGCCAGGTCATCGTCCAGATTCTGTCCGGACAGCTTGAGGTTCATCTGACCACGATGTTTTTGCGTCTGGACCACGATTTTCATGATCAATTGTGTTGCTTCCGCCCCCTTCAGTTCGAGCCGGGAGTTGTCAGAATCTTCCGCAACCTGATGTAGGACTGTGCCTGTCAGCAATACCAGAGGTAGCAGCAAGGTGGCAAATATACCCAATAACTTGACGTGCAGGCTGAGCTTGCTCATCAGGAATAAGCTGGGTTTCATGAACTTGCTAAGCAGTGTTGCCTTGGTTTGCGACATGGTTTTCCTTGCGATTTAAAGGCCGTCAAAAGTATTTTCCCAGATTCTTGCCTTGGGTACGAGAGGAAATAAATAAAAAAACAATTTATCCTGAAAGCAATCATTGTTTTGATTCCAGTACACTTTGCCAAAGTGTCAGTCATACTGTACTGGTCTTTTTGTGTGTTACTGTCCATTGGGATGGCCAGTACAGCGTGTTAATGTGCTACCGCTACTAAAAGTATATGATTCACTCACAAGGTGATTCTGTTTTGTTGCGCACACCATTGCCCAAACGATAAAAAGCACGGAGACCCCATGAATGCACCACTCAAACCCGAGCAGCATGCGCTGATCGACAACCATATTTCCCTCGACGATAAATTCACGCTGGAGCGCGGTCGCGCTTTCATGACCGGCACCCAGGCCCTGATACGCCTGATGATGTTGCAGCGCCAGGCCGATGAAAAAGCAGGCTTGAATACAGCTGGTTACATTAGCGGTTATCGTGGTTCGCCATTGGGTAATGTCGATCTTACTGCTGCCAAGGCCAGAAAACACCTGGAAAAACACCATGTAAAGTTTCATCCGGGCGTGAATGAAGACCTGGCTGCCACTACAGTATGGGGCACGCAGCAGGTTAACATGTTCCCGGGTGCAAAATATGACGGCGTATTTGCCATGTGGTACGGCAAGGGTCCGGGTGTGGATCGTTGCGGCGACGTGTTCAAGCATGCCAATTTGGCCGGGTCCTCCCGGCATGGGGGTGTGCTGGTGGTGGCCGGTGATGATCATGCAGCAAAATCGTCTACGGCTGCGCATCAGAGTGAACATATCTTGAAAGCCTGCGGTATTCCAGTCTTGTATCCGTCCACCGTGCAGGAATATCTGGATTATGGCCTGCATGGCATCGCCATGTCGCGCTATACCGGTCTGTGGGTATCGATGAAATGCGTGACTGACATTGTAGAATCTGGTGCCGTGGTTGATATTGATCCAGATCGTGTCAAGCCGATTATTCCTGAAGATTTTGTCTTGCCTGCCGATGGCGTGAACATCCGCACACCTGACCCGGTGCTGGCGCAAGAAACCCGCATGAATAATTACAAATGGTATGCGGCGCTGGCCTATGTGCGTGCCAACAAACTCAATAAAATCATCTGGGATAGCCCACATGCCAAGATCGGCATCATCACTGCCGGTAAATCCTACCTTGATACGCGCCAGGCCCTGGCTGATCTGGGTATTGATGAGCAAGTCGCCAAAGACATAGGCATACGCCTGTACAAGATAGGCCTGACCTGGCCGCTGGAATCCGAAGGCGTACGTGAATTTGCCACCGGCCTGGAAGAAATCCTGGTGGTCGAAGAAAAACGCCAGATCCTCGAATACGCTCTGAAAGAAGAGCTGTATAACTGGGAAGACAAAGTCCGTCCACGCGTAGTCGGCAAATTTGATGACACTGGTGAATGGAGTAATTTGCATGGTTCCGGCCATGGTGAATGGCTGCTGCCAGCGACGTATGAACTGAACCCGGCACAAATCGCCCGCGCGATTGCGTCCCGCATCAGCCGTTATTTTGCGGGCCATCCGGTAGAGCAGCACGTGAAAGAACGCGTGGCGTATCTGGAAGCCAAAGAAGCCATGCTGAATGTGGTGTCCAAGCCTGATCCTAATAAGGACCGTGTGCCGCATTTCTGTTCCGGTTGTCCACACAATACCTCTACCAAAGTACCGGAAGGCAGCCGTGCCCTGGCCGGTATCGGCTGCCATTACATGGTGACCTGGATGGACCGCGAAACGTCCACCTTCACCCACATGGGTGCAGAAGGTGTGACTTGGGTAGGCCAGGCACCGTTCACAACCGAAAACCATGTGTTCTGTAATCTGGGTGATGGTACCTACTATCACTCTGGTTTGCTGGCGATACGCGCTGCGGTATCGGGTGAAGTGAATATCACTTACAAAATCCTGTTCAATGATGCCGTTGCCATGACTGGCGGTCAGGAATTTGATGGTCCGCTGGACCCAGGCATGATTTCACGCCAGATCGCTGCTGAAGGCGTGGGCCCGATTATCGTGGTCACTGACGAGCCAGAAAAATATGGTGCCGGTTATCCTTGGGCAGCGGGCGTCACCGTGCGCCATCGCAGTGAACTCGATGCCGTGCAGCGTGAATTGCGCGTGGCCAAGGGCGTATCAGCGATGATCTATGACCAGACCTGCGCTTCTGAAAAACGTCGCCGCAGGAAAAAAATCGACAAGGATGGCAAACCCGGTTTCCCTGACCCTGCCAAACGTGCAGTCATCAATGAAGCCGTGTGTGAAGGCTGTGGCGATTGCTCGGTACAATCAAATTGTCTGTCGGTAGAGCCGCTGGAAACCGAATTTGGTCGCAAGCGTCAGATCAACCAGTCTTCCTGTAATAAGGATTTCTCTTGCGTCACGGGGTTCTGCCCCAGCTTTGTCACGGTAGAGGGTGGCAAGCTGAAAAAACCGAAGAAAACCAAGATAGAGCCAGGCAATGCACTGGACGTAAATACCCTGCCTTACCCAGCCTTGCCAGATACCAGGACACCCTTCGGTGTACTGGTCACCGGTGTAGGTGGTACTGGTGTCATCACCATTGGCCAGATCATGGCCATGGCGGCACATTTGCAGGGCAAAGCCTGTTCGGTGTTGGACATGACAGGTCTGGCGCAAAAAGGCGGCGCGGTGATGTCGCATGTGCGCCTGGCTGACAAGGCAGATGACATACAGTCGACA
Source organism: Undibacterium sp. Ji50W (assembly GCF_049340445.1). Classification (NCBI taxonomy): domain Bacteria; kingdom Pseudomonadati; phylum Pseudomonadota; class Betaproteobacteria; order Burkholderiales; family Oxalobacteraceae; genus Undibacterium; species Undibacterium sp. Ji50W. The sequence goes on along the minus strand of NZ_JBMPOX010000003.1, from coordinate 270,884 downwards.
CGTGTGGGTACAGGCATGGCTGATCTGGTCATAGGCTGCGACCTCATCGTGACAGCCGGCAAGGATGCCCTGTCACGCATGGGTGAAGGCCGCACGCATGCCGCCATCAATGCGAATGGCACACCGACTTCAACTTTCATCAAGAACCCGAACTGGCAATTCCCTGGTGAATCGGCAGAAAATGATATCCGCAGGGCTTGTGGCGCAGACCGGGTTGACCTGATTGATGCGGCATCGATAGCCACTGCTTTGATGGGTGACAATATCGCCACCAATATGTTTATCCTTGGTTATTCGTGGCAAAAAGGCTGGGTACCGCTGGAAGAAGTGGCCTTGATGCGCGCCATAGAACTGAATGGCGTATCGATTGATTTTAACAAACAGGCCTTCAACTGGGGCCGCCTGGCCGCGCATGACCTGGCAGCAGTACAACGCCTGGTGGCACCGACCCAGGTCATAGAACTGAAACGCGCACCGACGCTGGATGACACCATCAGCAAGCGTGTGACTTTCCTGACAGATTACCAGGATGCCGCCTATGCCAGCCAATACAGTGAATTTGTCAACCAGGTCAAGGCCGCAGAAAGCAAACTGATCGATGGCAACAAGCCTTTGCGTCTGACGGAAGCGGTAGCGAAATACCTGTTCAAACTGATGGCCTATAAAGATGAATATGAAGTCGCCCGCTTGTATACCGACGGCAAATTCCAAAAGAAAATTGCCGACATGTTTGAAGGTGATTACGCCATCAATTTCCACCTGGCGCCACCACTGTTTGCCAAGCGTGATAATAAAGGCCATCTGATCAAGCAACAGTTTGGCCCATGGATGATGAAAGCCTTTGGCGTGCTGGCCAGGTTCAAGTCTTTGCGTGGCGGCAGCTTTGATATCTTCGGTTATACCGACGAACGCAAGATGGAACGTGCCTTGCCAGTGGAGTACAAACAAACCCTGAACAGGTTACTGCCCTTGCTGAATGCAGACAATTTGTCCAAGGCGGTGGCGATTGCCAGTATCCCGGAAGACATACGCGGTTATGGCCATGTCAAGGAAAGGCATTTCAAGGCTGCCAAGACCAAGGAAGCAACGCTGATTGCTGAATTCAATACGGCACAGTCTGCGCAAAAAGCAGCCTGACTGGGTTTAAATTAGTTTGACTAAGGTAGTAATGGCAAGAAAAAACAGGTCGCCTGCGGGCGACCTGTTTTATTTCATGTGGCCTAAATTTTTTTGAATTTGTTTCTCACATTGTGCAGATAAAAATATGTGGGCTTGACATCAGCATATTTCATCTTGACTTACAATTCAGCTTTACTGAATTCCCAGGACACATCATGCAAGCACGTTTCTTTATCGCTACTGCGGCCATTCTCATGTTCACAGGTGTCGCCGCAGGAGCTTTTGGTGCGCATGCGCTGAAACAGATACTGAGTGCCGACATGCTGGTGATCTGGCAAACCGCTGTAACCTACCAAATGGTGCATGGCCTGGGTATGCTGGCGCTGGGCATCATGTTGCAACAACAGGATCATGCCATGCTGCGTCGGGCAGCCTGGGCGATGTTGCTAGGGGTAGTGATTTTCAGTGGCAGCCTGTATGCGCTGGCGCTGACTGGCATACGTGTGCTGGGGGCGATTACCCCTATAGGTGGCGTGGCGTTTCTGGCAGGATGGGCGATGCTGGCGTGGGCGGCATTAAAACGTTGAGATACAAGGTCTGCTCACCATGCCCACAAATTGTTCTGTGGGCACGTGCTATTTTCTTTCTTACTCGCCGTTTTTCGCCACCGCTTTTTGATAAGCAGGACGCGCCGCTACCATATCGACAAAGCGGGTCAGGTTAGGGAAGGCTTCACGCCCGCCACCGCGTACAGCGGACTGTATGGCGAAAGATAGTTGTACGTCTGCGCCTGTCAGGCTGTCACCCACGAAGTAATCACGGCCTTCCAGTTCCAGATTCAGATAACTGAAGTGGTTTGCCACTTCGCTGCTGATACGCGGGTGCAGCGGTGCGCCCGCTTCACCCAGGCGGCCTACATACAGCTTCAGTAGCAGCGGCAACATGGCGGAACCTTCGGCATAGTGCAGGAACTGCACGTAGCGGTTGTAGTCTGTCGTGCCGACAGCGGGCGCCAGGCGGCCATTGCCATAGGTGCGGATCAGGTATTCAATGATGGCACCAGACTCAATCAGGATCTGGTCTTTATCACGTACGACCGGGGCTTTACCCAGAGGGTGAATTTTTTGCAGTTCTGGCGGTGCCAAACGCGTCTTGGGATCACGGTCATACGAAATGACGGTGTAGTCCAGCCCCAGTTCTTCCAGCAACCAGGTGATACGACGTGAGCGTGATTCTTTTAAATGGTGGACTTCTATCATGGGAACCTCGGGTTGTGGACAGTAAAAGCCCATTATGCCCAGTTTTCAGAAAGCGTGCGGCAGTGGCTACAGAAGGCTTAGAGAGGGCGCTCTAGAATTTCCTGATGGAATTTTCGCCGGCGTCACATCCCTGACATAAGGCAGTCCTACTATCTCTCATTTTCCAGGGGAGTAGAGCCAAATGCAAAACGATCAGAAAAAAAGTTCACAAGCACCAGCAAATATCGCCAGACGCGGTTTTGTCATCAAGATGTCTTCAGTTGCTGCCGTCATGGCATCCGGTGGTGTTCTGACTGCTTGTGGTGGTTCTTCGACTATCCTGAATGGAGAAATGGCGGCCTTCAATTATGGGGTTGCCAGTGGTGACCCATTGTCTGATCGCGTGATCTTGTGGACGCATGCCAAGATATCGACCGATGCCAGTGTGGACCTGACCTGGCAAATGGCTGCGGATGCGAGTTTTGCCAGCGTGCTGTTGTCAGGCAAGGTCACAACAAGTTCAGCCAGCGGTTTTACTGCCAAGGTGGATGCCATAGGCCTGGCTGCCAATACCGAATATTATTATCGCTTCGTGGCACCGAATAATAGCGTGTCACCTGTCGGTCGTACCCGTACCCTGCCAGTCGGCAATGTTGACCAGGTCAAGCTGGCAGTGTTCTCTTGCAGTGATTATCCTGCCGGTTATTTCAATGCCTATGACAGTGCGGTGTCATCAGGTGCCCAGTTCGCCCTGCATCTGGGCGATTATATTTATGAATACAAGGATGGTGTTTATCCACCGGTCGCCTCCCAGGTGGCAGGCCGTATTTCTGCGCCTGCCAGCGAGATAGTTACCGTGGCTGATTACCGCGCGCGCCATGCCTTGCATAAAGCTGATCCGTATCTGAAAGCCCTGCATGCACGCATGCCCATGATCACCATCTGGGATGATCATGAATTTGCCAATAATGCCTGGATGGATGCTGCGGAAAATCACAATCCTGCCACCCAGGGAAGCTGGGCTGCGCGCAAGGCAGCGGCCAGCCAGGTTTATCATGAGTGGATGCCAATACGTTCACCAGATACCGCCAATTTGTTGAAGATTTATCGGTCGTTTGATTTTGGCAATCTGCTGTCACTGCACATGCTCGACACCCGTATCATAGGTCGTGAGCAGGCACCGGATCGTATGCTGGATGCACAAGGTCGTGATGTTGCTGATCCCAATTTCCTGCCCTATGCCTTCAACAAGAACAAGCAATTGCTGGGCACTACCCAGCAAGCCTGGCTGGATACACAGATGACAGCTTCCAAAGCAAGTTGGCAGATATTGGGTAACCAGACTGTTATGGGACGCATACAATTGCCAGCTTCGGTACTGCTTACGAATTTGAGTGCGGATTCCGTGACGGCTTACCTGACTGCCAAGGCAACCCCGGTAGCGGCACAGACACAGGCACAAAAAGATTTGCTGGATCCGCTGAAGAATCCAAAGATTTCCTATAATTTCGATAACTGGGAAGGTTATCCGAATGCCCGCGATAACGTGTTTAATTCGGCAGCGAAACTGAAAACGGCAGGCAAGAAATTCCTGGTCCTGTCGGGCGACAGCCATAACGCCTGGTTCAATAAACTGACCCTGACGGATGGTACACAAATAGGGGCAGAATTTGCCGGCATGTCGGTGACTTCTTCCGGTTTTGAAGGGGTGTTCCCACCCTCAGTAGTGGCACCGGCAACGCTGGCCGGCACCATCAAAGCACTGGTGGATGACATAACTTACATCGATACCTCTCGTCGCGGCTATATGCTGATCACCGTGACACCTACTCAGGCCAAGGGTGAATATGTGTATGTCAGTACCGTCACCAGTTCCAGCTATACCACCAGTGTGGATACTTTCACGTATGCAGGGTAATACCGGGCAATACCCAATACCCGTTCACAGCCGAAGCCAGCAGTGTGCTGGCTTCGCCATGACTCTTTAAACGCTGTATTCCATTGCCAATACCTCTGCATTTGATTCTGCCTCGACCGCTACAAAACCGAGTTGGCTGTACAAATGCAAGGCCCCTGGATTATCACGGTACACGCGCAGGCTGACGACAGACAAGCCTGTCACGGCGATGGCCTGCTGCATCAACTGTTTACACAATACTCTGCCATAGCCCAGCCCACGTGTTTTCGGGGAGACGATGACACGGCCCAGATGCACACGCTGCGCATCGCGCCGCCAGAATTGGGAAAATCCGGCTACTTCCTTGTCCGCATCGATCAATACAAATGCCTGCGCTTCTGGTTTCGCCAGCAAGGCGGGCAAGTCTGCGCTGTCGAACGGGAAGACTAGTTGTGGCCCAGCCCAGCGGGCACAAGCTTTAGCATCATTGATCCAGTTGGCGATGACAGCATAATCAGCCATCACTGCGGAGCGTAAGGTCGGTGACATTTATCTGGGATGTATGTGTCAGGAATTTGTTTATTCAGAAACAGGCTGGATGATGTAAACGGTATTTATTTTATAATTTTACCGTGGACTGGGTACGGCGGTGTGCAGATAATCCACACTTAGCTCAGCAGAGTATGCAGGCACAATTATATGTCTTGATAAACCCAATTGAAAATCATCCATGTCAAACACGCTCATTGGTAATACCAGACAGACCAGGCAGGGCTATTATTCCAGCTTGAAAATGCTGGGCCGCTGGGGCCTGAGAATCTTCCTGGTGCTTACAGCTATTGTGCTGTTGTTGCTAGTGACATTTATTGCCATTAACTGGAAAGATGAAGCCTTGACACCTGAGGCGCAAGCCTTATTGCGTACGCAGGAATTTCATGTGCCTGATGCGCAAAATGGCTTTTACATACTGGTCATGATGAACGCAGCACTGGGCACCGATCTGCTAAAAAACGGTATCGATAAAATCAAGGCTCAGCAGGCGCTATATCAGAAAGATAAAGCCTATTACGAAAGCCATCCTCATCCTGAAACGGAGGCGAATCCCCTGAGCTTTAACTGGAACAATAATCGTTGCAGGCAAACCATACAAAATTGCGTACAGATGGATTTGGCAAATCGTGCCGGGCTGACGGACCAAATGGCCAGCAATCAGGTATTGGCTGAACGTTATGCACTGATGCGAAAATTGGGGGACTATGAAGAACACCTGATACCGGCTGTCAATGCAAGTCTGCCAGCATACAGTAGTTTAAGTCGTGCAATTGATTTGCTGCTGACACAGGCCAGTTTTGATATCGCCGACGGTAAACTGGATGCCGGTTTGCAGCGTATGGAAAGTAATAACCGCTATCTCAGAGTGGCATTGAAAAACAGTTCCAGCCTGATTTCCAAAATGGTGATGCAGACTGCCCTACGCAAACAGGCGCGTGCGGTCAGCGAACTGCTGGTTTTGTATCCGGCATTGCTGGAACAATATGCAGAGCGCATCAGCCAACTGGTGTTGCCCATGACCGAGGCAGAGAGAAGCCTGGAACGGCCATTTTTGTATGAAGCAGGTGTGCAGGCACATTTTTCCCAAAATCTGCGTGCCAGTCTGGCGATGACACAAGACAAATCAGAAATTGTACCGTGGCCGTTGAATCTGCCAGGTGATTTCACTTTTCAGCCGAATGCCACGACCAATATGGTCGTCAGGAACTGGACATTCATCATCGATGCGGCCAGAAATACAACTGTAGATTTCAGCACATCAAAAGATAACTTTAAAAAAATGCGTGAAGCCTTGAACACCGGCAGCATTTCTTTTTACCTTGCACATGCCTACAACCCGGTCGGAAAAATCCTCATGCAGGTAGGTATGCCAGACTATGCTTTGACGTATATTGGCAAGAGCCTGGACACAGATGCCTATCTGCGCCTGGTCAGCTTGCAGATTGACATCTTGCGTAAAAAAATCCCCGATGCGGCTATCCCAGCCTATCTTGCGCATGCCCCAGCGGCGTTGCGCAGCCCGTATGACGGTTCGGCCATGTTATGGGATGCCAAGTCAGCGCAATTGAAATTTATCGGTCATGAAAAAGCCAGCAGCAACATGGATGCGGGCAATGTTAATATCGTTGCTTTACGCTAGCAGGGTCTCGACAGAATTGAGACCGCGTATTTATGTCAACAGTCGTCGTCGCTATCGTCCTGTTCGCGGCTTTCCTGCATGCTGCATGGAATGCGGCGATCAAGGTCGGTGAAAACAAGTTTTTCAATACGGTATTGGTCACCAGCGGTGCCGGTTTTGTCTGCGCGCTGGTTTTGCCTTTTGTCAGCCAGCCCGAGAGGGCAAGCTGGGCGTATATTCTTGCCTCGGTCGTCTTGCAGGTCGTGTATTTTTGTTTGCTGGCGGCTGCTTACCGGGTTGGAGACATGAGCCAGGCTTATCCGCTCATGCGGGGAACAGCGCCCTTGCTGGTGGCCGTGGGCAGTGGCAGTATCATTGGTGAAGCGGTGCCTGCCATGCGCTGGCTGGGCCTGGGCCTGCTGGTTCTGGGTATCGTCGGATTGTCGGTACTGGACAGGGCACCGAAAAAGTCGCAGGGCAACGGTTTTTCGACGCACGCTTTGGCGCTATTGAACGCATGCTTTATCGCTGGCTATACCATGTGGATATTCTTGCTGACTGCGTTGCTGGTGTTAAGTCTGGTCTTGCTCAGAGACCGGCATGTTTTTTTCAATTACAGCAAGGGCAAGGTTGTGCTGGGCATAGCTGGTGGCAGTTGTTCAGTTGCCTCTTACGGCCTGGCCTTGTGGGCAATGACGCTGGCACCGGTGGCTGCCATCGCTGCTTTGCGCGAAACATCCATCCTGTTTGCCACTGCGATTGCGGCCTGGATACTGCATGAAAAAATAACAGCAAGACGGTTGACGGCTGTCCTGCTGGCGGTAGCAGGCGCAATAGTTATCCGCTACACATAAGACAACTGAGGCCGTTCTGCTGCTTGCTGATTATTCCTTGATGGCTTCAACACTGAATGACAAGGTCACTTCATCGCTGACAAAGGGCACGTAGCGCCCAACGCCATAATCACTGCGCAAGATCTTGGTATATCCATTCGCACCACAGGCGCGCTTCAGGTACAGGATCATGAAGCGACATTCAAAGTGGGTGATGTCTACCTTTACCGGGCGTTTGATATCGCGTATGGTCAAGTCACCTTCTACCTGTACCAGCTTGTCTTCATTGAAAATCAGTTTGCTGGATTGAAAAAGTATTTTAGGATACTTTTGTACGTCAAAAAAACCTTCAGAGCGCAATATTTTATTGAACGCGTCTGAGCCTGTATTGATGGAATCAGCATCGATGTCAATTTGCAGGCTACCGCTCTTGTTGTCGGTATCGAGTTCTATGCTGCCGGTATTCTTGTCGAAGCGTCCGCGCTGCATCGACAGACCCCAATGCTTGTATTCAAAACTGCTGAAGGTATGTTCGGTATCGACCAGGTAGCGATCCAGCGCCATGGCTGGCAGGCAGCCAGCCAGCGTGATCAGGGCGAGTGCAAGGTGATGCAAAGGGGTACTGAGCATAGTGGCGCATGAAATAAAAAAGGCAGTAGCGCCATGATAGGCCCTTACTGCCTTTGCTACCAGAAATCAATATCCTGCCTGCCACACTGGCACAGGCATGTGTGGCAGATATTCCGCTCAGAGATTAAGATTTGACGAATTTCAAGGTCATGCGGTCGCTTTCACCTATGGCTTCATACTTTGCCTTGTCTTTTTCCTTGTTGGCAAAAGTGGGTGGCAAAGCCCAGACACCGTTTTCATGGTCAGCCATGTCTTTGGGATTGGCATTCACTTCAGATTTTGCGGCCAGCTTGAAGCCTACGCTTTCCGCCAGTTGGATGACATAGCTTTCATGCACATACCCGGTGCTGGCTTTTTCATCCTGGGCTTTGCTGGCGGGCAGGCGATGTTCAACCACGCCAAACACACCACCTGGTTTCAAACTGTCATAGGCGCTCTGGAACAGGGCTTTCATGGCGGGTTCGCCATTGCCTATCCAGTTATGGATATTCCTGAAAGTCAGTACCAGGTCGACACTGCCCTTGGCTGCATAGTCGAGCTTGGCTGGGGGCGCAAAAACACCCATTTGTACCTTACCGTAGACGGCAGGGGTGGCATCCAGTTTTTGCTTGAAGCTGGCTGCACCCTTGCTGACTGCCGGGTCCCCCAGGGCAGCGATCATCTTGCCGTTGTCGCGCAAATACGGTGCCAGGATTTCTGTATACCAGCCACCGCCAGGCGACAATTCAACCACCGTCATGGTCGGCTTGATGCCAAAGAAAGTCAGGGTTTCGTAGGGGTGACGTGCACTGTCACGTACCGTATTGGCCGGAGTACGTTGTGGGCCAGCGATGGCTGCTTTCAGGGCGTCATCGGCCATGGATACCTGACTGGCACCTAAGCCTGCCAACAGGCTTACAGCGAGTAAAAACTGTTTCATTCGGACTCTCCTAAGGAAAAACGATATGACCATCAGATCGCGTAAACGTTCCCTGACAGGGCAAGCGGCTATCGTGCAGCGCATCATAAGCGGTTTTGGCAAGATGTGCTGCATGCTTAGACCTCAAACCTGTCGATGAAATGAGTCCACTAGCTGTGATTGTTGGTGTCGGCCTGGTCTTCAGATGGCCTGCCGTCATTCACCCATTCCATGATGTCGCCGGGCTGGCAAGCCAGGCGTTCACAAATTTTTTCCAGGGTGGAAAAACGTATGCCTTTTACCTTGCCTGATTTGAGCAGGGACAGATTCTGTTCCGTAATGCCGACAAATTGTGCCAGTTCCTTGGATTTGACTTTGCGCCTGGCCAGCATGACATCGAGATTGATGATGATGGACATCAGATGAAGCCCTCGTTTTCCTCTGCCAGCCTGCGGCCCTCATGCATCATGCCTGTGACGAGATAAAAGGCTATGCATACCAGCAACAGTATCAATTCTTCTGAAGATACAGATACCGTGAAACCGCCATCCTGCAGCCCGGGCAGTAGCCGCATTACGGCCGTACGGGCAGGCACTTCTGCGATGGATAGCAGGGTGGACAGGGCTATGGCACCGGAAAATGTTCGCAGACGCGCTATATTCTGCAAGGAAAACAGGTTTTTCTGCTGGATACCGGCCAGCAATCTGTCCAGCTTCCACAGTCCATACAACATGCACAGCAGTGCGGGCAGGCCCAGCAGGATACCGACGCTGCGTTCCATGGTGGGCATGGTATGCATCTGTTCAATGAGCAGGCCCTTGGCAGCAACATGCATGGACCAGGGGCCCAGATACAACAGGGTGTTTGTCCAGGCCAGGATAAAGAAAGCCACTTCCGTGGCAGCGCACAGCAAGAGTAAGGGCCGGATCAGGCGGGATAGTTGGCTTATTTTCATAAATAATTGTATTGTGATCATAAATTATCGTTTTACAGTAATTTATTTCTGTTATAGTTTAATTGTAATAGACTTGTCGGCAAACCGTAAGGAGTAATGATGCGCAACTTGATGTGCAACTTGTTCAGGGGCTCTAGCCTGGTATTGATGTGTTTGGCGGCATTCTGTCTGTCTGCTTGCATGAGTGTGCAGGTCAGTGAAAACCAGTTCATTCATCCAGATAGCCGTTCCGGTTATCGCCTTGCCGAAAAACTCGATGCGGCCAGCGTCCAGCAAATGGCAGCCAATGCCGAGCTGACGGAATGGCGGCTGGACAGTAGCGATGGTGTAACTTTGCAGGGCATACGCATACAGTTGAAACAGGCGCAGGTCAGCGTGCTGTATTTCGGTGGCAATATGTTCCATCTGGATGATGGCGCAAAATACCTGTTACCTGCCATGCAGCAATGCGGGGTGAATTTGCTCAGCTTTGACTATCGCGGCTATGGCCGCAGCAGTGGCCAGCCCAACGTCGCCAACATGCAGGCAGATGCCTTGCGCATTTATGATTATGCAAGGGCCCAGACCACGGGTAAACTGATCGTGCACGGTCAGTCATTGGGCAGTTTTATTGCCGGCTATGTGGCGCAGCACCGGCAACTCGATGGCCTGGTGCTGGAATCAACGGCAAGCAACGCCATGGACTGGGCGTTGGCGAACATGCCCTGGTATGCCAAAGCTTTCGTCACTATTGAACTGAGCCCGGCTTTGCAGGACATAGACAATACCCGTGCTGTTGCCGGTTTTCGTGGCAAGAGCCTGGTCCTGGTTGGGGATCAGGACCAGATCACGCCATTGGCTTTGGGACGCAAGGTGTATGACGCGCTGCCCTCTGCTGATAAACGTTTTATGGTCAGCTCTGGTGGCGGCCATAATGGCCTGATGCGCCGTACCGATATGGTGGACGCGTATTGTGGTTTCGTTCGTTCCATCTGAACCACGGGAGGCAGGTCGGCTAATGTGCTGATTAAATGTACACTAAGTACACACTAAGTGCACACTAAATACACACTGGAAAAGCATGGCAAATCCAGACGGATGCACCTAATATGAATCTATAATGCGGTTCACATCTTTTACTGGTACTTGTCATGAAGAAATTAAGTTTTGTCTTGCTATTACTGGCTTTCCCCTTGGCCAGTTTTGCACAGACACCGGTATTTCGTTGTGAAGTGGATGGCAAGCCGGTATGGTCAGATCAACCTTGCAAAAAGAAAGGCAAGGCAGTGACGGTCAAGCGCCTGCAATCGGGTACGCCTGGTGGCAATCCTGCATCCACACCAAAAAATCCCCCGCCCAAGTAAATCAAAATAAACACGGTACTGACTGACTAAGTCAGTGCCGCTATCCTGTCTTCCCTGCTGCAATGCTGCCAAGTGCTTGTTTTAAAAGCGAAGGGAACTTAATCATCTGTCTATAGTCAGACTGGCATCAACAACAATCACCAACAACCAATACCAATCAACAACGCAGGAGATTATTTTGGATACTTTATTTTCCCGTCGCCATATCCTTGGTGCCATGCTGGTACTGGCCAGTTTGCCTGCCGCCGCAGATTGGTCGGATGGATGGTTTAGAGGCAAGGCTGTCGCCGGTTCCGGCAGTATTCAAAAACAGGACCGTGCAGCAACGGGCTTTACCGAAGTTGACCTTGCCTTGCCTGCCAAAATGGAATTGCGTCAGGGTGATAAAGAGGGTATCCAGATAGAAACGGACGACAACCTGCAAAGCCTGATAGAAACCGTGGTAGAGCGCGGGCGGCTGAAGATCCGGTTGGCAGACAAAAATAAATATCCCGCTACCAAGAGTCTGAATATCGTGGTCTTTTTCAAAAACCTGGAACAATTGTCCGTCGGTAGTTCTGGAAAAGTCTGGTCCGACAAGATCCTTGTCAAGGATTTGCAAGTGGCTATTGGTGGTTCCGGTGATATCCAGTTGAAGACAGCGAAGGCGGATACGATTAAAGTGAATATCGGTGGCAGCGGCAACTTTTTGGCAGCCGGTCAGGTAAGTGATTTCAGTGGCAGCATCGGTGGCTCCGGCAATATCCATACCGGCAAGCTGGAAGCACAGACGGTCAAAATCAAAATCGGCGGATCGGGCACGGCAGAGGTCTGGGCCAAAGACAACCTGGATGCCAGCATAGGCGGCTCTGGCGATGTGAGCTATTACGGTGACCCCAAACTCAAGAAATCCATAGGCGGATCTGGCTCGGTGACACGCAAAGGCGACGTACCTGCCTGATGCCTAGTGTAGTGCTGCACTCTTCTTGCCACTTATAAAATGCGCCTTTTCCGCCGATATTGCGTCAAAAATCCTCGCGATTTTATAAGCGTCAATCTGCGTGCAACACTACACTAGCGCAAAGGCATATAAATATTCGTCAGCAATTCTGTTGGTGCCGTATCGCGCGGATTGTTCAAGTATTCTTCAAACGGCGGTGCATCATCGATTTCCTCGCCGGAAGCAGGCAGCCAGGCACCAAAGAACCAGCGATACACCGGTTGCATGTCAGAATACGGGCCTTTGTATGTCAGCACCGCATACTTGCCGCCCCGCAGTTCAGTGACCGACAGTGGGGACTGCAAGGCTTGTTCTGGCAGCGGCCGGGGTGCGCTGATGCAGGCTTTGGAACGCAATTTTTCTTCCTCCACCGTCATCGCATCGTCATAATATATCCCTATCCAACGCGTATCCGGCCTGAACAATTGCCGCGATGCGGCGCAGCCGTTCAGAATATCAAATGTTTTACTGATACCCATATAGCTGCCAAGATTATCAATGCTGAGCAATTGCTGGGTAGCGACGCCAGTGATGTTAACCGGAAAGTGCAGGTCGGCGCTGAGTTCATCCGGCAAGGGAAATTGCTGGTGGCTGCCCTCTTTGCGATAACGCGCCGGGGGCAGGCCATACACCGCTGCAAAGATGCGGGTGAAGGATTGCAGGTTCGGGTAGCCGGAAAATTCGGCAATCTGTTCTATCGCCATGCTGCTACGGGCCAATAAGGTGGCGGCCCTTTGCAGGCGCAAACGCTTGACGGTCGCCACCACGCTTTCGCCATGTATCGCACGGTAGATGCGGTGCCAGTGATAGGGCGACATGCAGGCAATCTCTGCCAGCCTGTTCAAATCCAGGTCTTCATCGAGATGCTCATGCAGGTAACTGGTGACGCGGCTCAGACGTCGTTCATAACTGATTTGATGGACTGGGTTGGCTGGCATGCGAGTCTTCAATTTTTATTGACTGAACTTATTTTATACCGATGTAGATGGCAGCTTGCTGCGGCCCCGGATATTCTTCAAAATCAGTCTGATAGCACCGTTCGTGTTCTGTATTGCTGGCGAAATAAGACCAGACCTTGCCCCAGCCTTGAATCACCGCCATGGGCATCTCACCGTCGCAGGCAAATACCAGGTATTTGCCTGCCTTGATGCTTACTGTGGCAAAACCCTCTGCTGGGGTCGATACTGCTGCCCCTGCCATGACATCAAATTCGCCGCTGGCATCCGATTCGTAATTGGAATAGACGCCATAGACTTTTGCACCGCTTGCTTTGTTTGGCAGTTTTTCCGCCAGTTGCCGGTTAAAAAAATCTCCCCACATGGGACCGATTCTGGCCGTGGATGGATCGGTTTCGTTGGCGTTGTGGGTACGAACCTGCAAGCCGCTGACCTGAAAGCTGCTGATATCCTGTATCTGTGTTTGCATGGCAATGTCCTGTTGTATTGTTGACTTGAGTCTGTACATTAACATGACAGCATTTGACAAATCTTGCGGACTTGCACGATATGATTGGCACATCGTCGATAGAATTGAGCGTCTCGTTTTATACGCCGCTGTACCTGACTTGCGCTTTTGAATCCGTGGAAGGCATCATGCTGCATTTGCCGGGTGGCACCAGGACTTGCGCTACACTCTGACAGAGCGGATTGTGAACGTCTCGATAAAATGCCGTCATTTCCTTGAAAGTGCAGCATGCGAAAACTGTTAAGCCTGCCCGTGCGGATTACCCTGATTGTCCTGGGCATCATCATGTTGCTGTTCAGTATGGTGTGCTTTGCCATCTTGCTGACCTGGGCGCCGGACAAGCCGGTGGAAGAACTATTGCCGCGCTGGGCACCTGCGCCCTCACAATTCATCGCAGTAAAAGGTTTGCCGGTCCATGTGCGTGATGAAGGTCGGCGCGATGACCCGGTGCCGCTGGTACTCATCCATGGTACGTCTGCCAGTCTGCATACCTGGGAAGGCTGGGTAGCTGCACTGAAAAGCCAGCGGCGCATCATTAGCATGGATATTCCTGCCTTTGGTTTGACCGGACCGAACTTTGAAGATGATTATCACAGCCCGACCTATGCGAAATTTATCCTGGATTTGATGGATACCATGCGCGTCAGCCACTTCATCATCGGTGGCAATTCATTGGGTGGTGAAATTGCCTGGCAGGTGGCAGTGGCCGCGCCGGACAGGGTAGAACGCCTGATTCTGGTAGATGCCGGTGGCTATGCGTTCACGCCGACTTCCATGCCGCTGGGTTTCCGTCTGGCGCGCATGCCAGAGGCAGCCTGGCTGATGGAACATACCCTGCCGCGTCACATGATGGAAGCCAGCGTGAAAAATGTGTACGGTGACCCGGATAAGGTGACTGCAGAACTGGTTGACCGGTATCAGGCCATGACGCTGCGTGCCGGTAATCGCCATGCACTAAGGCTGCGTTTCAGCCAGCTTGATCATGGTGCACAGGCGGCCAGCATCAAGCGCATAAAGATACCCACGCTGATTATCTGGGGAGGAAAAGATCATTTGATCCCGCCGGAAAACGCCAAAAGGTTTCAGCAGGATATCGTTGGCAGCAAACTGGTGATGTTTGAACAGCTTGGTCATGTGCCACATGAAGAAGACCCGGTCGCAACCGTGGCTGCAGTCAGGGATTTTTTGCAGTCGGTACCGTAAAAGCTGCGGGGAAAAGGAAAAAGCCCGCCTGCGGTATTGACCGTGGGGCGGGCATCTCTACATTCTGGTAACTCGTCAACAACCCATGCTATCTGCATGGTGCCATTGACTTGGCATCACCCGTGCTATCTGCGCGGTGCAATGTGGGTTTGAGTTACCTTGTCCTGTCGGCCAATGAAATGATTCATGTCACGACAGGGTTTACCACGAATGAGGTCCTTCAACACTTCACTACACCATTTTCCGGTTTGCACATAGGCGCAAATCTGGCCGGTGAGAATGAAGGCGCGACGGAGTAGACTGAAATTACTCTGCGGTGTTGTTCACAGGGGACACTGATCAACAGTGGGCCCTTTAACGACAATACCATTTTCCAACAACCCATGCTATCTGCGTGGTGCCACTGGCCGGTAAGTATCATTCTGCGCATCAATCATTCGTGCTGGACGAAGACTGACAGATGAAGGGTTTGTCGCATTCGCTTCCTGTAGACTGTGCCAGCAACCCATGCTATCTGCATGGTGGCACTGGCCGGTAAAAATTTCAGACTTCAGAAAGCGTTACAACTGAACAAACTTGGAGACTGTTACACCATCAGGATGGCGGGGCGAATTTACGCCGCTACACACCGCTAGCCTGACAGGTAAAGACTCTTGTTTTTTCCTGGGTCTGTAAAGACCCGTCATTCAATTCTGATTAAGACAGAACTTGAATGTTACTTGCCTTGTCGCCCTTAGGGCTGGCAGTACGTTCGAACGAAACGCGTTGGTTTTCGCTCAGGCTTTTGAAGCCGCTGGATTGTATGTCCTGGAAGTGGGCGAACAAATCTGCACCGCCTGCATCAGGAGCAATAAAGCCGAAACCTTTAGCGTCGTTGAACCATTTAACTATACCTGTTTGAGTACTCATGTTTTTTTCCTTTTGATAAGACCATAGGCAACATTGCCCGAGGGGGCACTTGTAAGCAAGTGATAAAACCGGTGGAAATAAGACAGAACAGCCAGAGAGATAAAGCTATGCGGAATTGGGACCAACAAATTAAGGACTTGATGCAAGTACGAGAAGGAATATACACCTTAAATTGGAAATCACCTAATCTTCTTTTCAAGTATTTTGAAAGAAGATGATTTGACAGCATCTAAGCCACCTGTTGCGACTGCTCAAAATGACGACTATTTTCCTAGGTTTTACATAGGAGAATAAGTTAGCGAAACTGTACTGTGTAACAATTGATTTTCTTGCTTGACAAGGGGTGGTCAGCAGGTACCATGTGGTTTTAAAGGCAAGATATTTATCTGCAGACGTTCAAATCGAACTCTGCGGCCTACTCAAGCCAACTCAGCTCCATCAACACCCGTCAATTTTAAGGCGCTATTCGATGAAACATTACTTTGAATACCAGGATTCCAAATCATACAAATTTTGGCAAGTGGAAATGGAAGCCAGCACGCTGACTGTGAAGTACGGAAAAATCGGTACCGCCGGTCAGGAAAAGATCAGCAATTTTGAGTCCGTAGAAAAGGCACAAAAAGAAATGGACAAGCTGATCGCCGAAAAAACCAAAAAAGGTTATGTGCAAAAGACCGATGCCAGTGCAAAAAAAGTCGCACGACGCTTGGGTGTAGGCTATGACGAGGCAGAAGAGGGCAAGACCTTGGCAGAAAAAGTATTGGCTTTCCTGGAGACGACGCAGGCTGCAGATGTGGAATCGCTGGTCATCGCTGCCTGGGAAGATGCGTATGAAAACGGACCGCAAGATGCCCTGGGTTTGCTGGTGGCAAACCATGGCAAGCTGGCTAATTTGAAAGAATTGTTTGTCGGCGACATGGATTCCGAGGAATGCGAAATTTCCTGGATTAACCAGGGCGACTACACCTCTGTTTTTACGGCCTTCCCGGCGCTGGAACGTCTGCATATCAAGGGTTCTACAGGTTTGGAATTGTCGTCCCTGCCGCTGAAGCATGACAAGCTGAAAGCACTGACCATAGAATGTGGCGGCTTGCCGAAAAAAATCATCGAAACCATTGCTACTGCACATTTGCCGAATCTTGAATACCTGCTGCTTTACCTGGGTGTGGATGACTATGGCTTCGACGCCAAGATAGATGATCTGCGCCCCCTGATGCAAAAGGGCTTGTTTCCCAAGCTGACTTATCTTGGTCTGGCTGACAGCGGCATCGCCAATGAAGTCGCAATGGCGATTGCTCAAGCTCCGGTACTCGAGCAACTGGAAACACTGGACTTGTCCATGGGTACGCTGACAGATGAAGGTGGACGTGCCTTGTTGGACAGTAAAAAAATCAGCGGCCTGAAAAAACTGGATTTGCATTACCACTACCTGTCCAATGCCATGATGAAAGAATTCAAGCAATTGCCGATATTGGTGGACGTATCGGATCAGCAAACCAGCGATGACGACGATTGGCGCTACCCGGCAGTGACGGAATAGCTGCTGGATGCGCAAGCTTTCTTCATTTGTGCTGATAGGCAATCCTGAAAACAGACGTGTGCGTTTTTTTCAGGAAGCATTGCAGGACGCTGGACGGGAGCCGGCCCTGGTCATTCCTTATCTGGATGTATTGAATGATATTTGCATACTGGACGAGGTATTGGCGAAAGCATGCACCGTCAGGATAGAGTCACCCGGTGAAAACTTTGAAGTGGAAAAAAGAATACTCGCTTTGGGTGGCCTGGAAAATGCGTTGGCGCTAGAAGACGAGCGCGGCAGAATCTACCATCCGCGATTATGGTTTCAGGGTTTTTCTCAATTGATGACATCGATTGCCCAGCGTGCAGGAAAAGTGGACTGGTTTAATCACCCGGCAGATATCGTCAGCATGTTCAACAAACCGCTATGCAAGCAATTGTTGCAAGCGTATACCTTGCCAGCCTGTCCGGTGTTTTCCTGCTATGACGAATTTTTTGCATTCGTGGAAAAGCAGCAAGCCAGCCGCTTCTTCATCAAGCTGAATTCAAGTTCGTCAGCGTCTGGTGTGGTGGCTTATGAATACAATAAAAGCAATGGCCGCGAACAGGCTTATTCTACGGTGGAAGTCGTGCATGGGATGAATGGCATGAATGGCACACATGGCACGAATGGCGAGCGGTTTTACAATTCCCTGAAAGTTAAAAAATACACAGCGCGCGATACCATACGGACCGTGCTGGATTTTCTGTTTGCGCAAGGTGCTTTGACAGAACGCTGGATACCCAAGGCCAGTCATGAAGGTAGTTCTTACGATTTGCGGGTCATGGGTATAGCCGGCAAGCGGCGGCACGCTATTGCCAGATTAAGCCGCGGCCCTATGACCAATTTGCACCTCGGTAATCAGCGCTGCGCAGTGGATGAACTGGAATTGTCGTCAGTAACCTGGAAAGACATCGATACGCTGGTAGAAAACACCATGCAGGCTTTTCCACTATCCCTGTATGCAGGACTGGACATATTGCTGCCCAGGGATGGGCAGCCACCGGTGCTGCTGGAGGCCAATGCCTTTGGCGATTTATTGCCGAATCTGTTGCACGATGCAGAAAACACCTATCTTGCGGAAATCAATGCTGTCCTCAGACGGCAGGCAGGTGAGCATGCCGAACACTGAAAAAGCCAGCCTGCTGTTTGATATCGACAATACCCTGATAGACAGGGATGCTGCGTTCAAGCTTTATTTGCAGGACTTCATGGACAGGAACCAGGGCGCGTTTGCAGACGAAGATGCAGCACGTGCAAGGGAGGATATTCTGGCCCTTGATTGCCATGGAAGAAAAGATCGCAAGCTGTTTTGCCAGGCTTTATTGCAACGCTTTCCCGGTCTTTCTTATACGGCGGATACTTTGTGGGCAGACCACCTGACACTGCCGGATTTTGTGCAAGCAGATAAATTGCTGGGTAATATGCTGGAACGACTCTCGGCACAATATCAACTGATGATTATTTCCAATGGTTCTGCCAGCATGCAAGGCCGCAAACTGCATAGCGCAGGGCTTACGCATTTTTTTGAACATATCTTTATTTCTGCTGAAGTCGGCTATGACAAGCCTGACCTGAGACTGTACTCGCATGCACTAGTCTATTGCAGGCAGGCGGGGGTTGTCATGATAGGGGATGATTATCTCAACGATATGCAGCCCGCCATGGCCCTGCAGTTGAAAACCATTTTCGTCAATCCTGGCAAGGTGCAGGTACCCGCACGGCCAGACCGGGAAATCACCAGCATCCATGCGCTGGAGGAGGCGCTGACATGTCTGATATGAAAAACAGTTTGGCTAGGACGAATATGCCGGATATGCTGGATATGAATGCGCTGGTTGGCAAGGCCAACTTCCTTTTCATCACTTTTGATACCCTGCGTTACGATGTTGCGCAGGCCGAACATGCGGCAGGTCACCTGCCTTTTCTGGCCAGCATATTGCCCAACGGCTGGGAAGAGCGCCATGCGCCGGGGTCCTTCACCTATGCATCGCACTGTGCTTTTTTTGCTGGCTTTCTGCCGACACCAGCACGTCCAGGGATACATGAAAGATTGTTTTCCCTGCAGTTTGCTGGCAGTGAAACTACCGGTGAGCGCAGCTATGCTTTCGATACACCGGACATCGTTGCCGGTTTTGCCGGATTGGGGTATCGCACCATTTGTATTGGTGGTGTTGGCTTTTTTAAAAAACAGAATCCACTGTCCTGTGTCTTGCCCAATCTTTTCCAGGAAAGTTACTGGCAGCCTGAATTTGGCGTCACTGATCCTGAATCAACCAGGCATCAGGTTGAGTTTGCTATCCAGCTATTGCAACAAAAACCCAGGGGAAAAGTTTTTTTATTTATGAATCTATCCGCCCTACATCAACCCAACTGCCATTACCTGTCAGGCTCTGCTGGCGATAGCCTGGCAAGCCATGCTGCTGCGCTGCGCTACATCGATAGCCAGTTGCCACCTTTGTTCCAGGCACTCAATCAACGTGGCGACACCTTTGTGATACTCAGTTCCGATCATGGCACGACCTATGGTGAAGACGGTTATACAGGACACCGTCTGGGACATGAAAAAGTCTGGATCATTCCCTATGCCGATTTCTTGTTGCCGCAAGGGAGCTTGCCATGACCGATATTGGCACGGCGTTTCGTCGCTACCTGGAAGAAAACAATCGCTTTCAGAGCTATCTGTATTCGTATCCGCACAAGACGGCCTACCGGCCATTCGAGCAAAAGCTGGATTTGAAAACCCTGTGGGCACCGGAAAAAAAGAGTTCGCTGTATTTGTACACGCATATCCCTTTTTGCCGCATGAAATGCGCGTTCTGTAATTTGTTTACGGTTTCCAATCCGCAAGAAGACCTGGTCAGCCTGTATCTTAAAAAAGTGCAACTGGAAGCCGAAGTGGCGCGGGACACGCTGGGCGAGTTCAGCTTTGCCGGGTATGCGATTGGTGGCGGCACGCCCAGCCACCTGGAAGTAGGGCAGTTGGAGAAATTATTTTCAGTCTATACCAATACCCTGGGGCTGGATTTGAAAAATACGCCAGGCTCGTTTGAGATTTCTCCTGACACCATCAACGATGAGAAACTTTCTTGCCTGTCACAGCATGGCGTGCAGCGCATCAGCATAGGCATACAAAGCTTTATCGATGCAGAAGCGCGTTCAGTCGGTCGTGTACAGCCAGATGCGGTGATGGAAACGCTGCTGGAAAAAATCCACAGTTACCAATTCCCGATTTTCAATCTGGATCTGATTTATGGCATTCCGGGGCAAACGCCGGAAACCTGGCTGGCATCGCTGGAAAAGGCCGTGCAATTCCAACCAACGGAAATATTTCTGTACCCCCTCTACGTGCGCCCTTTGACGACACTGTTCAAAAAGCACGGCAATACCCAGGCCGAAGATCTGCGCAGCACACTGTATCGCATAGGACGGGAATTTTTGCAGGCACATGGCTATGTCCAGGATTCGATGCGCCTGTTTCGGCGGCCAGTTGCTGGCTTGCGTGAAAGCTCAGAATATTCATGCCAGGAAGATGGCATGATAGGGCTGGGTACCAATGCCCGTTCCTACACCACAGACGTGCATTATTCGACAGAATATGCGGTATCCAAACCGAATGTGGCAGCCATCATCAATGATTATGTGGCCAAGGAACGTGCCGACTTCATGACGGCGGGTTACGGTATTCGCCTGTCTGAAGATGACAGAAAGCGGCGTTACCTGATCAAGTCACTATTGAAGGTCGAAGGACTGGATGGGGCACATTATCAGTCCCTGTTTGGTCAGTCGGCACATGCCGATTTCCCTGAATTGTCTACCCTTATGGAAATGGGATTGGCGCAAGAACAGGCGGGTCGCATGCAATTGCATGGGAATGGCATGGCGTACTCTGACCTCATCGGTCACTGGTTTATTTCACCAGAGGTTAAGCACAAAATGCAGGAGTATGTACCAAGATGAGCCTGAAAGTGATTTATCGCGGGCACCTGACTGATTGCAACTACAGTTGTGAATACTGTCCCTTCGCCAAAGAAAAGAACAGCAGGGAAATGCAGGCGCTGGATAAAAACGACCTGGACAGATTTGTCACCTGGGTAGAGCAAAACAGCAGTGCCGACTATCCCATGGAGATTTTTATTACGCCCTATGGTGAAGCCCTGGTGCGTAAATGGTATCAGGATGCAGTGATACGGCTGTCGCATTTACCGCATGTGCGCAAAGTGGCGGCACAGACCAATCTGGCATGGAACCCGCAATGGTTATCACGTTGCAATCCGCAGACCACAGCTTTGTGGACGACCTATCATCCGGATTTTGTCAGCGAAAATAAATTCGTCGAGAAATCGAATGCACTCAGTGCCCTGCATATTCGTCACAGTGTCGGCGTGGTGGGACTGAAGCAGCATTTTCCGCACATCACCGCCTTGCGCCAGCGCCTGCCACAAGATATCTATATGTGGATCAACGCCTACAAGCGTGAAGCTGATTACTATAGTGAGGCAGAAATCGCCTTCCTGGAAAATATCGATCACTTGTTCAGGCTGAACCTGCCCTGGTATGACAGCATGGGCAAAGCCTGCAAGGCGGGGAATGAGGTGGTGTCCATAGAAGGCAATGGTGACCTGTTTCGCTGCCACTTCATCAAGACCAGGAAGGGCAATATTTTTACCGACCCGCTGGCCAGCATGCTGAAGAAGGAAGCCTGTACCAAAGCGACTTGCCACTGTCACATAGGTTATATCCATCTTGATAGCATGAAATCCGATGTAGTGTATGGCAGCGGTTTGCTGGAAAGAATCCCTGTACGGTTTGCTGGATTAGCGGAAAACCAAGCGGCAACTTAGTGACAAACCAGATAAACAGTTTTTGCCTTATATGATTTTTTCATGCTTTTAGCTGAAAACAATCGTTTGTCGTCTATGCCCAAGGAAGTAATATCGGTTCAACTTAAAGCTCACTAGCATAGAAAGAGATCCCGTATGAACATAGCTACAAACCTGTTTTTACCAAAGCGACGTAATGCAGTATTGGCGGCAGCAATCGTTTCTACCTTTTCAGCTTTTTCTGTCGAGGCACAAGAAATCATCCCGCCTCAGTCAGATACCGTTATTGTGACCGGTACACGTAGCATCAAGCGCACTGTGTCGGATTCTGAAGCACCGATCGATATCCTGACATCCAAGGATTTGCAATCTACCGGCTCTGGCGAGCTGGCGGCGGTATTGAGCCGTTTGCTGCCTTCACTGAACTTCCCGCGTCCGGCAGTGGCCGACGGCACGTCGGCCAGTCGGCCTGCACAATTGCGCGGCCTGTCGCCGGACCAGACACTGGTACTGGTGAATGGCAAGCGCTGGCATACCTCGGCGGTGGTGAATGTGAATGGCACCGCAGGGCGTGGTTCTTCGCCTGCCGATCTGAATACCATCCCCATCAGTTCCATCGACAAGATAGAAGTTTTGCGTGATGGTGCGGCAGCACAATATGGCTCGGATGCGATTGCTGGCGTCATCAACATCATCCTGAAAAAAGGGGCAGATGGTGGCGAAGTCCAGGTCGGCGGCGGTCAATACAGCAAGCGCGACGGTACGCAAGGCAGTCTGAGCGCCAACTTTGGTACGGTTTTGGGTGACAAGGGCTGGGCACGTTTTACTGCAGAGCAGCGCAATCAAAATGAAACCAATCGCGCCGGTGCCGATTTCCGTAATCCGCTTGAACCTTTATACGGCAGAGTCACCCAGGTGCAAGGTGACCCCAAGTTGCAACAAACCAATCTGGGTGTGAATGCTGCGCTGGCACTGGCGGCAGATCTTGAGCTGTATGGTTTTGCTAACTACAGCCGTCGCAATACCGATGCTGCAGCGACCTGGCGCACTGCGTATACAACCGGCACGACTTTGCGTTCACCGCTGTATCCAAATGGTTTCTTGCCGAATGAAGCGGCGACGAATACCGACGTATCGGTGGTGGGCGGTATCAAGGGCCGTACCGATGGCTGGCGCTGGGATGCCAGTGTCAATTACGGCACTAGCGAATTCAGCCTGGATGTCACCAATACCGTGAACCTGAGTTTGGGTGCCACCAGCCCAACGCGCTTTTACGCCGGCAAGCTGAAAAATACCCAGACCCTGGCAAATTTTGATGTGGCGAGAGAGATAGAACTTGCCGGCCTGGCGAATCCGCTGACACTGGCGCTCGGTGCTGAATACCGGCGTGACCAGTATGAAATCGGTGCCGGTGAAGCGAATTCTTATTTCGGTAGTGGTGCGCAGGGCTTCTCTGGCTTCCAGCCTTCGAATGCTGGCAGTTTCAGCCGTCACAGCGCATCGATTTATGCCAATATCGAAGCGGAACTGACCAAGCAACTGAGTGCTTCGGTCGCTTTGCGGCATGAAAACTACAGCGATTTTGGCAGTGTGACTTCGGGCAAGCTGTCGGGCCGGTTTGAATTCACCAAGGAATTTGCATTACGTGCAGCCGTATCGAATGGTTTCCGCGCACCTTCACTGGCACAGCAAAATTATACGATCTCCACCACCAATCTGATCAACATCAACGGCACATCACAACTGGTGGATACCGGAACCTTTGGCGTTGCCACAGCTGCTGCCAAGGCTTTGGGGGCGATACCGCTGGAAGCTGAAAAATCACGCAACTACAGTCTGGGCGCAGTATTGCAGCCGAGCAAAAATGCCTCACTGAGTATTGATGCCTATCAGATCGATATTGATAAGCGCATCCTGTATTCCGGCAACCTGATCTTGCCTGCAGCCTTGCAAAGTGTGCTGGCCAAGCAGGGCGTGCTGGTCGGTGCGGCGCGTTATTTCACCAATGCACTCGATACACAGACCCGTGGTGTGGATGTCGTCGGTTCGTATCAAATTCCTTTGTCGGGGTCAGACAAACTGGGCTTTACCGTCGCTTATAACCACAATGACACCTCGGTGAAGCGGGTGGCAGATAATCCGGCAATACTGACGCAAAACAATCTCTTGCTGATAGACAGGCAAACCGTCAACCGTGCGACCCTGGCGACACCGAAAGACAAATTCAGTATTGCGGCAGACTATGGTTTCAACAACTGGACCATCCATGGCCTGGCAACACGCTATGGCAGTTTTGTCTCACCACAAAATAACGTGACCCTGGATCAGACTTATAGCGCCAACCTGGTGCTGGATGTCGCCGCTAGTGTGAGGCTGGGCAAATGGACGATCAGTGCCGGTGTCGATAACGTGACGGACAAATATCCAGATCAGGTGACTTCGGCAGGCAATCTGAATTCTGGTGGTACCCTGGCGTACAGTACCTTCTCGCCGTATGGCTTTAATGGTCGTTACTATTATGCGAAGGCGGCATACGCCTGGTAACTTAGAGACTGTTTCGAAATTAATCTGGCGTTGTTGCGTTGCCCAGTGTGTACCTTGTACTAAAGTACTGTCTGCGGCAACGGCGCCTAGCCGGGGGCGCCTAGCCATCTTAACTTCGTAACAGCCTCTAAGTAGGTGACTTGGTATTTTGAGGAAGGGCTGCGTTATGCAGCCCTTTTTGCGTCTGCTGCTTAAAAGTCGACGAAATTATTATCGATATTTATTTATCGATAATCGATAAAAAACTATTGCATTTCGAAATTCATGGCTTTAGAATTGAGTCACTTTAATTCAACCAGGGGCTACAAATGCAAGTTCAGAAACATGCCAGGATTGCCAATATCCGTAAGCTGAGCAGGTACTTTTTATTTCTTAACATCTTCGCCATGGCCGTGGTGGCTATCGGGGGTGTCGCCTTTCCTATCATCATGGTGACGGCACCTTCCGGAGACTTGACGCTGATTGCCTACCTCGCGAAAGCAGTGACGGTGAAAGACGGTTTTTATGATCTGCTACAAAGTGGGATAACGACTGACCTGAAAGTAATCGCCTCAGTAGTAGCTATCCTCTCCTGTGTTTTGCTGGAATTTGTTCTCATCCACATCAATAAATTGCTGACCTGTTTTTATGAGGGCGAAATTTTCAACAGGAATGCCATTTTTCACGCTAGGAGGGCATTTACTCTGAACCTGATCTTGGTCGCTGGGGGGCTTGTGATCGAAATCTCTGCCATCATTCTCAGTTATACCCAGTCCGTTACGGGTGGTTCAGGCGATATCGGGCATTTGCTGGGCAGTGTTCTCGATCAACTGACATGGATAGGATTTTGCCTGCTATTGCTGTGGTCGCTGGAAATAGGTGTAGACCTCAATGAAGAAGCTGAACTGACCATCTGAGGACGCATATGCCGATTACTGTCAATCTGGATGTGGTGCTGGCCCAGCGCAAGATGCGTTTGAATACGCTGGCTGAGTTGGTGGATATCACGCCACAAAATTTATCTGTGTTAAAGACGGGCAAGGCCAAGGCCATACGCTTTGATACGCTGGAAAGAATTTGCCAGGTGCTGGAATGCCAGCCCGGTGATATTCTGGCTTATACGCCTGATATGCTTGATACGGAAGTCTAGTTCGAAACATAGTACCGAAGCTTAATATCAAAGCCTGATTTAAACTGATTTGGTATCGGGAAATTTGCCCACATACCTGGCACGTGGGCGTATCAACTGGCCTTCTGCCACCTGTTCCATGGCATGGGCTATCCAGCCTGCCGTACGGCCCAGGGCAAACAGGATCTGGGCCGCACCTGGTGGCAGCCTGCAGGCAATTTCGACTGCGACCAGCGCATAGTCGATATTCAGTGCCTGGCCGGTCAGGTCTTGTGCCGCATCGGCCAGATCAAACAAGCTGGCATGTGTTTTTTTGTCGAGCATGCTCATCAACAAGGCTCCACGCGGGTCGCCATTCGGATAAAGCGGATGACCAAAGCCTGGCAGCCGTGGTGAAAAATGATGGCTGGCATCATGCTTATGCAGGCGCTGTTGCAGGAACTCCGCCATGCCCTGCGGCCCAACTGCCAGCCCGGCCCTTACCATGCTGCCGACACGCAGGCTTTCGCCGCCATGCTTGGGGCCCGATAGTGCCGCCAGCCCGGCAACCAGGGCCATACCCAGATGGACACCGGCAGAAGCGACACAGCGCACGGTAAAGGTGGATACATTCAATTCATGATCAGCGCTGACCACCAGGGCGGCACGCAGCAGATCTGCCTGGCTTGCATCGAGTTGCCAGGCTGTTGCCAGCTTGTGGTGAAATGGCTGATAGTCGGGTTTCACACCCAGCAATGCAGCGGCCGTCAGGTGCATCCACAACAATGCGTGCTGGTGGGGGTGGATGTCTCTGGTCTGATTGACTGTTGCGGCCAGCAGGGGGAGCACGCTGATGGCTCTTTCATAGGGCGACAGGGTTGCGCTCAAGTCCATCAATTGGGGCCACAGCGTATCCAGTCCGGTTAAATGGATATTCTGCAATTCAGTTGTAGCATGGCTGTCCCACAAAATCAGCGCCGTTTGTTCCAGCGTATGTGTGCGTGCCAGATCATCCACGGGCAGGCCACGGTAATACAGCTTGCCATGGCTTACCTGGGTTATCTTTGATTCCAGTATGGGTACACCCCAGTCTATGGCAGATTCCGCAGCACTACCCGCCCGCTTGCTGTCGGTATTGCGGACCAGCAGGCGTAATACTTCTTCCTTCAGATAACGCCTGGCTCTTTGCCCTTCATGCAGATGTGATTGCAGCAAGCCACGGCTGACATAGGAATACAGCGTGGGCAGGCTAATGCCCAGCAACTGAGCGGCTTCTCTGGCAGAGATAAGATTTTCCACTATAAATTTTTATATTGATTGGCAGAATCAAGATTGACCATAGTGTGATACAGATCCTAGACTGAACGCAAATATGACCGTACATGCAGCAGCTTATCGCATTGTGCGCCAATTTGATTTCCTATTTTGATTTCCTATTGGGAGAACATCATGTCTGCAGAAACACTACTGGCATCCTTATGGCACATGGGCGGCGGCGCGTCTGAGGCTTTGCCACAACTGACATTTGGTGGTGATACCGCGCAATTGCCATCGACGTTTCCAGTGGGGGAGGTGGCGTCGGCCACGATTGCGGTGCAAGCCTTGATGGCGGCGCAGCTTTGGCAGGCACGCGGTGGTGAAGCCCAGAGCATCACTGTTGACCGGCGTCATGCGCTGGCCATGTTCAAGAGTGACCGCTATCTCAGCGTCAATGGCCAAGCACCTGAAGACCCCTGGAGCAAGATTGCCGGTTATTACCAGGCTGGAGATGGGCGCTGGATACAATTGCATACCAACTTCCCGCATCACAGGGATGGCGTGCTGGCGATCTTGCAATGTGTTGAGGAGCGCGCCGCAGTCGCCCGAGCAATTGCAGGCTGGCAAGCGGCAGAGCTGGAGCAGGTATTGGCCCAGGTCAACATGTGTGCCGCCATGATACGCACAGAACAGGAATGGCTGGCCCATCCGCAGGCGCAAGCCATCGCAGATTTGCCCCTGTTTGAAGTCAGGCGGGTGGGCGATGGCCCCGTCATTCCCCTGCGGCCTGATGGGCGGCGTCCCCTGAGTGGTGTGCGCGTACTGGATTTATCCAGAGTGATTGCGGCCCCGGTCGGTGCCCGTACTCTGGCACAGCATGGGGCTGAGGTGCTGGCCATCAGCGCTGCTCATCTACCTAACATCATGCCGCTGGTGATGGATACCGGCCGTGGCAAACGTTCTGCACAAATTGATTTGCGCCAGGCAGAAGGGCGGCAGCAACTGCATCAGTTGATCAATGGCGTCGATGTTTTCATGCAGGCTTATCGTCCGAATTCTCTGGCACAGCTTGGGTATTCGGTTGAGGAATTGTGTGCCATGCGACCCGGCCTGATTCATGTCAGCTTGTCGGCCTACGGGCATGTCGGCCCGTGGGCACACAGGCGCGGTTTTGATAGCCTGGTACAGTCAGCCAGTGGCATTGCCGAGGCCGAAGGACGGGCAGCAGGTGGTACTGCACCCGGCAAGCTGCCGTTCCAGGCACTCGATCATGCCACTGGTTATTTATTGGCTTATGCGACCATGCTGGCGCTGCAAAAGCGGGCTGTCGAAGGGGGGAGCTGGCAAGTCAGGGTTTCGCTGGCGCAGACCGGACGCTGGCTGCAACAGATGCCCAGACGCGGTTTACATGATCATGCCGCTGAATTGCGCAAGGAAGAAATCGCCCGTTTTGTGCAGACATCTACCTCAGGCTATGGACAGATACAGGCCATCGCACCGGTGGAACACATGCCTGCCACGCCTGCGCATTTTGACTTGCCTGCGCCGGTTCTGGGTGAGCATGCGCCAGTCTGGCAGTAGTTGGTTTACAGCGTATTCCTGCTTAGCCATTTATCCAGTAAGACGATCAGTTCTGATGCTTTTTCCAGTGGTGACATGTGGCCGCAGTCTTCAATGATTTGCAGTTCGGCATGAGGCAGGCCGTGTGCCAGTTTTTCAGATTCTTCAAGGCTGCGCATCTGGTCGTTCCTGCTGGCGACCACCAGGGTGGGACAGCGTATCAGAGGCAGTTCATGATGTCCATCCCGTCTTTGTATGCCCAACTGGCGCAGGAAAACTTCTTTTCCCAGTGCCACCGACATGGCCTGTAAATGCGCCAGCATGGCGGTATCGTCCTGGCGCTGCGGATGCAGGGCGCGGCGCAGTGCCGTCATGGTCTGGCCCTTGTAGGGGTAAGTGGCCAGCATGTGGATTTGCTGCTGGTTTCTGCGTATTTCATCTTCGGTACTGGCACGTGCCGAGGTATTCAGTAACACCAGACCCGTCGGCCCCGGACCAGCAGCCTGCATGCTCAAGCGCCAGGCCAGGTGACGTGCCACATAACCACCCAGCGAAAAGCCGATGACGATTGCCTGCTCAGGTGTCGTTGTCTGTATGCGTTGCGCCATGCTTTCTATGCTGTCACCCTGGTTCAGGTCTGCCAGTTGCACATGCCCGCGTTGCTGCAGTGCCGGTAACAGCAATTGCCACAAACTGGCATCGCACATAAAGCCGGGGATCAGCAGGAAGTGTCTGTCTTTATGCATGGGCGCTTGACGTGTGGCTGCAAGGATTCATCATGCTTATTTTTTCTTCAGGTTTTGCAGCAGGTTGTTGACCTGATCGCTCAGGGGAATGCCGTGCTGGCGCAGCAGTTGTATATGCAGCACCAGGTTTTCCAGCACCAGCTTGGCGGCGACAGCCAGCAGGGTGACCTGGCGGTCTTCCTGGCTGAAGCTTTCCATGGCATCGGCCATCTCGCATAAATGGGTGGCGGTGATGGCGCGTAATTCATCTTCTTCGAAAGGCAGATCGGCAAAATCGATGGGATCTTCCTGTTCGACTTCTTTCATCAATTCCTGTAGTTGCTCTGGAGTGATGGACATGCATAGGCTCCTGAAAAAGTAAGATCGTAAACAGGTTCGAAGACCAGAACTCACTCCTGTCTATGGAATGAGTACAGTCATTTTATGCTGAATTTTTCTTGAAGGTAAGATGGTTAGATCAGCCTGCTTTATCAGGCTGCTTTAGCGGCCAAACGGAAAACGCGCAGATAGTTGAAAATCTGCACCCGGCTGAGGTTCGGTGAACAGAGCAATGCTGTTGATGTCGAGTGGTGTATCCAGATCAAAATACGCTTGTGCTGCCGCGTGGAAGTGGTCTGCCAGTGGGCCTTGCTCCAGCCTGTCGGTCAGCGTCATGTGGAAGCGGAATTCCTCTTGTGTATAAGGGTAACCCCATTGCATCAGCAAGGCTTGCTGCCTGGCGTTTAACGGGTGTTGCTGGCGACGGGCCAGGTCTGCCGTGCTCATGGGGGCGCGAAAGCGGTCAAATTGCTGGACGCAGGCAAAGGCCAGTTCATTGATCGCGGTTTGATTTTTTGTTGGTCGCAGGGCCAGAAAATTGCCCATCCATTGCACGCCTGGCGCCAGCCCTGTGACGGGAGCCAGTTGCTGGCAAAATTCTTCCAGGGCCAGGTGTAGTGCTGCTTCGGTGTAGCCGGGTGCCAGGTGGAAAGGGGCTTTCAGTGTTGCATGAAAACCATAGCGGCGGGCATCTTGCGTCAGTTGGTGCTGCACATCTGGCTGGATACCATCGAGTGGTGGTTGCGGCAGATCGCGCGCGGCGTCGGCGTCGCGTCCCAGCCATTGGTTGCCGGCATGCCACCAGGCGTTGTCGCTATCTGGCGCAAAATACAGGGCATAGCGTGTCATGCCTTCACGACCCTTGCCAGCATCAGTCACCCACCTGATCCGTCGGGAAACGCAGTGAATCCCTGAGCAGGAAGCCCATGGACATATTCATGTTGATATTTTTTGGAGGAATAGCTTTCATGAACCATTTTTCATAAATACGGTAAATCTCACCTTCGTGGATGAGTCTCAGCATCTCATTATCAACGATTTTCTTGAAGCCGGGATCATCCTTGCGCATCATGATGGAATACGGCTCTATCGACAGGGGCTCACCAATGATGGCAAAGCTTGCCGGGGCTTTGGACTCTGCCCTCAGGCTGTACAGCAAGACATCATCCATGGGAAAGGCATCGGCCTTGCTATCTTCCACCATCTTGAAGGATTCCTGATCGCTATTGCCTTCTACCAGTTTGATGTTGAGGGAAATCGTGTCGCTCCTGTCATTCAGCAGCTTGACGGTGGTGGTGCTTTTGGTGGTGACGACGGTGCGGTTGCGCAATTGTGACCAGTTCTTGATGCCGCTATCGGTCTTGACCAGGGCGCGCACGCTAGAGAAAAAGTGCGGTATCGTGAAGGCGACCTTTTTGCGTCTTTCTGCATTATTGGTGGTGCTGCCACATTCCAGGTCTATCTTGTCTTCCAGCAGGGCGCTGAAACGGGTAGCAGAATCAACGGGATAAAATTGCAGCTGCATGGCAGGCATCTTTAATTCTTTTTTTGATGGCGTCTGCCACTTTCAGGCAAAGATCAACCGAATAACCGAGTGGCTGTTTGTCTGCATCGGTATAGGAAAAAGGCGCTGTTTCACGTATGCCTATCACCAGGGTCTGGGTCTTGCGTATTTTCGTCAGCGTGTCGGCGGCCTGGGCGCATAGTGGTAAGGACAGGCACAGCAATGTAGTAAAACCAGTCAGCATTTGACGCATCATATTTTCCGCCTGTTGTTAGGTGAGCTACATCGCGAGGTGTTCTAGGTCAACACTTCCTAGTCAATCGACTCTAACAGTCAGGGTGCAAGACAAAGTATGAATTTCCGGTGGCATGGCAAAACAAGATTTCGTTAAAAAATCAAAACAATATTGCTCAATTTCAATAAATGGCATGGGATTTTTTATCGCCCTGCTATGAGCCGCAAGGCGATTATTACTTGGAGGACACGCATTTTTTCGGTTTACCTGGGTCCACAGCGAGATGATGGATTTGATAGTCGCCCGGCAAATCATGATAAGGTGACGTATGTAATTAATTGCTTTTTATTATCATGAATTTTTCAGAAACCGGATTGGCAATTCGTAATGCCCGCATCGTCACTGCGGATGCTGTTTACAGCGGATCGATGGCAGTCAGCGCGGGCCTGATCAGTGATGTCGGTAGCAATGGTCTGCATGGTGAAGACTGGCAGGGCGATTTCCTGTTGCCGGGGCTGGTCGAGCTGCATACCGATAATCTGGAAAAACACCTGATGCCGCGTCCAAAAGTCGCCTGGCCAGTCATGCCAGCGATTTTGGCGCATGATGCCCAGATTGCCGCCGCCGGTATTACCACCGTGCTGGATGCCATATCCGTCGGTGATATTGACCCCGACAGCATACGCATGCAAAGTCTGCTGCCCTGTGTAGAAGGCTTGCGGGTAGCAGCAAAGGGTGGTTTTTTGCGTGCCGAACATCTTCTGCACATGCGCCTGGAACTGGCGGAACCCAATTTGCTGTCCATGTTCACTCCTTTCATACGGGATGAGCGGCTAAAGCTGGTGTCGCTGATGGACCATACGCCAGGTCAGCGGCAATGGACAGACCTGAGCCATTACCGTGTCTATGTGACCGGCAAGCGTGGCTGGAGTGAACAGAAAGTGGATCAGATGCTGGGCCTGTTGCGCGAACGCCAGGAACGCCATGTGGCAGAAAACCGCCAGCAGGTGGTGCAGTTGTGCCAGCAGCAGACCCACCCCATACCGCTGGCATCGCATGACGACACCACGGCGGAACATGTGCACGAAGGGGTGGCAGAGGGTATCAGTATTTCCGAATTTCCGACCAGTCTGCTGGCGGCGCAAACGGCGCGGCAGCAGGGTCTGTCTATCGTCATGGGTGCGCCTAACCGCGTGCGTGGCGGCTCGCATTCAGGCAATGTATCTGCATCTGAACTGGCCAGGCATGATTTGCTGGATATCCTCTCGTCTGACTATGTGCCAGCCAGCCTGTTGCAGGCAGCATTCATGTTGCAGCAGGATGGATACAGCCTGCCCAGGGCCGTTGCCACCATCAGCCGTGCGCCGGCACAGGCGCTGGATTTGCATGACAGGGGCGCGATCACTCCAGGCTTGCGGGCTGATTTTATCCGGGTGCGCATGTTGCAGGATATTCCTGTCGTCATGGGTGTCTGGCGGGCTGGTCAGCAGATTGCCTGAAGCTAAGGTGCAGCGTCCATCAGTGCCTGAATGGCGGTCAATGCCTCCAGTGCTCCCATTGCCAGACCTACATCCTGGGCGAAGGCAACTTGTGGCTCACGCAGATTGATGCGCAACAGGCGGCCACCGTGTTGCAAAAGCACGCGATGGCTGAAGTTGCGCACCGAAGGGATGGTCGTGCCAGCGCCCAGTTCTATCACCAGCGGGCGGGATACCTGGTCCAGCCACCGTTGCTGCTGCGCGAGTTGCTGCTGCTGGCGCTGGTCATTCCAGTCCCAGTCATCAAACATCAGAATATTCGGCCTGGCCATGCCGCCACAATGGGGGCAGGTCGGTGCCTTATTCATCAACTGGCACTGGACGGTATCCACCTCTGGCTGGAAATCATCTGCTGGCCATATGCTGTCACGACAGGGTAACAGGCACTGCAGATAATGGATGGAGCCGTGGCATTCATAGACCTTGTCTGCCTCTACGCCCGCCGACTGGAAATGTCCGTCGACATTGCTGGTGAATACAGATAGCCCATGAGGCATCCTTTGAGCCCACTGCTGCATAATCTGGAAGCCGCTATGAGGCCGGGTTTGCCGGTACAGTGCCAGCCTGTGGCCATAAAACCCCCAGGCCTGGCCAGGGCGGCGCCGGAAAGCAGACGGACTGGCAATTTCATGAAAAGGAATGGCTTGCTGCCCAAGCGCCGGATAAGCTTTCCAGAAACCCTCGGTACCACGGAAATCCGGCAGGCCGGAATCAACGCCCATGCCAGCCCCGGCAGCAATCACCAGCGCATCTGCCTGCGCGATAAGGTCAACGGCCTGATGAAGGAGGTGAACAGGGTGCATGGGCTACTTGTACGATGACTCTTGCAACTGCTTTGCCATATCCATTCCGGTTGAGCTAGCACAGTTAAATTGTAAGCAAGAGTGAAATTTATCCAATTGACAGTATATCCTGAGGCAAACTACCTTTTACGTACTCATTTTGTAACCATGCGTGAAATGTGTATGTGCGCTGTCATACATTCCGGACGGCCGTGATCTTGTCCGGTTCTATGTATCAAATGAGTTCTGCAAAAATATAACACTCTGGAGACATCATGCTACGTACACCTTCCCTTCTGGCAGGATTACTGCTTGTGCTTTCGCTGTCTGTGCAGGCCCAGGAGCCGCCAATACGTATAGGTATCATTGGCCCGTTCACCGGTAAATCGTCCACCGACATGGGGGAAAGCATACGTGGTGGTGCGCAGGTGTTTCTGGCCGATATCAACCAGATAGGCGGCGTCATGGGGCGGCGCATAGAACTGGTGGAACGTGATGACCAGGCCAAGCCAGATATCGGTGTGGCACTGGCCAAGGAGTTGATAGAAAAAGAAAAGGTCGTGGCCGTCGTCGGTTTTGCCAATACCGGGGTGGCGCTGCCTTCGGCCAAGATATTCCAGGAAGCAAAAATCCCGCTGATTATCAGTGCCGCGACAGGTGCGGCAGTGACCAAGCAATACATGCCACCTGCCATACCCAACAGCTTCATCTTCCGCCTGGCGGCCAGTGACAATCTGCAACCGGCGGTGATACTGAATGACGTCATCGACAAACGCAAGCTGACCCAGGTCGCGGTATTGCATGACGAAACGCCTTACGGCCAGTTTGGCAAGGACAGTCTGCTGGCGGAAATGCAGCGTCGCAAAATGACACCGGTAGCCATAGAAAGCTTCAAGATCGGCGATCAGGACATGACGGCGCAATTGACACGGGCCAAACAGGCCGGTGCGCAGATCGTTATTCTGTATTGCCTCAGTACAGAAGCCGCGATGGTGGCCAACAGTGTCAGCAAGGCTAAGCTGAATCTGCCGCTGGTCGGTTCCTGGACGCTGTCACAGCGCAGCTTTGTGGAGCTGGCCGGCAATAATGCCGAAGGGGCGCGCATGCCGGTCACCTTCATCGAAAATGAAGCCAGCAACCGCAGCAGCAGTTTTGTGGCCAGCTATCTGCGCCTCAATAATGTCAAATCCATCCCTTCAGCCGTGGCTGCGGCACAAACCTATGATGCCCTGAGAATATTGACCCTGGCGCTGATGCAGGCGAATGCTACCGACGGAGAAAAAATAAAGGCCGCTCTGGAAGACATGAAATATGATGCCACGTCGACCGTGATTTCACGCTACAAGAAACCGTTCTCCAAAAATGACCATGAAGCGATTGCCCAGAACATGGTTTTCATCGGCGAAATTCGTAAAGGCCATGTCGGCTATGCGTATCGCGAAGATGCCAGCAGCAGCTTGATTGTACGCACCAAATAAATCCTGAATAAATTCTAAATAAATCTTTTTTAAGACCTGATTGCAGATACTGATTTGCCCATGCAGATCAGTGCTGCAAGCTCTTTTTTGCACTTTGCTGCGTCTGTAGTTACCTCAATATTGCCTTAGCGTACGATAAGAAAAACTTAACTAAATTTAACTTCGTCCTGACGGGCATTCGGCTATGCTGTTAATTTTCAGGCATGCATGATCATGCACGTCCTGCCTGTTATTGATCGCTGTTTGGAAGTGTGAACATGCATGTCAGGACGAGGTACATCTTTAGAACAAGGAAGCTTGCTTATGAGTAAGGAAAAAATCCGTCAGGTATTGCAAGACCATGGCAAATTTGCCGCCAATATGGATACCCTGAACGACGATGCTGATCTGTACGAAGCCGGAATGACATCGCATGCGAGTGTGAATGTCATGCTGGCGCTGGAAGATGCATTTGATCTCGAATTTCCGGACCGCATGCTGAAGCGCAGCGTGTTTGAAAGCATCAATGCGATACACACCGCCGTACAAGAATTGACTGCCTGACATGGATACTTCATCCCCGCTGCGGCAGGCTGCCAGGCTGGTGGCAAAAGAATTTACAGCACCCTATGCCGATGCTGTGGACCAGGAAGCCCGTTTTCCCATTGAAGCCGTGACTGCCCTGAAACGTGAAAAATTGTTGAGTGCCTATGTACCAGCGGAACTCGGTGGCGGTGGCGCTGGCCTGACAGAGCTGGTAGATATTGTCGAAATTCTGGCGCGTGAGTGCGCGGCGACGGCAATGATCTTTGCCATGCATCAGATACAGGTCATCAGTATCGTGCGCCATGCCATGCATAGTGACTGGTACAGGAATTATCTGCGTGAACTGGTCGCGCATCAATATCTGATCGCGTCGGTGACTTCAGAAGTCGGCGTCGGTGGTGAAATGCGTCGTAGCAATTGCGCGGTAGAAGTGACTGGCGAACGCTTCAGGCTGATCAAGGATGCCACCACCATTTCTTATGGGGCGCAGGCCGATGATTTGCTGGTGACTGCCCGACGCAATCCTGAAGCGGCAAACAGTGACCAGTCATTGATACTGGTGCGTAAGGCCGATTACACGCTGGAACAAAAAGGCGGCTGGGATACCATGGGCATGCGTGGCACCTGTAGTCCACCTTTCCTGATGACATCCAGTGGCGATGCGGCGCAGATCATAGATGCACCCTTTGGTGATATGTCCGCACAGACCGTGGTGCCGGTATCGCATTTATTGTGGGGCGGTTGCTGGATGGGTTGTGCCGCAGCGGCGGTCAACAAGGCCAGGGCTTTTGTCCGTGGCCAGGCCCGCGCCAATCCCGGTACTGTGCCACCGACAGCTTTGCGCCTGGCAGAACTGGTCAGCATGATGCAGAGCCTGCGTACATCGGTACAGGCCTGCCTGACTGAATATGAACAATTGTCGGTTGCCGACGATGCGGCAGTAGGCACCCTGACGTCGATCGCGTATTCACTGAAGATGAATAATCTGAAGATAGATGCGACCCAGGCCTTGCCACAGATCGTCACCAAGGCATTGTCCATCTGCGGCATACTTGGCTATAAAAACGACAGCAAGTTCAGCATGAGCCGGCACTTGCGTGATGCGCATTCGGCTGCCATCATGGTTGGTAATGACCGCATTCTGGCGACCAATGCCAACCTGCTGCTGGTGCTGAAAGACGATTAGGAGAGGCGCACGATGTCTATCGATTTTTCTCCCGAAGGGCTGACAGAGGATCTGGTTGCTGCTGGCCATATCATTCCTGTTGGCGTGCAGGGTATTTTTGGCCGGGGCCCGGTGTTTGAAGATGTACTGCGCCGCTTCGATGATTATGTCAGTCGGGTAGCCGTCAATGATGGCGCGACCAGGATGTCTTTCCCACCCTGCCTGGATCGCAAGGTACTGGAACGCAGTGAATATCTGGATTCTTTTCCGCAACTGGCCGGTACCATATTCAGCTTTACCGGCACCGAAGCGCAGCACAAGGAATTGATAGAAAACGTGCATGAAGGCCGGCCCTGGACGCATTTGCAAACCATGACGGCGGTTTGCCTGACGCCGGCTGCCTGTTATCCGGTCTACCCCAGTTTTACCGGCACCATCCCTGCTGAAGGGCGTTTGGTGGATATGCAAAACTGGGTATTCAGGAATGAGCCTTCGCCAGAGCCGACCCGCATGCGGTCTTTCCGCGTGCGCGAGTTTGTGCGCGTAGGTACGCCAGAGATGGTGGTTGCCTGGCGTGATACCTGGTTGCAGCGCGGCCTGGATATTTTAAAGTCTTTGGGTTTGCCTGCGCATTCGGATGTGGCTTCCGACCCCTTTTTTGGCCGTGGTGGCCGCATGCTGGCCGCCAATCAGCGTGAACAGCAATTGAAGTTTGAAGTGCTGGTGCCGGTGATATCCGAAGCCAGGCCAACTGCAGTCTGCTCCTTCAATTATCACCAGGACCATTTCGGCAAACTGTTTGAAATTTATCAGCAAAACGGTGAGCTGGCGCACACCGCCTGCCTGGGTTTTGGCCTGGAACGCATCGTCATGGCCTTGTTCAAGACCCATGGCATGCAACCAGAGCATTGGCCGCAGGCTACCCGTGACGTATTGTGGTCATGATGTGCTCATGAGCCTGCACGCTTTATCACAATTTCTCGCTAGCGAATACCAGCCACATGCCTTGCATGGTGCAGATCGCGCCTGGGCCGAAACCAATTGTTATATCGACGTCTGGGTAGAAATCTTGCATGCGCAAGGCTTGAATCCGCTGGCCTGCCTGCCCATGGTGTTCGCCAATGATTTTGATGGCGACCAGTGGACCTTCTACAAACCACCGCACGAAGACCTGTACGCCCTGTACGGTATCGATGTGCAGGAACTGAATGTCTGGCGTGGCTTGCTCAGCAATGCCAGCACCCAGCTAGAGCGTGGTCGCCTGGTGCTGACAGAAACGGATTCTTTTTACCTGCCGGATACTGCCGGTACTGATTATCGAAGCAATCACGTCAAGACTACCATAGCTATACAAGAGATCGATCTGGAAAACCACAAACTCGGCTATTTCCACAACAGCAGTTATCATGAGTTACAGGGTGAAGACTTTGTCGAAACCTTCCGGGTGGACAAACCGCATGACCCGGCTTTCATGCCACTGTTTGCCGAATTTGTGAGACTAGATCATGTGCAGCACAGGACAGATGCAGAACTGGCGGCCATTTCTTTGCCGCTGTTGCGCAAATACCTGGCCAGACGCCCGCGCAATAATCCTGTCAACTGCTTCCAGCCTGTTTTTTTACGCGATGTAGAACAATTGAAGGAAGAAGGCATGGCAGCCTATCATGCTTATGCCTTTGCCTGCCTGCGCCAACTGGGGGCGGGCTTTAGCCTGGGTGCCCATTATTTGCGCTGGCTACAACAACATCAGTCCTTGCAGTTTGACGCGGCAGCGGCAGAATTTGAAGCGATATCCGATCTCACCAAAACCTTGTTGCTGAAAACCGCGCGCGCCGTCATGAGCAAGAAAGCCGTGGACCTGGCACCGCTGCTGGAACAACTGGCGCTGCACTGGCAACAAGGCATGGATGCCCTGGACCGTAGTCTGGTGAACGGATGATAGTGCGGATATGACCCAGCAGACACTTATACCCCTGACAGAAAACTGGCACGCCATACAGCTTGCCAGTGGCAGCCAGGTGTTGCCTTCGGCATTGAAGGTGGCTGACTTGGTCTGTTTGCCCGCGCAAGTGCCCGGCACCATCGCTGGCGCGCTGCGTGCGGCGGGACAGTTTGCGTATGACAAAGACAATTTCGATGAAGTCGATGTCTGGTATTTCTGTGATCTGGATTTGCCCGATAACGCTGCCTGTCTGCATTTTGCAGGCCTGGCGACCCATGCTGAAGTGTACTGGAATGACAGCCTGGTCTTGCGCAGCGAGAATATGTTCAT
Source organism: Undibacterium sp. Ji50W (assembly GCF_049340445.1). Classification (NCBI taxonomy): domain Bacteria; kingdom Pseudomonadati; phylum Pseudomonadota; class Betaproteobacteria; order Burkholderiales; family Oxalobacteraceae; genus Undibacterium; species Undibacterium sp. Ji50W. The sequence goes on along the minus strand of NZ_JBMPOX010000003.1, from coordinate 231,854 downwards.
CGCTCACCGTCTTGATCTGGCCGTGCACAGGATCAGTGGTAAAGGCCGTTTGAGTATGCGCTTTCTGGCCTTGAATGCCCAACTGGCGCAGCGTCGCCCGCGTCCGCGCTGGAAAACCAGGCTAGTCGAACAGCAGCAATTGCGCTGGTTGCGCACCAGTCTGCTGGGGCGCATGCCGGGTTGGTCACCACCCGTTGCACCGGTCGGACCCTATCGCCCGGTTGTCCTGGAATTACAAAGCCCGGTACAGATTATCGACCAACAGCTGACCAGCAGGCTGGATGGTGAAGATGGTATGCTGGAAATCGAATTGACGGCGCACAGCCTGCAAGCGATTTCGTCCTGCTTCATCAAGATAGGTGAACAGACAGCAGCCTTGAAGTGGCAAAGTCTGGGTGAAAACTGTTATCGCATTCTTGGCCTGTGTCGCCTGCCGAAAGTCAAAAAATGGTGGCCGCATACCCATGGTGAGGCGACCTTGTATGCGCTGGAATTGCAGATTCAAACTGCTGATCACAGCCAGGTACTGAAACTTGGGCGTACCGGTTTCAGGCAGATCAGGGTCGATCAGCGTGATGGCGATTTCCATCTGCATGTGAACGATGTCTCCGTTTTTTGCCGTGGTGCCTGCTGGACACCGGTGGACGTGATCTCGCTGCAAAACCAAGCCAGTGACCTGCGCCAAATGTTGGGCCTGGCGCGTGACGCCGGCATGAATATGCTGCGCGTGGTCGGCACCATGGTGTATGAGACAGCGGCGTTTTACCAGTTCTGTGATGAACTGGGTATCCTGGTCTGGCAAGACTGCATGTTTGCGAATATGGATTATCCGGTGAACGATGCGGAATTTGCTGCCAGTATCACTCTGGAAGTACAACAGTTCCTGCAACGCACCCAGGCGTCGCCGTGTATTGCCGTCGTCTGCGGCAATAGCGAGGTGGAACAACAGGCTGCCATGCTGGGGCAGCCAGCAGAATGGTGGCGCAATGATTTCTTTGCGCAGACTTTGCCGGCGCTATGCCTGCAAATGCGGCCTGATGTGCAGTATTGGCCATCCAGCCCCAGCGGTGGTGTCATGCCTTTCCAGCTGGATAGCGGTGTTGCCCATTATTTTGGTGTCGGTGCCTATTTACGTCCGCTGGAAGATGCCCGTCGTAGCGACGTACGCTTCACTTCGGAATGCCTGGGTTTTTCCAATATGCCTGATGATGATTTGCTGGACAGCATGCTGGAAAATGGCGAGACAGTGGGGCCGCATCCTGTCTGGAAGCGGGGCATACCACGCGACAATGGCAGCAGCTGGGATTTTGAAGACGTGCGCGATCATTATATGGCTGGCTTGTATCAGGTCGATCCTGCAGGCCTGCGCCATGCAGATCAGCAGCGTTACCTGGCATTGGCGCGCACAGCCAGCGGCGAAGTCATGGCCCGCACCATGGCCGAATGGCGGCGTGCCGGTTCAAGCTGTCATGGCGCGCTGATCTGGCTTTGGCGCGACCTGCGGCCAGGTGCAGGCTGGGGCGTGTTAGATGCACTTGGCAAGCCCAAGGCTGCTTATTATTATTTGAAGCGCGCCATGGCACCGCTGACTGTATTCATGATTGATGAAGGCTTGAACGGTCTGGCCTTACATGTAGTGAATGACACTGCGCAGGCATTGGAAGCTGAACTGGAACTTGGCCTGTACCGTCATGGGACAAATCGCATTGCGCACGGCCGCATCAGCGTGCGGGTCGCTGCCCATACCGCGATCAGCGTGCGGGATTATGTACTGTTGCCGCACTTCATGGATACCACCTATGCCTATCGCTTTGGTCCGGCTGGACATGATGTGGCGGTGGTGCAGCTTTACCGTGCCGGTAGTGCACAGGTGCTTGCCAGTGATTTTCATTTTCCTGGCGGGCAGCAGTTTACCCAGGCGGCCGACCTGGGTTTGCAAGCGCATTGCGTCATGTCAGAAGAGGGCAATCTGGTGCTGCATCTGAGTACACAGAAAATGGCGCAGGCGGTGGCAATACAAATTCCTGGCTGGCTGCCTGACGACAATTATTTTCATCTGGCCCCAGCGAGTGAAAAGCAGGTCATCCTGCGCGCCACGGGTGGCACGCAAATCCAGACCGGGCAAGTGCAGGCATTGAATGCACAGGGCACTATCCGGGTGCAGATTCCTCATTAGCGGGCGGCAGATTTGGCAACACAACTGTATCCTAGCAAAGATATCCTGTATTCACCACAAGCAAGCTGGTTTGGTGATGAGGCCGGCCCCATGTTGGGCTGGTATCACCCGGCAAAATTGCGTGACGCCGGTGGCAGCCGTCAGTGCGGTGTGGTTTTATGTCCGCCTTTTGGTCATGAATACATGGTCTCTTACCTCGCTTACAAGCACCTGGCCAACCAGCTTGCCAGGGCCGGGTTTGATGTCTTCTTTTTTGATTACAGCAATACCGGTGATGCGGCCGATGTCGATGTGCTCACCGACAGAATCGGCCTGTGGCAAGAAAATATTCGTCAGGCTGCAGCGCAATTGCGGAAAATGGCGGGTGTGCAGCACATCACCCTGTTTGGCCTGCGCCTGGGCGGCTTGCTGGCTGCCAGTGTGGCGCACGAGATTGATGCCAGGGCCATGCTGTTGATGGCACCGGTGATTTCTGGTCGTGCGTATGCGCGTGAAATGCTGGTCTTGCGTAACATGAGCAGCATAAGTGGCATAAGTGACCTGCAGGCAGATGTCGATCTGGATCAGGCACGTGACCCGGCGCATACAGTCACCGACGATGAACTGACCGGCTATGAATTCAGCGCCGCCACCCGCAGCAGCCTGGGCAAGCTGGATCTGCTGAAGATGCCGGCACCGGCCATGCCCGTGTTTATCCAGGCCCGTGACGACGTCAGTGGCCAGGAAGCAAAACTGGTGAATGCCTGGCATCACCACGACAACGCCCTGCATGTATCCGATTTGCCCGGCTATGCCGCCATGATGACTGAAGACGCACACGATACCGTGGTGCCGATGGCAGTTTGGGCTGCCATGCAAGACTGGCTGAGCCAGTACTTCCCGCTTGCCAGCATTGACAGCCGACCCTATGCGGTGACCCGCGATGTTGCCAGCATCGCTTTTAACAGCCAGGTCGTCGAAGAAGAATTGCTGGAATTTGAGGGCATGTTTGGCATCGTCAGCCATCAGGCCGGGGCCGACCCCAAGGCTTTGCCTGCCGTGGTCTTGTGCAATATCGGTGCCAATCATCATGTTGGCAATCATCGTTTATATGTGACGCTGGCACGTACCCTGGCCAGCCACGGTTTTCATGTGCTGCGCTTTGACAAGTCCGGTATAGGCTATAGCAAGGCGACGCCGGATGACAGGGAAAACGATGTCCATGCAGCCGCAGGTGTGGATGATGTCAGCAGTGCCATGTATTTCATGCAGGGCAAATACCATAGTCCTTCATTTGTGCTGGCCGGTCTCTGTTCGGGGGCCTACCTGTCGTATATGGCCGGACTGGATGATGAGCGGGTCAGCGGCCTGGTCTTGATGAATCAGCTTACCTACCGTTGGCAGGAAGGCGATACCATCGATGCCCGCCGTAAAAACACCATCAAGTCCAGCCACTATTATCTGCAAGCGCTGGCTAAAGCCGATACCTGGAAACGGGTGTGCAAAGGGCAGGTGGATTTTACTCAGATCGCTGGCAATATGTTGCGCCGCATAGGCAAGCGCTTGCGCACCCAATGGCAATTGCTGCTCACTAGCCTGACGCATAATAATTTATTGCTGGGACGGGTCGCACGCAATTTCCGTAACATGGAAGCACGCGGTACAGAACTCTTGTTGATCTATGACGCCAGTGACACTGCGGTGGATGTCATGACAGAACAGCTAGGCCGGCACGCCAGCCTGCTGGGCCGTAGTGAGCGTATACGACTGGAAATTTTCAATGGGGCAGATCATACCTTTACCCCGCGCTGGGCCCAGAGCGCACTGGCAGAGTTAATCAGCAAGCATCTGTACAAGCGGTTTAACGCTGCCTCTGCAAACGCGGCAAAATAAAGCGCCATACCACCACCAGTTCAAAAATCTCGACCACGATCAGGGCCAGGATGGCACCGGGCGCGCCCATTCTGGGAATGCTGAATGCAGTGATCAGCAATACCAGGAATAGGGTGACACTGCCGAGGAAAAACATTTCCTTGTAAGCGCCACCGCTGGATAGCCATGAAGTCCCGACCCAGCGGGCGGCATTGATAGCGAAATAACCGCCCCACAGCATGACCATCGGGTCAAGCCCGCTATATTTGGCGCTGATGACATGTCCCTCCAGCCATGGCAGTGCGGTCAACAGCAAGGCGACATAGGCGACTACCACCAGTTCTATGCCGGCGATGGAAAACAGGGTCAGCCTGCGCAAGCCGCGCCAGTTACTCTCTGCCATCAGGCGGCTGGCTTCCGGTCGTGCCACCCGTGACCAGGCCGCGACTGCCAGTGGAATAGGCATCAGCATCAGCCGCGATGCATTCAGGTCTGCAATCGCGGCGACACCCAGCCAGGCCCCCGACAAATACACATAACTGTAATTCGATAACCAGCCGACGATCCCGCCCGATACCGCCCAGCGTCCATGGCCACGTATGGTTTCATGGTGGGCAGCCATGGCCTGCTGGATTTCTTCTTTGGCGTGTGCCTCGGCATCGCTGGATGTATGCGCCAGGAAATGCTGACGACTGGCCAGTGTGCACAGAAACGATGAACCCGCCAGCAACGCAAATACCGTGATCAGATCAAAATGATGGCTGAAATACAGGGCAGCAAGGCCACCGGCCACCAGGCTCACATACAACACATCCTGCCGCAGTACAGAGATGATGTCTGACTGGATAAAGCCGACCGTGCGTCCATATTCACGTATGCCGTTACCGAACAGATAGGCGGCAAAAGCAAGGCCCAGTATCCAGCTCTTGTCGCTGTAGTGTGTCGCCACCGGAAAAAATTCCACGATGACAAAGGCAATCACCCCCATCATCAGCGTCCAGCTGACCTGCCGGTACCAGTAGTGACGCAACAGGGATTTGCGGGTGTCGCCGTGCACGGAAGAAGCCACCGTGGTCAGTGGCCCGGCGATCCAGGAATCGACGATCAAGCCTACCAGCAAACCACCAGCGTACAATTGGCCGTACAGGCCGTAGTCATCTTTCGTCACCAGATTCATGAGCAAAATGCCAATGACAAAATTCAGGGCACTGAGCATGCCCTGATCGATGACCGATAAAATGGAAGAAGAAAGAAATTTTTTATAAAAGCTCATGGGCTTGCACGAGAGGCACGTTGGCTTATTATGCCGGGGGAACTCATAAAATGAGTTTTGGAATCCACGATAAGCCTACTATATTTTTCAATAGAACCTTACCATCAAGGTCTGTTGTTATACAAAGTGTTTCATTCTTTTACAATGGCTTTACCTTATTTTTCGATGAACTATGAACAAAATAACCACCAATGACCGTGCCCTCGTTCTGTTTAGCGGTGGACAGGATTCTGCTACCTGTCTGGCCTGGGCCTTATCGCATTATGCGCATGTGGAAACCATAGGCTTTGATTATGGCCAGCGGCATGCGATAGAACTGACAGTGCGTCCCACCTTGATAGAAAAAATGCGGGCATTCTCACCCGAATGGCAGCAGCGCCTGGGTGACGACCACATGATAGACCTGGGCCTGATTGCGCAACTGTCACATACCGCCATGACAGAAGACATCGCCATAGAAATGCAGGACAACGGTTTGCCAAACACGTTTGTGCCGGGCCGTAACCTGATGTTCATGCTGACTGCGGCCACTCTGGCATACCGGCGTGGCCTGAACGTGCTGGTCGGTGGCATGTGTGAGACTGACTTTTCGGGCTACCCGGATTGCCGCGACGATACCATGAAGGCGCTGCAGGTCGCGCTGAACCTGGGCATGAATACCCGCCTGAAACTGGAAACTCCGCTGATGTGGATCAACAAGGCCCAGACCTGGCAACTGGCAGAACAACTGGGTGGCAGCGCCCTGGTCGATCTGATACGCGAAGATACGCATACTTGCTACCTGGGCCAGCGTGGTGACATGCATCCCTGGGGCCATGGTTGTGGCACCTGCCCGGCCTGTACTTTGCGCGCGCGCGGTTATGAAAAGTACCGTGCCGGTGAGTTTGCCATGAGCGAAAATTGATTTGTAAGCATGAAGTTAGTTAGTGGGTCTACAATGAAGACTTGAACCACTGAATGATCTCCCATGCTGATAGCTATCCTGACAGACCTGCACGCCAATCGCGAAGCCGTAGAGGCTTGCCTGGCGCATGCCCAACAGCAAAAGGCAACGCGCTATGCTTTCCTGGGGGATCTGGTCGGTTATGGTGCTGACCCAGGCTGGGTGCTGGATACCGTCATGGACCATGTACGTCAGGGTGCGTGGGCGCTGATTGGTAATCATGATGCAGGTTTGTTGCCAGGCGACAAGCAGGGTATGAATCCGACAGCGCGCAAGGTGGTGGACTGGACCAAGGAGCAATTACGTCCCGATCAACTGGAATTCATCGCCCAGTTGCCGTATTGCATCGAATGGGAAGACATCCTGTTCGTGCATGCAAATGCCTGGGCGCCGGAAAAATGGGAATACATCGATGGCGTCATGGAGGCCACCCGCAGCATGCATGCGACCAAGGCCAGCATTACCTTTTGCGGACATGTCCACATGCCCACGCTGTTTCACCTGAGCCTGACCGGCAAGACCGGTGAATTCCTGCCGACGCCGGAAGAAGGTATACCTTTGAGCAAGCAGCGCCGCTGGCTGGTGATACCTGGCTCTGCCGGACAACCACGCGATGGCAACCCGGCCGCCTGTTATGCAACTTTTGATACCGATAGCCAGGAGCTGACGTATTACCGCATCCCCTATGATACCGAAACCGCCTGCCAGAAAATTATCAGTGCCGGTTTGCCACCCACGCTGGGCCACAGGCTGATCAACGGTAACTAGGATGGACAGCGCCACCATGCAAATCATCCGCAGACCAGAGCAGGCACGATGAGCCAGGGCAGTCCGCACGCCCTGCAAGCCAGCATGGAATTCGATGGTTATCGCCTCGAAGAAAAGCTGCACACCGGTGGCATGGCAGCGTTATGGCGTGTCAGCGATCTGCGTGAACGGCATCCGGCAACGCAGGATACGGGTCAGCCGTTTCCGCTGATCATGAAGGTGCCCTTGCTGTATTCCAGTGAAGATCCGACTGCGATTGTTGCTTTTGAAGTCGAGCAGATGATCATGCCCAAGCTCAAGGGCCAGCATGTACCACGCTATTTTGCTGCGGGTGATTTTGATGCCCAGCCGTATATCGTTATGGAGCAGATTGCTGGCACTTCTTTGCGCAGCCGTTTCGAGCAGGCACCTTTGCCGGTCGACGAAGTGGTGGAGGTCGGTATCAAGGTTGCGCATGCCTTGCAGGACCTGCATAAACAGCATGTGATTCATCTCGATATCAAACCCAGCAACATCATGTTCCGACCGGATGGTACGGCCGTGCTGATCGACTTTGGCCTGTCGCGACATGACCGCCTGCCGGATTTGCTGGATGAAGAATTCCGCCTGCCCATGGGTACCGGGCCGTATATTTCACCCGAGCAAGTCATGGGCATACGCAATGAACCGCGCAGTGACCTGTTTTCGCTGGGGGTATTGCTATATCACCTGGCAACCGGAGAAAGGCCTTTTGGTCATCCAACCTCGGTCTCTGGTTTGAAAAAACGCTTGTATCGTGACCCTGTTCCTCCACGCAGCCACCGGCCTGAGCTGCCTCTGTGGCTACAGGAAGTGATCTTGCGCTGCCTGGAAGTAGAACCGCAGGCACGCTTTGATACCGCAGCCCAACTGGCTTTTCTATTGCAGCATCCGGACCAGATACAATTGACGGGCAGGGCAGAAAAACAAAACCAGGATGGTTATCTGTCGGTGCTGAAACGACGTTTTCAGGTGGCCGGTGCCGAGCCTTTGCCCACCCACAGCGTGTCGGAACAATTGGCCAAGGCCCCGATTATTGTGGTGGCGCTGGACTTGAATCGCGGTTCGGAAGCATTGGCAGAAAGCCTGCGCAATATCACGCGGCGCATGTTGCAGACCGAACCGGGTGCACGCCTGGCGTGTCTGACGATACGCAAGATCAGCCGGATAGGCATGGACGACAGCCTGATACAGCAGGGTGAAAACATCCATGTGAAACAGTTGGTGGACCTGAAGCACTGGGCACGTCCGCTGAACATGAACGCCGACAAAATCACCTTCCATGTATTGGAAGCGCCGGACCCGGCCACTGCCATTGTGGATTATGCGCACAGCAACCGGGTTGACCATGTCATCATCGGTTCACGTGGTAGTTCTGCCTTGCGCCGCTACCTGGGTAGCGTATCGGCACAGGTGGTGGCGGAAGCTGAATGCACGGTTACCGTCGTCAAGGCGCAAGATAAATAAGCATACAATCAATGCTTAGTTTTTCTTAACGCTTTCCAGAACCTGATCGACAAAATCACCATCGGCATCGCTGAACTTTAAACGTACCGGATACCATTCCATGCCGGGTGCCAGCCATAATTCCAGTTGCTGGTCTTTGGAGTCTGGCGGCGGAGCCTTGCTGACATGGATCACCGCCAGTTCACCCATGGGCGTCTTGATGGTGGCTGGGCCGATGACCTTGAAGGTCCAGGGGTCGGCATCACGTCGGCCTGCAACAAACATTTTCCATTCTGTGCCCGCCTTGAAATTGTCGCCGGCCGCGCGGGCGATGGAAATCAGTTGCCAACTGGCGCTGGTGCGGTCCTGTTCGCCACCTTTCAGATTATAGGTTTCACCCGACGCCGTAAAACGCAGGGTCTTGCTATCGCGCTCAAAGCTGGTCGTGGTGGCGGGTTTGCCAAAGCGTTTCTCGACAAATTTATCCGGTGCCAGGCCATAGTCGTCAATCGCGCCTTGGCTGCTGGCATCCAGTATTTTGCCGACCAGCATGGCGCGGGTTTCAGTCTGGATACTGTATTTCTGATCGGCATACTGCCATTTGACCGATGCCGAGCCACTGAGTGACAAGCCACTCTGGCGCGCCTTGATACTGTATTGCAGTTCTGCCGGCGGCGGCAGTTTATAGGCATGTTTTATCGCCGCTTCATTGCCTGGATTACTTTGGGCCGCACTGCTGAGACTGGCGCTTGCCAGCAACAGAGTGGCCATCATGATGGGGATTGCACGCATAGTCATCTTTCTGTGTTGTTACAGCTGCTTATTTACAGTTGATTATTTACCGCTGCTTATTTACCACTAATTATCTTGTCGGCAGTCTGGGTGGTGATGGCACCATTGCTTTCTGTATTGCGTATCTGTACCGGATACCAGTAGTAATCCGGTGCCAGCCAGATTTCCAGCCTGGAATTGTATGAGCCTGGCCGGGGCGGCCGGTTCACATGCCAGGTCATGATTTTTCCCATGGGGGTATCGATTTCTTCCTGACCAGTGATGACGAAGACGAAGTTGCTGACATCCCTGTCTTCTGCAACCTGCAGCCTGATTTCACGTCCGGCCTGGAATTTTTCAGGCTCAGCGTAAGCGATACCCGCCAATTGCATCATGACACTGGCCTTGTCTTGTACGCCATGGTTGACGCTACTGGTTTTATTCGATGAAGAAAAACTGACGGTGCGCTCATCCTGATTGAAATGCGTCGCCGTTTCACTACGGCTGCGTCGGGCTTCGGTGCTGAGTGCAGGCGCGATGCCATAGCTGTCCTGCTTGCCTTCACTGCGCAGGGTATACAGATTCAATGAGGTAATCAGCAGATTCAGTGACGCTTCGACGCGCATCTTGTATTGCCCGTTTTCGAAATCCCAGTGTATTTCGCCCTGGCCATTGACGGGATGGCGATTGTTTTCTGTACGCACGATGCGCATCATGATGGCACCCGATGGCGGCGGCCGTACCGCATAGGCTGGCTCACCTTCGGCGACTGGCTTTGCTGGTACTGGCTGTGTCTCCCTGGCGACCTCTATAGGCGGGGTGTTGTCTGTCAGTAGCGCTGTTGTATCCGGCACGGGCAGGCTGGTTTTTTCCATTACCTCAGACACGGGGAGGGGCGGTTTGTCTTGCGCTTGCACGAATGGTGTGGTGTGCGTGCGGGTGGCAGATGAGACCGGTCTGAGCCTGGCCATTGTGGGGGTGGGGTTTGTATGGGCTGCTTCCGGTGCTGGTGCCACACTTTCACGCAAATGTACCCGCACTATTTGTTCAGTATGCAGAGGGTTGCCGACCACGGGCGTGTTGTTTAAATTGAACAGCACAAGCAGGTGCAATAGCAGGGCCAGGGCACAAAATGCCAGGCCCTGACGGTTGAGCAGGCTATAGTCTGCAGGTTTGAAAGTTGGGCTCATCACAAAATGGTAAACGCAGCAGTCACCATAAGGATGACCGGGCCACGCCAGCAAGAGGGTAGAATGCTATCTTTATTGCAAGAAACAGTTAATAGTGTTGTGCAGGATGCGCCGCATTTTCTCATGCTTAGCCCCACAAGCGTGTTCTGGAGGAAAATTTGAATGTCCGTACTAAAGAAATCATATTTCAGGGTTGCCATGTTTGCCGCTCTGCTCGGCCTGCTGTTAAGCACCAGCCTGGCAGCAGCGCAATCACCGCAGGCCAATACTAACACCAGCACCAGCGCCAAAATTTTACCGCCAGTGCGCATAGGCATGATCGATGGCCTTAGTGGTGCATTTGGCAATGCTGGTGAAGCGGTACAAAGAAACCTGCAGATTGCCATCGATCGCGTAAATGCCCGTGGTGGCGTGCGCCTGCCCGATGGTCAGCACCAACTGACACTGAGCAGTTTCGACAATAAACAGGGCGTGGAAGAATCCCTGACTGCACTCAAACACCTGACTGATCAGCATATTCCCTTTGTCGTGCAGGGAAATAGTTCTGCCGTTGCGCTGGCGCTGGTGGATGCCATCAACAAGCATAACCAGCGCACGCCGGATAACCGCGTGTTGTTTTTTAACTATTCAGCGGTTGACCCGGTACTGACCAATGAAAAATGTAGCTACTGGCATTTCCGTTTTGATGCCAATGCCGATATGCGCATGCATGTCTTGACCGAGGTCATCAAGGATGACAGCAGGGCCAAAAAAATCTATCTGATCGGCCAGGATTACAGTTTTGGCCGCCAGGTTGCCAGGTCGGCACGCAGCATGCTGGCTCAAAAACGCCCGGATATCAGTATCGTTGGTGACGACTTGCACCCCATAGGCAAGATCAAGGATTTTGCCCCCTATGTCGCCAAGATCAAAGCCAGCGGTGCCGATGCGGTGATCACCGGTAACTGGGGTAATGATCTGAGCTTGTTGGTGAAAGCCGCCAAAGATGCTGGCATGGTGCTGAAGTTTTATACTTTTTACGGCAATGGCCTGGGTGCGCCCGCCGCCATTGCCGACGCTGGCATAGGCCGGGTCCGTGCGGTTGCTGAATGGCATCCGAATGCCGGTGGCAGTGACAGCGATGCGTTTTACAGCCAGTTCCGCCAGCGTTATCCTGATCCCCGCGATGATTATGTGCACCTGCGCATGCAAGTCATGATAGAGATGCTGGCCAGTGCCATAGAAAAAGCCAAATCCACTGAAGCGGTTGCCGTGGCGCGTGCCATGGAAGGGGCGCAGTACAAGAACGCCTTTCATAACGCCCTTATGCGTGCCGAAGACCACCAACTGATACAGCCTTTGTATGTGTCCGTCATGCAAAAAAAGGGAGAAAGTGGTGTGCGCTTCGATAATGAAGGTAGTGGTTATGGCTTCAAGACTGAACGTTATTTCGATGCGCGATTGACGGCCTTGTCGACCTCATGCAAGATGACTAAGATGTAAGAACGTGTTTACGATCTTACTGCGCGGGCGCAATCGGAGTCCACGCGGGGCTCATGCGCTGCTCAAAATGCTCATGTACTTAAGTACATTCCGCTTTTTGCGCTGCTCTTCTCCCCGCTGACGCTCGCTCGCTACAGATCGTAAACACGTTCTAAGAGCCCCTATTCATATCTGCTGGAAAAACCTAAGGAAGAAACTCATGAGTAATCCATTTTCTGGTACAGAAATCCCCGGCATGAATGCCATGGGTGATACGCTTTCTTTTGTCAAAAAACTCTGGGGCAGCATGCAGGTGCCGGGCATGGTGGCACCACCGATGTCGCTCGATGAGCTGGATAAGAAAATCCAGGACTTGAAGACCGTGGAATCCTGGCTCACCGTCAACATGAATATGCTGCGTGGGACCATACAGGCGCTGGAGGTGCAGCGCGCCACCATCGCTGCCCTGCAGTCGCTGGGCGAAAGTTTTGCCCAGCACGCACAGCAGGCTGGTGCCATGGCTGAGCAGGCTGCGGCAAATTTTGGTGCCGCCGGCAATGCCCATACTGACAGCAGCAGCGCTACCACAACCCATACGAAAGCCAGCGCCAGCCACGCAGACTGGCCGATGCACCCAGCCACTGCCAAAGTGCCGGAACCAGACCCGGATGAAGAAGTGGATGAAGAATTGGAAGACATGCCGCCAGACACTGTAGCAGACGCCAGCCAGGAAGCAGAACCCGAAGAAAAGCCGGAAGAAGCACCCGCCGACAAGTCTGCTACCCAGTCTGACGCCAGCGCACAGTTCGCCAATCCTGCTGCATGGTGGGGCTTGTTGCAGGAACAGTTCAAGCAAGCGGTTAGCAAGGCCCTGGAAGGCGAACCAACAGATATCAAGGCAGATGCGGCTCCCCCGGCGGCAAGTGCAACTGCAAGCAAACCCCGCTCAGCAGGCAAGACGACTAAAGCAAAAACGGTGGCGACACCAGCCAGGGCAAGCAAGGCAACTCCCGCCAGCAAGGCAAAAAGCACGGGCAAGACCGTGATCAAAGCCGTTGCCAAGTCCGGTAAGCCTGCTGCAAAGCCTGGCGCTGCAAGTAAATCGACAGGCAAGACTGCAAGCAAAACAGGTCCGGCAAAGTCCGGCAAGTAGTCATTAAGCCGACATGGTGGATTACTATGTTGACCTGATGTGCGACAAACTGTCGTGCGGACAAAGATGATATACAAATAAGATGCGATGAGATGCGATGGGGTAACCCGGGGGAAGGCATGCGTGGATTATTGGTTGAGTTGGTCTGGTTGGCAGGTGTAGTGATTTTTTAACCCGCTATTGACTGCCCTGTCCGCCTTGCCATCCCGCGTTATGAGGCAAACGCATCTCACCCCTATTTATGAAATGAGTTCTAGTACAAATATGGGTGGCGCATTGTCATGAAAGGACACCTGCTGGTGTCCAATTCAAATTTTTATGAGGCTTGCAAGGGCGCTTCAATAGAACGCGCTTGTTTGCGGGCATTTGACCTTGCTGGCGGGCTTGACTTCAGTCAGTTGCAGCTTGCTATCCAGCATCCAGCCACTGACACGCTTGCGGCTGAGAATATTCCCTTTCCCATAGCTGTCGATACTGATTACAAAGGCCATGGCAGATTTGCCATAACTGCATTCGGTTTCAAATTTCACGCCTTCTTTGGCTGTGACAGCTGGCAAAGGAAGTGTGTACTGTTTCAAAGGCGGTTTTGCCATCTCTGCAGCAGTAGCCTTTTCATAGTCGTTAATGGTATCGACAATCACTGCGGCATTTGAATAATGATCAAGTCCTGGTCCTGTCGGGGTGTCACTGGACCGTTGTGCCAATACCTGCACAAAGTGGCCAGTGATGAATTCGGCCGTAACGTTACCCCATTTTTCTTTCCATTCCTTGCGCGACAGTGACATCGTGCTGGTGGCCGCGGTGGCCGTTGTAGCCACTCCAGCGGGCTCCGCAGCAGGGGCGGGCATAGTGCTTGCGGCAGGAGCTGGCGCAGCTGCTTTGGGTGCTGGTGCTGCAACTAATGCTGGTTTGACAGGAGCGGCAGCAACTTCCTCACCCTGGAACGCATATTTACCATCAAAGGGAACATCGCCCCAGGAACCTGCACATGCCTCTACATGCAATTGCATGCCACCGGCAGCGCGTTTCAAGGTCATTGTGCAACGTCCCTCGCTAAAGTTCCACCCGCCAGGTGCATCTGATAATTTACCTTCCCCGGACCCGCTGCGCAAATTGCCCGGCTTGCCTTTCTCAGAAACTTCCAATGTGAATTTGCCGTCAGGTTTTACCGTCAGCAAACGCTCAAAACCCTTATCGCTGGCATCGTAAATACCGGCCTTGGGATAAGGACTATAGTCCGCCGCCAGCACGGGAGCTGCCAGACAAGACAGTGCCAGACTTGCTGACAACAAACGGAGAGCGCCAGAGGTAGTAGATTTTTTCATGTAAGCCAATGAGTTGAATATCGTGGATGAACAAAGCTGCAGGCCAACACGCCCAGAGCATAAAGCCAGAGCACAATTGCTGCATCAAGCCAGATGATGGTGCATGAGGTCAAAAACCACGTCAATCAATTAATTGTGTGTTTTATATTAATACGCAACAAAGTGTAAGTGGGCTTGTGCGGGCTGTTTGACTTTGATAGTTGCGGTCTTTGTCCTGACTCGCTTTGTCCCGGAGACAGGCATGCATGATTTGCGGGGGAGAGGGTATTGAACACAGAAAGAACTAGTTCTTTCGGACATAAGCCCTCTCCTTATGCATCTTGAATAATCACCGTCAGAGGAATTTCTAAATAAGCCAGCAGTCCTTAAGCTGATAGCACCTATAAAAGCAAAAGGAGCTGTCATGGCTAGTCAGGGCAAAGCCTATTCGGTGCTGGGTTCCAGCACGCTGGCGTTCACTGTATGTTTTACCATCTGGATGATGTTTGGTGTGATCGGTATTCCGATCAAGGCCGCATTACATCTCAACGAAACGGAATTTGGCCTGCTGACGGCTATGCCTGTGCTGACGGGTTCGCTGATACGCGTGCCACTTGGTATCTGGACTGACCGCTTTGGTGGTCGTATCGTCCTGTTCTTGCTGATGTTGTTTACGGTCGTGCCGATTTACCTGATCAGCTATGCAACGGCTTACTGGCATTTCCTGGTATTGGGCTTGTTTGTTGGCCTGGCCGGTGGTTCTTTTTCTGTTGGTACCCCATACGTCGCACGCTGGTTCAAGAAAGAGCGGCAAGGCCTGGCCATGGGTATATTTGGCGCTGGTAACTCGGGCGCGGCGGTAAATAAATTCATTGCGCCGGCATTGATCGCAGCCGCAGGCTGGACCCTGGTGCCCAAGGTGTATGCCGTCATGATGCTGGCTGCTGCCTTGATATTCTGGGTGTTCTCCGCAACGGACCCCAGCCATAACGTCAAATCAAATATCAGCTTTCTGGCCCAGCTGAAAATGCTGAAAGACCCCAAAGTCTGGCGTTATTGCCAGTACTACTCCGTCGTATTTGGCGGCTATGTCGGGCTGAGTTTGTGGATGGTCAAGTACTACGTGACCGAATATGGCTTTGACATCAAGAGCGCGGCCTTGCTGGCTGCCTGTTTCTCTTTACCTGGTGGTGTTCTGCGTGCCTTTGGCGGCTGGTTGTCCGACAAATTTGGCGCCTATAAAGTGACATGGTGGGTCATGTGGGCGTGCTGGGTTGCCTTCTTTGTGCTGTCTTATCCACAAACTGATTTCACGATCAAAACCATCAACGGCATGCAGACATTTCATATAGGTCTTACACCGTTGATGTTCACTGCCATCCTGTTTGTCGTTGGTATTGCGATGGCGGTGGGTAAGGCATCTGTCTTCAAATTTATATCGGATGATTACAGCAGCAATATTGGTGCCGTATCCGGCGTGGTTGGATTGGCTGGTGGTCTGGGCGGTTTTATCTTGCCGGTCTTGTTCGGTGCCATTGTCGACATAACCGGTGTGCGCAGTTCCTGTTTCATGCTGTTGTACGGCACGGTCTGTGTGTCTCTGGTATGGATGCATTTCCAATTTCGCAGGGAGGGCATGTTGGCCGCTCAGGCGGCTATGCCAGCCTGATATCGGTAAGCAATGTGATTACGTTTTTTAAAAAACCAGGAGCATATGATGAGCCATGTATTAAACCGTTGGGAGCCAGAGAATCTTGAGTTCTGGCGCAAGGAAGGCAGTTCGATTGCGAATAGAAATTTATGGATTTCCATTCCCAGTCTGATGCTGGCATTTACAGTATGGATGCTATGGAGCGTGGTTGCGGCTAATCTGGACAAGGCTGGGTTTCATTTCGGTAAGGACCAACTATTCTTTCTGACGGCCTTGCCTGCTTTGTCAGGCGCGACTTTGCGAATTTTCTATTCTTTCCTGGTGCCGGTATTTGGCGGCCGTAAATGGACCGCAATTTCCACTGCAAGTTTGTTGATTCCTGCTATCGGTATGGGCTTTGCCTTGCAAGATCCGACGACCAGTTATTCGACCTTGCTGATCCTGGCCCTGCTGTGCGGTTTGGGTGGTGGAAATTTCAGTTCCAGCATGGCGAATATCAGTTTCTTTTTTCCGAAATCACGCAAAGGTTATGCAACCGGCATGAACGCCGGTATCGGCAATCTTGGTGTCTCTGTGGTGCAGTTCGTTACCCCACTGGTGATTTCTTCTGCCATGTTTGGCGTTAGTGTGTCTGGTGATGGTTTCTTGTTTCATAACGCCAAAACCGGTGCAGACACTATGTTCTGGCTGGCGAATGCCGGATTTATCTGGGTACCGTTTATTGTGGTGGCAACGCTGATGGCCTGGTTTGGCATGAATGATATCGCTTCGGCAAAAGCTTCTTTTGCTGATCAGGCGGTGATATTCAAGCGCAAGCACAATTGGCTGATGTGCTGGTTGTATATCGGTACCTTTGGTTCTTTCATTGGTTTTTCTGCCGGTTTTGCGATGTTGATCAAGGCGCAGTTCCCAGAAATTGATGTCGTGAAATTTGCCTTCCTTGGTCCTTTGGCTGGCGCACTGGCCAGGCCAATTGGCGGCATGATTTCTGATAAGGTCGGTGGTGCCAGATTGACATTCTGGGTATTCGTCGCCATGGCCATCACGATAGTCGCAGGTATTTTGCCAGCCTTGCATGAGCATCAGTTCATGCCATTTCTGGTGTCCTTTATCGTCATGTTCATTTTGACCGGCTTGGGAAACGGTTCAACCTTTTGCATGATACCGGTCATTTTCCAGCTGGACCGTGAACGTGCAGCGAAAGGCAAGGGCGAGCCAGCCTTGAAACAGGCCCGGCTGGATGCCGCCAAAGAATCTGCCGCTGTGCTGGGTTTTTCTGGTGCCATCGGTGCTTACGGCGGTTTCTTTATTCCACAGAGTTTCGGAACCTCCATCAAAATGACGGGCGCGCCTGATATGGCGTTGTATGTGTTCATCGCCTTTTACATCAGTTGCATGGCCATCACCTGGTGGTATTACTCACGCAAAGGTGCAGAGATGCCTTGCTAGATTTCTAATAGGCAGAAATATCCTGAAAACAGCCTGTGTATCTACGGGCTGTTTTTTTGCAAGTCTGCTTGCAGGAATCCCTGAGTAAGCGTCGCGCAGTAGCTTAATCAGGGATTCCGTAGTTCTAAAGGACTAGATGGACTAGTGCGAATGCGCAACAAAATACACCGCACCGAAGAATGGGCGGGAGCATCTTGATTCCCTACACTCTCAGTATGCATTAAAGAAAATGTGGGTACGTCACCCACCTGATATGGAGTTTACGATGAGTCATTTTCTGGATAGATTGAAGTTCATGTCGCGGGTGAAGTCTACCTTCTCCGATGGTCATGGTGCCGTGGTAGAAGAAGACCGTAAGTGGGAAAATGCTTATCGCAGTCGCTGGCAGCATGACAAGATTGTGCGCTCTACCCATGGTGTCAATTGCACTGGTTCCTGTTCCTGGAAGGTATATGTCAAGAACGGTTTGATCACCTGGGAAACCCAGCAGACGGATTATCCGCGTACCCGCCCTGATTTGCCCAATCACGAACCACGTGGTTGCCCGCGTGGTGCATCATATAGCTGGTATGTGTATTCAGCACAGCGCGTCAAGTATCCGATGATACGCGGTCGTCTGATGGAAATGTGGCAGGAAGCCCGCAAGACCATGGGGCCGATCGATGCATGGGAAGCCATCAGCCAAAATCCTGAAAAAGCCAAGCGCTACAAGTCCGTGCGCGGCCTGGGTGGCTTTGTCCGCGCTGACTGGGATACGGCACAGGAAATCATCGCCGCATCGAATGCCTACACGATCAAAAAATTCGGCCCGGATCGCGTGGTGGGTTTTTCACCTATCCCGGCGATGTCCATGGTGTCGTATGCAGCCGGTTCACGCTACCTGAGCCTGATAGGTGGCGTACCGCTGTCCTTCTATGACTGGTATTGCGATCTGCCACCAGCCAGCCCACAAATCTGGGGCGAGCAAACTGACGTGCCTGAATCTGCTGACTGGTATAACTCGACTTACCTCATGGTGTGGGGATCGAACGTACCGCAGACGCGTACTCCGGATGCTCACTTTTATACGGAAGTACGCTACAAAGGTACTAAAACCGTAGCCGTGTCATCTGATTTTGGTGAGATGGTCAAGTTTGGTGATATCTGGATGGCACCGAAACAGGGTACCGATGCCGCGCTGGCCATGGCCATGGGCCATGTGATATTGAAGGAATTCCATCTCGGTAATAAATCCGCCTATTTCCGCAGCTATGTAAAACAATACACCGACATGCCGATGCTGGTACGCCTGGTGGAGCGCAACGGCTGCTATGTGCCAGATCAAATGCTGCGTGCTTCACAAATGCCGGGCAATCTGAACGAAGCCAATAATCCAGACTGGAAAACGCTGGCTATCGATGAAATCACGGGTGATATTGTATCGCCCAATGGTTCCATCGGTTATCGCTGGGGTGAAGGGAAGTTCGACGACGGTGCCAAGGTCGGTCGCTGGAACCTGGAAGCCAAAGACGGCAATTCAGGTCGTGCCATTGACCCGCAACTGAGCCTGATAGGCAAGCATGACGAAGTAGTCACTGTCGGTTTCAACTATTTTGGCGGCACAGACGCCAATGATATGTTGTTGCGTCATTTGCCGGCAAAACGTGTGACCCTGGCTGATGGCAGTACTGCTCTGGTGGCGACTGTGTATGACTTGTCGATGGCGAATTATGGCGTTGACCAGGGGCTGGGTGGTGCGGTTGCCGCATCGTATGACGATGATGTTCCCTACACACCAGCCTGGCAGGAAAAACATACCAGCGTCAAGCGTGATCTGGTCATACAGGTAGCGCGTGAATTTGCACAAAATGCCCATGACACCGAAGGCAAGAGCATGGTCATCGTCGGTGCTGCCTTGAATCACTGGTACCACAATGACATGATTTATCGCGGCATCATCAATATGCTGATGATGTGCGGTTGTATCGGTAAATCTGGTGGTGGCTGGGCCCATTATGTTGGGCAAGAAAAACTGCGTCCACAGTTTGGCTGGGCACCGCTGGCATTTGCCAGCGACTGGGTACGCCCCGCTCGCCAGATGAATGGTACCAGTTTCTTCTACGCACATACCAGTCAATGGCGTCATGAAAAGCTGGCGATGGATGAGATCCTGGCACCGACGGCAGACAAGTCCAAAATCAGCCACATGAGCATGATAGACATGAATGCCAAATCCGAGCGTTTGGGCTGGTTGCCATCCGCACCGCAATTGGAAACCAATCCGCTGGATGTTTGTGATGCAGCAGAAAAAGCAGGCCTGACACCGCAGGATTATCTGAAGAACAGCCTGAAATCAGGCACGGTCAACATGAGTTGCGATGACCCGGATAATCCTAAAAACTTCCCGCGCAATATGTTTGTCTGGCGCTCGAATATCCTGGGTAGCTCAGGCAAAGGACATGAGTACTTCCTAAAATATTTGCTGGGTACACAAAATGCCTTGTTTGATGACCCGGATGAAGCGGTCAAACCATCGGAAGTCAAATACCGCCCAGTGGCGGCAGAAGGTAAGCTGGATTTGCTGGTAGTGCTGGATTTCCGCATGAGCACCACTTGTCTGTATGGTGACATCGTCCTGCCGACTGCAACATGGTATGAAAAAGATGACCTCAATACCTCTGACATGCATCCCTTCATTCATCCATTGAGTGAAGCTGTGCAACCGCTGTGGGAAAGCAAGACCGATTGGGAAATCTATAAAGGCATTGCCAAGAAATTTACCGAAATTGGTGGTGACTATCTCGGTACCCGCAAGGACATTGTCTTGCAACCCTTGATGCACGATACTCCGGGTGAACTTGGCCAGGCTTTTGAACCCAAGGACTGGAAAAAAGGTGAATGCGATCTGATTCCGGGCAAGACTGCACCTAATTTCTTCGTCGTAGAACGCAACTATAAAGATATCTACAAAAAATTTACATCGATAGGACCTTTGCTCGACAAACTGGGCAATGGCGGTAAAGGGATCAACTGGAACACCGAACATGAAGTCAAGGAAATCGGTGGCATTACCAAGCTTGTGACAGAAGAAGGTATCAGCAAAGGTCGCCCACGTCTGGAAAGTGCCATTGACGCCTGCGAAATGATACTCACCTTCGCACCGGAAACCAATGGCCATGTTTCAGTCAAGGCATGGGAAGCGCTGGGCAAGATTACCGGCCGTGATCATACGCACCTGGCAGTTGGTCGTGAACATGACAAGATCCGTTTCCGCGATGTGCAGGCACAACCACGCAAGATCATTTCTGCACCAACCTGGTCTGGTCTGGAATCTGAAGAAGTCAGCTACAGCGCCGGTTACACGAATGTGCATGAATATATTCCATGGCGCACGCTGACTGGCCGCCAGCAGTTTTATCAGGATCACCGCTGGATGCTGGATTTCGGCGAAGGTTTGTGTGTTTACAAACCGGCTATCGATACCAAAACCGTGGCACCAATGCTGAATAAGTCACCAAACGGTGAAAAGGAGATCGTTCTCAATTTCATTACGCCGCATCAGAAATGGGGTATCCATTCCACCTATTCAGACAATCTGCGCATGCTGACACTGAGTCGTGGTGGCCCCCATGTATGGATATCCGAAGGTGAAGCGAAAGAAGCCGGTCTGGTGGATAACGACTGGGTTGAAGTCTTTAACAGCAACGGTACCCTGACCGCCCGTGTCGTGGTCAGCCAGCGTGTGCCGAAAGGTATGTGCCTGATGTATCACGCCCAGGAAAAGATCATCAATACCCCTGGAGCGGAACTCAGCGGCAAACGTGGTGGTATCCATAACTCGGTCACGCGTGCAGTCCTGAAGCCCACCCACATGATAGGTGGGTATGCGCAACTCGCTTATGGCTTCAATTATTACGGTACCGTCGGCAGCAACAGGGATGAGTTCATTGTCATGAGAAAAATGAAAAAGGTCGATTGGCTGGAAGGCAAACTGGAAGAGGAGTCAGCATCATGAAAATTCGTGCACAAGTCGGCATGGTACTGAATCTGGATAAGTGTATTGGTTGTCATACCTGCTCAGTCACTTGCAAGAATGTCTGGACCAGTCGTGATGGTGTTGAATACGCGTGGTTCAATAACGTTGAAACCAAACCTGGTATCGGCTATCCGAAAGAATGGGAAAACCAGAAGAAATGGAAAGGTGGCTGGCACCGCAATGAGGCTGGCAAGCTGGAGCCGAGACAGGGCGGCAAGCTGCGCATACTCGCCAATATTTTCGCCAACCCGAATTTGCCTTCGATTGATGATTATTACGAGCCTTTTACATTTGACTATGAACATCTGCAAAACGCACCCTTGATGCAGACACCGCCGACAGCACGCCCCATATCTGTGCTGACCGGCAAGAAAATGGACAAGATAGTCTGGGGCCCGAACTGGGAAGATGATCTGGGTGGCGAGTTCAGTGCGCGCAGCAAAGATGCCTTGTTTGAAGGCGTGCAAAAAGAGATGTACAGCACCTTTGAATCCACCTTCATGATGTATTTGCCGCGTCTGTGCGAACACTGCCTGAACCCGGCTTGTGTGGCATCCTGCCCGTCAGGCTCCATCTACAAACGCGAAGATGATGGCATCGTACTGGTGGACCAGGATAAATGCCGTGGCTGGCGCATGTGTATTTCCGGCTGCCCCTATAAAAAGATTTATTACAACTGGAGTTCGGGCAAGGCTGAAAAATGCACTTTCTGCTACCCGCGCATTGAGGCTGGCCAGCCTACTGTTTGCTCAGAAACCTGTGTAGGCCGCATCCGTTATCTGGGCGTCTTGCTGTATGACGCAGACAAGATCGAAGCAGCTGCTTCGGTGCCGGATGAAAAGGATTTATATGAAGCGCAACTCGGTTGCTTCCTCGATCCGCACGATCCAGAAGTGATTGCCGAAGCACGCAAGCATGGGATACCTGAAAGCTGGATACAGTCAGCACAAAAGTCGCCTGTCTACAAAATGGCAATGGAATGGAAGATAGCTTTTCCGCTGCATCCGGAATACCGCACTTTGCCCATGGTCTGGTATG
This sequence comes from Undibacterium sp. Ji50W, assembly GCF_049340445.1. NCBI lineage: Bacteria > Pseudomonadati > Pseudomonadota > Betaproteobacteria > Burkholderiales > Oxalobacteraceae > Undibacterium > Undibacterium sp. Ji50W. The sequence goes on along the minus strand of NZ_JBMPOX010000003.1, from coordinate 209,347 downwards.
TACCACCGCTGTCACCTATACAAAAGGCGGCAGAAGCAGGCCATATGGGCATGAATGGCATTATTCCTGATGTGAAGTCTTTGCGCATTCCTGTACGTTACCTGGCCAATTTGCTGACAGCCGGTAAGGAAGAGCCGATAACCGATGCCCTGGAACGCATGCTGGCCATGCGTGCCTACAAGCGTTCTGAAACCGTGCACGGGCAGCTTGATCATGAGGTATTGAAACAGGTCGGACTGAGTGCTGCGCAAGTGGAAGACATGTACCAGACCCTGGCGATTGCCAACTACGAAGACCGCTTCGTGATTCCATCTTCACATAAGGAAATGGTGGAAGACAGCTTCAATGAAAAAGGCAGTTGCGGATTCACTTTTGGTAACGGTTGTTCGGGTGGGACATCAGATGGCGCCTTGTTTGGCAAGAAACCACAAGGCAGCGTGATTTTTGTGGAAATGCCCAAGTCGCGTAAAAAAATGTCGACCACTGAATAATTTGTCCGGGCGCAGTAAATGTGCCCTGTATTGACGCAAAAAGGAAATTGTATGCAAATTTATCGCATCTTGTCGGCATTGATGAGCTACCCGCAGCCTGATCTGATTGCCGCCTTGCCAGAGATTGAACAGGCGCTGCAAGATGAGCCAGAATTTCTGGACGCACTGCAAGCCATATTGAGCTATCTGAAATCAAACAGCCTGATTGCACTGCAAGAAAACTACGTGGGTACGTTTGACCGTACGCATTCTTTGTCCCTGCACCTGTTTGAACATATTCATGGTGAAAGTCGTGATCGCGGGCAGGCCATGGTTGATTTGATAGAAGAATATCGCACTCATGGTTTTGAGCCAGAGGCCAGTGAATTGCCGGATTTTGTTCCACTGTTCCTGGAATTCCTGAGCCTGATGGACGAAGCTACTTCAGAGAAATTGCTTGGTGAAGCCATTCATGTGCTGGCGGCAATCGGGATGCGCCTGCAACGCAAGGACAGCCCTTACGCCAATCTGTTTTTGTTGCTGACAACATTGACTGATGTGGTACCGCATGAACAGGGGGAGCCTCCAGTACGTGATATGGATGACGCAATGGAAACTTTTGGTCCTGGTGCGGACGGTGTGGAACCTTTATTGAAGCCCAATTTGTCGGGTACGCATCCGGTGAATTTTTATCCCAGACAGCCTAAACAAGGTGCTGTTGCAGCCCAATAAACAGGGAGACCATCATGACTTACCTGCATCAATTTATTTACGGGATTTATCCCTACATCGCGCTGGCTATCTTTCTGTTTGGCAGCCTGGCGCGTTTTGAGCGTGAACAATATACCTGGAAAAGTGATTCATCGCAGATGCTGCATACCGGCAATCTGCGACTAGGCAATATCCTGTTTCATGTGGGGATACTGGGCCTGTTCTTTGGCCATCTGGTGGGTTTGCTGACCCCGGTTGTCGTCTGGGACACGGTGGGTATCAGCCATAGCTTCAAGCAAATGATCGCCATCGTCGCTGGTGGCATCTTTGGCACCCTGTGCATGCTGGGCTTGCTGATCTTGTTGCACCGTCGTCTTACTGATGCACGTATCTCTGCGGTGACAAAAACAGGAGACAAGGTCTTGCTGTTATGGATATTCGTGACACTGGGTTTGGGTTTGTCGACGATTTTTGAATCAGCGAATCATAGCGATGGCCACATGATGGTGTTGCTGATGACCTGGGCCCAGCACATCGTCACTTTCAAGGGTGATGCTGCCGAATTCATTGTTGCCGCACCTTTGCTGTTCAAGCTGCATTTATTCATGGGTTTGAGTCTGTTCGTGATCTTCCCATTTACTCGCCTGGTGCATGTCTGGAGTGGTTTTGCTTCAGTGACTTATATCAGCCGCGCATGGCAGTTGGTAAGGCCACGCTGATTTATCCATAGATTCAATAAGTTTAGTAAGGGAGAACAATATGCCAGTCATTGTCAACGATTACGAACTGACAGACGCCGATATGGAGCGGGAACTGCCTGCTCATCAGGATGCCGCAGACGCGATGAAAAGTGCCATGACCGCACTGGTGCTGCGCCGGGTCTTGCTGGATGAGGCCCGGCATCTGGGTTTGCAGCATGAAGACGACGATGCCAGGGTCGATGCCTTGCTGCAGCAGGAAGTCAAAGTGCCGACACCAGGGCGTGATGAATGTCTGCGTCAGTATCAGGCTTATCCGGATCGTTTCAAAGTCGGTGAGCTGGCCGAAGCCAGCCATATCCTGTTTCAGGTGACACCAGGTGTAGACCTGGAGGCTTTGCGCAAGCATGCTTCCGTGGTCTTGGCAGATTTGCTGGAAAATCCATCCCTGTTTGCCGAATGTGCGAAAGCAAATTCAAATTGCCCATCCAGCGAAGTGGGTGGCAGCCTGGGACAGATAACACGCGGTGCGACCGTGCCAGAGTTTGAGCAAGCCGTATTTGCGGCAGAGCCTGGACGTATTATTCCCAAGTTGGTGGAAACCCGCTTTGGCCTGCACATCATCCTGGTGGGGCGCAAGATGGATGGAAATTTACTGCCTTTCGACGATATAGAAAGCAATATCGCCAAGGCCATGCATCAGGCCAGCCACGATCACGCCTTGCGCCAATATCTGCAATTGCTGGTGGGGCGCGCAAAGATTTCTGGCATTGACATACAAGGCGCAGATACGCCTCTAGTCCAATAATTAAGAAAGTAAACCATGTCGCAGGCAATGAAAAAACTCGTGCTTCAGCATACGGAATGTGATGAACAATTGAATCGCTGTGAAACGGCCTTGCATAAAGGGGATGTGGCAGTTGCCGCGCGAAATTTCCGTTTATTTAGTCAGCAACTGGATAGTCATTTCGCTGTGGAAGAAGACAAACTTTTCCCCGCTTTGGAAAAAGCAACCGGCATGCTGCACGGCCCTACGGCAGTCATGCGTGCCGAACATGCAGAAATCCGCAGTTTACGCGATGAAGCAAACGCTGCCATGGCAGTTGGACAAGCAGAGCAGGCACTGGCCGTGCTGGATACACTGAACGTCCTGATACAGCAACACAATATCAAGGAAGAGAATATTCTGTATCCCATGTGCGGCGGCAGTATTCCTGATCTGGAAGAAGTTCTGGGAATGGGTAGTACCTGTTGTGGCGCCTGTTCTTGCGGTTAGAGAGTTCACTCCGTTTTAGAGAGTTCACTCCGTTCGTGCTAAAACAATACACAGATCGCCATCTATGGCTGGTGTAAAAATTCTTAACTACGAGCTGTCTCCTGCGCCAGCCACTATCTTTGGCTGTTTATTGCCTGCCCCCTGGATGGGTGTGCTGACAGGTTTGTTGCTGACATTCGGCCCGCAGCAGGGCTTGCCGGATAGGTTTTCGCCTTTGACGTTGGCGCTGACTCATTGCCTGGTGCTGGGGATGTTGGCACCCGTCATGATAGGTGCCCTGTTTCAATTAATGCCTGTGGTAGCGGGGCAGGCAGTGACAGGCGCGCGCAAGATAGCCCCTTTTGTAGCAATTGGTTCGGCCCTTATTGCGGCGGGACTTAGCCTGGGTTTTTTGCGGGCTAGCAACGCAGGATTTGTTTTTGCCGGCGTGCTGGCCTTGTTATTGTATGGTGCTATTACATTGGCTTTGCTCACATCGGCGTGTGAGGTTGCGGTGGTCGATGCCACCACCCGTACCTTGCGGTGGATAGTGCTGGCGCTGTTGCTGGTGGTAGCCCTGGGTATCAGCCTGGCTGGCAATTTTGCCGGCTGGTGGCAATTGGATGTCATCTACATGCTGGATTTGCATGTAGGCTGGGGATTGACAGGCTGGATAGCGACGCTGGTAGTTGGTATCGCGTCAACAACGGTACCCATGTTCTGGCAAACAAAACGTCCATCAGCATCTTGGCACAGAGCATTGCCGGGTGTATTGTGGCTGCCCTTGTTGTTGGCATTCTGGCCTGCGCTGCAGCCATTTGCTTTGTTACTCGCTTGCCTGGTGATTTTTCTGTTGGCGTCCATCTCGTTCGTGACCATCTGGTGTGCCAAACGTCGCTTTGATCCGGCCTGGAGTTTATGGCTGGTGTGTGCAGCCAGCTATATGTGTGCAGCTGTGCTTGCCGTGTTCAAACATATAGGAGGGTCTTTTTTTTCGGACTTTATTTTGCCGGATTTTATCTTGCAGACACTACCCTGGTGGATCGGCGTGCTGGTATTGGTTGGTGGTGCGGTATTACCGGTCAATGCAATGCTGGTCAAGATTATTCCATTTCTGGTGTTTATGCATTTGAGAAGACAAACACCCATGGGGCAACGGGTACCTACCATGCAAGCAGTTTTGCCACCACAGCGCTTGCGGTGGCAAGCGCATAGTGTGTTACTGGCTTTTGGCTTGTTACTATTACTGCCATTGGCACCGGGCTGGCTTGCTGTTGCGGCTGGAATTGCCTTTTCCCTATCTCAGGCTTATCTGGGCAGCCTGCTGATCATGTGCTTGTTGCGTTACCGGCACGAGTTAACAGCCGTATTTCTGGCCGGATGAGTCGTTTATATACGTCGAAAGAACTATCTTCCTTTAGCTTGGCGGCGAATTGTACTGTTGCCTGTCAGCGACCACAATGCAGGTATGGAAACTCCTGCCCTCACTTCATCCGGACCTGCACTGATAGACCGTTTTGGTCGCCGGGTCAGCTATTTGCGTCTGTCTGTCACTGACCGTTGTGATCTTCGTTGCAGTTATTGCATGCCCAAAGGTTTTTCCGGTTTTGAAGAGCCGGAGAACTGGCTGCGTTTTGATGAAATCACCCGGGTGGTCGCCGCCTTTTCGCGCATGGGTGTAGGGCGGGTGCGCCTGACGGGGGGTGAGCCCTTGTTACGCCGTGGTTTGCCACAACTGGTGGCGCAGTTGTCCGGCTTGCCGGGATTGAAAGACATTTCGCTTTCCACCAATGCGACACAATTACACAAGCATGCCCAAGTCTTGCACGATGCCGGCGTGCGTCGCATCAATGTCAGTCTGGACAGCCTGGACCGGGCTTGCACAGAAAAAATCACAGGGCGCGACAGTTTCGCCAGCATCATGGCCGGGCTGCAAGCTGGCAAGCAAGCAGGTTTTGATCCTATCAAGCTGAATATGGTCGTGATGCGTGGCATCAACGATCATGAAATCATGCGTATGGCGCAATTCTGCTTTGAAGAAGGCTTTATCTTGCGCCTGATCGAGGCCATGCCCATGGGTGAGACAGGACGAAACAGCCAGTATATGGATATAGGTCCGATACGCGATCAATTGGTCAAGCGGTTTAATTTAATCCCCGCAGCGGCAGAACTGGGTGGTGGCCCTGCCCGTTACTGGACTACAGGCGACAGCAAAGGCACTATAGGCTTCATCTCCCCCATCAGCCAGCATTTTTGCGCAACTTGCAACCGTGTGCGACTGTCGGTAGATGGCACTTTATACATGTGTCTGGGGCAGGAAGAAAAGTTTGAACTACGTCCCTTGCTGCGCGCCGGTATCAGTGACCAGGAACTGGATGCCGCCATACGGACAGCGATAGAATTAAAGCCGGAGCGCCATGAATTCAAGGAACAGCCGCATAAAATTATTCGTTTCATGTCGCAAACAGGTGGTTAGCCACACAATGAAATTGTGGATGGAGTAGAGAATGGAAGTCAGAAATATTCAGCAATTCATAGAGGGGTTCCAGCGTTTCCAAAGCAAATATTTCACAGGTGAAGACAAGCTGTTTGAAAAGCTGAATCACGGTCAGAGCCCCACCACTTTATTGATAGGGTGTTGCGATTCACGGGTAGACCCGGCCTTGTTGCTCGATTGCGACCCTGGGGATATCTTTGTGGTTCGCAATGTTGCTAACCTGGTGCCACCCTGCAATGAATCAGCACAACAACATGGCGTGAGTGCCGCCATACAGTTCGCCGTCGAGGCACTGAATGTAAAACGCATCATCGTCATGGGCCATGAAAAATGCGGTGGCATACGGGCGCTGATGCAGGGTTACCAACCTAGCCGCAAGATAGATTTCATAGGCCGCTGGATGAAGATCGTTGAACCAGTCAAGCAGCAAGTGCTGCAACAACTGGCGAACTGTTCAGAATCGGAACAGATACGCGCCTGCGAATTGGGGGCAGTCATCAATTCATTGAATAATCTGCGCAGTTTTCCCTGGATATCCGAGCGTGAAGCCAGAGGTGAGATTGCTTTGCATGGCTGGTATTTTGATATGAGCAATGGTGCCTTGCTAGCTTATTCAGAACGGTCTGATACTTTTTTACCTATGGTCTGCCCGTTAAACATTGCTACCAAGGCCATCATCAAGGAAGTCTCGCAGAACGTGTTTACGATCTGTAGCGAGCGAGCGTCAGCGGGGTGAAGAGCAGCGCAGAAAGCGGAATGTACTTAAGTACATGAGCATTTTGAGCAGCGCATGAGCCCCGCGTGGACTCCGATTGCGCCCGCGCAGTAAGATCGTAAACACGTTCTTATAGTGAACCATGAAAAATGCTCCATATTGCGCCTATACTACTCTTCTGACTACCGCTGACCCCTACTCGCTAAAGTGCCCACATGAACCCAATCTCAGGCTCCCCCCATACCTTGCCGGTAGGCAAGCGCCTGACTTTCAGGATACTGCTGACGACATTGATAGGCCTGGGCCTTACGCTGGCAGCAGTCGGCTACACTTTATTGCTGTCATGGCAATTGGAAGGTGGTGGTGCTGCGATCAATGAAGCAGGCAGTCTGCGCATGCGTTCTTACAGATTGGGGATGGAACTTGAACATGATCAGACCGCCACGAAGATAGAGGCTGAACTTGAGGACTTCAATCGTACTTTGAACGACCTGCAAACGGGCGACGCCAAACGACCTCTGTTCTTGCCTGCCTCCAAGCCCATTCACGAGCAAATGCGCTTGGTTCAAAATGAATGGCTGCAACATATACAGGTCAATGCCCGAAAAGTACTGATTGAAAAAAACCCACAAAATAAGCAGTCAGCGCTAGCCTTGTATACAAAAGAGCTACCTGTTTTTGTGGAAAGCATCAATAAGCTGGTGTCTCTGGTCGAAGTCGAACTGGCGGAAAAAACCACCTGGTTGCGCTTATGTCAGACCACGCTGATTTTTATGTCACTGGCGGCCAGTATCGCATTGCTGTATTTGTTATACCTGTGGATAGTTGGCCCGGTCACGCGCATGCAGGCAGGTATCGCCCGCATGTCCAAAGACGATTTGAGCGTGCGCTTACCAATTGAAACAGAAGATGAGTTTGGCGTTCTTGCACAAGCCTTCAATCAAATGGCCGATCATGTACAAACTGTACATCGCACGCTGGAGGAGCGTGTCGCAGAAAAAACCGCCAAACTGCAAGACCAGAATCATGAGGTCAGTACCCTGTATGATATCGCTGGTTTTCTGGCAGGGCCACATGCGATAGAAGAATTATGTCGTGGGTTCTTGCACAGGATAATGCAGAGAATAGAAGCTGATGGCGGCACGGTACGCATCCTCGATAATCAAAGCGATAACCTGCATATTACTGTGCATGAAGGTATTTCGGAAAAAATGATAGAGGAGGAGCATTGCATCAAAACTGATGATTGCCTGTGCGGGACCGCAACCCACCAGGGCATCATTATTGTCCGGGATTTTCGCAAAATGGACCAGCAGCGCCGTTATCGTTGCCAGGAGGAAGGTTTCTTCTCTCTGGCAGTTTTCCAGATACTGGCGCGTGAACAAGTCATCGGCAGTTTCTCATTGCATTTTTCCAAGGAACGCAATATCACCAGCGAAGAACGACGCCTGCTGGAAACTCTGGGAAAAAATCTGGGCATTGCAATTGAAAACCAGCGGCTGATCGCCAGAGAAAAAGAATTTGCGGTATCGAATGAACGCAATCTGCTGGCGCAGGGTCTGCACGACAGCATTGCGCAAGGCTTGAACTTCTTGAATTTGCAAGTACAGATGCTGGAAGATTCCTTGAGTCGTAATGATATAGAAGAAATCAAAGATATCACCCCCATGTTGCGTGCCGGAGTACAAGAGAGCTATGAAGATGTACGGGAGCTGTTATTGAATTTCCGCACGCGCCTGCAAGACAGTAATCTGGAATCTGAAATGCGCAATGTCGTCAGCAAATTCCAGCGTCAGACTGGTGTGCATGGTGAGATTGAATTTGTCGGCAATGGTGCACCGCTTGCGCCTGAACAGCAATTGCAAGTGCTATTCATTTTGCAAGAAGCCTTATCAAATGTGCGCAAGCATGCGCAGGCCAGTGAAGTAAAAGTCATGGTGCATAATGAGCGCGATTTTTCTCTGACGGTGACTGATGATGGCGAGGGATTTAATATGGATAGAGTCCACGAAAAAGACGAAACCCACGTTGGCCTGCGCATCATGCAAGAACGGGCAGAGCGCCTGGCTGCCAAATTTGACATCAAGAGCCAGGTCGGTGAAGGTACCACGATCGCACTGGAGTTAATGCGGCAAGAACGTCTGGTAGCATGACATCATCGTATAAAAAGATCAGAAAGCACGGGAAATAAATGCCAATCAAGATTTTATTAGTGGATGACCACACACTCTTTCGTAGTGGCATACGTTTGCTGCTACAGCGCAATCCAGAGTTTGAAGTGGTAGGCGAAGCCGTGGATGGTCTGGATGGTGTTAAACGCGCAAAGCAATTACGCCCCGACGTGGTCTTGATGGATTTAAATATGCCAGGCCTGTCAGGGCTGGAAGCGATGCAGCTTATTGTTGAAGATTTACCCGACACGGCGGTTTTAATGTTGACCGTATCGGAAGAAGCAGAGGATTTAACCACGGCATTGAAGAACGGTGCACGTGGATATTTATTAAAAAATATAGAAGCAGACTATCTGACGCAGGCAATCAAGCGCGCCGCCGCCGGCGAACCGGTGATTGCCGAATCCATGACAGCCAAACTTGTCATGCAATTTCGTTCTGGCCATAACCAGAGCAATATCCCTAAAAAAGAAAAGCTGACACCCAGGGAACGCGAAACCATGGTCTGTCTGGCGCGAGGTGAAAGCAATAAAGAAATTGCCCGCAATCTGGATGTTGCAGAAAGTACGGTGAAAATTCATGTGCAAAATATTCTTAAAAAGCTGAATTTGACCAGCCGTGTGCAGATTGCCGTGTATGCGGTTGAACATGGACTGGATAAAAATTAGAAACCTTACCCCTTCTTACCCATTTGCAGCATCTGCCTAGTCCTCCCGGCGTATTGGCGTAACAGCCGATCACTTCTACACTTGATCTCTATCAGTGTGCCGGGGATCTGTGATGACAAAAATAAATTTGTTGGATTTGCTGCAAAATCATGCGCTGTTTCGCCACGTTTCGGTAGAGGATTTCAGCGAACTGCAAAAAGAAGTCGTCAAGATAGAGTTGCACAAGGGCGCGATGTTGTTTCGCAAAGGCGACATCGCGGAAGGAAGCTACATTGTCGTATTTGGCTTGATGAAGCTGTGCATTCCCTCGTCGCAAGGCAATGACAAGGTCCTGGAATTAATTCGTGCAGGGCAAAGCCTGGGGGAAGCCTTGATGTTTCTCGAAGAGCCCTATCCCTTCTATGCAGAAGCCCTCGAAAATACTTTGCTGCTTAAAATTCCCCGGCATGCTTTATTGCAATTACTTGAGCGGTCCCCGCTGATATCACGGCAAATGATGGCAGGCCTGTCTTATCGCTTATTGGGATTTATTCGCAATGTCGAACGTTGTTCCCTGCAAAATTCTACCCAAAGAGTGATCGATTATTTACTGCAGCTATCTGCCTTGCAGGGGCGCAAGGATATTCGTCTCGAACTCAAAAAACACCTGGTTGCATCCCTGTTGAACGTATCACCCGAGACCTTGTCACGGGTCTTGCACCAATTGATGAACAAGCAATTGATCAAAGTATGTGGTGCCACCATTCATATAGATTCGGCAGAAGCACTGAAATCCTATCAGGAAAATGTTCCGGTTTTTGGCTAGGAACAGATAAAGCCATAGGATTGCGCTTGCGTTTTATTGACCCACGACAATGAGCAAGCAAATTAATTTTGTTACTATTTTAAGTCATGAAACCTATTGATCTGGTGGCCCCTGCCGGTAGTCTGGTTGCCTTAAAAGCAGCTGTGGACAAAGGGGCAAATGCGGTGTACCTCGGTCTGCGCAATGCAACCAATGCACGCAATTTTGGTGGGCTTAACTTTGGCGACCATGATATACGGCAAGGTGTTGCTTATGCCCATGCACGTGGCCGACAAATCCTTTTTGCCATCAATACCTATCCCCAGGCGCGGGCCGTAGCCGAATGGCGGGCCGCCGTTGACACTGCAGTACAGATGGGGGCAGATGCAGTGATACTGGCAGACCCCGGCCTGATGGCTTATGCGCGTGACAGCTACCCGGATTTGCGCTTGCATCTGTCTGTACAGGGATCAGCAACCACGCTGGATGCCATAGAACTCATGCGTGAGCAATTTGCGATCAAACGTGCCGTGTTGCCACGTGTTCTGACCTTGTCAGAAATTGAAAAAATCATCCGTCAGACCAGTGTGGAAATCGAAGTCTTCGGTTTCGGCAGCCTGTGCGTGATGGCAGAAGGTCGTTGTCTTTTGTCCAGTTATGTGACCGGCGATTCACCGAATAACAAAGGCGTCTGTTCACCCGCCCATGCGGTAAGCTGGGAAGAGAAAGATCAAACCATGTACGCCCGTCTGGGTGGAACCCTGATTGATCGCTATGCGCCAGACGAAGCTGCCGGCTACCCGACATTGTGTAAAGGACGTTTCGATGTCGAAGGCGAGACCGGCTATGCACTGGAAGAACCAACTAGCCTGAACGCGATTGGCTTGCTGCCCAAACTCATCAATATGGGTGTTGCTGCCATCAAGATCGAAGGCCGGCAGCGCAGTCCCAGCTATGTGAGCCAGGTGGTCGGCACCTTACGTGCTGCCCTGGATGCAGCGCAGCGTGACCCCGAACGTTATTCGCCGCGTACCGACTGGCAGGCCAGCCTGGCCCGTCATGCCGAAGGTGCGCAGGTGACGCAGGGCGCTTTTGAACGTCCATGGAAATGAATATGTGTGACAACTTACCATCGGCAACGCCTTTACTGTCTCTCGCACCTTTGGCTTATTACTGGTCAAAAGAAGATACTTTGCGGTTTTATGTCGATGCCATGCAATGGCCGGTCGACATTGTTTATCTGGGGGAAGTCATTTGCTCACGCCGGCATCTGATGAAGCTGGATGACTGGCTGGCACTGGGACGGGAATTGCGTGCCGCTGGCAAGCAAGTGGTGTTATCGAGCCTGACTTTGATTGACAGTGAAGCAGACCGGCGCAATATGCATAGAATGATAGAGCGCGCCTGTGCTGAAGATTTTCTGGTGGAAGCCAATGATTTCAGTGCCGTGCGTGCCATGCAGGGCAAGCCCTTCGTCGCTGGCCCGCATTTGAATATCTACCATGCAGACACGCTGTTATGGCTCGCCAGCCTGGGGGCCAAGCGCTTTTTAGCGCCGATAGAAATGGGTCGTGATGATCTGGCCGCGTTGCAGCATCAGCGTGCACAGCATATGCAACAGATGCAGACCGAAGTGCAGGTGTGGGGGCGTCTTGCCCTGGCGTTTTCATCACGCTGCTTTACGGCGCGACATCATCGCTTGCACAAGGATAGTTGCGAATTTCGCTGTGAACAATATCCCGATGGCCTGGCGCTGGCGACGCGTGAAGGCAAGGACTTTTTGACGATTAATGGTATTCAAACCCAAAGTGCCAGCTGCCTGGATTTAGGTGCGCAATTGCCCGAACTGGCTGCCATGCAGGTGGATATTTTACGCCTGCAACCACAGGCACAAGATATGGCAGAGGTGATTGCAGCGTTTGACCGCGCCCGGACAATGTGCACCGGCGCCAATGTCAGTGAAGCTTTTTTGCCACCCCATGCACGGCGCAGCAATGGATACTGGGTGGACAAACCGGGCATGCAATGGTTGGCTAACGAACAGACAGGCTAGGGCGTGTTGACCTATCTTTTAGGCAAAGCATTCCCCCCACAGCGCGGGCTGGCAATGTGGTGGAGCAGGGGTTGCGGGCGGCATGCAGCCCGCCTGCGCAACGATGTGCGCCTACCAGCGCACATGCGCCCTGCAAGGGCGGCGCAGTCAGGGCTGGTGCCTCTGACAAGACGTGCAACGCAGTCCAGCGCGCGCTATGGGCGGAACCCGGAGGGAATGGGTCCGAAACCTCGCCTGGCGTTGTTGCGCGTCGCTTACTTGGATCACCAAGCAGCGCTCCGCACGCCTAGTCAGGCAAGGTTTCAAACCCATTTGCTTGCCTAAAAGATAGGTCAACACGCCCTACTAAGAGATAAATATTATGGATCTGAGCAATTTTCGTTTCCCCAAAAGCATACAGACTGTCGGTAGGTATTTGCCAGCACCCTTGGCGAATGCACCTTTAATGCTGATGCTGGAATTGGCCAGGCGACGCGCCCTATTGGTGGCACCGGTGAGCTTGTATGGCAAGAGCTTTCGTATCAAGGTGGAAGATCTGGGCCTGTCGCTGTGTTTTTATTGCGACCAGGGTAAGTTCAGGTCCCGTTCTTCCCGGACTCAAACAGATGTCAGCCTGTCTGCCAGCGCCATGGATTTTTTTAAATTGGCTTCTGGTCAGGAAGATGCAGATACACTTTTCTTCCGTCGTCGTTTAAAGATGGAGGGCGACACCGAACTAGGGGTCGCCGTGAAATACTGGCTAGATGCAAGCGAACGCCCTGCTTGGCTGAGCCAGTTTGCCCAGCGGTTTACCCATACCGGTGAGACTATGTAATGAAAACCGATGAGTTGCCCCTGGTCTATGCGTGTTCAGGCTGTTCCAGCGTGGCGCAGTTGGCCAACGATTGCGCGGTCAGGCTGGACCGCGAGCAGAAGGCGCAGATGTCATGCATCAGCGGCGTCGGGGGTGGTGTAAGCAGTCTGGTGAAGCTCGCCCAATCTGGCAGGGCGATACTGGCGCTGGATGGCTGTGCATTGGCTTGCGCCAAAGCCTGCTTGCAACAAGCCGGGGTGGAACCTGGTGTTCACCTGGTGCTGAATCAGCAGGGAGCACGCAAGCGTTTTCATGCCGACGCAACTGAAGCTGAGGCTCAGCAGGTGTGGCAGACTATCGAAATGGCATTGCAGCGATTGAATGCCAAAACGCAGACGATTGATTTCGACGACTGATTTCAACGCTCAATGTCAACAATGCATGTCACCAATTCATGTCAACAATTCATGTCAACACCTGATGCCAACCCTAGCGTAGCTTGAATTTTTCCTGAGCTTTATTTACTTACCGGATCGACTATCATGAAACGCCTTGCAAGCGCTCCTCACAGGCTGTATTTTTTTCTCGGTGCAGTGGCTGTCTTTGTCCTGTTTTTCTGGTGGTGGTTGCAGGTTCAACATCCGCAGACAATGGCAATACCTTTGCATGCTTTACTGATGCCATTGGGTGTTTTCCCTTTATTCATCTTAGGCTTTACTTTTACCGCTGGCCCTAAATGGCTGGCGGTTACAACAGTAGATGATTATTTCTTACTGCATGGTGCGACCTATTTCTGTGGGCTGATACTGGCAATGCTGGCGGCCAGCCTGGACCTGTATCCCTTGCGTAGTTCGGGCTTCGCCCTGATGCTGTGCGCCTGGCTTGCTGTGACCTGGCGCTGGGGAAGTTTGATACGGCGCAGCACCGCGCCGGACAAAAAACATGCCCTGGCCATTTTCCTGGCCATGTGCGGTGGTGCATGTGCGATTGCTGCAACTCTGGCGTGGAGCGGTGGCTGGAACGGTGCCTGGATAATCGCCAGGCAATGTGCTTTTTTCGGCTTTTTACTGCCTGTGTTTTTGACTGTGTGTCAACGCATGTTGCCATTTTTTAGCAGCAATGTGATCAAACCCTATGCGATCTGGCGCCCCTATTGGCTGCTGGGCCTGTGGCTGGGCGGATGCCTGATACTGGTGGTCGCCGGCATCATGCAATGGCGCTTGTCTGAGGCTGTCACTGCAGCAGCGTTGAGTCTGAGTTTCATCTATACATCATGGCGCTGGGGTGTCATGCGCTGTATGGCGAATCGTCTGTTGGCGATGCTGCATTTTTCATTTGCCTGGCTGGCCGTCGTATTTGCGCTACAGGCAGCGGCTGCGTTTGGTGTCGCAGTGGGATCAGCACCGATACATGCCCTGGGATTGGGGTTCATGGGAACCATGCTGGTCGGGTTTGTGAGCCGCGTATCCTTTGGGCACAGTGGCCGGCCTTTACAGGTATCGAATTTATTATGGGGCATCTATCTTGGATTGCATCTGGCTGCCTTGCTACGCATTGCGGCAAGCTTATTCTCGCTCCCCCTGTTAATTACCCTATCCGCAACGGCCTGGTTGCTGTTACTGGCAGCTTGGATAGGGATGATGTTGCCGATCTACCTTAGAGCACGCGCCGATGGTCAGTCGGGCTAGATAATGATGTGGTTAGTATCTCTGTTTACTATTTCTGTTTATTATTTCTGTCTGGAGAAGATAATTTTCAGTAACAACTATGAATTTCCTATCTTGGTTTCAATGAAGTTTGCTGCAGCGAAATCCCAGTTCACCAGACTCCAGTAAGCTTCCATATAGGCGGGACGTTGATTACGGTAATCAATGTAGTAGGCATGTTCCCAGACATCGCATGTCAGCAATGGCTTGTCGACGCCGATTAATGGTGTGGCCGCGTTTGAGGTATTCGCAATTGCCAGTGAATCGTCAAAGCGTTTCAGCAGCCATGTCCAGCCAGAGCCAAAATTACTGATACAAGACTGCGTAAATTCTTGCTTGAATTTCTCAAATGAACCCCATTGGGTAGTGATGGCATCTCCCAGCGCACCGGTGGCAACGCCGCCACCGCTGGGTGTCAGGCTTTGCCAATAAAAATTGTGGTTCCACACCTGTGCAGCATTATTGAATATGCTGCCGTTTGATTTCTTGATGATATTTTCCAATGACTCTTCGACAAATTCTGTGTCCTTGATCAGGACATTCAGATTCGTCACATAGGTTTGATGATGTTTGCCGTAGTGATACTCCAGCGTTTCCCTTGAGATATGCGGTTGCAACGCATCCATGGCGTAAGGCAGTTCGGGTAAAGTATGTAGCATGATAGTTTCTTCCGGTTTTCGCCTGACGGCTTTTGCTTTGCTGTTGTCATTATTTACGGCTGGTTTTACGGAGTGCTATCCACTCGCAGTGTCGCCTGTAGTGTTATCTCAGGAACACTGGCAAGTGCCTTCGACAGAGGGCAATCACGTTTTGCGATTGTCGCAATTTCCTGGAATTGCTCATCATTGATACCTGCGACAGAGGCTTCCATTGTCAGTTGAATGCGGTCAATGGCGAAGCCTTCACCCTGTTTGGATAATCTGATGCTGGCGCTGGTATCCACATTGGTGGTTTTCCAGCCGGCTTTTTCACAGGCAAAAGAAAACGCCATGGTGAAGCAGGCAGCATGGGCCGCGCCCAGTAATTCTTCTGGGTTGCTGCCACGCCTGTCATCTTCAAACCTGCTGGCGAAGCCGTAGGGATAGTCTTTCAGTGCCCCGGTTTCGGTGCTGATATTGCCTACAGCAGTTTTGCCTGAACCTTCCCAATGTACACTGGCAGTTTTTTCGGTCATGGTGAATCCTTTTCTGTGGGTGTAGCTAAAGAAACCAGCTTAATTATCTGCGCCAGAAATCCAGCTTGCGCATCAATTTTCCTGATCATGAATTTAGAATCTGACAACAGGCTATGCCTCTACCTGAAAGGCATCTGTTCGCTAACACACGGAAGAATTTTTAGGCGCTTTTCTACTGTTGCTGATAGTCATTTTTTGGTTTTATTGGCTAGCCATATGTGAGTCAACGCACAGATTAGCGCCCGTCATCTCCATAAGCTGTATCAGTATGCTCAGTGATGAATTTGGTGCAGGCTATCGTGTCAGGTTTATTGATCCGACTTTTTGTACAGAAGAATTGGCCATAAAATGAATGTCTATCTCCACCATGTATCTGGTTTTTTCGCTCAACGCGATGCGGCCGAAAGGTCCATGAGCGTCTTGCTTTCGAGAGGTATCCCTTCAGAACGCATGCAGATTTTTGACAGCGAGCTTGCGACACCGCCGGCGGCAGCATTGCCACAGCAGCCTGGTCCTGTGGCGGGCAGTGACAGGGCATTGAAAGATATACTGATCGGTGGCGCGATTGGTACTGTGATCGGTACCGGATTGGGCGCGCTGGCTGAAGTGGCATTGGTCGCTGCCAATGTTCGTCTTTTTATTGCCAGTCCACTTATTGCACCTTTGGTGATGATGGGGTGGGGAGCCAGTATCGGTGGTTTGTTAGGCGCTACTTACGGTGCTTTCAGGAAAAATGCTGGTAGCACATCATCCGGCGACGCAGTGGAAACTGACAAATCGGGCGCAGACAGGCAAGGCTGGTTATCCAGCTTGATAGACGATGCCATCCACAGCGGGCAGTTTGTATTGGTCATGCAAACCAACACAGAACAAGAGACAGCCATTGCCCAGGAGGTGATAGAGGCATCAGTCGGTACGTACAAGGATGACAGCATTGCTTGATGCCTGTCAGAGCTTACGCAAAACCGCGCTGGCTGTGTTGCTGACGCCTTGCCGGGACGATTTTGCGTAAGTCTGATTGATGATGGTTAAGACAGCATCAGCTTAAAAAGTATTGCGTAAAACTTGTAGAGCTTCTTTGGTCCACTGCACCCGACTCTCTTCAAAAGTGATGCCCGCTTTCAGGATCAGGTAATGCAGTTGGGCTTCGCGTGGCAGATGCGGCGCGCTGAAGTCGCGTTGTTCTATGGCCCGGTAGTTCTGCAATTCCTGTTCATGCATTTGCAGGCGGCGTTCAAATTCGTCTGCCAGGCCCAGTGGGCCTATGGCGGCATCGGCGCGCAATTTGACCATCATGTCGTCACGCAATTTCATCGGCGCACTGCTTTCAATGGCCCAACGATGCAATTCTTCCCGCCCGGTTGGCAGGATGTCGAATAGTTTCTTGCCGGCACGCCCACCTTCCACTTCTGTGGAGATGACCCAGCCCTGGGTTTCCATACGTGCTAATTCCCTGTAGATTTGCTGATGGGTCGCATGCCAGAAATAACCTATGGATTTGTCAAAACGCCTGGCCAGGTCATAGCCAGAGCAGGGTTTTTCAGCGATCGACGTCAGCAAAGCATGCGGCAAGGACATATTTAGAGTGGGTATACGGTGTGGTTTTCAGACATTTTATATGCAACTGGTTGCATAAATAAAGTTGTTTCGCTATTCTCTTATGCAATCAGTTGCATAAAAACAGAGTTGATCAACAAGATCGACCATTGAAGCAGTTGGCAAGCACTCACATATAAGGAATGCACCATGTCATTTTATCCTCACCTGACGAAGCCACTCGATCTGGGCTTTACCACTTTGCCGAATCGCCTGCTAATGGGGTCCATGCACGTGGGGCTGGAAGAGGTGGACAATGGTTTTGAACGCATGGCGGCATTTTATGCAGAACGTGCACGCGGTGGCGTAGCCCTGATCGTTACCGGCGGCATCGCTCCGAATGAAAGAGCGCGCCCCATGCATGGCGGTGCCATGCTGACCACAGAGGCAGAAGCAGAACACCATAAAATCGTCACCAGGGCTGTCCATGAAGCAGGTGGCAAGATTGCCATGCAGATTTTGCATTTTGGCCGTTATTCTTACCAGCCTACGCTGGTTGCACCCAGTGCGATCAAGGCACCCATCAATCCCTTCAAGCCCCACGCGTTGACGACGGAAGAAGTGGAAGAGACCATTTCTGACTTTGTGCGCTGTGCCACACTGGCCAAATCGGCCGGTTATGACGGCGTTGAAGTCATGGGTTCGGAAGGGTATCTGATCAATGAATTTATCGCCTCCCGCACCAACCAGCGTGATGACGAATGGGGCGGCGCTTATGAAAACCGTATCCGTTTCCCGATTGAAATCGTGCGTCGCATACGTGAAAAGGTCGGCAGTAATTTCATCATCATTTATCGCCTGTCCATGCTGGACCTGGTCGAAGGCGGTTCGACGCTGGATGAGGTGATACAACTGGCACAGGCGATCGAAGCAGCTGGTGCCACCATCATCAATACTGGCATAGGCTGGCACGAAGCCCGCATACCTACCATTGCCACCAAGGTGCCGCGCGCGGCATTTGCCTGGGTCACCAAAAAACTCAAGGGCCATGTCAAGATTCCGCTGATTGCCACCAACCGTATCAATACGCCAGAAGTGGCCGAGCAATTGCTGGCCGACGATTATTGCGACATGGTTTCCATGGCCCGCCCTCTGTTGGCTGACCCATTGTTCATGCGCAAGGCCGAACAGGGCAAGGCAGATGAAATCAATACCTGCATAGGCTGTAACCAGGCTTGTCTCGACCATACCTTTGGCGGCAAGATCACTTCTTGCTTGGTCAATCCGCGTGCCTGTCACGAAACTGAACTGGTCGACGCGCCACTGGTCAAGGCCAAGCGTATCGCAGTCGTCGGTGCCGGTCCCGCGGGCCTGAGCTTTGCTACAACAGCAGCCCACCGTGGTCATACCGTCACCCTGTTTGATGCGGCATCAGAAATTGGTGGCCAGTTCAATATCGCCAAGCAAGTACCAGGCAAGGAAGAGTTTTACGAAACCCTGCGTTATTTCGGCAAGCAGATCAGTCTGACAGGCGTGACGCTGAAACTGAATACCAAAGTGACAGCCACCGACTTGCAAGACTTTGATGAAGTGGTGCTGGCTACCGGCATTCTGCCGCGCACACCGGCGATTGATGGTATTGATCACCCTAAAGTACTGAACTATCTGGATGTCTTGCGCGACAAGAAACCGGTAGGCAAGATGGTTGCCATTATCGGTGCAGGCGGTATCGGTTTTGACGTTGCAGAATACCTGAGCCATAGCGGTACCAGCCCTAGCCTGGATCCCAAAAAATTCTTTGCCGAATGGGGTGTGGATACCGATTATAAAAATGTCGGCGGCCTGTGTGCAGCCGAAATAGAAAAACCGGCGCGCCAGATTTTCCTGCTACAGCGCAAGACTTCCAAGGTCGGTGATGGTCTGGGCAAAACCACCGGCTGGATACACCGCACCGGTTTGAAAAACCGTGAAGTGCAAATGATTGCCGGTGTCAGCTATGACAAGGTGGATGATGCCGGTCTGCATGTCACTGTTGAAGGTGTGCAGAAATTGATCCCGGTAGATAACGTGATCTTGTGCGCAGGCCAGGAACCCAGGCGTGAATTACACGCTGCACTGGAAGCCGCAGGCAAGCCCGTACACCTGATCGGCGGTGCCGATGTCGCCGCCGAACTGGACGCCAAACGGGCCATCAATCAGGGTACGCGCTTGGCAGCTACTATCTAAAAGACCTCTCAACACAGAGACACAGAGAAAAGCACAGAGAATAGCGCGGAGAAAAGCAGAGAAAGGGTTCTGATGAGCCCTCCATGCATAGAATCGATTCTTCTTTTCTCTTTGCTTTTCTCTGTGCCTCTGTGGTTAATGGTCTTGCTTTTTTTCCGTCGTACATCATAAAGAGACATCATGAAAAATCTGCCTGATAGTGTTGCAGCTTCTTTACAGACCTGGCATCAGATGATCGCCAGTGGTGATCTGTCTGGTTTGCCGGGGATAGTTCATCCCGACGCCGTGTTTCGTTCACCCATGGCGCATCAGCCGTATGCATCTTCACAGGCAGTCGTGCTGATTTTAAGTACCGTCAGCAAGGTATTTGAAAACTTTGCTTATCACCGTGAACTGGTGTCTGATGATGGCTTGAATGTCGTGCTGGAATTCAGTGCAACGGTCGGTGACAAGCAATTGAAAGGCATAGACATGATACGCTTTGATGAGGCAGGAAAAATCGTCGACTTTGAAGTCATGATCAGACCCATGAGCGGCTTGCAGGCACTGGGGCAAGAGATGGGTGCCAGGCTGGCAAGATATCTGCCAGCCTACAAGGCTGCGATTTAGCGCAACACGTCCTGATCGGAACAGAGTAAGCCCTATTATTTACGTGCTATCCATTTCAGTACGCGCATAAGGCTGCCCAGTAGTGGCAGCTTTTCATACAGTTCTTCTGCCACGTCCCAGTAATCGCGATGAAAACTGACCCGGCCATCAACGTCAAAGCGGATATGGGTAGTGCCGCGTATGCATTGCTGATGGGTGTGGAAATGCTTCATGGTGAACAAAAAGTCCCAGCACAGGAAGGCGCTGTCACCTTCCAATACGCTGGACGTGATGCGAAAGCTGGGATCAAGCACCTGTTCAAACATATGCTGGAACACATGATTGATGGCAGCAATGCCACGCAATTCATTGAAGGGATCTTTGAAGTAAGCGTCTTCCGTGTACACTGCAGATAAATCCTGGCAAGCTTCGAGTGACACGCTTTCAAAAAAGCGGATCAGTTTTTGCAGGCTGGCGCGGTGATCAAGATGACCAGCCGGGTTGCCAGTTGAGTTGTCAACTGAGTTGCCCGATAAGTTGCCAACAAAAGGCTGTACATTCATTTATAAACCTGTGAATTTGTGAACCAGATAAAAATAACTGCGGTAGGGTAGCAGGCGTGCCAGACGTAACCAGTTTGTGAAACGGTGCGGGAAGTGGATGTGAAAATCACCGCGTACCAGCCCCCTGATCAAAGCCTGGGCGGCGGCTGGGGCTGTCATCAGCGCTGGCATCTTGAAGTCATTGCCTGCGGTTAAAGGCGTTTCCACGAAGCCGGGGTTGATCATATACACGCCTATGTTTTTTGGCCGTAAATCCAGGTACAGCGATTCGCACAGATTGATGATCGCTGCCTTGGTCGGGCCATACACCAGTGCCTTGGGCAAGCCGGACAAACCGGCGACAGATCCGACTATGCCAATCGCGCCATGCCCCTGTTTCAGCAAACTTGGCAACACCACATCCAGACATTGGTAGATACCACGCAAATTGATATTGATCAGGCGTTCTGCTGCTACCAGGTCAAAGCTGTCTGCCCGCATTTCATTGTAGGCACCGGCCACGATCAGCACCAGGTCGATTTTACCCCAGCGTTGCATCAATTGCGCATGGCTGCGGGCGATGCTGGCATGGTCTGTAATATCCAGGGCACTCGCATAGGCATGCGTATAAGTCAGGGCGATGCGTTCCAGTTGCATCTGGTTTCTGGCAGAGACGGTAACGTGTGCCCCCAGCGTCAGCAATTGCCGCGCGGTTTCTTCACCTATCCCACTGGAGGCACCAATAATCCAGACGCGCTTGTCATGCCAGGTGCTGATTTTCGGGTTCATGGCAGCTTGTTGTTGCGTTTGGTGAACGACAAGGTCACGCTGCCCAGTTCGACGCCAAACTTGCGCATGATGGCGCGGTTCAGCATAACCTGTTCATCCATCAATACCATGGTGTCGTCAAAATCGACGTTGTACACACTGCCATCGACAGGCAATGCCAATACATAATTCCAGTGCAGGGTATTACCTGATACCACACCCTGTGCTTCGCCAACCACATCGGCAGCGGTACCGCTGAAGCGATCAGGCCCCAGCTTTTTCAGTGTCCAGATGCGTCTCTGCTTGCTGCCATCTGAATAGCTGAAGTCTTCATTCAGGGTACCGATGTCACCTGTCCATTGACATGTCATGGCCACGGTAAAGCGTTTGACGATGGCACCAGACCTGTCCTGGAACATGCCCCAGGCATCCAGCTTGCCATTGAAATAGGTCTGCAAATCCAGCGCTGGTTTTTCATTCACATAGCGCGCCGGCTCATACGAGCTGGCGCAAGACGCCAACATAACAAGCAGACTACAAGCTAGCAGACGTCGGTACAGCAGGTGTTGACGCAGCAGGTATTGACTCAGCGACGGCGGTTTCATGATGATCCTTGGCATAGTCTTTATCAAACACCATGCGGATTGGGTTATTGGGGTAAGGAAAACTTCAGTTCGTTTCTGCTTTAGTTCCCAGCAACTTGCTGCGCAAGCTGGGTGCCGAGCTTTTCTTGTCCAGCCAGATGGCAAAGAAGGCATGCGCAAATTCGGCGTCCTTGATTTCACCCAGCAGTTTTCCATTCAGATAAAAGCGTGCGGCCTCGTTTGGTATATGGATGCCGGTGATATGCGTACCTTGTTTCACATCGGGAAACAGGGCTTTCATCTGCGCCAGCCAGCGTTGCCGCTTTTCTGCTGTACCCAGCTTCAGTTTTTCAATTTCATCGATGCTGGCATCAGCAATCTTGCTACCGTACAGCCTGCGGGCATATTCAAGGTCCAATGCAAAGCGTTGCGGTTTTTCGCTGTCCGGCTTATAGCCTTCTGTGGTACTCCACAGGCTGGCATCATAGATGTGCAGGCCAAACCAGCGAAAACTGCCACTGCCTTGCAGGCTTGCCTGCGGTATTTCCTCGCGTATGTGGGGCGGCACGGCAACTGTGGTTTGGGCGCTGGCAAGCAGCAGTCCACAGGACAGCATCAACAGTATGACTGCCACCAGGTAGCGCAATGCAGTCAAGGCTTGCCTGTCGGTCCGGGTACTCATTTTTTCCTTAGCGTGAATTGGCTGACATTAATGCTGCCAGCAGTGAAACCTGCTTCGCAATAAGCCAGGTAAAATTCCCAGGTGCGCAAGAATGCATCGTCAAACCCCTGTGCCTTGACCTGTGGCAGTTTTTCCATGAAGTTATGTCGCCATATCTGCAAGGTGCGTGCATAGTCCGGGCCGAAATGGAAGGTATCGACGACTTCCATGCCGTATTCGTTGGCCATTGCATGGAATTTTTCTACCGAAGGCAGCATACCGCCAGGAAAAATATATTGCTGAATGAAATCCGTGCCCTTGCGATAGCGTTCAAACAAATCATCTGCAATGACAATGCTTTGCACACAGGCACGACCACCCTGTTTCAAATTGCGTTGCAGGCATTCAAAATACCCGTGCCAATAGGCTTCACCGACGGCTTCAAACATTTCTATCGAGGCAATGCCGTCATAGCTGCCATCGGCATCGCGATAATCTTGAATCTTCAAATCACTTTGTGCGTGCAGGCCGGCCTTGTGCAGACGTTCATGGGCATAATGTAATTGCTCGCTTGACAGTGTCAGTCCGGTCACGTGGGCGGCACCATCGCGTATCGCCATCTCGGCAAAACCACCCCAGCCACAACCGATTTCCAATACCTTGGCCTGTGGCGGCAAAGCCAATTGTTCAAGGATGCGGCGATACTTTGACTGTTGTGCTTGCTCCAGATTTTCCGTCTGGTCACCAGCGAACAGGGCGCTGGAATACGTCATCGATGGGTCCAGCCACAATTGGTAGAAGTCGTTGCCGATGTCATAGTGGGCATGAATGTTTTTTTTGCTGCCGGCACGTGAATTGCGATTCAGCAAATGCTTGATGCGATAAAGCAGGTTACCCCACCAGCTACCATAAATCACCGATTCCAGTTGCGCGCGATTGTGCGAGATCAGTTCTATCAGGCCAGCAAGGCTGCTGGTCGTCCAGTGACCGGCAATATAACTCTCGGCAAAACCGATATCGCCGGATTTCAGCACCGAGCGATATAACTGCCAGTCTTTCAGATGCAGGCTGACGTGCTGACGGCCATCAAAGGCACGTCCAAAGCTGGCGGTTTGCCCGTCTGGAAACTGTATGGTCAGGCAACCATGTTCCAGTCTGTTCAGCAGGCTGAGCACGAACTTGGCTTCAGCCGGAAAATGTTTGCTGTTCAGTTCACTCATAGGCGCGTGATGATTGCTCAGCCCTGTATGGGAAGCATGGCTGTTGCTGGATGTGCCGGACGAAAAAGTGGGTTGTAGGCTGCTCATCGACTTAGCTCTTCAGTAGGTGGAATTGGTTTGGAAATAAACGGTACGCGCCTGATCCACAGACGCAGTGCCTGCAAATGGATGCGCAACACGACGCCCAGGGTCATGAAGGGATAACGCAGCAGGACCTGTACGATCCGCCAGTCTGTGAAATCTCTTTCAACACCAGTAATGCTGGTCAGTAACAGGGGACCATCGGCATCGTCATAATCTATGCGTGCCAGATGTTTTTTGATGGGCACCGTTTGTCCAGCCTGTTTGGCCTGTTCAGTTTGTTGAGTTTGTTCAGCTTGCTCAGTTTGTTGACTGGGCGCGGTGACGCCGATTTTTTGCCCGCCCTGCATGAAGCGGAAACGATAGCTACCCTCGACTTTACAGAAGGGGGATACGTGGAAGATTTTCTTCGCGCGCAATTCTTCACCGTTGGCCAGGCTATCGCCGTTTTCCAGCAGATACAGATGTTTTTCACCAAATGTATTGCGTACTTCACAGACTATGGCCCGCAGCTTGCCATCGGCACGATGACAGAACCAGAAAGAAACCGGATTGAACACATACCCCAGCACACGCGGAAAGCACTGAAGCCAGAGTTCGCCATCTGCATCATGTATGCCCTCGGCCTTCAGCAATTGATCCAGCCATGTTGCCAGCGCTTGCTGGCCATCACCGTGATCATGCTCGTGAAAGGACAGCAGATTGAAACGGTTGAGGGAAAACAGGCGGGATTGGCAGACCGGTTTGCCACTGGCCACAGCACGCAATGGCAGGCGGATGAAAAATACGCCATAGCGGAAAGCATTTTTTGCCGGGCGCGTGCGTACGTGCATGACTTCACCCGTGCATAACACTGCATGTGGGTGTTGACCTGTGTTTGTGGCAGAAGTCGTCATGGTGTCATGCCGCACGTATGCGTAATTCTTGTGCTGCTTCCACTTGCGCCAACAGGCACTCGGCCACGCGCAGGCCGGATTTCAGGCCATCTTCGTGGAAGCCATAGCCAGTCCAGGCACCGGCAAACCAGATATTCCTCTTGCCCTGGATATTTTTTAGCTGGCTTTGTACTCTGACTGCGCCTGCATCGAATACCGGATGGGCATAATCAAAGCTGGCGATGACGGTGGCCGGTGCCGGCTCCTGTATCGGATTCAGGGTGACGATGACGGGCGTCTTGAACGGTAGCGGTTGCAACTGATTGATCAGGTAATGCACGCAAACCCTGGCTTCTTCGCCGCTTTCACTTTGATAATTCCAGGCTGACCAGGCTTTTTTGTTTTCGGGTAAAAAGCTGGCGTCGGTGTGCAGTACAGCGCGATTCGGCTGGTAAGTCACGCCAGACAGAATCTGGCGTTCGGCCAGGTTGGCATCGGCCAGCAGGTTCAGGCTTTGGTCGCTATGACTGGCAATCACGACATGCGAGAAATTCTGCGCGCCGCTGGCTGTTTTGACTTCAATCACGCCATGTGCTTTTTCCCGCACAGCCTGTACTGGCGTATTCAGATAGGTATGTGCAATCAGCGGCAGGATTTTGTCCACGTACTGCCTGGCACCACCCTTTACCGTTTGCCATTGTGGCCTGTCATTCACTTGCAGCAAGCCATGGTTATGGCAGAAATTGACAAATGATGACAAGGGAAACGCCATCATGGTCGCTGTTGGGCAAGACCAGATGCAGGCTGCCATGGGCAATAAATACCAGCGACGGAATTCCTGGCTGTAAGCATGCTGGTCGAGGAATTCGCCCAGTGGCAATTGAAAATCTTTTTGTCCCGGTGCCTTGGCCAGTGCCGTCGTTTGTTTGTTGAAGCGCAGGATGTCGCGCAACATGCGTAAAAATGCCGGACGCAACAGATTGCTGCGTTGGGCAAATACGGTGTCGAGATTGGCACCGGCCCATTCCAGCGTACGGCCGCTGCCAGGATTGCCGGTGGTGGACTGGAATGGCATCTTTACCGAAAAAGACATATCGGTTGCCACCGTTTCTATCTGCAGCTTGGCAAACAGCTTGACCAGATTCGGGTAAGTCTTGTGGTTAAACACCAGAAAGCCGGTATCGACGCCATATGTCTGGCCTTCCAGCGTGACATCCACCGTATGCGTATGGCCACCAAAATAGTCATTTGCCTCAAACAGGCTTACCTCATGGCCAGCATTGGACAGTTCATGCGCACAAGACAGACCGGAGATGCCGGAACCGATGACGGCGATTTTCATATGTGTATAAGAGCTATAAAGATATCAATGGATTAATTAATTGGCAGAGCAGCAGAGCAGCAGAGCAGCAGAGCAACAAAGCAGCACATCAATCATCTGGCTTGATAGTAAATTGAATTGCAAAATGCACACCAGATACAAGCTTGCTACCGATTCATATCAATACATACGCACAATTTTTACTTTCGGATTCACTGGTCTGTGAATAATTAAATGGCGAAACCCGTGCAGAAATTGCTTATTGCGCTAAAATATGACTATGAATTTCAAAACGTGACTGATAAGTCACAAAATATACTACAAAGTTTTTACTTGTGCAGAAAAAATAATGGAAATCAGAATTCCTTTTAAAAAACAACAGTTTGATGCGCGTGAAGAAGCCATCATTGATGCGGTCAATCACCTTTTGTCAGAAAAAGGCTATGACTTGATGACCATGGATGACGTGGCAGATGCGGTTGGCATAGCGAAGGGAAGCCTGTACAAGCATTTTTCTTCCAAGGAAAAATTGGCGGGGGCAGCCATGACCCGGCTCTTGAAGGCTACCCAGGCTGAACTGGATACCTTGGAGGCAGCCCTGCCTGCAATAGACAAGATCAGGCATATCCTGGCCTGGTCTTTGCGCTTGCGGCTGCAAGGCGGCGTGCCACATTTGCCGTCAACCAGCCTGGCCTTGCAGCGCAGCCTGATGCTGAATCTGGATTATGTGATGGTGGCCTTGCGCGTCAATAAGCGTTTTTATGCCCTGGTGGCGCAAGCCAGGGAGCAGGGCGCGCTCACGCCGCTGGTGCCGGATGATGTATTGGTCTACACCCTGTATTCACGCGCCTGTGATCCGACCATGGAATTTCTGGTGCGCGACAAGCGCCTGACGCATGCACAGATTGTGGACGCCATGGTCCATGCGACTATCGGTGGTTTTTTGTCCGAGCAGGCCAGAAAGGCTTAGGCTTGCTTGTCTGCGGCCAGACGCAGGGCTTGCGCCAGGGTATCCAGCTCGCCGATATGATTTGCCAGCAGCAAGATCAGTTTGGCGTTCAGCTTGCTACTGTCTTCTTCACTCAGATCCCTGTGGGCATCAATCAGCATCTGGTAAAAATCATCACCAGCGACATGGTCGCGCAAGCCCCGTTGTTTGTTGGGGTCGGCATAATGAAAATTAGGCTGTAATTGCAATGGCATGGCCATGTCCTTCCATGGATGAGGTGGCACGCCCTAGTGCGGCAAGCACGTTTTCCAGTTCAAACTGACGCCAGCGCGCCGCCAGATGCTGGTCGGGCCGCAGCAGGTAATAGCTCGCATGCTCAGCCAGACGCGCGTCATAGCGTTCGGCCAGGACACCCTTGACGTCATGCAGTATCTGATAATCACCGCGCTTTGCCGGTGTAGCGCTGATGATGAGAGTGTGCACTGGTATGCGCAGTTTTTTCAGTGCTGCAAATCCGGCCAGTGTTTCAGCGGGAATTTTGCTGGCATCGGCACAAAAATATAGCCCATAAAAATAATGTTGCAACAATTCAAGCAGATAGCTTGGGGTGCCCTGACAAGCTACCGGCCCATCCTCGGCAGCGGCACCAAGCTGTAACTGGGCTGCAAAGACCGCGCTGTCTGCCGTATTCAAGCTGGATGTTTTCAGTATGCTGGGTACCGACAGCCGGCCGGAATTGACCAGCTTGCGGGCAAACGCATGTGCTTGTGCCAATTCCAGCACGGCATTGCGAAAGCATTTGCTGACGGTACTTTTGGGCGTGATGAAATCGGTGGAGCGGGTGGAATTCAAAAGATTTTCATCGGCGGCAAAGACTCGCTCTTCCGAATAGCTGTCGAGTAAATTTTCCGGGGCAGCACCATTGATGACCAGTTTCAATTTCCAGACCAGGTTGTCGGCATCCTGTATGCCAGAATTGGCACCGCGTGCGCCAAAGGGGGATACCTGATGCGCTGCATCGCCGGCAAACAGCACGCGCCCATGGCGGAACTTTTCCATGCGCCGGCACTGGAAGGTGTAGACGCTGACCCATTCGAGTTCAAATTCCCTGTCGTCACCCAGCATGGCCTTGATCCGTGGGATGACGTTTTCCGGCTTGCGTTCTTCCACCGGGTCGGCATCCCAACCCAGTTGAAAATCGATGCGCCAGACATGGTCGGCTTCACGATGTAACAGCACCGATTGATTGGGGTGAAACGGTGGATCGAACCAGAACCAGCGTTCCGCCGGAAAATCTGCCTTCATGAGCACATCGGCAATCAGGAAGCGGTCCATGAAGACTTTGCCTTCGACTTCCAGCCCAAGCATCTGACGTATGGGGCTGCGTGCGCCATCGCAGGCGACCAGCCAGGCAGCTTGCAAGGCATAATTGCCGTCGGCTGTTTCAATGTGCAGGGTAGCAAATTGCGGTGCCTGTTCCACCGCAGTCACGCGATTTTTCCAGCGCAATTCCACACCTAGTTCTGTTGCCCGTTGCACCAGAAATTCTTCCAGATAATATTGCTGCAAATTAACCATGCCCGGGTGCTTGTGATCTGCTGCCGGCAACAGGTTGAAATTGAATACTTCATCCTCGCGAAAGAAGGTGCGTCCTACATTCCATTCCACGCCTTTATTGCGGACGGCGTCCGCTACTCCCAGCCGGTCGAGTATTTCCAGCGTGCGCTTGGCATAACACAGGCCCCGAGAACCGACTGACACCGTATCGTCATCATCCAGCACCAGCACATCCAGCCCCTGCAACTTGCAATCAATCGCCGCCGCCAATCCCACTGGCCCGGCACCAACGATGATGACCTGACGACGCGGAATGCCCCCCGTCTGCAACTCAGGCGGGGTGCGATAAGGAAATTTTTGATATTGATAAGTGCCAAGCAAAATGGGCCTCCTCTTGCATCTTTTATGATAGGTGCTTTTCAAGCAGAGACTTACAAATTTTTGCAATGGGAAGGTAAGTTTCTCATTGCTTTTATCTGTTGTTCCGCGTCTCTATGCTGAGAGGTCTTCTAGCTTTCCAGACTCTTCCACATCTCCACATCCCTTTCTGCCGTCCACACGCGCGGATCAACGTGCCCCGAGGCCTCGTCAAACGCCCGTGTCACATCAAACGGCAGGCAGTGATCAAAAATCACCCAGTGACCGTACTTGGGTTTCAGTGACGCATAGGTGTTTTTGTAGATGGTATTCAGGTCATGCTGCTGTTGCTGCCCTGCCTTGACGCTGGCAAACAGGTCGCTGATAAAAGAATGTGTTTCACTCAGGCCTGCTGCCACCAGTTCGGGCGAGGTCAGGGCCGCACCGCGACCCGGTACTAGTTTATTGGCCCGCATGGCTTCCAGATTGCTCAGGGTTTGCGGCCAGTCTGAATAATAGGCATCGCCAGCATACGGTGTCGCGCCAAATTCGACCAGATCGCCAGAGAACAAGACTTTTTCTTGCGGCAGCCAGACAATGGTGTCGCCCTTGGTATGGCCGCGCCCTACCTGCATGATCTTCACTTCCAGCTTGCCCAGCCAGAGCGACATTTCACCCTTGAAGGTAATTGTTGGCCAGGTCAGGCCGGGCACGCTTTCCACCGCGCGGAACAGGCGCGGGAAGCGCCCTATCTCACTCTTCATGTCGGCTTCGCCCCGTTCAACGATCAGATCATAGGTATCGCGGCTGGCGATGATATGCTCAAGACCTTCGGCTACATAGCCGCTGGCACCCAGCACCCGTACCGCATGGTAGTGCGACATCACCACATATTTGATGGGCTTGTCGGTGACTTCACGTATGCGTCGCACCACATCCTGCGCCATGATGGGGGTGGCCTGGGTATCAATGACCATGACGGCATCGTCGCCGATAATGATGCCGGTATTTGGGTCGCCTTCTGCGGTGTAGGCATAGGCATGTTCGGACAGTTGCTGGAAGCTGACTTTCTTTTCTTCCAGATCGGCGTGGGAGGCAAATTGCTTGGTCGTCATGACAACATCCTTGTCTTCAATTTTAGATTTGCTCAACAATTGAGCAATTTAACTAAAACAAGAATAAGCATTAATTCGTTATTTGTAAATGCGTTTGTTAATAGTAAAATTCATTCGGACGCAATTCGTGCACAATTCAGGGCAATCAGAGGCTGAGATGACAGAAAAAAACAAGGAAAGACGTGGTATCGGTGCCATCGAGGTTGGTGGCCTGCTGTTGAACGCCCTGGTCAGTTCTTGCCGTGCCATGTCATTAGGTGATCTGGCGCGTGAAAGTGGCATGCCTGCCTCCAAGGCGCATGCCTATCTGGTCAGCTTCGGTAAATTGGGTCTGATACAGCAGGATGGGGCGACGGGCGCTTACCAACTCGGTCCTTTCGCCCTGCAAATGGGTTTGGTCAGCCTGCAGCAGATGTCGCCGGTCAAGCTGGCGATACCCGAAGCCACGCGCCTGGCGGCCAGCATAGACCAGACGGTGGCGCTGGCAGTCTGGGGCAGTCATGGGCCTACCGTGATTTATATTGCAGAATCCAGCCGCCCGATCCATGTCAACATGCATGCGGGGACGGTCATGTCTATGCTGGGTACGGCTACCGGCCTGGTGTTTTCTGCCTACCTGCCAGTGACATTGGTAGATAAAGTGATTGCCAGGGAAATGCAGGATGAACTGGTGATCGGGCAGGCTGGCGTACAACTGAATAGTCAGGATATTGCCGGTGTGCTAACAGAAGTGCGCCAGCAAGGTCTGGCGCGCGCCCAGGGTTTGCCTATCCCTGGCATCAATGCCCTGAGTGCCCCCGTGTTTGACCATACCGGCGCACTTAGTCTGGTGATGACGGCAACCGGCACGAAAGGCAGTTTTGATGCAGACTGGAAGGGGGAACTGGCGCTGGCCCTGCGTGAGAGTGCCAGCCGCGTCTCGCATCAACTGGGCTATCTGCCCGGCTGATGCTGGGGCTTGCCAGGCGCACTTCATCCATGGCGATGAAATGCGTGTTAGCTGATTATTGAGCTGATGAGCTGATTGGCTAATTATTGCGCCAGGGCTTTTTCTACGTCAGCCACCAGTTTTTTATCGTCTGGTGTGGTCACGCTGGAATAGGCGGCAATGACATTGCCCTTACGGTCGATCAGGTATTTATAGAAATTCCATTTCGGTGTGGTGCCCGTGGCCTTGATCAACTGCGCATGCAGGGGGTTAACATCCTTGCCCATGACCGAGGTTTTGGTGAACATCGGAAACTTCACGCCATAGGTGTTAAAGCAGAAATCAGCGATCTGCTGATCGTTGCCTGGCTCCTGCTTGCCGAAATCATTTGACGGGAAACCTAATACCACCAGGCCTTGTTCGCTGTATTTGGCATACATCGCCTCCAGCCCTTCATATTGCTTGGTAAAGCCGCAATAACTGGCAGTGTTCACGACCAGCGCGACCTTGCCCTTGTACTGGCAAAGATCCTGTGTCGCTTCATCCTGCAGGCGTTTGAATTTATGGTTCAGTACGGCTGGGCAGGCATCCCCGGTATCCGCCCAGGCGCCCACGGAGCAACTGATCAGACCCAGAAAAACAGCAAGTTGTATTGGTGTGCGTCGCAGCATGGTTAACTCCTGAAAAAGATAATGTCATCTTAGCGCAGATTTAGAAAAAATGTAGATCAAAACCATGCAATTTCATAGGCAAATCAGTAATCGTATTTTCTATTGATAAAGAGACACCGGAAAAGCAAAAGGGCGCATAACAGATGGCCGGTAAGCTTCATTGGCAACCGTCACAGAATTACTCCTCAGTGCCCTTCTTTGTTGCTGTGCCTCTGTGGTGCGCCTTTTGGTCTTTCATTTTGAGAGGAGTAAGGTTTTCGCTTATGCGTAAATCGCATATAAAACATCGAAACACTTCGTTTTAATTTATATAGCCTCGTTTTATTCTGTATTCCTCATAAAAATATTTTCACCTCAGGACGTACAGATGACTATCAAAAAAATAATCCTCGCAATTTCTCTTGCCACTGTCGGTACTTTTTCTGCTGCTGTGCATGCGGCCGACGTGACTCTGCTCAATGTGTCGTATGACCCTACCCGTGAGCTGTATCAGGATGTGAACCAGGCTTTTGCCAAGCAATGGAAAGCAAAAACCGGTGACAACGTCACCATCAAGCAATCGCATGGCGGTTCAGGCAAGCAGGCGCGTGCGGTGATTGATGGCCTGGATGCCGATGTGGTCACGCTGGCACTTGCCTATGACACTGATGCCCTGGCTGAGAAGGGCCTGCTCGACAAGGCATGGCAAAAACGCCTGCCGCACAATGCGTCACCGTATTCTTCCACCATCGTGTTTTTGGTACGCAAAGGTAATCCTAAAGGCATCAAGGATTGGGCTGACATCGTCAAACCAGG
This sequence comes from Undibacterium sp. Ji50W, assembly GCF_049340445.1. NCBI lineage: Bacteria > Pseudomonadati > Pseudomonadota > Betaproteobacteria > Burkholderiales > Oxalobacteraceae > Undibacterium > Undibacterium sp. Ji50W. The sequence continues at coordinate 176,878 of NZ_JBMPOX010000003.1, read as the reverse complement.
TGTTGCCGTCATCACGCCTAACCCAAAAACCTCGGGCGGTGCCCGCTGGAACCATCTGGCAGCCTGGGGTTACGCCCTGAAACTGCCGGGCGGCAGCGAAGCGACAGCCAAGGAATTTTTGTCCAAGCTGTATAAAAACGTACCAGTACTGGATTCTGGCGCACGTGGTGCCACTACTACCTTTGTTGAACGTGGCATAGGTGATGTCTTGCTGGCATGGGAAAACGAAGCCCTGCTGGCGATCAAGGAACTGGGTCCGGACAAGGTAGAAATCGTTGCCCCTTCCACCAGTATCCTGGCAGAACCTTCTGTCGCCGTGGTGGATAAAGTGGTAGATCGTCGCGGTACCCGCAAAGTGGCAGAAGCTTACCTGAACTACCTGTACACCGACGAAGTCCAGGACACTATCGCCAAGCATTACTACCGTCCGACCACAGAAAAAGCATCGAAAAAATATGCGGCGCAATTCCCGAAAGTGAAACTGTTCACGATCGATGACACCTTCGGCGGTTGGACCAAGGCACAGAAAGAACATTTTGCCGATGGCGGTATCTTCGACCAGATTTATCAACCGGGCAAAAAATAAGATTTGCTGCGGACGCTATAGAAAGCACGATCATGACCATACTGCTGCTATCAGGAAGCCCTTCTTCACCGTCAAGGTCGGCCCGCTTGCTGAATTTTATCGGTGAAAGACTGAATGAACTGGGGCAGCGCACTGTCAGCCTGCCTGTGCGGGATTTGCCGGCACAAGCTTTAGTGCATGCGGATTTTTCAGATCCAGAATTGCAGGCTGCCAAAACCCTGCTGGCAAGAGCTGATGCGATCGTGATTGCTACACCGATCTACAAGGCTGCCTATAGTGGTTTGCTGAAAAGTTTCCTGGATATCTTGCCGCAAGACGGGCTGGAAGGAAAAATAGTCTTGCCCGTGGCAACCGGCGGCAGCCAATCGCATATGCTGGCGCTGGATTATGGTTTGCGGCCAGTATTGGCTGCCCTGTCTGCACGCCATATCCTGCCCAGCATTTATGCGACCGATACCCAGGTGGTGTGGACCGATGGACAGGGGCTGCAACTGGATGAGGCGATCTCCAAACGGGTACAGGATGGCACCCACCTCTTGTTGGAAAGCCTGGTGTCTTTACAACGCAGCAAGCCGGTCGCGCAGCCTGTGCAAAGTCCAGCCCTGAATGGTTTGCCCTGTTGACGCAGGCTGAATACATACACGACACCAGTAACAAATTTAAAAAAAAATAAGGCAGCAAACCCAGCTGCATAACTGAATTGCGAATTGCAGTCCTCCTGTTTATATGCCGTGCACGTCGGCAGGGGGAAGTCTTGCCCAAAATTGAAGGTAAAGTATGAGCGACGATAAAAAGAAGCTGTTTGCAAGCGATACAATGAGCACAGAAAAGCATACGCAACGCGATGCCAAGCGTCTTACTCTCAGTCGTCTGTCTGCCCTGTCGGCGATGGCCCTTGGTGTGGTATTGCCCAAGGCCTTTGCGCAAAACAAGGCGCCTGTTCCAGGTACATTGCGCATAGGTTTTCAAAAATATGGCACGCTGACTTTGCTGAAAGGCACAGGTGCGCTGGACAAACGTCTGGCCGCCCTGGGTGTGGATGTGAAATGGGCAGAGTTTTCTGCCGGGCCGCAATTGCTGGAAGGCCTGAATGTAGGCAGCATAGATTTCGGTACCACCGGCGAAGCGCCGCCGATTTTTGCCCAGGCTGCAGGTGCGGATTTGCTGTATGTCGGCAACGAGCCGCCAGCACCGGGCGGCGAAGCCATCATCGTACCCAAGAATTCTCCATTGAAATCAGCCGCAGAACTCAAAGGCAAAAAAATCGTTCTCAACAAGGGATCGAATGTGCATTACCTGCTGGTCAAGGTGCTGGAAAAAGCGGGCCTCAATTACAAGGACGTAGAAACAGTGTTCTTGCCACCGGCAGATGCGCGCGCTGCCTTTGAGCGCGGCAGTGTGGATGCCTGGGCCATCTGGGATCCTTTTTTGGCTGCAGCGGAAAAACAGATTGGTGCCAGGATACTGGTAGATGGCAAGGGCGCGGTCAGCAATCACCAGTTTTATCTGGCGGCACGTGCTTATGCACAAAAAAATCCCGAAGTCTTGCGCATCGTTCTGGAAGAACTGGCGAAGGTCGATGAATGGGGTGCAAAAAACCTCAAAGAAGTCAGCAGCATACTGTCTACCCAGATTGGTCTGGACAACAGCATCGTTGAATTGTCCACTGCGCGCTTCGGGTTTGGCGTCAAACCACTGACCGAACAGGTGATACGCGAGCAGCAGAATATTGCCGACACCTTTGCCGACCTGAAATTGATACCCAAGCGTATCAATATCCGGGATGCAGTATTCACTGTCAAGCTGTGAGGGTAATGATGTCACCGCTGTCACCGCTGTCACTGCTCTCATTGTCACGACGTGCTCTGCTGGCGTCGACCTTGTTCATCCTGTGGCCAGCGCTGGGTTTGGCGGCACCAGGTGCCGGTGAGCTGCCGAAAGAAATCCGCATCGGTTTTCAGAAAAGCTCGGTCAACCTGACACTGTTGAAACACAGGCACGCGCTGGAACAGCAATTGAAGGATGTGAAAGTCAGCTGGTTTGAATTCACTGCCGGTCCGCAAATGCTGGAAGCGCTGTCGGTTGGCAGCATCGATTTCGCCACCACCGGTGAGCCACCACCTATTTTTGCCCAATCTGCCGGTAGCAACCTGGTGTATGTCGGCGCTGAACCAGCCAAGCCGGGTGTCAGTGCCATTCTGGTCAAGCCAGAGTCACCGATACGCACACTGGCTGACCTGAAAGGTAAAAAGATCGCCTTCCAGAAAGGTTCCAGTGCCCACTACCATGTCTTGCGTGCTATCCAGCAAGCTGGCTTGCAGTGGGCGGATATTACGCCGGTCTATCTGGCACCTGCTGATGCACGGGCCGCCTTTGAGCGCGGCAGTGTGGATGTCTGGGCCATCTGGGATCCGTATTGGGCGGCGATAGAACAAAACACCTCAGTCAGGGTGGTGGCCACCGGCAAGGGCCTGGTCAACAATCTTTCGCATTATCTGTCGTCGCGCAGCTTTGCCGACCGCTATCCGAAAGTGATACAGCTGCTGTTTGAAGAATTGACGCGCAGTGACAGCTTCGTGCAGAAAAACCGGGATGTAGCAGTTGCCATTATCGCTGCCAGCACTGGCCTGGACAAGCCGACTATTGCCAGTTTTCTGGAACGCAGGCCGCGTTCACCGGTGGTTTACCTGACGCAGAACATTATCGATGAACAACAACGCGTTGCCGACAATTTTTATCAGCAGAAATTGATACCCAAGGCTGTTAATGTCAGGGACGCAGTCTGGCTGCCACCTGCGGCCAAAGTCGCATTGAATAAGTAAGAACAAGGAAGGAAGAAAGATGAGCTTGAACATATTCTGGTTTATTCCTACTCACGGCGACAGCCGTTATCTGGGCACGACCAAAGGGGCGCGCCAGATCAATTATGAATACCTGCGCCAGATCGCCGTGGCGGCTGACACCCAGGGCTATGATGGTGTATTGCTACCGACTGGACGTTCTTGCGAAGATGCCTGGGTAGTCGCATCCAGTCTGATCAGCGCCACCACCAAATTGAAATTTTTGGTAGCGATACGCCCCGGCCTGACTACACCGGGTCTGGCAGTACGCATGGCGTCGACTTTTGATCGTTTGTCGAAAGGCCGCTTGCTGATCAATATCGTCACCGGCGGTGACCAGGGCGAACTGGAAGCGGATGGCCTGTTTGCCGACCATGAAAAACGCTATGAAATCACGGAAGAATTCTTGCGCGTCTGGCGCGCTTCCCTGGCTGGCGAAGGTGGTGATACCGGTTATGATTTTGAAGGCAGACATATCACGGTCAAGGGGGCCAAGACCTTGTTCCCGCCTGTGCAAAAACCGTATCCACCTTTGTATTTTGGTGGCTCATCCGAACCTGCGCATGAACTGGCGGCTGAGCAGGTTGATGTCTACCTGACCTGGGGAGAGCCACCGGCCGCAGTGGCAGCCAAGATTGCCGATATGCGCGACCGCGCCGCCAGGTATGGCCGTACCTTGCGCTTTGGCATACGCCTGCATGTGATCGTGCGCGAAACCAATGACGAAGCCTGGCAGGCGGCAGAAGACCTGATCCGTTACGTCGATGATGATGTCATCGCCAGGGCGCAAAAAGCCTTCGCCAAGATGGATTCTGTCGGGCAGCAACGCATGGTTGCCCTGCACGGCGGCAAACGCGACAAGCTGGAAGTATCGCCTAACCTGTGGGCCGGTGTTGGCCTGGTGCGTGGCGGCGCCGGTACGGCCTTGGTGGGAGACCCGGAAACCGTGGCTGCGCGTATCAAGGAATATGCGGCGCTGGGTATTGACACCTTCATCTTCTCTGGTTATCCGCATCTGGAAGAGTCGTATCGTTTTTCCGAACTGGTATTTCCATTGATAGGCAAACAGGTACCTGACGTGTCCAGCAGCCTGACCGGGCCATTTGGCGAAGTCATGGCAAACGGTATCGTGCCCAAGGTGTCACAAAGCTAGGAGCGTATATGGGTCCCATCATCACCGAAGTCGCGCAATTTGCCGAGTTGCCGGGACATCCACGCCAGGGTGGCGGCGCTGTGCCTGAAGGAATATTCAGCGGTATCGCATGGCGTCAGCTTGGTGTGCAACTGTTAGGGAAATTATTACCCTGGGCCCTGCCACTGGCGCTGATACTGGTATGGCAGATTGCCGCCCAGACGGGTTATTTGTCCAGCCGTATTTTGCCTGAACCGCTGGCTGTGGCGCGGGCTTTCTGGACTCTGGGTGTGTCAGGTGAAATCTGGATCCACGCAAAAACCAGCCTGTGGCGTGCGATTTCCGGCTTTGCTGTTGGTGGCGGGCTGGGTTTGTTGCTGGGTTTGCTGACTGGCAGTTTCCGGTTTGCTGAAACCCTGCTTGATACCACGCTGCAAATGATCAGGAATATTCCGGCGCTGGCCCTGATCCCGCTGGTGATCTTGTGGTTTGGCATTGATGAATCAGCGAAACTGTTCCTGGTATCGGTCGGCGTCTTTTTCCCGGTGTACCTGAATACCTTCCACGGCATCCGTACGGTCGATAAAGGCTTGATAGAAATGGCGCAAAGTTATGGCCTGTCTGGCTGGGCTCTGTACCGCGATGTGATCTTGCCAGGCGCATTGCCATCGATACTGGTAGGCGTACGCTTTTCACTGGGCCTGGTGTGGGTATTGCTGATTGTTGCCGAAACCATTTCGGCGCAGGCTGGTATAGGTTACATGACCATGAATGCGCGTGAATTCTTACAAACCGATGTGGTGCTGGTGGGAATATTGCTATATGCCTTGCTGGGCAAGCTGGCAGATGTGTTGTCGCGGGTGCTTGAACATTATTGCCTGCGCTGGCATCCGTCTTATCAAAGGAGGGCATGAACATGTATCGGTTCCCTGAATTTCCACTGAGTGCCGTGGCAGAAATTGCTGCCTTGCGTGAAGAACTGGATGGCGGTTGGGAAACCACTGCTGCCGGCGAATGGGGTAGCGCGGCCAACGACCAGGCCGAAGCCGGGCGTGGGGCTTCGCTGGACTTGCGTGTCATACAAAAATCCTATCAGGGGCGGCAGGTATTGAAATCACTGAACCTGCAAGTACAGGCCGGCGAATTCGTGGCCGTGATCGGTCGCAGCGGTTGTGGCAAAAGCACGCTGCTACGCCTGATAGCCGGTTTGGAACAGGCCGATAGCGGCAGCCTGGAATTCAATGCAGATCAGGCCCAGGGGCAGCCCGGTAAAAAACCCGATACCCGAGTAATGTTTCAGGATTCGCGCCTGCTGCCATGGAAAACCGTGATTGATAACGTGGCGCTTGGCCTTGGCAGCGACCAGTCCGCCGCCCGCCAGGCCTTGCAGAAAGTCGCGCTGGCAGAGCGCGCTGATGAGTGGCCATCTGTCCTGTCAGGTGGCCAGCGTCAGCGCGTTGCGCTGGCAAGGGCCCTGGTACATGAACCAGCCTTGCTATTGCTGGATGAACCTTTGGGTGCACTGGATGCCCTGACCCGCATAGAAATGCAGAACCTGATTGAAAGCCTGTGGCAACAACGCGGTTTTACTGCCGTGCTGGTGACCCATGATGTACAGGAAGCGATAGCCCTGGCGGACCGTGTGATCCTGATAGAAGATGGTCAGATCACCCTGGACAGCAGGATCGATTTACCCAGACCACGTTCACGCGGCAACCCCAGGTTTGCCGAACTGGAAGAAAGCATATTAAGGCGGGTACTGCAAAAACCGCCGGCAGAACTGGATACCGAACTTGGTGATATATCACTGTTGAGAACCGTAAGCCAGGTCGCCTGGGCGATTTAGAGGACTGCGAGCTGCATATGCAGCGCGCATTGCAGGTAATTTATATTTTAATTTTTTAAAGGAAGCATCATGAGCATACAAGCCATCAACGTCCGCAACCAGTTCCGCGGCAAAATCAAAGCCATCATCGAAGGTTCAGTGGTATCTGAAGTCGATGTGGAAACACCGGCTGGTATCGTGACATCGGTGATTACCACCCGTTCCATCAAGGACCTGAACCTGGTCATCGGTTCTGAAGTCGTGGCATTGGTCAAGGCCACAGAAGTGTCGATTGCAAAATTGTAGAAACATGACTGTTATCGAAGTGTGAGGTCTGCATGCACTATCCCGCATTGCAAAACTATCTGAGCCGCCTGCAAAGTACGCTGGCCACCACCAATCTGTGGCTGGACGAGCAGGGGCGTGCCCGTGGGCGTTATTTCAATTCCACCCTGACCAGTGCTTTCCAGGCGATACGTTCCGGTGATGACGGCCGTGTTGTGGCCTATGAAGCCTATGCCCGCAGTTATGCCAGCGATGACCAGGGCTTGAATATCTGGAAGTTGCTGGAAAACGCCGCCAACGATGATGAGTCGGTTGAACTGGACAGACTCTGCCGTCTGCTGCATACCCTGAATTTCTATCGCCAGCCCGAAAGTGCACATCTGGACCTGTACCTGAGTGTGCATAGTCGCCTGTTGGCCGCGGTGGAAGGAAACCACGGCATGGCTTTTCGCCGTATTCTGGATGTGCTGGAATTACCGCATCATCACATCATCCTGCAATTGCCGCAGATTACACCCAGCCAGCGCTGGGTATTGACCCATGTGGCCGAAAATTACCGTCGCAATGGCTTCCGCATCGGCCTGCATGCCGCCAGCCTGGAGCAGGCCGGTGATTTGCTGGACCGCATCCGGCCTGATTCCATCAAGGTCGATATCAGTCTGGCCAATGATGCAGAAGCACAGATTCGTTTGCTGGAACAGGCAGATCGTGGCAATTGCCATGTGATTTTCCGCCGTATTGAAAATCAAAAAAGGCTGCAGGCATTGCGTGATGCCAACCAGACCGCCAGCCCTTATCTGATACAGGGCTTCCTGTTTGACTTGCCGAAAGCCGGTTTGCTAAGCCGGGCAGAACACCAGCAAGCGGTAGTGTTTGAAGATGCTGTTAAATTTGCATATTGATCAGTATTATCTGGTTAATTGCTAAAAAATTACCAAAAAATCGACAAAGGCGATAAAAAAAGCTGGTTTTTGCTGCTCCATATGCGAAAAACGAATTTAGGAATAAGAAAAAATTCGTTTTCTATATAACTAAAAACTGCCAATATTACTCATCAATAGTCGTATCTGTAATAAGGGCTGCATATGGCAAGGTTTTTTGGTAACAATCCACAAGTCAGGCGCGTTATCCCGGGGTTTCATCTTTCCTTGGGATTTACCGTGTTTTATCTGGGTCTGATCGTCCTGATACCGCTGTCGGCGGTTTTCCTGAAGACCTTTACCATGACCTGGGAGGCATTCTGGAATACAGTCACTTCTGACCGGGTTATCGCTTCCTACAAACTGACTTTCGGTGCTTCCTTGCTGGGTGCGCTGATCAATGTGTTCTTTGGCGGCATTGTCGCCTGGGTGCTGGTGCGGTATAAATTCCCCGGCAAAAAACTGGTGGATGCTCTGGTCGATCTGCCATTTGCCCTGCCGACTGCGGTGGCCGGCATCACCCTGGCAACCCTGTATGCACCGAATGGCTGGCTGGGCAAATTGCTGACACCGCTGGGTATCAAGGTTGCTTACACGCCGCTGGGGGTACTGGTTGCCCTGACCTTTATCGGCCTGCCTTTTGTCGTGCGTACCGTGCAGCCGGTACTGGAAGAGGCTGAAAAAGAATTGGAAGAAGCCGCCGTCAGTCTGGGTGCCAGCCATTTCCAGACTTTTGCACGGGTCATCTTCCCTAGTATTTTGCCGGCCCTGATGACCGGTTTTGCGCTGGCGTTTGCCCGCGCCACCGGTGAATACGGGTCGGTCATTTTCATCGCCGGCAACATGCCCATGGTTTCTGAAATCACACCTCTGTTCATGATTACCAAACTCGAACAATACGATTACGCCGGTGCAACCGCGATAGCGGTGGTGATGTTGTTACTGTCCTTCAGCCTGTTGCTGTCCATTAATGCCTTGCAGGCATGGACCCGCAGCCGACAAAACGCAGGGAGAGAATAATGACTGCCATCACCATCAATGCACCCGTGGCAGCACGCCGGTATGAACCTGTCATCACCCCCGCTGCCACCACAGAACCTTTGTGGGTGCGCATCGTTTTATCGGTGACTGCACTGGCTTTCCTGACGCTGTTCCTGTTCGTGCCGCTGGCTGCGGTGTTTTCTGAAGCGTTGAAAAAAGGCTGGCAAGTGTACCTGGCTGCCATCGTCGAGCCAGACGCCTTGTCCGCCATCAAGCTGACCCTGATTGCGGCTGGCATCGCCGTGCCGCTGAACCTGGTGTTTGGCGTGGCGGCGGCCTGGACCATCGCCAAATTCGAATTCCGTGGCAAGAATATCTTGCTGACGCTGATCGACTTGCCGTTTTCGGTATCGCCCGTCATTTCCGGTTTGATTTATGTATTGCTGTTTGGTGCCCAGGGCTGGTTTGGCGAATGGTTGCGCGATCATGAAATCAAGATACTGTTTGCCGTGCCAGGCATCGTACTGGCGACGATCTTCGTCACCTTTCCCTTTGTCGCGCGTGAACTGATACCCCTGATGCAGGCGCAGGGCAGTGAAGAAGAAGAAGCGGCGCTGGTGCTGGGTGCATCCGGCTGGAAGACTTTCTGGTATGTGACCCTGCCGAATATCAAATGGGGTTTGTTGTATGGCGTGATCTTGTGTAATGCCCGTGCCATGGGTGAATTCGGTGCGGTGTCGGTAGTGTCTGGCCATATCCGTGGCGAGACCAATACCATGCCCCTGCAAGTCGAGATTTTATATAACGAGTACAACTTCACTGCTGCCTTTGCTGTCGCTTCGCTGCTGACTTTGCTGGCTTTGCTGACGCTGGCACTCAAATCACTAGTCGAATGGCGCACCAATGAAAACCGCCAGTTGCCACAGGAATGAAGAGAAATAAGGGAGTTCACCGTGAGTATCGCTGTTAATCAATTACAAAAGCGCTTTGGCAATTTCACTGCACTGGATAAGGTATCGCTGGATTTTCCGAATGGCGAACTGACCGCCTTGCTGGGCCCGTCGGGCTGTGGAAAAACCACGTTGTTGCGTATCATCGCTGGTTTGGAATATGCCGATAGCGGACAGGTCTTGCTGGATGGCCAGGATGCATCAGCCCAGCATGTGCGCGAACGCCAGGTTGGTTTCGTATTCCAGCACTATGCGCTGTTCAAGCATATGACCATCTTTGAAAACATCGCTTTTGGCCTGCGTGTCAAACCGCGTCATCTGCGCCCGAAAGAAAGCGAGATCAAGGAAAAAGTCACCAAGCTGCTGGAACTGGTGCAGCTTGACTGGCTGGCCGATCGCTATCCGCCGCAGTTGTCTGGCGGCCAGCGTCAGCGTATTGCGCTGGCGCGTGCGCTGGCGGTAGAACCGCGCGTATTGTTGCTGGACGAACCCTTCGGTGCACTGGATGCCAAGGTGCGTAAGGAATTACGCCGCTGGTTGCGCCGCCTGCATGATGAATTGCATGTGACCAGTATCTTCGTCACCCATGATCAGGAAGAAGCGCTGGAAGTGGCTGACAAGATCGTACTCATGAACCATGGCAAGGTGGAGCAGGTAGGGGCACCGGCCGAGGTTTATCATCATCCGGCCACGCCTTTCGTATATGGTTTCCTGGGTAATGTGAACCTGTTCCGTGGCCGTATCCATGAAGGCATACTTGATGCAGACGGTGTACCGTTTGAAGCACCAGGTCATGCTGAAACGCGGGACGCCTTCGGTACCGGTTATGTGCGACCGCATGAGCTGGAAATTGACCGCTATTCACCGGGTGCTGCCGGGCTGGTCGTGCAATTGCGCCGTGTGCACAGCATAGGGCCACTGGCACAGCTGGAACTGGAACGGGATGACAACGGCGAACTGGTGGAAGCCATGATTTCTACAGAACGCTATGAACAACTGAAACTCAAAGTCGGTGAAGCACTGGTAGTACGCCCCAAGCGCCTCCACGTGTTTGTCGACGCTCAATAAGGTAAGCCATGAATTTCCAACAATTACGCTCCATCCGTGAAGCTTCGCGCCGTGGTTATAACCTGACTGAAGTCGCCAATGTCTTGTTTACCTCACAGCCTGGCGTCAGTCGCCAGATTCGCGAACTGGAAGAAGAACTGGGCGTCGATATTTTTGAACGCAACGGTAAACGCCTGACCGGGCTGACCGAACCTGGCCGCGACATCTTGCCCATAATAGAACGCCTGTTGCTGGAAGCAGAAAACTTGCGCCAGGCAGGCGAAGATTATTCTGACCAGACCAAGGGTACGCTGACCATCGCCACTACCCATACCCAGGCCCGCTACGTCTTGCCGAAAGTGGTACAGGGTTTCCGTCAGGCTTTCCCGGATGTGCGCATCGCCTTGCAACAAAGTTCACCTGAACACATTGCCGAATGGGTCTTGTCTGGTAAGGCGGATATCGGTATCGCGACGGAAGGTTTGTCGCAATTCAAAGACCTGGCCTCATTTGCCTGCTATGAATGGAACCACGTGGTGGTGGTTCCCGAAAATCATCCCCTGCTGAACAAGGACGTGCTGACGCTGGAAGACCTGTCGAATTACCCGTTGATTACCTATGACGTAGGATTTACCGGTCGCGGCCATATCGATGATGCCTTCCGTCTGGCGGGTCTGCGTACCGACATTGTGCTGACAGCCATGGACTCTGACGTGATCCAGCAATATGTGGCATTGGGTCTGGGCGTGGGTCTGGTTGCCTCGATGGCGATAGAAGTGCAGCGTGCACATGGTCTGCGGACGATAGAGGCGAGCCACCTGTTTGCGTCGAATGTAACGCGGCTGGCAGTCAGGCGTGGCGCTTACCTGCGCAGTTATACCTTTGAATTCATACAGCAGTTTGCCCCAAATCTGGACCGTGAAGAAGTCAGACAGGCAATCAGCGAAAATGACATCAGTTGAGCTAGTGGACTTGCACTGGAGCTACTTATTGGCAAAATAAGGCTTGTCGTGAAGCCGTCACATCTCTCTGGTAAAATTAGGTAAAAGATTCTAATTTTTGCTATATCTATCAGAGGTTCACCATGCTTTACCCTGAATTATTCAAGTCTCTGGAGCAAGTGCGCTGGAATATGGAGTCAGATATCCCCTGGGATAAATTTGACGCCAGCAAGTTGACGCCAGAGCAGGCACAAACCATCAAGATGAATGCCATCACTGAATGGTCGGCCTTGCCTGCGACAGAAATGTTTTTGCGCGACAATCGCGGTGACAGCGATTTTTGTGCCTTCATGTCGATCTGGTTTTTTGAAGAGCAAAAACACTCGCTGGTATTGATGGAGTATTTGCGCCGTTTTCATCCCGAACTGGTACCGACAGAAAAAGAACTTGATAACGTGCGTTTCGAGTTCGACCCGGCACCGCCACTGGAAACACTGATGCTGCATTTCTGTGGCGAGATACGTTTGAATCACTGGTATCGTTGCGCATCTGAATGGCATACCGAACCGGTGATCAAGCATATTTACAAGATCATCAGCCAGGATGAGGCAAGACATGGCGGTGCCTATCTGCGCTACATGAAAAAATCCCTGGCCGAAGTCGGCGATGTGGCACGTGCAGCGTTTTCCAAGATCGGTGTCCTGATGGCATCGGCCAGACGCACGGAAAAACCCTTGCATCCTACCAATCTGCATGTCAATCAGGCCCTGTTCCCGAACGACACCATACAGTCTCGCCTGCCAGACCCGGACTGGCTGGAACGCTGGCTGGATGGCCAGATCAAGTTTGATGGCGTGTGGGAAAAGAAAGTCGTTGACCGCATCCTGCATAATATGTCGCTGCTGTTCGAGCGTACATTTGAAACCGTGCAAGACTTGAACCGCTACCGCAAGGAAGTGGCGCAAAGGCTGATTATTCTGCCAGGCAGTTTGCCAAGCGCAGCTTAAACCTGCTTTGAACCTGTACAATCGCCGCTATCATTAGCGGCTTTTTTATTTCTTAAATCAAGACCTCTCAACACAGAGGCACGGAGGCATAGAGAAAAGCACAGAGAAAACCGAAATCGTATTTTCTCGTAGGTTGGGCTACGTTTCATCAGCCCAACACTGTGCATTTGATAAGCAAATACCTTATTTAGATGCTGGGTGTTGGGCTGATAATTCGTAGCCCAACCTACAAATTCGCAATCATTCGCGTTTATATACTCTTGCACTTCTCTGTGCACCCTCTGTGTCTTCGAGCCCCTTTGGTGAGTGGTTTTCGTAAAATACCCACAAAGTTTCTTATGCCACAATTCGAAAAAAAACTTACTACCCGCGAAGAATTAGCTGAGCGTGTGCTTGCGTTGCCGAAACCTGTGGTCATGACCAATGGCGTGTTTGACATCCTGCATCGCGGCCATGTCAGTTACCTAGCAGATGCGCGGGCGCTGGGGGCGTCGCTGGTGGTGGCGGTGAATACCGACGCCTCCGTCAAACGCCTGGGCAAGGGCGACGACCGTCCTGTGAATACCTGCGAAGACCGCATGGCAGTGCTGGCCGCACTGGAAGCGGTCAGTCTGGTAGTTGAGTTTGATGAAGACACAGCCTTGCAGGCAGTGCTGGCCGCACATCCGGATATCTACGTCAAAGGTGGTGACTACGATATGACTACCATACCCGAAGGCCAGGCCGTACTGGCATATGGTGGGCAGGTAGCAGCGATTCAGTTTGAACATGACCGTTCCACCAGCAAATTGCTGGCCAGAGTCAGGTCAGCTGGCTGAGGATTTTTGTTGTTGCAGCAAGAGTTCAAATTCTTCTGGTGGCAGCGGTTTGGCAAACAGATAGCCTTGCGCAAAGTCGCAGGCAGCCTGTTCCAGCAACTGGCGTTGCTGTACCGTTTCCACCCCTTCTGCAACCACTCGCAACCCCAATTTGTGGGCCATCATGATGATTGCTTCGGATAAGGCGATATCGCTGGAACCATGAGCCAGATTGCGGATGAAGGATTGGTCTATCTTCAGGTAATCGATATCGAATTTCTTCAGGTAAGACAGGGAAGAATAGCCGGTACCAAAATCATCCAGCGCCACCTGTATGCCGGCATCGCGGAACTGCAACAGCTTGCTGGTGATGGTATGGCTTGCATCCAGCAGCAGGCCTTCGGTAATTTCGACGATGATGGCCTGGCCCGGCAGGTCCTGGTTTGCCAGGTGCTGTATCCAGTTCACATAGCGTTCCTGATCCCCCTGGAATTCCATCGGTGACTGGTTGACGCTGATCTGGAAGTCAGGATGATAGTCGCGACGCCATTGCTTCACCCATTTGACTGATTCACGGAACACCAGATCGCCGATCGCCAGGATCATGCCACTGGTTTCTGCAATCGGTATGAATTCCATGGGACTGATGAAACCCAGTTGCGCATGCCGCCAGCGTACCAGCGCCTCGGCCTTCTGTATGCGGCCAGTGTGGAGGTCGACGATGGGCTGGAAATAAACTTGCAGATGTTGCTCGGCTATCGCCACCCGCAAATCATTGGTCATGCGCAAACGTGCCAGTGCCGCAGTCTGCAGACTGGGCGTGAAATAACTGAAGCGGTTGCGGCCCTGGTCTTTGGCCGCATACATGGCCTGATCGGCATGTTTGATCAGGTCGTCCAGGTTGTCGGCATCACGCGGATAAATGGTGATGCCCACGCTGGCCGACAGATAGATTTCTTCACCCGCAATCTGGAACGGGGTAGACATGGCGCGGATGAGATTTTGTGCGACGACCTCGGCCCTGTCCTGTTCCCGCATTTCTGGCAGGGAAACGGTGAATTCATCACCGCCCAGGCGGGCCACCGTATCACTTTCCCGTACGCAATTGCGCAGGCGCTGGCCAGCTTCCACCAGCAGGATATCACCAGTGGCATGGCCCAGGGTATCGTTGACTTCCTTGAAAAAATCCAGATCGATGAACAATACTGCCAGCGATAATCTGCGACGCTTGCTGAGCTTGATGTCGTGGTCCAGTCTGTCATAAAACATGCGGCGGTTAGGCAGGCCCGTGAGCGTGTCGATATTCGCCTGTTGCCAGATCAGTGCTTCGGTTTTTTTCTTTTCCGTGATGTCGAGTACCGTCCCCAACATGCGTAGTGGCTTGCCGTCGCTATCCCATTCGACGATGGCCCCGACTGAAAGTATCCAGCTCCAATCACCTGTTGCTGTTTTTTGCCTGAACTCGACACGATATTCCTTGGTCCGGCCTTCCAGGTGACTTCTGTAGGCGCGCTCAGCCACCGCGAAATCGCCTGGATGCAAACGGGCTTCCCAGTTATTCCTGTTTTCCTCGAAGCCCTGGTGCGCATAGCCCAGCATATTTGCATATTCGGCGCTGACGATAGCTTCGCCAGTCTGTACATTCACGTCATACAGGCCCTGGTTGGTGGCCGACAAGGCCATGCGCAAGCGTTCTTCGCTTTCACGCAAGGCAACTTCAGCCTGTTTCCGCTCGGAGATATCGGTGTGGGTACCGATTACCCGTGTGGGTTTGCCGGCGGCATCTCTTTCGATGACGGCACCACGCGTCAATATCCACTTCCAGCGCCCATCCTTGCATTGCACACGGTGTTCATTGATATAGATAGGGGCCTGTCCGTCAAAATGTGCCTGTCGGTCACGTTGCATTTGCAGCCGGTCATGTGGATGTGTGCGACGATCCAGTTCTTCCGACAGGTCGGCAATGTCATCCTTGCTGTAACCATAGATTTCTCTCAGGCGATCCGACAGGATTTCCACTCCGGTTTGTGGATACCAGTCCCAGACGCCATCGCCCGACCCTTCGAGTGCCAGTTTCCAGCGCTCTTCGTTGAGATGCAATTGCTCTTCATCCTGCTTGCGCTTACTGATGTCAACGACCATGGCATAGCAGCCACGTACCTCCCCCTGCTTGTCGAACACGGGAAATAACTGGGCGGCAATATCTTTGTTGCCATGTTTATAGGGAATGCTTGTTTCATAGGAGACGGCATGGCCGCTGAATGCCTGATCCAGGTGAGAGCGTACATGCGCAAAGGCATCCTTGCCGATGACATCGATGACATGCCGACCGAGAACTGCCGATCTGGGAAGTCCAAACCAGTCGATGTACACGGCATTGATGAACTGGTAGCGGTATTCCCTGTCCACAAAAGAAATACACACCGGCAGGGCATCGATCAAATGCTGCAGTTGCTGAAGATCATCCCCAAATGCGTCGCCGGGAGAATTTGGCACCTTGTGGTCTTGGTTTTCCACGTTGTTATAGGAATAGAAGGACGCTTTTTGCGTCGTCCAGAATCAGGATGTGATATATGAATCCTAAAGGATTTTCTGGGGAATTAAACAAATTTCCATTACTGATGTGGTAATTACGGTAATCGGACCTTCGCTGTATTGCTGTCCGCTGTGTCGTTTGCCGCGTGGTGCTTAGCGTGCTGCTTAGTGCGGTGCTCAGTGTTGTGCTCAACTACCGCCGGCAAAACCGTTTTGTCGCCATGCCTCATAAACGACCACTGCCACAGTGTTGGACAGGTTCAGGCTGCGGTTGTCTGGCCGCATCGGCAGGCGTATACGCTGTCCGGGCGGGAATGATTCGCGCAATGCAGGTGCCAGGCCGCGTGTTTCAGCGCCAAATACAAAATAATCGCCCGGCTGGAAAGCCAGGCTGGCAAAGGCCGAGGACCCATGTGTGGTCATGGCAAACATGCGTTGCGTGTCTGGTTGTTCCGCAGCCAGGAAGGCCTCCCAGTTTTTATGCACTTTCATGGTGGCATAGTCGTGGTAATCCAGGCCGGCGCGCTTCATCTTGCTATCGTCCAGCGGAAAGCCGAGCGGCTCGATCAGGTGCAGTTGCACCCCGGTGTTGGCGCACAAACGTATGATATTGCCAGTATTTGGCGGGATTTCCGGTTCAACCAGGACGACGTGAAACAAGGTATTTCCTTCATTAAGTGTGGGGAAGGGTGCGGGCAAACACATAAGTGCTGACTTTGGCCGCGCCAAAACGTTTCAGCATTGTAGCGATTTCATGCATGGTCATGCCAGTGGTCATGACATCATCGATGATGCCGATGTGCAAGTCCTTCACCGTATGCAGTGCATGTTCGTCAAGGCTGAAGGCTTGTCTGATATTGCGGGCGCGGGCATCAATCGGCAGGCTGCTCTGCCTAGCTGTCTCGCGGCTGCGATGCAAAAGTTTCGTGTGCAGCGGTACACCCAACTGCCGTGATAGCGGGCCGGCAATTTCCAGCGCCTGGTTGAAGCCGCGCTCGGTCAGTCTTTGCGCGCCCAGTGGCACGGCACACAGGTAATGGGGCAATTCAAAAGCGGGCCGACGCAGAATGCTGTCGCGTAACATGGCAGCAAACCACGGAGCAAGTGCTAACTGATGGCCAAATTTAAGCGCCAGCACCAGTTGATCTTGCGGTGCGGCGTAGTCACAGACGGCGACCGTCATGTCAAACGCGGGCGGATTGCGCAGGCAATCGCCACAACGCAGGCTGGCAGCATTAGCGGGCAGAGGCAGGGCACATTGCAGGCAGCGTTCCTGTTGGTGTTCAAAATAGGCGTGGCGACAGCCCGTGCAGACCGCCATGTCGGCCTGTTGCTGGCACAAGGCGCAACTGCCGGGGAGTAGCGCGCTGACACTATGTTTAAGGTGGCGCAACAGGGTGCCGGGTAAGGCTTGCATGAGTTTATCTGTGTTGAGAGAGGCAGGCTGGTAAGCAAGCGTGTAAACTGCCAGCTTATCGCATGTTCAGTGTTGTTAAAATCATTATTTGCTTATGTTGAGTGCCCCCATAGATCTGCAACTGGTTCGTCGCCTGTTTGCTCGGCCAGAAAAAATCCGGCCTTCCGCCTTCCTGCGACGTGAAATTGCCAGTCGCATGCGGGAAAAATTGGAACTGGTGAAAATCCAGCCGCACAGCCTGCTGGATGCTGGCTGTGGCGAAACCGATGATGTGGCCGAGTTGCAAAAAAATTATCCCAGTGCGCTTGCCTACGGTGTCGACGCTTCTTTGTCAATGTTGCAGGCGGGCTTGCAAAAACAGCAAGCTGCGCTGTCTGCAGTCGGCCGTTTGCTGGCGAAATGGACGCCGGGTGTATTGCGGCAAGAGGCAGCCCAGCAATTATTGTGCGCCGATTTTGCCCGCTTACCGCTGGCGAACGCGTCCATGGACCTGATCTGGTCGAACCTGGCCTTGCACTGGCATCCACAACCCGATCTGGTATTTGCTGAATGGCGGCGGGTATTGCGTACTGAAGGTTTGCTGATGTTTTCCTGCTTCGGCCCGGATACCCTGATCGAGTTGCGCCAGGCTTTTGCCGGTGTTGATGAATTGCCGCATACCATCCCTTTTGTCGATATGCATGATTTTGGCGATATGCTGGTGAATGCGGGATTTTCCACGCCGGTCATGGATATGGAAAAAATCACCTTGACTTATACGGACGTGAATAAACTCTTGCTGGATGTGCGTGCCATAGGCGGCAATCCTTTGATGACGCGCCGTCAGGGTCTGTTTGGCCGCAGTGCCTACCGCAAGTTGCTGAGCGGGCTGGAACAGCAGCGCAATGCACAGGGACAGTTAGTGCTGAGTTTTGAAATTGTGTATGGCCATGCATTCCGTCCGGTATCCAGAAAAACCGCAGCAGGTGAAGCCATTATCCGCTTCGATCCACACAAAAAAGGGCTTTAACTCACGTCAATGAATAGGTGGAAAGCTGGATTTCCTGGCATAAATCTTTGTGACATTTGAGCCAGATCATGGCTAGCTACTATGTATTCTGCTTGATATCACCCTGCTTTACGCCTTATACTCTCGCAGTTGTGGAAGTTGCCGGTACGCATTTGTAATTTTTGAATCTGTGTCCCTGGCGCTCTGTTAAAAGAATTCTAATCGGGTTTTGGGGAAATTCATGAAACATGCTAAGCGATTAAAGTCGTTCATGCTGGGTGCTTCGCTGTTGGCGGCTAGTCTGCCGTCTTGGGCGGTGGTGAATGGTCCGGCTGTTGACAGCCAGGGCGGGCCGGCGATAAAGCAGTTAAATCTGCAACCGCCTGTCACACAAATTGCAGAGCAAATCTATTCCATTCATAACCTGATGTTGGTTATCTGTCTGGTGATTTTTGTTGCAGTTTTCGGGGTGATGTTCTACTCCATATTGAAGCATCGCAAATCTGTTGGTCACAAGGCTGCCACTTTCCATGAAAGTACGGCAGTTGAAATTGCATGGACTATTGTTCCATTCATTATCGTTATCGTCATGGCTTTGCCTGCAACCAAAACGGTTGTGGCAATGAAAGACACGTCAAATGCCGACATCACCATTAAAGCCACCGGCATGCAATGGAAATGGGGCTATGACTACCTGAAGGGTGAAGGCGAAGGCATTTCCTTCCTGTCCACACTGTCTACTCCTCGTACGCAAGTGGGTGCACCAGGTGTTGAACCGACTGAAAAACGCGGTGACAACTATCTGCTGGAAGTGGATAACGAAGTGATCGTGCCGGTCAATAAAAAAGTCCGCATCATCACTACAGCGAATGACGTCATCCATTCCTGGACTATTCCGGCTTTCGGCGTCAAGCAAGATGCGATCCCTGGTTTTGTGCGTGATACCTGGTTCAAGGCTGAGAAAATCGGTACTTACCGTGGTCAATGCGTGGAATTGTGCGGTAAAGAACATGCTTTCATGCCTATCGTGGTCAAAGTGGTTTCTGATGACGACTACAAAAAATGGGTAGACGTCAAGAAAAAGGAAATGGCTGCCAAGGCAGATGATCCAAGCAAAGTCTGGACGATAGACGAGTTGAAACAGCGCGGCGAAAAAGTGTATGCAGCGAACTGCGTGGCCTGCCATCAACCAACTGGTAAAGGTTTGCCTGGTGCTTTCCCTGCGCTGGATGGTTCTGCTGTTGTCGCCGGACCAAAAGAGGTGCAGACCGGTATTGTGCTCAATGGTAAGGGTGGTATGCCAGCCTGGAAGGCAACTTTGTCGGATACTGAAATTGCAGCGGTAATTACTTACACACGCAATAGCTGGTCCAATAAAGCCGAACAAAACATCGTCCAACCGGCTGAAGTTTTGGCTGCGCGTAAGTAATAAACAGGAAGAACAGGAGAAAAGATGAGCACTACTACAGCTGATCACGCTCACGATCACTCTCACGACCACGCGCATGACCATCCCCATGGTTGGCAGCGCTGGTTGTTTGCAACCAACCATAAAGATATCGGTAGCCTGTATCTGTGGTTCGCTTTCACGATGTTGCTGGCCGGTGGTGTCATGGCTTTGGGCATTCGTAGCGAATTGTTCCAGCCAGGCTTGCAACTCATGCAGCCGGAGTTCTTCAACCAGTTGACCACCATGCATGGTCTGGTCATGGTGTTTGGCGCGATCATGCCGGCTTTCGTTGGTTTTGCCAACTGGATGATCCCGCTGCAAATCGGCGCATCCGATATGGCATTTGCCCGCATGAACAACTTCTCGTTCTGGCTCATGCCACCGGCAGCGCTGTTGCTGTTGGGTTCCTTCTGGGTACCTGGCGGCGCTACTGCTGCAGGCTGGACTTTGTATGCACCATTGTCGACACAGATGGGCCCTGGCATGGACATGGCGATTTTCGCTGTCCACATCATGGGTGCATCTTCCATCATGGGTTCGATCAACATCATCACCACCATCCTGAACATGCGCGCTCCTGGCATGACGCTGATGAAGATGCCGATGTTCTGCTGGACCTGGTTGATTACGGCTTACCTGCTGATCGCTGTGATGCCGGTTCTGGCTGGTGCGATCACCATGACTTTGACTGACCGTCATTTCGGTACGTCCTTCTTCAATGCTGCAGGTGGCGGTGACCCTGTCATGTATCAACACATTTTCTGGTTCTTCGGACATCCAGAGGTGTACATCATGATTTTGCCGGCCTTCGGTATCGTTTCCCAGATCGTTCCTGCATTTGCCCGCAAGCCTTTGTTTGGTTATGCATCGATGGTGTATGCAACAGCATCCATCGCTATCCTGTCCTTCATCGTCTGGGCGCATCACATGTTCACAACCGGTATGCCAGTGACGGCACAGTTGTTCTTCATGTATGCCACCATGCTGATTTCGGTACCTACCGGTGTGAAAGTGTTTAACTGGGTAGCAACAATGTGGAAAGGCTCGATGACTTTCGAGACACCTATGCTGTTTGCTGTCGGCTTCATCTTCGTCTTCACCATGGGTGGTTTCACAGGCCTGATCCTGGCGGTGACACCGATTGATATCCAGTTGCAAGATACTTACTACGTGGTTGCCCACTTCCACTATGTGTTGGTAGCGGGTTCCCTGTTTGCTCTGTTCGCCGGTTATTACTACTGGAGTCCGAAGTGGACTGGTTTCATGTACAACGAACTGCGTGGCAAGATCCACTTCTGGGGCTCGCTGATCTTCTTCAACGTCACCTTCTTCCCTATGCACTTCCTGGGCCTGGCAGGTATGCCACGTCGTTATGCCGACTACCCTGCGCAGTTCACTGATTTCAATCAGCTTGCAACGATAGGTGCATTTGGTTTTGGCTTTATGCAGGTGTACTTCATCCTGGCAGTGGTGATCCCGTCCATCAAAGGTGGCCAGCCAGCACCTGCGAAACCCTGGGATGGCGCTGAAGGTCTGGAATGGACAGTGCCTAGCCCTGCGCCTTTCCATACGTTTGAAGAACCACCAGAATTCAAATAATAGTAGTACGGCTTAGGCTTGCTCCGGGTGTACCGGAGCAAGACAAAAAATGAGTAATCAAAAAAAACCGAACAACTTGCGAACAGCCATCATTTTGTTTTCTGTGGCGCTGGTGTTTTTTGCTGGCGTCATCATCAAGCAGACCTGGTTACGCTGATAGGGGTAGTACATGTTGCAAGATGAACCCGACGCAGGCGGCAGGCGCAAGCTGAATGCAAAAATGCTGGGCAAGTTGCTGGTGATTGCAGTCTTGATGTTCGGTTTTGGGTATGCGCTGGTGCCTGTCTACAAACAGATTTGTGAATTGACAGGGGTAAATATTCTGACCCCCAAGGATATTTCGGTAAAAGAAATATCGAATTCACAGATCGACAGAAGTCGTGAAGTCACCATAGAGTTTGATGCGAATACGCAAGGTCCATGGCGTTTTCGACCTATCGTGGCAAGCATGAAAGTGCATCCCGGTGAGATGGCGCAAGTCGTCTACGAAGTAGTTAACAAGCAGGCTTACAAAATGGATGCGCAGGCAATACCAAGCTACGCACCACAACAGGCCAGCGGCTACTTCAAGAAAATGGAGTGTTTTTGCTTCAAGCAGCAAACGTTGGGGCCGAATGAAGCGCGGCAAATGCCGGTGGTGTTTTATATAGACCCGGCCTTGCCCAAGGATGTCAAGACGATTACCTTGTCTTACACCTTCTTTGAAGTCGGCGGTAAACCGCAGGCGGCAGCGGCAGAAGGGCAGGGCAAGTCATGACAGATTTAAAAGAAGCAAGCAAGCGCAAGGCTTCGTTTTTAGCAACAATGAAAGCCGTATTCTGGTCGTTTTTAGGGATACGCAAGAAAAATGATTATGAACAGGATGCAGCGCAGTTGAATCCTGTTCACGTGATAATTGCCGGTATCATAGGCGCGTTGATTTTTATCGCAACGCTGATCGTGATCGTGAAGCATGTTGTCGCCAAATAACAATTCAAGTAGTAAATTAAATTGCATCGGGAGATGGAAATGAGTTCTCAACACGCTAAAGTGCCCTATTATTTTGTGCCAGGTCCATCCAAATGGCCTGTTCTGGCTGGCACTACCTTATTGCTGACCATGCTTGGCGCGTCGGCCTGGGTCAATGGTCAGGCATGGGGTTCTTACCTGAACTTTGCCGGTATCATCCTGACGCTGGTCGTGTTGTACAACTGGTTCGGTGATGCGATTGCCGAATCCGAAGGCGGTAAATACAGCGCACGTATTGACGTGTCGTTCCGCTGGAGCATGAGTTGGTTCATCTTCTCTGAAGTGATGTTCTTTGCAGCTTTCTTCGGTGCTCTGTTTTATGCACGCAGCATCAGTATGCCTTGGCTGGCTGATCTGGATCACAAGGTATTGTGGCCTGATTTTGCTGCCAACTGGGGTAACACCGGTCCGGCTGGCACCATCGATGCTTTCAAGACCATGGGTCCTTTCCCTATCCCTACCATCAATACAGCATTGTTGCTGACTTCTGGTGTAACGCTGACGATTTCCCATCATGCACTGCGTGAAGGTCATCGTGCGAAAACAGCAATCTGGCTGTTTGCTACCATATTGCTGGGTGCCGTATTTATGGGTTTCCAGGCTTACGAATATATCCATGCTTACCATGAACTGAACCTGAAGCTGACTTCCGGCATCTATGGTTCCACATTCTTCATGCTGACCGGTTTCCATGGCTTCCATGTGACCATGGGTGCGATCATGTTGTCCGTGGTACTGTACCGTGTGTTGAAGGGCCATTTCACACCTGAACACCATTTCGCATTTGAAGGTGCCGCCTGGTACTGGCACTTTGTTGACGTGGTCTGGCTTGGTCTGTACGTTGTAGTCTACTGGTTGTAAGCATACATTAGCTACCCAGAGTGGCATAAAAAAAGCCGCACAGATAGTGCGGCTTTTTTACTTGGCTTTTTACCTGGCTTTTTACCTATATAAAACACTTGATTGCAGTTATTGAATCCAACTCACGGCACAGCAGGGCAGGCAGGTTTACCTGATGCCGGTCGGCTGTATCAAGCCAAAATGATTGGCCAGCAGGATCAGCAAAAACAGGGTGATGGAAAATCCGACGCGAAATGCCAGCGCTTTGACGGTGCGATTACTTTTCCCCTTGTCCTTCATCAGATAAACCAGGGCAGATCCCAGGCTGAAGAGGATGAGGAAAAACGCGATGGCGACAAGAATTTTCATACTGAGCTATTGTTGATGCTGGTTTAACTGATGTTCTCATTGTAATACCTTAATACCTGAATGCCTATTTCCTTCCGTTTTCGTCCCATCCCTTTCATTGCCTGCCTGCTGTTGGTCAGCCTGGGCATTGCATTGGCACAATGGCAGACGCGACGCGCGCAAGAAAAGGAATTGGTTGCCGCGCAGATGGCCGAGCGCCAGCACTTACCAGCGCTGGCATTGACGGCAGCGACGCCGGCAACACAGATATTGCCATTTCGCACCCTGCAGTTGCGCGGCCAGTTCATCAATGACTGGCCGGTTTACCTGGATAATCGCCCTTTGCAGGGCAAGGCCGGTCTGTATGTGCTGATGCCCTTCAAGCTGGCAGGCGGTAACCGTTACGTGTTGGTGGCCCGGGGCTGGCAGCAACGCGATGCACGTGATCGCATGCATGTGTCAGCCGCACCTGCGCCGGCAGGCGAGCTGCTGCTGGAAGGCATAGTCAGGGATCAACTGGACCGCGTCATGCAACTTGGCACACCGGAAACCGTCAAACCTGGCAGTATCGTGCAGAACCTGGAACTGGATGGACTGGCGCAGCAGACTGGATGGAATTTCTATCCTTTCATACTGGAACAAACCTCTGCCACCCAGGATAACTTGTCACGTGACTGGCCTTTACCATCTGCCGGTGCCGACAAGCACAGGGGCTATGCGTTTCAATGGTATGCCCTGGCCCTGATGGCTTTTGTATTTTTTGTTGTTACTGGATTTCGTCGTGGAAAAAATAGATAAACAAACTTCGGGTGGTCGCTGGAAATTACTGATCGTGCTGGCAGTCTGTGCTGCCCCCATGA
The DNA here is from genome assembly GCF_049340445.1 of Undibacterium sp. Ji50W. NCBI lineage: Bacteria > Pseudomonadati > Pseudomonadota > Betaproteobacteria > Burkholderiales > Oxalobacteraceae > Undibacterium > Undibacterium sp. Ji50W. The sequence continues at coordinate 152,522 of NZ_JBMPOX010000003.1, read as the reverse complement.
TTTTTTCTTACCTGGCTTATTATGTCATCAAGCCCAGCGGTCGTACCAATTACGGCAGCATACTTGACCCGCGCAATTACCCCATGCCGAAAATAGCCGGCCATCCATTGGGCGCTTCCGCGACGGATGCTGTGGTGGGGTTGGATGCCTACAAAGGTAAATGGATCATGTTGCAAATCGACAGTGGTGCCTGTGCTGAAGCATGTCAAAAGAAAATGTATGACATCCGTCAGTTGCGCGTGGCACAAGGCAAGGAAATGGACAGGATAGAACGGGTCTGGCTGATCACGGATGACGTCGCCATCGATACCGCATTGATACGCCAGCACGATGGTGCGCGCATGCTGAAAGTGGACCCAGCAGTGCTCAAGTCCTGGTTGCCGACCGAAAGTGCTACCCAGATCAGCGATCATATCTACATGATTGATCCGCTCGGTAACCTGATGATGCGTTTCCCCAAAGATGCAGACCCGAACAAGATCAAGAAAGACCTCGGCAAATTATTGCGTGCTTCAGCGATAGGGTGATGTATGTGGTTGCAACTTGCACTGACAGGTTTGATGGTGGCGGTAATACCGCTGACTCTGGTGGTTTTTTCCAGGGAAAAAAATAAATACCGCAAACTGATCGCCGTCACCGTGGCGCTGACCTTTGAGTTGATCATGTTTGGTGCCTTCACGCGCCTGACCGATTCCGGCCTCGGCTGTCCGGACTGGCCGGGTTGCTATGGCCAGGCCAATCCCCTGCAATCGCATGCAGCCATCAAGGCGGCGGAAATTGCCATGCCCAGCGGGCCGGTGACTTTGCAAAAAGCCTGGATAGAAATGGTCCATCGCTATCTGGCCATGAGCGTAGGTGTGCTGATCGCGGCGCAAATGGCAATTGCCTGGGCGCGCAGGCGACAATTGAACACAGCACCCTGGTTATCCACCTTCCTGCTTTTCTTCGTTTGTCTGCAAGGGGCGTTCGGGGCATGGACGGTTACACTGAAGCTGCAACCCGTCATAGTGACTACTCACTTAATTCTCGGCATGGGCTTATTGGCCTTGCTGAGTGCCAGCCTGGAACAGCAAAGTCATCAGGATCAGGGTGAGGCGCTGCGACAGGTGGATGCCAGTCGCCTGCTGTTGCCCGCCAGCCTGGCTCTGCTGCTGCTTTTCATGCAGATTGCTTTGGGTGGGTGGGTAAGCACCAACTATGCTGCCTTGGCCTGTCACGACTATCCATCATGCAATGGCGAAATGATGCCGGCAATGGATTTTGAACATGGCTTCAGCCTGTGGCGACAACTGGGGCAGACCGTGAATGGCGATTACCTGCCTTTCAATGCCCTGGTGGCAATACAATGGGTGCACCGCAATTTTGCACTGCTGGTGGTTGCCGTCTGTCTGTGGGCAGGCTGGAAAACCCGCCAGACTCCCGGTCTGAAAAAGCTGGGCAGAAATATCTTGCTGGCGATTGTTGCCCAGTTCCTGATCGGCGTATCCACCGTGTTTTTTTCCTGGCCCTTGTTACTGGCGGTTTTGCACAATGGTGGCGCAGCGACCCTTGTGCTGTTGCTGACCATGTTAAACTACCGCATAAGGCATGTGAGCCTTGCCGCTGCCGAAGATAGATCATGACCACTTTAAGTTTGCCCTTCAATCGTTTTGCCCAATACTGGGCTTTGACCAAACCCCGTGTCACCCAGTTAGCCGTGTTCTGTGCGGTGATAGGCATGTTTCTGGCAACGCCGGATTTACCTGACTGGCGTATCGTCGTCGCTGCCGCTATTGGTATCTGGCTGCTGGCGGGTGCCGCCTTTGCAGTTAATTGCCTGGTAGAAAAGGAAATTGATTCGCGCATGGCAAGGACTGCGCGCCGTGCCACGGCCCAGGGTGACATCAGCGTTCTGCAGACACTGGTATTTTCCGGCGTCATTGGCGGCATGGGCATGTGGATACTGTACACCATGGTCAATCCACTGACGATGTGGCTGACCTTTGTCACCTTTGTCGGTTATGCCGTGGTCTACACGATTATCCTGAAACCGGCGACGCCACAGAATATTGTCATCGGTGGGTTGTCTGGTGCCATGCCACCGGCGCTGGGCTGGGCTGCGGTGGCTAACGAAGTGTCCATGCAGGCCTGCTTGCTGGTTCTGATTATCTTTGTCTGGACGCCACCGCATTTCTGGGCGCTGGCCATGTACCGCCGCGATGATTATGCTCGCTCAGGTCTGCCAATGTTGCCGATTACTCATGGTATGGAGTTCACACGTCTCCATATCTGGCTGTACACCATCGCCCTGTTTGCCACCACCATGTTGCCGTATGCGGTACATATGAGCGGCCTGATTTACCTGATCAGCGCAGTGATACTGGGTGCGATTTTCCTCTGGTATGCATGGCGTATCTACAAACACTATGATGATGCGCTGGCTCGCAAGACCTTTGCCTTTTCCATCATCTACCTGTCCCTGTTGTTTGCGGCCTTGTTGATCGACCACTACATCAAGCTATGAAGATATCCAGCGTATTCAAAGGGTTAATGGCTGCCGTGCTTGCAGTGTTGCTGCTGGCTTGCCAGAAACCGGCAGAAAAATTCGTCAATACCGATTTGACCGGCCTCGATTACGCCGGGGACTTTGCCCTGACCGACCATAACGGCAAACCACGCACTCTGGCAGATTTTCGTGGCAAGGCAGTGGTGATTTTCTTTGGCTATACCCAATGCCCGGATGTGTGTCCGACCACCATGGTGGAAATGGCGAATGTCATGAAAGCCCTGGGGCCGCTGGCGCAAAAAGTACAGGTCCTGTTTGTGACGATAGACCCGGAAAGGGATACCCAGGCCCTGCTGGCCAATTATGTACCGAATTTTGACCCCAGCTTCCTTGGCTTATATGGTGATGCCGCCGCGACTGCCAAAGTCGGCAAGGACTTCAAGGTGTTTTATCAAAAGGTTGCCGGCAAAACGCCTGGCAGCTACACCATGGATCACACAGCTGGCAGCTACGTATTTGATCCCGAAGGCCGTATACGCCTGTTTTTGCGGCATGGTCAGGGGCCAGAACCGATCGCGCATGATTTGAAGATGCTGCTGCAGTAAGCGCACAGATAGCGCGACAGAAAAAACAGCGCAAAACCAGGTAGTAAAAAGTAAAAAGAAAGTAAAAAAGGCACTCATCGAGTGCCTTTTTTATGCAGTGCCGGTTTCAGGAAGTGAAACTGGCGAGGCTGCCTTTCATTTTCTTCAGTGCCGCGCTTTCGATCTGGCGTATGCGTTCGGCAGATACACCGTATTCATCTGCCAGCTCATGCAGGGTTGCGCCGGTACCATCATCATTTTTCAACCAGCGTGCTTCGATGATGTGACGTGAACGTGCATCCAGCTTGGACAAGGCTGATTCCAGGCCTTCGCTTTGCAGACGATCATACTGGCGTGTTTCCAGCACACGGGTAGGCTCGTCAGATTCTGTTTTCAGATAGGCGATAGGAGCAAATTTTTCATCATCGTCATCGGTAGGTGCATCCAGGGCAATATCATGACCGGACAAGCGCATTTCCATTTCGATGACTTCTTCACGTTTGACATCCAGCGTTGATGCCAGGGCATCAATCTGCTTGGGTGTCATGGCATCCAGGCCTTCTTTATGGCTGCGCAGGTTAAAGAACAACTTGCGCTGTGCCTTGGTCGTTGCCACTTTAACCAGGCGCCAGTTTTTCAGGATGTATTCATGCATCTCTGCCTTGATCCAGTGCATGGCATAAGACACCAGACGCACACCTTGATCAGGATCGAAACGCTTGACGGCTTTCATCAGGCCGATATTGCCTTCCTGGATCAGGTCAGCGTGGGGCAGGCCGTAACCGAGGTAGCCGCGTGCAATCGAAACAACCAGGCGCAGATGCGACATAACCAGTTGTTGCGCTGCTGCGAGATCATTGTCATTACGCAATTTTTTTGCATAATCAATTTCTTCTTCATGCGTGAGCATGGGCAGGCGATTGACTGCCGAGATATAGGCATCAATATTTCCCAGCGTGCCGCTAAAGCCAAGGGCCAGTGCGGTGCTGTCAGTAGCAGGGACTAATTGTGTCGTAGTTGTTGCCATTTTTCCTCCTCATTGCTGCCATCCTGAGTATCAATTACCCGATCTGGCACGTTCAAGTTCCTATATTAGCACTCTCTTGAGAAGAGTGCTAATACTGTGATTCTATGAATCCCATCAAAAAAATCTATCGAAAAACTTGTATTAATATGAAGTACTTATAAGGCTTTGATGCCCACCAGCCCTGAAAGTTGCAATCACTGAGGTAAATTTTGCCTTTACAGGACTATCTGTATGTAATGAGTAAGGCGTACTGACATGAAAATTTAACTGGCGCGTGCCAATTGTCGTCTGACAGATAGCCACACCCCGATCAGCCCCAGCAACATGCTGATAGCCAGCAAGAACAAACTGGGCAGCATCGCCAGCGGTACCAGATGGAACTCGGACGCATACAGTTTGGCAAATTCGGCAATGGCCAGGTTCAAGGGTTGCAGGGCTGCTGCAATCAAACCCAGCGCAATACCACCTGCCAGCAAGCCCAGCAGGCCGCCAGTATAGTAATACGGCTTATGGATAAAACTATTGGTCGCCCCCAGCAGGCGGGTGACCGCAATTTCTGACTGATGGGATATAACTTGTAGCCGGGTGGCATTAAATACCACCACCACAACCACGACAGAAAGTGTTGCCGCCAGGAATAATAAGCCCAACTGCATGATTTGCACCAGTGCCGCCAGCCGCTTGACCCAGGCCGAGTCCAGTTGCACTACATCGACGTCAGGCATGTGCTTGATTTCTTCCACCAGCATGTCGAGCTTGTCAGCATCGTTGTTTGACAGCGACAGGATATACGCATCCGGCAAAGGGTTGCCACCCAGCGTGGACAGCACTTCGGCCAGATTGGATGATTGTTCCAGGCTGGCCAGTGCCTTGTCCTTGGGGATGAAATTCAGGCTGGCCGTAATATTTTTTTCCTTAAGCAACTTTTTGATCGGTATCGACAAGGCAGTAGCCGTTGGCCGTGGCGTATCCGGGCTGACAAAGATACTGATCTCAGGTTCTATCGACAATTGTGAAGAAATGGGCCGGATATTTTCTATCAGCGTCAGGCCGGCGATGGGCAAGGCCAGCGCAATGGCGACCACCAGCACATTGAACAGAAAATTACCGGGGCTGCCGCGTAAATGTGTCAGGGCGCTTTTTAAGGCAAACAGATGCTGGCGAAACCAGATGGTCATGAATTCTTCCTCTGTGGGCAGCTACTATAGGGCAGCAATAATAATCAGGCGGCGAGTGAGGATTTCCAGGTATCCACGACCTGACCCTGGCTCAGATAAATCACACGGCTGGCCTGGTCCAGAAACTGTTCATCATGGCTGGAAATAATGCAGGTGACGCCCGCACTCTGGAACGCCCTCAGTGCGCCCAGAACCTTGTTGGCATTCTCGCGATCCAGAAAAGCGCTGGGTTCATCCGCCAATATGATCTGGGGGCGATTCACGATGGCGCGGGCAATCGCCACCCTTTGCTGTTCACCACCAGACAATGCCATGGGCAAGGCAGTCGCCTTGTCTGGCAAGCCGACTTTTTCCAGGGCGATGCGGGCACGCTGCTCTGCTTCAGCAGATGAGGCGCCAGTGACGATCAGTGGCAGCATCACATTCGCCAGCACGCTGCGGTCAGTCAGCAACTTCTGGTCTTGCAATATCAGGCCGAGCTTGCGGCGCAAATACGGCAGGCTACTGGTCTTTAGTTTGCTGATGTCCTGGCCATTGACGCTGACCCGGCCGCTGCTGGGCTTTTCTATGCCGGCGATCATTTTCAACAGGGTGGATTTGCCGGCTCCGGAAGGGCCAGCCAGAAAAATCAGTTCACCATCTGCAATCGACAGTGACACATCTTTCAGTGCATAGGCATCTTGCGAATATTGTTTGCTGACGTTTTCAAAGACTATCATGGCCGGCCAATTCAGAGTAAGCGAAAGAAGTGGAAGTGAGCATTCAAATTCTGTTTTATTCAGGACTTACGCAAAATCGCCCCAGCTGCGTTGCAGCTCCTCTCCTAGGAGCCGCGTACTATTCGTACTGTCTTCGTCGCTGCGCCTTGCTGGGACAATTTTGCGTAAGTCCTATTATTAATACGGCAGTGCCGAAGCAAAACTACTGCAGTCGTGTAAGTTCGGCATCGCTGTGATGGCTACAAAGCTTAAACCGCAACAACCCAAGTCAACTCAGCAAGGCATCCACAAATTCCTGCGCATTGAAGGGTTGCAAATCTTCAATCTGCTCACCTATGCCAATGAAATACACAGGTACCGGACGGTTTTTGGCTATCGCTGCCAAGACGCCGCCTTTTGCCGTGCCATCCAGTTTGGTGATCACCAGGCCGGTAAGTTGCAAGGCATCGTCAAAAGCCTTGACCTGTGCCAGGGCATTTTGGCCGGTATTGCCATCGATGATCAGCAAGACTTCTTGCGGTGCGCCGTCCATGCCCTTGCCTATTACGCGCTTGATTTTCTTTAACTCTTCCATCAGGTGTAACTGGGTAGGCAGGCGTCCGGCGGTATCTACCATCACGATATCCGTGCCGCGTGCCCGGGCCGATGCGACAGCATCAAATGCCACCGCTGCCGGGTCACCGGATTCCTGCGAAATGACGGTGACATTATTGCGTTCGCCCCATATCGTCAGTTGTTCACGCGCCGCTGCACGGAAAGTATCGCCCGCTGCCAGCAACACCGATTGCTGATGGCTTTGCATATGCTTGGCCAGTTTGCCTATGGTCGTGGTCTTGCCGGCACCGTTGACCCCGGTAATCATCATGACCAGTGGTTGATAGCGTCCCAGTTCCAGCGGTTTTTGCAGAGGCGTCAGCAATTCCAGCAGTAACACTTTCAATGCAGATTTGACTTGCTCGGCTTCGGTCAGTTTTTCTTCCTTGACCTTTTTTTTCAGCCCGTCCAGCAGGAATTGTGTGGCTTCGACACCGGCATCGGCGGTCAGCAGGGCCGCTTCCAGCTCTTCATACAAATCATCATCGATACGAGCGCCGATGAAGAGGGTGGTAAGATTCGTGGATGTCTTGGCCAGGCCCGCTTTCAGGCGGCTCAGCCATGAGCGTTTTGGTTCTGCCTGGGCTACTTCAGCAATGGCCAGTGCTGCTGGCGTGGCCGCAGGCTCGGCAGGCGCAAAAACAGGTACTTCAGCGGGCACAAGGGTAGGCACAACAGCGGGTGCTTCTTCTTTGGGCTTCTTTTTAAAAAAACTAAACATCGGGAGTGATTTACCGGAATGCGGATGGCCAGAATGCCCATCCTGATATGAGAATGCTGCCATTCTAACAGACAGCGCCCGGTAAACTTATGCTCTGGTGTCAAGCATGCAATGAAAACAAATAGTAAAAAAATTACAACGATAAAACGTCCCAGTCATCAAGTCAGGATCATCGGTGGTCAATGGAAGCGCACCGTCCTCAGTGTCATAGAAGCAGAGGGCCTGCGCCCTACACCTGACCGTGTGCGTGAAACTGTATTTAACTGGTTAAACCATTTGCTGGACAATGCCTGGAATAACAAGACTTGCCTGGATTTGTTTGCCGGTAGTGGTGCCCTGGGTTTTGAGGCAGCCAGTCGCGGTGCCTTGCAGGTATATATGGTGGAGTCACACACACCGGCCTTCCGCCAACTGGAACAGATCAAAGAAAAGTTGCAGGCCAGTCAGTGCAATCTGATACGTGGTGATGCCGCCAAGGCGCTACAGGTATTTGCTGACAAACAACAGGCCATGGATGTTGTTTTTCTGGATCCGCCTTTTGGACAAGACTGGCTGGCCCGTATCCTGCCTTTGTGTAGTCAGGTGATGCATGCCAGGTCGGTTTTATATGTGGAGGCAGAATTCTCGCTGGCAGAGCCGCAAGATGATGAAAACCTGGCAAAAATACTTTCCGAATGGCAAATTGTCAGGGCAGATAAGGCAGGTAGTGTGTTCTTTCATATACTGCAACGCAACATCTTGCCGCATGAGACGCACGAAAATCAGGCATAATGCCTGCTCAACTTGGTGCATATCATTATGCATATTGCGAAAAAGGGAGTGAAGATGGTCACAGCCGTTTATCCGGGAACATTTGATCCGTTGACGCGTGGTCACGAAGATCTGGTGCGTCGCGCCTCGGGTCTTTTTGATACTTTGGTGGTGGGTGTGGCAGATAGCAAGAGTAAAAAACCTTTTTTCTCTCTGGAAGAACGCCTGACGATTGCCAATGAAGTGTTGGGACATTATCCGAATGTGAAGGTCGAGAGTTTTTCCGGCTTGCTGAAAGACTTTGTCCGTAAGAATGATGCGCGCGTGATCGTGCGCGGCTTGCGTGCTGTATCCGATTTTGAGTATGAATTCCAGATGGCTGGCATGAATCGTTACCTGCTGCCAGATGTCGAAACCCTGTTCCTGACACCATCGGACCAGTACCAGTTCATTTCTGGCACCATCGTGCGCGAGATTGCCATGTTTGGTGGTGATGTATCAAAATTTGTATTCCCTTCCGTCGATCGCTGGCTCAAACAAAAAGTGGCCGCGCTGGGCGACAGGAATTGATCGCTATTTGCTGGTAGTGGCAGTAATAACGGTTTGACATAAACCGCTTGAATGAGAAGTGAGTTGGTATGGCCCTGATGATTACAGATGATTGCATCAATTGCGATGTCTGCGAACCTGAATGCCCGAATGATGCGATTTACATGGGCCCGGAAATTTATGAGATTGATCCTCATAAATGCACCGAGTGCGTGGGTCATTACAAAGAACCGCAATGCCAGCAAGTGTGCCCGGTGAGCTGTATCCCCTTCAATCCGGAATGGCGTGAGACACCGGCGCAATTGCAGGCGAAATATGAAAGCCTGCAGGCTGATTCATAAGCCGGATCGTAAACTATTCAATAAATGAAAATGGACCTGGGGATTGCTGTTTCAGCAGTCCCTTGTCGCTTCAATAGCAGCGTACCTGATTGCGCCCGCTGTTTTTAGCCTGATATAAAGCCCGGTCTGCGCGTTGCAGCATGTCGCGCGCGACGACACTGGCATTGTCCTGGTTGGACTTTTCATCGATGGTCGTCAGGCCTATGGAAATCGTGGCCTGGCAAGTGTCTGCTGCCGTCAACGTGAATACTTGGTCGGCGATACTCTTGCGTATGCGTTCTGCTACCAGTATGGCATCATGCAGATTGGTGTTGACCAGCACCACCACAAATTCCTCGCCACCAAAGCGCCCCAGTGTGTCGCTCAGGCGCAGTTCGGCCTTGATACGCCTTGCCACTTCCTTCAGCACATCATCACCACCTTCGTGGCCATAGCGGTCATTGATCTGTTTGAAAAAATCAATATCCAGATACATGCAGGCGATACTGTAACGCTGCCGGCGCGCACGGCCTATTTCTTCCAGTGCGCGCTGTTCTACATAGCGACGGTTGCTGACATTGGTCAGCGGATCGGTCATGCCTATATAGGTCAGCCGTTCATTATTGATGACATTTTCCAGGCAGATGGCGATAATGGAACCCAGACGCTCGATAAAATCGGTGGCCATATTCGGCTGGAAGCGGTCAGCCCGGAAGCTGCCTACATTCAGGCAACCGATCAGCCTGCCCTGGCGGCGCATGGGGATGATGGCGATGCTTGCCGGCTTTTTGTTGAAACTGGTGAAATACGATGCATACGCCAGACTCTGGTACAGGCCCAACTGTGGCTTGCGCAAGGCTGATTCGGGCTGGCTTAATTCAACTTCATGTCGCAGAAACAGCAGGTGAGGGAATTCATTGAGATCGATTTTCAGGTCGGTCAGCATTTGTTGCAGGTCGCCATATTTATCGAACAGCACCAGTGACACCACATCCAGTTCGGAAGTAATCGCCAATGCACTGAAAATATTGGTGATCAGTTCACGGAAGCTGTTGGCACCGATGATTTTTAAATCAAAACTTTGATGGCGCGCCATGATGCTTTGATTGCGGTGTGCCAGTTCCAGCAGGTTTTCCAGTCGCGCACGCAAGGTCTGATTTTCGCGCTGCAATTCATGCAGCGCATCCTGAGCATCAAGCTCCAGGGTATCGTCGTTGGGTGTGGGGATGGGGCTATCCATATTGAAGCTTGTGCTTTTAAAAGGCAATCTGCATATTCACTTCATCACCAAGTCGCAAGGTGTGCCCGGTGCCACTGTCCAGAATCACGTTCATGCCAAAAGTAATGCCGCCATCCACCAGCGGGTTGGCGCGGTAAGTCTGCAAGATGTCCAAAGGATCGGGACCGACTGTGCCGGTCAACTGATCAATCGACGGTATCGGGCAGCGCGGGCAGGGTTTGACCGGGCGCAACTGTATGTCCGTACCGATTTCAAAGCATGCAGCATAGTCTTCTTCAAAGGCTTCCATCTCATCCAGCACTACATTCGGGCGGAAACGATTCATCGGTAAAGCGTCACGGCCTTGCTGTTGCAGGCGCTCATTCAAATCATCCAGCGATGCCATGCCTGTCAACAAGATAGGGAAACCATCAGAAAAACGCGTGGGTACGAGTTTATTCGCTGTCCATTTCTGATTGGCAAAACGCCGGGTTTGCGGACTTGAACGTACCAGGCGACAACTGACACCCAGTGCCTGGCTGAACCAGGCTGCTGCTGCATCACCAGCATCTACGGCAGAAAAATTTTCTTCCCAGATCGTCACCTGCACAGTTGCGCTACTGGCTTGTACGGCGGGCATTTGCAGGGCCAACTGCAAAGTGGGCATATTGGGTGCGTGTACCAGCAAATGGCTGTTGCCCAGTTCCGGGCGTATCGTTGCCATCAGCGGATATTCCCTTTGCGTCAGGAACAGGCCCTGTTCATCGACCAGCATCCATTCCCTGTCATGCACGCCACCCGCGCTCAGGCCGGTATCGGTCAGGACGGCCGTGCTCAGCCGTATGCCCGCACAGGATTTGATCGGATAAATGTTCAGTTCAGCGATGCTAGGCATGGTAATGGGATGAATTGAGGGCCAGAGATACGGTAGCAGCTATTTTAAAGGGGATCATGGCATTCATGCAGGCATATTTTGTGCCCGCTCGCAGGAAAAGGGCCAGCGCTCAGTCTTCACCGCGAAATGCACGTCGGTAAGCCGAGGGGGAAATCCCGAATTCGCGGGCAAAATAACGTCGCAGCAACAAAGCAGAACCAAAGCCGCTATCCATGGCGATATCGTCAATAGAGCGTTTGCCAGCTTCCAGTTGCCGTTGGGCCAACACCAGACGCTGGTTCAGCAGCCATTTGCCGACGGTGGTACCGGTTTGCTGCTGGAAATGGCGGGTAAAGCTGCGCCTGCTCATCAATGCCCTGGCAGCCAATTCATCCAGGTGCTGGGCGTCTGCGAGATGCGCCAGCATCCATTCCAGCACTTGGGCCAGACGTTCATCCGTGGCCAGCACCGCCAGCGGCTGCTCTATGTATTGTGCCTGGCCACCCTGGCGATGCGGGGCCACCACCATGCGGCGCGCCACATGCGCGGCTGCTTCTGCCCCATAGCTGGTGCGCAAGACATGCAGGCAGCAATCGATGCCGGCAGCGGTACCGGCCGAAGTGATCACGTCACCATGATCGACATACAGCACATTCGGGTCCAGCCTGATCTGTGGATAGCGCTCAGAGAATTCTTTTGCCAATGCCCAGTGCGTGCTGGCACTGCGCTGGTCCAGCAAACCGGCTTCTGCCAGCACAAACGCACCCAGACACAAGCCTATGATACGTGCCCCGGCCTGGTGGGCGCGTCGTATCGCTTTCAACAGTTCAGGTGAAGCCGGACGCAAATCATCATGCCAGGACGGTATCACCACCATGTCGGCGCGGGCCAGTACGTTCAGTCCATGCTGTGTCTGTATGTTGAAACCGGCATTGGTGCCTATGGTGCGTATGGTACGCAACTTGTCAGCCCCGGCGCTGCCGTCTGATGTGAAAGGGGAGCTGCATACACGCAGATGAAACCGTGGCAGGTCGATACTCGCATGGTGTTCGCCAAACACCATGCAAGGTACAGACAGATGAAACGGGCTGATGCCGTCAAAGGCCAGCACAGCCACATTCACACGATTGACAGGCTTAATTGTACGCATGGCCCAATTGTATCGAATATTGGCAATCGGGTCACTTATTCAATAGGGCATTTGCACAGAGAATGATGCACATGGACAGCACACAACTGATTATTTTTGATCAACCCCAACAACAGGAACCAGCCATGACTACCGCTACAGCTAACCAAAAATTAAAACGTGCCCTGATCGTCATCGATGTGCAAAACGAATATTTCACCGGCAATATGTTGATTGAATACCCTGACCCTCAGGTATCTTTGCGTAATATCGGCAGGGCGATGGATGCAGCCAAAGAGGCTGGTGTCCCCGTACTGGTGGTCCAGCATTCTGCACCAGAAAATTCGCCCATTTTTGCGCGTGGCTCGCAAAGCTGGCAATTGCATGAAGTCGTCGCCAGCCGTCATGCTGACCATAGGATAGAAAAAAATATGGCCAGCGTATTTACCGGTACCGATGCGGCTGCCTGGCTACAGAAAAATGCGATCACAACCGTCAGCGTGGTTGGCTACATGACCCATAACTGCAATGCCAGCACCATCTATGAAGCTGCGCACAATGGCTATGCAGTAGAAGTGCTGACCGATGCCAGCGGCGCCTTGCCCTATGCAAATGCAGCCGGCTTTGCCAGTGCGGAAGAAATCCATCGCATCTACAGTGTGGTCTTCCATTCGAGTTTTGCTGCAGTGACCGGCACGGATGAATGGATAAAAGCAGTGCAGGCAGGTACCCCGATTGCCAAAAGCAATGTACTGGAATCACATCTGGCAGGCCGCCAGCATCGCGATGGCGAAAATACTACGCAATAATCCTGTTATTTCATACTGCTGATGAGGTAAGCAATAGCATCCTATGCGGGCTGGTGGGTTTCCGAATGCAAGGCAACCCGATTACGCCCGGCATTTTTTGCCCGGTACAGGGCATGGTCTGCTGCCCCAACCAGGGCAGTCAAGTCAGCACCTACAGTCAGTGAATCCGAGACTCCGGCACTCAAAGTGCTTTTCAGAATATCGTTTTTCCAATCGATGTGTAGCTCTGCATATAACAGGCGCACACGTTCGGCCAACTGTGCTGCCCCTCGCTCAACGGTACCGACCAGTAAAATACAAAACTCTTCACCACCGTAGCGGGCCAGGCAATCTTCACTTCGGATGACCGCATGCAGCAACCTGGCAAGACGACGCAAAACTTCATCGCCAGCCTGATGGCCATAATGATCATTGACGCGTTTAAAGAAATCCACGTCGATCATGATCACAGACAGAGGTTCGCCGGTTCTGACTGCCCGCGCCAGTAAACGACTTGCCTCATCTTCAAACCGACGTCGGTTCATTGCACCTGTCAGACTGTCATAGGAGGCTTGTTCATGTAAGTCTCTGACCAAACGGAAAGTAATTAACAATACCAGCGAGAGCGTGATGGCAAGTTGCGACAGACCGCCAAGGATAAGGAAGACAGGATTGATATCGCCTTGTGCAAATAGCCTGATGCCTTCAGCAGGTGTCAGGTAAATATTCATTGCCCTGAGCAGGCTCATCAATGCGATAAATGAAAAGGAAGCAGCAGCCAGACCATATGCTGTTTTAAGTGGCTGCGTGGTTTTCAATCTCAGGTTCAGTGCGCAAGCCGCAAATACACAACCGGCCAACAGGGAGTTGGCCAACAGCATGGTCCGCATGTCATTTTGTGCAACACTAAACCAAATGCTTTGCACCGTCATTTGCAAGCCTACCCATGCGCTTACCCAGTAGTTGCAGCGCTTTCCATTGAAGGCTTGAATGCCATTGTAGATAAAACCAAAACCGCAGCCTGTGACGAGTGGTATGGTGGCGAGAATCCACAATGGCCAATCCGGCGATAGTTGCGTGCTGGTGAAAATACCTATGAACATGCAGCAATGCCCCAGCGCCCACTGGCGCACGCCTCTGACATTATTTGCATGAAAACTGATGAGCGCCATCATCCCCGCACCCAGGAGGTTGATCCCGCTCAGCATTAGCATGATGGTTCGAACATCAAGTTTCATGTCGAACTCGCATCGATGATGTGTGGGGGATTCTTGTCAGGCAAATTTTCTCCGTGATGGGGACGCAGTCGGATGACGCAGGATAGCCAGAATAGCGCAAGCTCAAATTATTATATCTTAGAGGTCGTCGCAAACTGAACCAGGCGTTGTTACCTTGCCTCAATGTTTTGCTTGTACTGAGGTACTGTTTGTAGCGACCGTGTTCAACTGACGAATAGCTAATTAGCTTTGCTGCAATCTCTCAGTGGCAGAAATAAAAAAAGCCGCAAGTGCCGTGGCCTTTTAGCTGGCTTGATTCATATGAAAGTTAAATAATGTAAAATTACACCTAGGTTTGAAATGTCCTGTATTGCCAGCTATCTTGACGTAAAAAAATGCAGGGTCATCAAACTATGTGACCAATCTTATTATTCTCACACATGAAAATCTTCGTTACCCTGATGTTTTATTTTTGTGCGCTCAGCGCTGGCCATACCCAAAATCTCTGGCCGGATCAGATTGAATTGGGAAAGAGTGCCCAGGCCGGATTTGAAAAATACAAGGAACATAAGGCCAAGAAAGCCTTTGCCGTGGCTGCTGATGGCGCTTGGGGTACAGGTTATGGCCTGAGTACCGACATCCTCGCTATACGCTCAGCGCTGTCGAATTGTCAGCGCCATAGCAAGAGCAATTGCAAACTGTATGATCTTGATGATGATGCTTTCCAGGACAAATATGCACAGTTCCTGTCGCAATCTGAAATAGCGATACGAAATCTAAAAATCCAGGATGGTTATCAAAACTTTGAAAATGGCGATTGGTTATTGCCACCGGTGAAGCGGCTCCGCCCTGGCAGTGAAGGCTTTCACTACGCTACTCCAACCAGCATAGAAGGCATCAGAAACATCAGCACGCCGGAACTGGTAGAGAAACTGGGCAAAAAACAGATCAGCCTGATTGATGCGCTTGGCATAGATAATACCGGCATGACTTTGCCGTTTGCTATTTCTCTTGATGGTGCCGCCAATCTCGTTGATGACCCACAAGCCAGCTTCAATACAAACCTCGATGAAGATTTGCGTGCTGTCATGAAAAAAAATTTCCCGGAAAAGGAGGCTGCCATCGCGGTATTCTGTATTTCTGAAGAATGCTGGGTAAGTATCAATACGCTGCTGCGCATGAAAGATATCGGGTATTCCAATCTGTATTGGTATCGTGGAGGAATCGCTGCCTGGCAAGCGGCAAAATTACCTACGGTGAAAGCCGTACCATTATTGACAGTATTACGCTAAACCTGCCGCACCGTCAGAACCCAGGGCCCTCAAATGATGGCCCTGCTTCTTTGGGAGGGGAGTCTGATAGTTACGAAGTGATACTGGCCGTGCAAGCACCAGGCTCAGGGCTTTTGCAACCAGGACTTCAATGGCTGTTGCGCATAGGCTTGCATTTTTTCACCGACAAACATTTGCGGCTGTGAGGGGTCGTATTTCGCTTTTTTCTCGCGTTCGATAACGATTTCCTTGGTATGCTCAAACACCTGCATCAGGGTTTGCCCGGGGTCGAGTTTGCTACCGAACAAGGCATCAATGAAAAAAGTATTGTGCTCTAGCGCCTGGCAGCCATATGACACCTTGTTTTCTGCGGAAGCGGTCACGATGATTCGGTTCGGGGCTTTCAACTGAGAGATCAGTGAACCTGAATAACAGGAAGAAATGATCAGCACCGTGGGCAATTTTTCCAAAGGTAACAGTGCTGTTTTCAGATAGCGTGTCAGGATGGGCGCATATGCTTTTTTTCCAATTTCTACCGATACCAAATCTGTAAAGCCATGGCTGCTGAGTAATATGGCGACAACGTCACCCTGCTTGGCCTGGCTGGCAATATCTCTAGCGGTTTGGTCTATGCTGCCCAAGTGGGCAAAAGGAGCATCGAGCTTGTTCTGTTGTGGCTGATTGTCAAAGTTATAGCTGATCAGATCGGGATTGATTTCTGCCAACCTTTGCCTGGCCAGTTGTACATCACCCAGAAAAGCCTTGGAACCCGAATGCAAGCCAAAACCGGCAAACCAGACACGGTGATCGGTAATGGCATTTGCCATTTCCTGATTTTTCAGCCTTTGCTGTTCCATCAATTGATTACTCATTTCGAGCGCGTTGGCCTGACTGGGATCCAAGTCTGCACTGGCTGCCATCACCATGTTACCAAGAGAAAACGCAAGTAGGCCAGCCATCCAAAGGGACCAGGAAAGTTTGTTCATTTTTATCTCTACGCCACTTCTTTAAGCGATCAAACTAGCTATCATAGCATTTGTTAAAAAATGTGTCATGGCGAAGTGCAGGATATTTCGATACCAGCGTGTGTGAAAGTTTCACCAGCTCGGCAATCACTTCATGAGCAACAGGTGCAGGCAATGGGTATGAATACCTGCCCACTGGCCGGACAAAGCCTGGCCCAAGTTAATACTACAAATATTTGTAGGCTGCAGAACCGCCTTCGTGGTGCACTTCATAGAAGTTTAATGCTGCATTAACACGTAGTTCCATCAGACACTCTGCCTAACCCATTCCAATGTCCCATTGCCACCCGTTCACGAGCTTCCTCCAGTTGATCTATTTTTAAACATCACCTGAATTGAGCCGATCTTTATCAGGCGCGCTGAATTCCTTCCACCGGAGTGAAAGAAAGAGCAATCCCACAGTTTATTAGACTGTTATCGAGCCAAATGCGTTTGCCTGCCGGAATTGAAATATCTTGCCCAACATCTTGTTTGATCATAGAGTTTGGTGTGCTGCAAGTCTCCGCACCCACAAATAAAAAAGCTGCGGATGTCGCAGCTTTTTGTGAAACCTTCTCAACACATCGAGTGACGTCAGACGTTGAACAAGAAGTTCAGTACATCACCATCCTTGACCACATATTCCTTGCCCTCGGCGCGCATCTTGCCTGCTTCCTTGGCACCGGTTTCACCTTTGTAAGTGATGTAATCGTCGAATGCAATGGTCTGGGCGCGGATGAAGCCGCGTTCAAAATCGGTGTGGATGACGCCCGCAGCTTGCGGTGCCGTGTCACCGACATGAATGGTCCAGGCGCGGACTTCCTTGACACCGGCGGTGAAGTAAGTCTGCAAGCCCAGCAATTTAAAACCGGCACGTATCAGGCGATCGAGACCTGGTTCCTGCATGCCCATGTCGGCCAGGAAGTCAGCTTTGTCGGCGTCGTCCAGATCCGCGATTTCAGATTCTATCGATGCACAAATTGCCACGATAGGGGCGTTCTGTGAATTGGCATAGGTGGTCAGTTGATCCAGCAAGGGGTTATTGGTAAAACCCGTGTCGGACACGTTGGCCACATACATCGCCGGTTTCGCTGTGATCAGGCACAATGGCTTGATCAGTAACATTTCTTCTG
Source organism: Undibacterium sp. Ji50W (assembly GCF_049340445.1). NCBI lineage: Bacteria > Pseudomonadati > Pseudomonadota > Betaproteobacteria > Burkholderiales > Oxalobacteraceae > Undibacterium > Undibacterium sp. Ji50W. The sequence goes on along the minus strand of NZ_JBMPOX010000003.1, from coordinate 134,960 downwards.
CATCCAGGCCCAGCGCACGCACAGGCTTGGCGTCGTTCAGGGCAGGCATGATGCGTTCTAATACAGCCACCAGTTTGGTCGCCTCCTTGTCGCCAGAACGGGCTTTCTTGTTTTCACGATGGATGGCTTTTTCTACCGTACCCATGTCGGCCAGCGCCAGTTCAGTCTGGATAACTTCGATATCGTCCAGCGGGCTGACCTTGCCTGCTACGTGGATGACGTTGTCATCTTCAAAGCAGCGCACCACATTGACGATGGCGTCGGTTTCACGGATGTGCGCCAGGAACTGATTGCCCAGGCCTTCACCTTTGGAGGCACCAGCCACCAGGCCAGCGATATCGACAAACTCAACGATAGCGTTCTGGATGCGTTCAGGCTTGACGATGTCGGACAGTTGTTTCAAACGTGGATCAGGCACTTCAACCACACCCACATTCGGCTCTATCGTGCAGAAAGGATAATTTTCTGCCGGTATGCCTGCCTTGGTCAGCGCATTGAACAGTGTGGATTTGCCGACGTTAGGCAGGCCGACGATGCCGCATTTGAGACTCATGATGTTTTGCCAGTTGGATTTGATTAACCCGCTATTTTACTGGAACTGGCCGCCTTGCTGACTGATTCCGCAATGAATACCCCGAAATAGAATCAGCTGTCGCATCCGGATGAGGCACAAAGCTCACTGTTTTAGACAGGGGATAAGTACATCCGCCATATTTTGAGGCGATTTTTATCAAAAAAACAGGTATGAAATTTGCTCTAAGCTATATGAAACCAACAAATGTACAGGAGCAACAAAATGGACAGACGTGGATTTATAGGCAAAAGCGTGTTGGCGGTGGGCAATCTGGCGGTCATTACCTATGCCATTGCCCAGGTCATCAACCTGAACGAGGCCATTAACAAGTCGGGCAAGCAACGCATGTTGTCACAGCGTCTGGCCAAGGCCTATTTGCAAATGGGGCAGGGCATCGAGGTCGAGCAGTCAAAAAAGATACTCGACACATCCCTCACCAGTTTCGAGCGGCAATTGGGGGAATTGAAAACCTTTGCGCCCACTCCCGACAACCGGCACATGCTGGCAGAAGTGGAAAAAAACTGGCTGCTGTATAAAAAGGTATTGCTGGAAAAAGCCCCTAATCAACAGGATGCCAAAGTCATCATGGTATTGAATGAAGAAGTGCTCAGCCTCGCGAACAAGGCCACTGTGCAGCTGGAAGCCTTTTCTGGCACGGTCATGGGGCAGTTGGTGAACGTATCTGGCCGGCAGCGCATGCTGTCGCAAAGAATGGCCAAGTTTTACCAGGCACAGCAATGGGGAGTGGCACCACCGGATGTCATGGCCAAGCTGGAGGCAGCACGCAAGGACTTCGTTGCCGGCATGGCGACCCTGCAAGCGGCATCTTCCAACACTGCACGCATTAAGGATGAGTTGGCCCTGGCGCAACAGCAATGGATGTTTTTTGATGATGCATTGCGCCAGATTGCAGAACCCAAAAATGCGCGTCAATATGCCGTCAATGTGGCCACGACCAGCGAAAGAATTCTCAGCACCATGGATGGCATTACCAGCCTGTATCAGCAACTAAGCTGACGCTTTTGTGCCTGAGCAGCGGACGCAGCATCCTGCAAGCTTCAGCCAGCTTGCAGGATACGTCTGCTGCTCAGGCGTTGCAGGAACAGGGTCAGCAAGATACCGGCAATGGTCAGGCCGAGTACCAGGCCTATCCAGAAGCCGCGTGCTTCCATTGCCTGTTGTGGATGCCCTGGCATCCATTCTGGTGCCAGGCCCAGCAGGCAGCCCAGCGGCAATGCAAAGCCGTAAAAAGCCATGAGGTGTATCAGCATTGGTGTGCGTGTCACCTTGTAGCCGCGTATGGCGCAAGATGCAGTGACCTGTGCGGCATCCGACAACTGAAAAATCGCGGCATACAATAACAACTCTGATGCCAGTGCCTGTACCGCCAGATCCGACGTGTAGGCGGCGGCAATCTGGTCACGCATCAACATGATACCCAGCGCCGACAAGACGGCAAAGGCCATGGACAGCGCAAAACCTACCCAGGACACAAAGCGCGCCCGCGTCGGGTCACCCTCACCCAGTGTCTGACCAACACGGGTGGTCAGGGCGATACCCAGACTCAACGGCACCATGAATACCAGAGAAGAGAAATTCAGTGCAATCTGGTTGGCAGAAACCGGCACCACACCGAAGCGGGCAATCAGCAGGCCGACCGCACCAAAGGCAGATACCTCGGCAAAATAAGTGATACCTATCGGCAGGCCCAGCCGCAGGGTGGAACGTATCTCTGTCCAGTTGGGCGCTTCAAAATGGGTGAAGGGGAAGGTGCTGTGATACACCTCAGAACGACGCATCCAAAAGATCATCGCACCCAGCATCAGCCATAACCCGACACCGGTCGCCAGTGCACAGCCGGTAGAACCCAGTTTCGGGAAACCCAGGTGACCATAGATGAATAGCCAGTTGACTACAATGTTAAAAGACAGGCCACCCAGTGCAATCATCATCACTGGCTTGGTCTGGTTCAGGCTGGTGGTGTAACCATACAGCGCGCGATACATGGCCAGGGCCGGCATGCCGATGCTGATAACATGCACGAATTGCGATGCCTTGGCATTGATGGCGTCATCTAGTTGCAGGTAATTGAAAATCAGGGTGGCAATATTCAGCAGCAGGCAGGCAATCAGGCCCACGCCCAGGCCCAGCCACAAAGACTGGCGCACCATATGCGGTACACGTTCATGATTTTCTGCACCGACTTCATGTGCAATCACGGTGTTGACTGCCATCATGATACCCATGACGGTCACCAGTATGATGGCCCAGACATTGGCACCCAGCGAAACCGAAGCCAGGGCATCCGCACTCAGGTGGCCGGTCATGGCCACATCTGCCACACCCATACCCACGGTCGCAAGCTGGCCTATCAGGACAGGCCAGGCAATATTCCAGAGAGCGGCAGCTTCAATACGGATACGGGTTTTCATGCGGGGACAAACAAATCAAATAAGAATGCGGACCAGCATCTTACCGTAGAAAAGAAATATGCTGCTTTACACCTTCGATGGAGCTGGCTGAGTTGGTAATAATTGGAAAGTTGTACTCTGGTAAGTATTCAGATAATATCCGCCGTTAGAACCTGTTTGCGATCTTACTGCGCGAGCGTGATCGGGGCTCATGCGCTGCTCAAAATGCTCATGTACTTAAGTACATTCCGCTTTTTGCGCTGCTCTTCACCCCGCTGACGCTCGCTCGCTACAGATCGTAAACACGTTCTTAGATAAATTCAGTATTTTGAGCTGGGAAAAATAATCCGGCCGTCACTGGAATGGGAAGCCGTAGTTTTACCCGGTGTTATGGGGAAACTAACTGTATTAAAAGTGTTATATCAATATAAACTTAATATGGAGACTTCTTATGAATACGTTTTTATCAATGAAAAGATCTTGTTTTAGCCTTCTGGCGAACTTGTTCTTGCTACTACTCAGCGTCAATGCGCTTGCGCAAACCGTCGATATCAATCCCAATACCAACTATCAAACCATGCGTGGATTTGGTGGATTCAATGGTGCGGGGTGGATAGACGATCTCACCAGTGCCCAGGTTGACAGTGCTTTTGGTACTGGCACAGGGCAGATCGGTTTATCGATCTTGCGCATGCGGATAGATCCTTCAAACAGCAACTGGCAAAGACAGGTGCCCACCGCCCAGTTGGCCAAGGCCAAAGGCGTGACCCTGTTTGCGACACCCTGGTCGCCGCCAGCCTATATGAAGACCAATAATAATCTTGTTTCGGGCAGGCTATCGCCGACTTACTATCCGGATTATGCGACGCACCTCTTGAATTTTGCATCCTATATGGAATCGAGTAGCGCCGCCTTATACGGAATTTCTGTTCAAAATGAACCTGATTGGGATCCCACCTATGAAGGCTGCCAGTGGAATTCTACAGAGTTCATTAATTTCCTGGCGGCGCAAGGTTCACGTTTCGGCGCGCTGAAAGTCATGACACCAGAGTCCTTGAATTTCAGTAAAACACTGGCGGACCCGATACTCAATGATGCGAATGCTGCACCGCAGTTTGACATTGTTGCCGGCCATCTTTATGGCGTCAGCCCCAGCGATTATCCACTCGCGCGTAGCAAGGGAAAAGAGCTGTGGATGACCGAGCATTACACTGATAATTCTGATGCCAATGACTGGACCAAGGCCATGCCTGCCGCGCTGGAATTACACAACAGCATGGTCGCCAATTACAGTGCGTATGTGTGGTGGTATATCCGCCGTTCCTACGGCCTGATCACAGAAGACGGCAACGTCAGCAAGCGCGGCTATATCATGTCGCAATACGCAAAATATGTACGCCCTGGATATACGCGTATTTCAGCGACGGAAAAACCTTACTCGGATGTGTTCGTCACCGCTTACAAAAATAGTAGTGGGAAAATAGTAGTGGTGGCAATCAATAACGGTACTTCGCAAAGACAGGTCAAACTGCAATTGAGTACAGGGAGCGCGGCCTCTTTCGTGAAATACAGAACATCGTCCAGCTTCAATAATGAATACGCTGGTCAATATACGGTTACCAGTGGTTTGGCTACTGCTTATATTGATCCGGGTAGCGTCAATACATTTGTCAGCCAGTAAGCATTAACACCTTTTCTGAAGAGCCTTGTACCGTTTTTTTCATACTTTCTTCAGTTTTTTTAAGACTGCACCACGATCCTGAACTTGCGGTCGTGGTGCTTTTATTGATGGCATGAGTTCTACTGTCTAAGCCACATTTCATCGAACGAAACAAAGCCAAATGGCGTCATCCTGACACCGGCCACATGCGGGGCAATGCGGACTTGCTGGTTTTCATGTGAAATGGGTATCAGCCAACCTTCCTGCACCAGGCGTTTTCCTATGCGGGCATAGGCCAGCATGCGACGCTTGCTGTCGGCTAGTGTCTTGATTTTCATCAGATCAATGTCTATCGGTTTCAGGGCGGATTCCGGCATCCAGCGACGGAACACACTGTCAGCGGCAAACCATTCATAGCAACCAAAATCCTGATCGTCGTGCATGACTTCACGGGTGATCACCAGATCAGTATCTTTCATCCAGTCACGCGCAAGCAATTGATCAAACGGCAGGCTGGTCCAGATAACATGCACCCCGCCTGCTTCCAGTCTTTGCTTGATGGTTGCCGCAAGGTCCAGCATTTCAGGGGTCTGGCCACTGACCATGCGTAATTTGCAGCCGGCTTTGAAACTGCTGCACCTGGTTTTTTTCGCGACACGGTGTTTCCAGATCGCCAGCAAGCCGGATGCTGCTTTTCTGCTGCGCTCATTCGTGTCAATCAGCATGTCAGGTGACAGCCAGTCGGCCAGTGCCAGCCTTTGTTCCACTGTTTTGAAAACGCTGCGCGAGGGATTGCAGATAATATAGGTGCAGCCCGATTCTGCGCCCGCTACGGTTTGCTTTTTCGTGCAGTCTTCATTGGTATAACCAAACTGCAAATCAAATCCGGATGGGCCGGATGGTGGTGGCAGCATCCACAAATCGATTTCATCCAGCAGAGGGCGTTCGCGATAATAATCCTTGAATGCCTGCAAAGTCAGTTGGTAAGCGTTGTGGCGTATCAGGCGGAATGCACCGCTGCCTATGGGAAAGCGGCCAAAATCGGCAGCGCGCTGGCGTGGCACGATGGATGAATTGGCGGTCGCCATGCAATGTGGCCACAACTGGTCACTGTGATCCAGGTAAAAGCTCACACGCTGGCTACTGCCGGTTTGTATCTCGCGCAAATGCCGGTATAGCGACTGGTAAATGGCTGACTGTTCACGCAATCGCAAGAAGCTGGCGCACACGTCTTCCACCCCCAATTCGCTGCCATCATGAAAGCTCAGTCCCGGGCGTAGCCAGAAATGCCAGACAGTCGCATTTTTCTCGCTTTCCCAATGATGGGCAATGGCAGGCACCAATGTATTTTGTTGATGATCGAAGGTGGTCAGGCGTGAAAAAATCTGGCGTACCAGATGCGCTTCCAGACGCCCGTGTACTTTTAGCGGGTCAAGGTTTTCCACCTTGCGAAACAGCGGCATGCGCAGGCTGCGACAGGCACTGTCTGGCACACCCAGATAGTCTGGCAAGCGTGTTGCCAGTTGCTGACGCTGGTTATCATCCAGACTGGCAAACGCCTGTTCCAGATCACCGCGTGCCAGAAAGTGTGACAGGTGATCAAGCGCCAGACTATCTGGTGTCTGCAAAAACTGTAGATGCGAATGGTTGCCACGTCCGCGCCCCGCCTGCCAGTCTAGCCAACCACGCTGCTGCATTTTCGCCAGTAGATTGCGCATATTACGTTCACTGCAATGCATGGCTAGTGCCAGCGATGGCAGGCCTGGTTGCTGGTCATGGTGCTGCAGGAAAGCATGCAATTTGCGGTATTGATCGAGTAATTTCATGGCGGAGAGTCTATCTGGATGTCGGCGCAATAAAAGAGGAAAAATTTTTTTAAATTATATCCATTTTTTGTTTCATCTTTTTTTACCATACTCATGGATATCAGTAATTCCCCGGTTTTGAACGCTCAAAAAAGGAAGATGATGTCCCGCTTTCCCGTTGCCGTGATACGGCTTTTATTCAGTTCATTTGTCTTTGTCATGGGGCGCGCAGTCGCTTTGCCTTTCATGGCACTGTATTTGAATGAGCATTTGGGTATCAACCCGCAAATGATAGGCTGGGTCCTCGGCGGCAGCATTTTCTGTTCAACGCTATTCAGCCTGTATGCAGGTTATCTGGCGGACCGGCTCAGCAAGAATTTTCTGATGAAACTGGCTGGCATTGTGGTTGCAGTGTGTACGGCTTCCTTGACGATTGCACCGAATGCATTTGCTGCCTTGCTGGTCCTGATATGCATAGAGTCGGCGTTGACACTGCGTAGTATTTCACTGAAGGCGATGTTGGCCGATTTATTGCCGCCAGAGCAAAGGCCGAAAGCATTCTCGCTCAACTATATGCTGATCAACGTGGCTTTTGCCCTTGGCCCTTTGCTGGGTGCATGGCTGTTTGCCATCAAGATATCTGGCCCTTTATGGCTTGCTGCGAGTTTTTCTTTGCTGGCATCACAGGTACTGGGCAGGCAAGCCATGGCAGCCACCATAGCAACGACAGCATCAGAAGCCAAACCCAATCCCGCCGGGTTCAAGGCAACCATGCAGGTGTTGCGAAGCGACCGCCGCCTGATACTGTTCACCATGGGCAGCGTACTGACATCGTTCGTGTTTGGCCGTTTTGTCTCAGGTTATCTGTCGCAATACCTGATAATCGGTCAGGGTACACAGGCGACCGCACAGTTGCTGCCATTTATTCTCATTACCAATGCGGTAACCGTGGTGAGCTTGCAATATCCCGTGGGCAAACTCATGCAGCAAAAAAACCTGTTTCGCTGGGTAAGTCTGGGTGCCATGTTATATGCCGTCGGTTTGCTGGGTTTCATGCATGCCAGCAGCGTTGTGGGCTGGGTGCTGGCAACGCTGATATTCACCGTAGGTGAAGTCATCGTTATCCCGTGTGAATACATGTTCATCGACATGATAGCCCCAGCTGACAAACGCGGAAGCTACTACGGGGCGCAAAGCCTGGCCATGTTCGGTGCTGCACTCAATCCGGTGGTCTGTGGATACCTTTTGGTACATTTTCATAGCGACGTCATGTTCTGGGTATTGATATCGGCCAGCATGTTGGGTGTATTGATGTATTTTGCCGGTACGCGCAGCAAACCTGTTGCGAAACCATTACCTGAAGTGGACGCCGGGCCAGAAGCTTGCGCACAGCAAGCTGGTCTTTCAGCACTGGCTGCCAGCAAACATTTTGGTAGCAACCGCGTGAAAAACCTGTTTCCCCTAAGCTGAATCCAGGCCAGCACGCTAAGGTCTTTAAAAGGCGACCCGTATGCCGGGTAGCCTTTTTGTCATTTCCTGGCAATTTCCACTTTTCCTTGACATTCTCATGATCTCGCCCTAAAGTGATATCACTTTGATTTCAAAGTGCCATCTATCAGGAGAAAGTATGAGTACTACCTCAGTGTCAGCGACTGCTAAAAAATTAATACAAGAGCGCTCGCGCCCATCGCTAGACGGTTATTTCATGATTGTTGTTGGTCTGCTAGATGTGGCAGGCGGTGTCTATAGCTTAATCGGCCTGTTTGGTGTGGGTGGCGACCCCAGTGTGCCGGGGGTATTGCTACGTCTGGCTATTGTGGTGGTAGGCATTTTCATATTGACCGGTTTGTACATGCTGCAACCGAATGAAGCTGCTTTATTGTCACTGTTTGGACAATACAAGGGAACAGATCGCAGCGAAGGCCTGCGCTGGGTGAATCCTTTTTATTCCAAACGCAAGCTCAGCCTGCGCGCCCGCACGCTGAACACGGCCGCTTTGAAGGTGAATGACAAACGCGGTAATCCGGTTGAAATCGGCGCTGCCATCATCTGGCGCGTGCAGGATACGGCGCTGGCCATTTACAATGTCGATGATTTTGAACGCTTTGTCTACATACAGGCGGAAGCAGCAATACGTCATCTGGCCACGCAGTACGCCTATGACGATGGCGAAGATCTTGCCGAGGGCGAGACTACCCTGCGGGCGGGCATGGATGTGGTTGCCACTGCCATGCGTGACGAATTGCATAAGCGCTTCACTGCTGCCGGTATTGATGTGGAAGACGCCAAGCTGACCCATCTGGCCTATGCAGCAGAAATTGCCCAGGTAATGTTGCGTCGCCAGCAGGCAGAAGCCATCATCAGCGCCCGTAAGAAAATTGTGCACGGCGCAGTCAGCATGGTGGAAGCTGCACTGCAAGGCCTGTCAGAACGCAAGATATGTGAACTGGATGATGAAAGAAAAGCGGCCATGGTCAGCAATTTGCTGGTGGTGCTGTGTTCCGACAAGGAGACCCAGCCTGTCATCAATACCGGCACTTTATACAATTAAAAGCTAATGGACCAAGCATATGCAACACCCTATTTATGTGGAAAGACAGTTATTCAAGTTTTTATGGATATTCATGCCATTGATGAGTTTGTTTAACTTGTGGATGGAGACGCATGCGATAACCCCCCGGGGATCATTGTTGCCATTCATTGTACTGCTGATTAATTTGCTGGTATTGCTGGCACTGGGTAGCCTGACCATACGGGTGGATGCTACCCATTTGTCCTGGTGTTTTGGCTGGCTCGGCTGGCCGGTGTGGAAGGTCGCACTGGCTGACATCGAGGTGGCGGGGCCTACCAATACCAGCTTTCTGGATGGCTGGGGCATACGCAGGACCAGGGAGGGCATGCTGTATAACGCCCACGGCAAACAGGCGATACGGCTTGGCATGCGTAATGGCAAAAGCATACGCCTGGGTACACAAGACCCGCAACGTTTGCTCAGTTACCTGACCCCGCGTCTGAACGGCAGATAATGGCCAGCCCCGGGAAAAAATCCTTCCCCCTGCGTATCGATCCCGTGTTGTGGAACGAGATCGAACGCATGGCGGCCCAGGAACTGCGCAGCGCCAATGCGCAGGTTGAATATCTGCTAAGGCAAGCGCTGCAGCAGCGCGGCAGGCATATTCCTATGCCGGGCAGGGCTGATGATGACGACGATGCAACCCAGGCCGATACCGAAGGGCCGTAAGCTTACGCTGCCGCCGCTGTTCGGCAGCTTAGTCCAAAGCGGGGTAAACTCCGCTTGACCCTATGAACTATCTCGCCCACATCTTCCTGGCACAACAAAGCGACCAAGCCATGCTTGGTGCCCTGCTGGGGGATTTCGTCAAAGCCAGTGACACAGCACGCTATGCACTGCCCATACAGGCCGATATCATCCTGCATCGCAAGATAGACAGCTATACCGACAGCCATCCGCTGGTGCTGGATGCCAGGCGGCTGTTCCAACCCCAGCACCGGCGCTATGCAGGGATCTTGCTGGATGTGTTTTATGACCATGTGCTGAGCCAGCACTGGTCGCGCTACTCCGACGCACCCATGCAAGATCTGATCGCCCGCTTCTACGCTGCCTTGCAGGCGCATGAAAACATCTTGCCAGATAGGCTGCAACGCGCATTGCCGTATATGGTCAGCCAGGACTGGCTGGGTTCTTACCAGGACTTTGCCGGCGTCGATATCGCCTTGCGCCGGGTGTCGCAAAGACTGTCAAAGAATGGTCATCTCTTGCGTGAAGGTATCGCTGACCTGGAAACCCATCATGCAGCCTTGTCAGCCGGTTTTCTGGAGTTTTTTCCTGAGCTGATTGCCTACGTGGCAGAGCAACGGCAGAACATGGCCCTGGTCTTGCCATCATCCGTCATGATGTCAACGTAGATGTTACACGCACGCCGCATTGCACATCAAAAAATCAGCGCACATCAAAAATTCAGCGGTATGACCTGGCCCATATCTGGCTTGGCTACAAATGCAGCAAAGTCGTCGCGTATGCGGCTGCTTTCCGAAATCGCGAGTTTCCAGTTCAGTATGCGGAAATCGTGGTCGGTGCCATAGTAAAAAAAGTCTTTGCGGTCTGGCAGTTTGCTGCGTGACAGGGTTCTCAAGAATGCCGGTGACGGTGCGATCATCAGCACATTGTCCAGCCATTCGCGGTTTCTGCCCAGACCGGCGCGGCGCCAGGGCAGGGGCTTGTCCAGCCAGCCGGGTACGATATGGTCAGTGAAATGCGGGTACAGCACCAGGCCGCCATCCTTGTCACCGGCAACGCGCGAATACGGCAGCGCCAGGTGGTAATCGATAATGCCGCCATCCCAATAATTGCCAGCTGGTGCGTGTGGAATATGCTCTACCGGCTCCATGATCAGCGGTAGTGTGCCCGAAGCCAGCAGGGCAGGGGCCAGATTGTCTTCTGTCAGCTGGCAGAAATGCGTGTCAAAACTGTCAAAGCGCGCCTTCAGCCAGAACAGCGGGTCGCGCATGTCACCCACCACCACTCTGTCCAAATGCTTTGCAAGACGCGAACGTGAAGCCAGATTGGCAAAACTGGCTGCCACAAAACCGGCCTTGGCCTTGTGCCGGGATTTGGGCGCATTCAGCAAGCCGCGACCACGTCCGGCCAGCAAATGTAATCTGTGCAGGGGTTGATGCACGATGTGCGATTCATGACCACCGATAAAGGCATGCAGCAGTTGTTGTATTTCTCGTGTGACGTATTGGGCCGTCGGTTTTTCTGGATAACGCTGTTCACAATACAAATCACCCAGGCGGGCAAAGGCGGCTACCGGGTCTGCCTGGCTGGCTGCTGCCATGCGCCAGGCACCAATGGATGCACCTATCAGCGTGCGTTCACGCGGAGCGGTTGGCAACCATTCACCAAAAATCCATTGATCCAGCGCTTGCAGTATCAAGCCCTTGGGGCCACCTGCTGCAGCGGGAATGATGGCCACATCCTGCGCCCGCAAGCCATGCTCGCGCAGATGGTCAAAGGCCTTGCGACCTGCATGAATTTGGATGGCCGAGTTCATTTTGTGGTGTGTAGTTGCATCATCGCTTCCGGGAATTTTCCGTCTATCAGCAAGGGTAATACATCCAGGCTCCTGGCGATCGCTTCATCGATCAGGCTTAGTTCTTCCTTACGCGGACGATGCAGTACAAAGTCTGCCACACCCTGTTGCAGGTTCAGGCTGCGCGGGTGGCCTATGCCTATGCGCAAGCGCCAGTAATCCTGGGTACCAAGTACGGCAGTGATATCCTTGAGACCATTATGCCCGCCGGAAGAACCACCCTGTTTAAGTTTTGCAACACCCGGCAGCATATCCAGTTCATCATGCACCACCAGTATTTGGTCTGGTGTGATTTTGTAAAAGCGACACAGAGCACCTACCGATTGGCCAGAACGGTTCATGAAAGTCTGCGGTTCCAGCAACCAGACTTCATGACCGGCGATGCGGGTCTTGCCAACCAGCGCATTAAAATTCTTGTCCCTCTGCAGGTTGACCGGCAACTGGTCGACCAGCCAAAAACCCGCATTATGGCGGGTTTGTTCATATTCGGGGCCGGGGTTTCCCAGGCCAACTATCAGGCGTATGCTCATGGTTGCGGCAGATTCTTTTATCGTGTTTTGCTGCGGCATGCCGCGACGGATTAAATTCTATTATAACCAAGCACTGTTGCGTATCCGCAAATGTGGATTTGGGGCAGCTCTTTGTGAACTGCTTCACCCATTAAAAAGCCGTATTTCCCGCTAAGGAAATACGGCTTTTTGACTACGCCAGAGTATGACTATTTTGATTTTTTCAACAAAGGCAACAGGTATTTACCAGTGACGCTGTCCGGATTGGCCGCCACTTCTTCCGGCGTACCGGTAGCAATAATCTTCCCACCGCCAGCACCGCCTTCAGGGCCCAGATCTATCAGCCAGTCAGCCGTTTTGATGACGTCCAGATTATGTTCAATGATGACCAGTGTATTACCCTGGTCACGCAGCTTGTGTATCACCTTCAGCAGCAGGGCAATATCGTGGAAATGCAGACCTGTGGTTGGTTCATCCAGAATGTACAGGGTGCGGCCAGTGTCACGCTTCGACAATTCCAGCGACAGCTTCACACGTTGTGCTTCACCGCCCGACAGCGTGGTCGCACTTTGCCCCAGGCGTATATAACCCAGACCCACATCCAGCAGGGTTTGCAATTTGCGGGCGATGATGGGGACCACCTTGAAGAATTCAAACGCATCTTCCACCGTCATGCCCAGCACTTCATTGATGTTCTTTCCCTTGTAATGCACTTCCAGGGTTTCGCGGTTATAGCGTTTGCCGTGGCAGACATCGCAAGGCACATACACGTCCGGCAAAAAGTGCATCTCGACCTTGATCACGCCATCGCCCTGACAGGCTTCACAACGACCGCCCTTCACATTGAATGAGAAACGGCCTGCACTATAACCACGTTCTTTTGCTGTTGGTACCGTGGCAAACAGATCGCGTATCGGTGTGAACAAGCCGGTGTAAGTGGCAGGGTTGGAACGTGGGGTACGACCAATAGGTGCCTGGTCGACAGAAATGACTTTATCAAAATGCTCCAGACCGCTGACATGGTCAAACACAGCCGGTTCGGTTTGTGAACCATACAAGTGGCGCGCAGCGACATGGTACAGCGTGTCGTTCACCAGCGTTGATTTGCCGGAACCAGACACACCTGTCACGCAAGTCAGCAAGCCAACCGGCAGTTTCATCGAGACTTTTTTCAGGTTGTTGCCACGCGCACCGGCAATCAACAATTGCTTGGCAGGGTCAGCCTTGGTACGCTTTTTAGGCACAGCAATTTCCAGGGCGCCACTCAGGTATTGCGCTGTCAGCGAACGCTTGTTGCTCATGATGTCTTCCAGCGTACCCTGAGCGATAATTTCGCCGCCATGTACACCCGCACCCAGGCCCATGTCCACCACAAAGTCGGCGCAACGTATGGCATCTTCATCATGTTCCACCACCAGCACGCTGTTACCGATATCGCGCAAATGCTTGAGTGTATCGATCAACCTGTCATTGTCACGCTGATGCAGACCAATCGACGGTTCATCCAGCACATACATGACGCCAGTCAGGCCAGAGCCAATCTGCGATGCCAGACGTATGCGCTGGGCTTCGCCGCCGGACAGGGTATCGGCACTGCGTTCCAGCGACAGGTAATCCAGGCCGACATTGTTGAGGAAAGTCAGGCGGGCCGTGATTTCCTTGATGATGCGGTCGGCGATGTCGCGTTTGGCACCGGTCAGTTTCAGGTGTTCAAAGAAATGCAGGGTTTCACGCAGCGGCATGGCGCTGATATCGTAAATTGCTTTCTCTTGCTTGCCGGTGCCGACCTTGACGTAACGTGCTTCTATGCGCAGGCGTGCACCGTCACAGGACGGGCATTGCTTTTCATTGATGAACTTGGCCAGCTCTTCCTTGACGGCCATCGAATCGGTTTCGCGATAACGGCGCTGCAGGTTGGTGACCACGCCTTCAAAGCTATGTTCCTTGATGACGGTGCGACCTTTTTCATTGATATAGGTAAACGGTATCTGCTGCTTGCCCGAACCATACAAAATGATTTGCTGCGCGGATTCTGGCAATTGCTCGAAAGCGGTGTCGATATCAAATTCATAGAAGGCTGCCAGGTTGGACAGCATCTGGAAATAAAACTGATTGCGCCTGTCCCAACCCTTGACGGCACCACTGGCCAGCGACAGGTTAGGGAAGGCGACTATACGTTTGGGATCAAAAAATTCTATATGCCCCAGGCCATCACATTCCGGGCAGGCACCCATGGGATTATTGAAAGAGAACAGGCGTGGTTCCAGCTCTTGCAATGAATAACCGCAGATAGGGCAGGCAAATTTGTTCGAGAATAATTGCTCGTGATTGCTATCCATATCCACAATCAGGGCGCGGCCATTTGCCAGGCGCAGGCAAGTCTCGAAAGACTCTGCCAGACGCTGCTTGATATCCGCCTTGACCTTGACACGGTCTACCACGACATCAATCGTATGCTTCTCGGTCTTCTTCAGTTTGGGCAGGTTATCGACTTCATATATTTTGGCGTCATGCGTGCCGCTCTGCACGCGAAAGCGCACAAAACCCTGGGCCTGCATCTGCTCAAACAAATCCATGTGTTCACCCTTGCGGTTGGCTACTACCGGTGCAAGGATCATCAGCTTGGTATCTTCCGGCATGGCCAGCACGGCATCCACCATTTGCGATACAGATTGCGCCGCCAGCGGGTTCTCTGGATGGTCCGGGCAATACGGCGTGCCGACGCGGGCATACAACAGACGCAGGTAATCATGGATCTCGGTGACGGTACCGACCGTGGACCGCGGATTATGCGACGTGGCTTTTTGTTCGATGGAAATTGCCGGTGACAGACCTTCGATCAAGTCCACATCTGGTTTTTCCATCAGTTGCAAAAACTGGCGTGCATAGGCTGACAGTGATTCCACATAACGACGCTGGCCTTCGGCATACAGCGTATCAAAAGCCAGAGAGGATTTACCTGAGCCAGACAGACCGGTGATCACCACCAGCTTGTTGCGCGGCAGGTCAAGGCTGATATTTTTCAGGTTGTGCGTGCGGGCGCCGCGTACGCGTATCAAGTCCCGCTTTTGCGCCAGCTGAATATCAGTGGTATCAAAATCGATTTCTGCGGGTTTAGCCGCTTTTGCTGCTTTTGTACGTGTGGTCATGGTATTGGAGCTGAATTTGGGCCGGATTGGAAGAAGTAGGCGTGCAACCTGATACTATAACGGGTTTTGAAAATTACCGTGGGCTCGTCTTTGCTTTATGTAAGCTAAATAAGCTAAATTGATTAGGCGGGTTTTGAATATGACTATTGCAACACCTTCAGATGCTTCTGCGCTGAATGAAATGGACCCTGTCGGCATGAGCCGGCAAGAAATCAATGCCAGTACTTCGCTGGCATCCATCTTTGCCCTGCGCATGCTGGGCCTGTTCCTGATCTTGCCGGTTTTTGCCATTCACGCCAAGACTTTGCCGGATGGCGATAACGCCAGCTTGATCGGTCTGGCCATGGGTATCTATGGACTGAGCCAGGCATTTGGGCAGATACCGTTTGGCATTGCCTCAGACAAGTTCGGACGCAAGCGCATTATCGTGATTGGCCTGCTGTTGTTTGCCATCGGCGCTTTTGTTGCCGCATCGGCAAGCACGGTGGTTGGTGTCATCATCGGGCGGGCCATCCAGGGGGCAGGGGCGATTTCTGCCGCCATTACCGCCCTGATCGCCGATTCTACGCGCGAAGAACACCGTACCAAGGCCATGGCCATGGTCGGCGGCTCTATCGGTCTGACCTTTGCGTTTTCGCTGGTGGCTGCACCTCTGTTGTATCAACGCATAGGCATGGGCGGCATTTTTGCCATGACCGGCGTGCTGGCCCTGGTCGGCATTGCCGTCGTGGTGTTTGTGACACCAGATGCCCCCGCCATCCGCCACGCGCCTGTACCGTTTTCTGTCATTCTTAAAAACCGCGAGCTGATGCGCCTCAATTATGGCGTGTTTGCCCTGCACATGACACAGATGGCCATGTTTGTCGTCGTGCCTTCTGCGCTGGTGCAATATGCCGACTTGCCGGTAGCAGCCCACTGGAAAGTCTATCTGCCGGTGATGTTTGCCTCTTTCATCGCCATGCTCCCCGCCATTTTCATCGGTGAAAAATTTGGCAAAATGAAACAGGTTTTCGTCGCAGCGATTGCTTTATTGCTGGTGGTAGAGCTTGGCTTATGGCAATACTTGCAATCTCCAGCCATGCTGGTAGGCTTGCTGTTTGCATTTTTTATGGCCTTTAATATCCTGGAAGCCTGCCAGCCTTCACTGGTGTCACGCATTGCACCGCCTTCAGCCAAAGGCGCGGCGCTGGGTGTGTACAACACCTTGCAGGCGATTGGGCTGTTTTGTGGTGGGGCAATCGGCGGCTGGCTCAAGCAAAGTTTCGATCCGTCATCAGTTTTTGTTGTTAGCGCCGTGTTGACCGCAGCCTGGCTTATAATCGCTGTCTACATGCCGAATATACCGAAACGCAGCAAGGCTGCCGCGCCGGTACAGGCTTAAAGCTTAACAGGCCGGGTCAGCCAGGGTTGACCAGGTCAGTGCCTTACATATTGAATCAGGAAAAATAGGAGAACTACATGGCATCTGTGAATAAAGTCATCATCGTCGGCAATCTGGGGCGCGACCCCGAAACACGTTATATGCCAAGTGGTGACGCCATGACCAGCATCACCGTGGCTACCACTGACAGTTGGAAAGACAAGACCAGCGGCGAAAAGAAAGAACAGACCGAATGGCACCGCATCACCTTTTTCGGCAAGCTGGCAGAAATCGCCGGCCAATACCTGAAAAAAGGCTCTCAAGTCTATGTAGAAGGCAGTCTGCGCACCCGTAAATACACCGACAAAGATGGCGTAGAAAAATACGCGACCGACATCAAGGCAGACAGCATGCAAATGCTGGGCAGCCGCCAGGGCATGGGCGGCGGCGCACCGATGGATGAAGGCTACGGTGGTGGTGGCGGAGGTGGCGCACCAGCACCACGCCCACAGGCAGCACCACAGCAACGCCAGGCACCAGCATCACGCCCGGCACCGAATTTCTCGGATATGGATGATGATATTCCGTTTTAAGAACTAAGGCTTTGTCGTACAAATATCCTGTCCCACTTCTTTTATGAGAAGTGGGATTTTTTTTGTCAAAGATATGATTTAGTTAATACCTATGTAATTGAGCTAAAACTTGAAATTACTTCAGTATTCGGCAGATACGATTTTGTAGATGTTTTTTGACCACGTCAAAGTACCGAGTACCATTATCTATTTCAACTGCCCCACGTAAATCGGAATGAAGTTCAATATTTACTTTGATATTGGCTTTCTCCAGTGTTTTTTTAATTTCGCATAAGGCACTAAGTCTTCCGGCCAACCAAAAATTGTTGTCTGGCGATGTCATGTAGATGACATCTTGCAATCTGCATTCGAGTTTTTGCCTTAAGTTGATTAAAGCACTTTTATCTCGTTTGTCGAAAGCAGGGCTGAGGATGTAATGATTTCCTTTAGCATTTATCAGATCGTACTTATCCACCAAATAGCTTTGCCAGCCCTGTCCACTACCCACGGTCTCTACCTCTCCAGTAAAAACGTCTACCAAATGTGCACTTACGCCGACATAACAACGTTCCTCCATTCCACGAAGGACATAGTCCGCACTATTTGCGCGAACGACCCAATAGTCATTGCGGGGTGAAAGTACGCAAGATTGAATCACAAATTCATTCGCTTCTCTTCCTTGATGGCAAAGACGAAGAATGATTGTTTGAGCATCTTCAGCTGTAATCATAAATTGATGTTAATGATGATCAATGACGTGGCAAGTTATTTCGATTGAATAATCGTTCGATAGGTCATGATGAAGAGCTTATCAGATAAGGTACTCACTTTGATCGGTCTTTAGCGGATTGCGATTCGGCTGCAGACTGAATTTTGGTTATTTAAAAAATATTACCTATCGTCGCCGGGTACATTCAAGGAGCAGGCAAAGCCATCGCTGCGAAACGCGCCAAGTGTGCTTAAGTTAATGGTTATTAAATCCGACCTGTAGTCTTCCTATTCCACCCCAGCACCAATCTCCGCCCGCAGTTGTTCCAATAACCACCGGTGCCCAGCATCTTTTTCGCTGCGTGGATGCCACTGACAGGTCGAACTGTCCTGCTTCCAGCGGCAGGTCAAAGCTGTTGAGGCGGTCGGCGTGGGCGGACAGGAAGTCTTCGGGCATGGTGCAGACGAAGTCGGTGGCGGTCACGATGGTTGGCACTAGGCTGTACTGGGATACCGAGATTGCCACTTCACTCTTCAAGCCGCGCGCTTCCAGCAAACCGTCCATGAAGCCGCGAAAGCCGCCTTCGTTAGAGACAATCACATGACGCAGGGAGCAATACTGTTTTAATGGCAGTGGGCCGGTGCCATGCGGATGTCTCTTCGCTGGCCTAGCCTGTGATACATACGTGCGATCTGCCGTACCCGCGGCGCTTCTGGTGTGAAGCGGGCACTACCGGGCAACAGGTCAATTTCGCTATATAAATTATCGAGGTAACGGAACTTTGGCGAAGAACCACGAATCCCGGCAGTGCCTCAACTTGGTGGGCATTTGTATAAGGCTGCGCATGTCGCTTATCTATGTTGTGCGGTGCGGACGACACCCCCAGCGCTATCAATGTCATTGAGATAATGTCGATTTACGCCTGGACATGTCGCGTATGCCAGGCAATGCCAGGGTGTAGTTGGATGTGTTGCTACTGTCATCCAGGCTGATCGCCATGCCGCAGTGATCAAATGCTTCTGAAAACAATCCCATGTTAATACATGCACCCGCCAGCCACGACGGCGCCTCGCGAGGCGCCGTTGTTACATCAGCGCCACCGCATCTGCACCGGCTGCAATGCGCAGCGGCGCATTCGGATCGGTGGCTGCCAGCCACACCGCTTGCACCACATCAGCAGGCTGTGTGACCTCCTCAGTCGATTGTGCCCAGCCGGCAAACACATCTTGCGCCATCATCGCATACGCTTCCAGGATCTGTATGCGCTGCTGCGCGTTGGCGCCAAAGCTGGTGGTTGGTGAGCGGCCTGGTAACACAAGGTTGACCCGCACGTTGAACTGTTCCAGCTCCAGCGCCAGAGATTCAGTGAAGGCGTTGACCGCCGCTTTGCTGGCCGTGTACAGCGACAACAGCGGCAACGATTTCAACGTCACGCTGGACGTCACGTTAATTACCACGCCCGCCTTGCGCTGGCGGAACTGTGGCAGTACTGCTTGCGTCATCGCTATGGTGCCAAAGGTATTGGTCTCAAAGACCTCGCGCATGGCGGCCATCGGCGTGCCCTCCACTGCGCCCAGCATACCGATGCCGGCGTTGTTGACCAGTACATCGACCGGACCGGCAGCATCGAGCAGGTTACAGATGCTGTCCGCATCGGTGACGTCCAGTGGCAGCACGCGCAGTCGCTTCGAGCGTGGCAGCAGTTCTTCATCTGGCACGCGCATGGTGGCGATCACTTGCCAGTCGCGCTCAAGGAAATAACGGGCGATTTCAAGCCCGAAGCCGGACGAACAGCCGGTAATGAGGATTGTTTTCATGCGAACTCCTGTGGTTGGGTGTGAGTCACTATAGCGCGCAGGGTCTGGACTTGCTACAATCAACCGTCCATATTTCGTTAGTCAGAGTCCAGATATGATCGATCCGCTTGCCGAGGTGGTGACGCTGCTGCAGCCGCGTGCCCGGTTCTCGAAAGTCGTTGGCGGCGCTGGCGCCTGGCGCGTGCGCCGCTCACTCGAGGGACAGCCGTTTTACTGCGTAGTGCTGGAGGGCACCAGCTGTCTCACGGTGGCAGGGCAGGCGCCGCTGCCGTTGCAGCAGGGCGATTTTGTACTGATACCGGAGTCGCACGATTTTGTCATGTGCAGCATGCAGCCACTGCCGGAAGATGCGCCCGACCTGTTGCCGGTCGCGCTGCCAGGTGGCGAAGTCCGCCTTGGCAGCACATCCGGCCCGGCAGAAACAGTGCTGCTGGTTGGCCATTGCGCTTTTGATTCGCCGGACGCAGCCTTGCTCGTGTCCTTGCTGCCGCGATTGATCCACGTGTGTGGTGAACAGCGCCTGGCCACCATCGTGCGACTGGTCGGCGAGGAATCGCGCGCCAAACGGCCGGGGCGTGATGTGGTGCTGGCGCATTTGCTGGAAGTGCTGCTGATCGAAGCACTGCGCTCGACGGCGGGTACGGCCGCTTCGCCAGGCTTGCTGCGCGGGCTGGCCGACGAACGTCTGGCACAGGCACTGCGGCGCATGCACGCGGAGCTGACGGCGCCCTGGACCGTAGCACAACTGGCCAAGGAAGCGGCCTTATCGCGCTCCGCGTTCTTTGATCGCTTCAGCCGCGCAGTCGGCGTGGCTCCGATGGAATATCTGCTGCGCTGGCGCATGGCCAAGGCCAAGAGCCTGCTGCGGCAGCGGACCGATAGTGTGGCCGAAGTGGCCGAGCGTGTCGGCTACGGTTCAGCCAGTGCGTTCAGCGCTGCGTTCACGCGGCATGTGGGTTTGTCACCCTCACGTTACGCACTTACGCCGCCGCCCGCTTGACCACTTGCGGCTGGCTATGCAACACGTCAAGCCGCTGGGTGGCCGGGTTTCCACAAGGAGGAAGAAGCGGAGATGCCATAGCACCATGATCGGGCTCTCCGCGTTTCGATCATACATCCACCGCCTTGAAAAATACTCAATGCACTTACCACGTGATCAGCGGAGAGCGATGCAACCAGGTATTGGCACTCACTTGATCCAAGACGAAGCTAGCAACGTCTTCTCGTGAAATGGAGCCGCCATGGAAGTCGGAAAGATCCGTGAGCGCGCGAATCGAGTTGCGACGAGTCTTATCGTTCAGGACGGTGGGTCGAACTATAATCCATTCGAGCCCGCTGTCCCGAATGATAGATTCCTGCCGATTTTTGTCGGCATACACTTTACGCAAAAGAAGTGGGAGGATCAGCTTGTCGAAGGCAAAGCCGCCGTGGCCAGCACTGTCACCCGCACCAAGCCCGGTGATGCAGACCAAGCGTGATACATGTTCCGCCTTCATCGCACTGACCAACTCGCGCGTCGCTGCGGAGAGCGACGTAACCTCTTTGAATGGACTGACTGCGGTGCCCAGCACGCTTATCACCGCATCCTGGCCTTTCACGGCTGGCGCAATGACATCGCATTGCGAGCGTCCCCTGTGACTAGCGTTACCCCCTTCAGATCAGCCGCTTTCTGCGGCGACCGTACCAGCGCGGTGACTTGGTGTCCCCGGGCCAACGCCTGTTCGACGATATGGCGGCCGGTTCCGCCGGTCGCTCCAAGGACGAGGAGTTTCATTGTTGCTCTCCTGCCTGTGGGTAATCGATATAACCCTTGGCGGTACCGCCGTACATCGTCGCGTGGTCCGGGGTGGCCAAGGCATGCCCGTCACGGAAGCGCTCGGGCAGGTCAGGGTTGGGAATGAACAGCGAGGCGAAAGAAACCGCATCTGCCAAGCCTTTGCTCACGACTTCTTCCGCGGACTTCTGATCATAACCATAGTTCAGAATTAACATGCCCGAGAAAATCTCGCGCACCTTCGGGGAAAAAGGCTGCACGCCTTCGGGCAATGTCGCCAATTCCATAAAGTGCAACATGCCCAGCTTCAGTTTCTCCAGCTCACGGACGACGTGCAGATAGGTTGCCTCTGGGTTGCTGTCGCTCATGCCGTTATAGGGATTGCGAGGCGACAAACGCACGGAGACGCGCTCGGGGCCCCAGACATCGCTGACGGCCTTCGTCACTTCCACGAGAAAGCGTGAGCGGTTTTCCAGGCTACCGCCGTACTCGTCCGTGCGTTGGTTGGAGCCGTCTTCCAGGAATTGCGCAGGCAGGTAACCGTTTGCCGCATGGATCTCGACGCCATCGAAGCCGGCTTCCTTGGCCAGTTTCGCCGAATTCTTGTAGTCGGCGATTATGGCCTTTACTTCGTGCGTTTCCAGCGCACGCGGAGTCACCACGTCCTTCGGGCCGGACGGGGTATATGCTTGTCCTTGAAAGGCAATAGCCGACGGCGCGACCGGTAAGCTGCCACCGTGGAATTCAGGGTGGGAAACGCGTCCCACATGCCACAGCTGCAGGTATATCTTGCCACCCTTGGCGTGAACGGCTTGTGTGATCTTCGTCCAGCCTTGGACCTGCTCCTGCGTATGGATGCCCGGGGTGAAGATGTAGCCGACACCTTGTGGGCTGATCTGGGCGGCTTCGGTGAAGATCAGGCCGGCCGATGCCCGTTGGACATAGTATTCAAGCATCATGTCATTGGGCTTCTGCTCCACGGCCCGTGAGCGAGTCATGGGCGCCATGAAGATGCGATTTTTGAAGCTGAGTTGGTTCTTGGTAAAGCCTTGTTGTAAAACTGACGTGGTCATGATGTTTTCTTTTAAGTTGGATAATTAACAGTGGTGGTCGAGTAGATCATGATGATGTTCCCTGGCCTGATGTTCAGCCGTCAGGCCAAGGTCACAATCTCGGAAACGAAGTCGCGATAGGAACGAAGGGGACGCCCCAGGAGCGTGGTCAAACGTTCCACATCGCCGGCTTCCGGAATCATTCCCTCAGTGAGAAAACGCTCGCTCATCAGGCGCATATCAAAGGCCATCCAGCTCGGCATGAATTGTCGAAGGTTTTTCTCAAACCCG
Organism: Undibacterium sp. Ji50W; assembly: GCF_049340445.1. Lineage (NCBI taxonomy): Bacteria > Pseudomonadati > Pseudomonadota > Betaproteobacteria > Burkholderiales > Oxalobacteraceae > Undibacterium > Undibacterium sp. Ji50W. The sequence goes on along the minus strand of NZ_JBMPOX010000003.1, from coordinate 112,163 downwards.
GCGGTATCATCGCCCGGATAGCCGATCGGACGACCCAAGACTTCTGTCCAAATCGCAGCGACATCTGCGCCGGTCAACGTGTCAGGGCCAACGAGATTAATCCGGTCCAGTGGAAATGGGACGGTGGTTCGTTCTCGGCGGATAAGTTCGATGGCTGCGATCTCAGCGATGTCGCGCGTATCGACCATTGCCAGGCCCTTGCTACCGATCGGCATGGGATAAATGCCGTAGCTGGTTACCACATCCTTGATCGTGAGGTCGTTACCCATGAAGTAGGCGGGGCGCAGGATGGTTGCGTTGAGTCCCATTTGCTCGATCATGCGTTCAACGCCGAATTTGCCTGCGAAGTGCGGCACGTTCACGTAGAGGTCACTATGAATCACGGAGAGGTAGACGATCCGTTCGATGCCGGCCTCTCGGGCGACGTTAAGCGCGATCAGCGCCTGAGTGTATTCGTCGGGTGCCACCGCGTTGAGCAGGAACAGCGTCGAGGCACCGGAGAAGGCGGCGCGCAGCGAATCGACGTCGAGCAGATCGCCTTGGACGACGTCGACGCCTGTTGGGAAGTTTGCCTTCGAAGGGTCGCGAACGAGAGCGCGAACATCGGCGCCTCGCTTCACGAGTTGCTCGACAACTTGGCGGCCGATAGTGCCGGTAGCGCCGGTAACGATAATAGTCATGATGATTACTCCTTGGTATGGTTAGTAAATTCAAAGGTGGATAGAAACTCTCGATCAACTCGACACTGCTCTATCCACAGAAAGCCGTGCCGGGTGCACGTAGCGTTAGAGGAGATTGGCGAAATGCCTGGCGACGTGCCTCAAGCAGACGTCCATATACCCCTTCCACTGGGTACCGACAAATAGCCCCAGCGGAATCTTGGTAAAACTGTTTCTGGCCAAGAACGTATAAGTCCATGTCACCTGAGTACCGCCTTCCGTAGGTGTGAACCAAAATTGCCCACGTGCATAAGACATCAGATGTTTCAACGAAAAGCTCGGATCGCTGACCCGGTATGCGAAATACGAGGGACGGTCGTAATGCGTAATCTCTTCGTTGACGGTGCTGCCATCCAGTAGGTGCACGATACGGGTTGAACCGGGCTGATCCCACGGGCCGGAGACGTTCGAAGTTGACGCGACACCAGGCACAAGCCCGTAACCCGTCAGGATCTTCGGCAAAACATCTTGCGCGGCAACGAAGTCGAAAACGTCGCTGATGTCGCCAGGAATGAACATCTCCCGTGTGACAGCAACTTCTAACCGCGCCGTGCGATCGGCGGCAGGATCGACACCGTCTTTACCCAAATGTCTGCTGCTCGATTCAGGATCGGCACGCATGGTGTTTGCAATGCTCATGTTTTTCTCCTGTTAAGAAAGGTGATTAAAGGGAGAAATTCACTACGGTCTTACCGACTTGCGGCTGAGTCCGGTTACGCTCGATCGCTTCAGGCAGTTTGTCGAAGCTGACGACGGCGTTGATCTTTGACTGTAAGCGTCCGTGCACCACGTCTTCTGCGATCATTTGCAGCCGTGCGGCATCCGATGTGTTCATGAACCACAGGCCCCGGCGCCCTGCGGGGGTGCTCGCCAGAATGGCTGGCGATGCGGTGCTGACGATGACGCCATCTTCGGCAAGAACGGACCACGAGCGATTCAGCATCTCGCCGCCGACGTAGTCGAGTACAAGGTCGATGTCGTTAGCCGAGGCTTCGAATTGCGCTTTGTCGTAGGCGATGACATGGTCAGCGCCCAGGCTGCGGACGTAGTCCGCGTGACTATCCAAGGCGGTGGCAAAAACTACTGCTCCGGCTTGATGTGCGTACTGCACCGCGAATCCCCCAAGACCACCAGCCGCGCCTTGGATAAGGATCCGCTGGCCGGCCTGGATCGGACCGGCAAAATTCAGGCTTTGCCATGCCGCCACAGACGCCACAGGCAAGGCCGCCGCGTCCACGAAGCTCAGCGAGTCTGGTATCAGGCTAAGATTGGCCTCGTCTACCGCTACCAACTCGGCATAGGCGCCCAGGCCACCGCGTGGTCCCATGACGCGATCGCCTTTGCGCAGTTTGGTGCCCGGACCCACCGCTTCGACCACTCCGGCCAGTTCGATGCCTAATACGGTCGGCAATTGCAATGGGAAAGCATCTCGGACATAGCCTTCACGGACCTTCCAGTCCAGTCCATTGACACCGGCGGCCTCGACGCGGACCAGCACTTGGCCTTCTTTTGCCGTTGGTGCCTCGATGGACGAAATCTGGATGGCGGATGGGCCGCCGTATTCGGTAAGAATCAATGCACGGATGTTGTTCATGACTAAACTCCTTTGTGGTGTGGGTTGCGTACGAACAAATAATATGTTGTTCCACATTAAAAACAAAGACTGTAAAATGTAGACACTTCGTTTCAAAAGTGAGACATAATGGATTTCAATGCCCTTGAAGACTTCCAATTGGTGGCCGCTCACGGCGGCTTCGGAAAAGCCAGCCGCGCCAGCGGGCGGTCGAAAGCGACCCTGTCGCGTCGTGTTGCTGACCTCGAAGAAGCATTGGGGATACGGCTCATCGAGCGGGGTGCCCGTAGCCTGGAGTTGACCGAAGCAGGTCAACTGCTGCGAGCCAGAACGGAGGGACCAATGCACGAGGTCGCCGATGCAGTTGCAGCAGCGCGAGACGGCCTGGCGACGCCGCGAGGGCGTCTGCGCATCGCGGCACCGCTCCTGTTTTCGCAGTTGGCACTCGGGCGAATTGCCGCCCGGTTCCTGGCCAGCTACCCGGAAGTACAGATCGAAGCCGTGGCTGAGGACCGTCTCGTCAATCTAGTAGACGAACACTTCGATGTCGCCATACGGATAAATCCGAGCAAAGACAGCGCCTTGGTTGGCAGATGCTTTGCCAGGGACAGGATGGTCCTTGCGGCAGCACCATCCATTCAGATGCCGAAGGGAGATCGTGACAAGCCATTTCCCGTTCCTGCGGTCGTCACGACTAGCTATCGCGACGGGGACATCTGGTCCGTTCGTAATGGTCAGTTCACCATCGAACCGCAGCCTGTTCTGCGTCTGTCTTCGCTCCTGATGGTTCGGGACGCTATTGTCGACGGCGCAGGGGCAGCGATGCTGCCGCAATCCATCGTCGGGAGCTTGCTGGAAAAAGGGGAACTGGTATCGTGGGGAATTGCCGGCGGCGAAGTTGAGCTTTGGGTTCTGCACACCTCTCGCCGTTTGCAGAGTCCCAAAGTCCGGGCTTTCGTGGAGTTCATGTGCGAGCAATATCCCAATGGGTCGTTCAACATTCCAATCCGATGAATTGAATCAGGCTGTGACGCGATTAAGCTGAGGACTTCGCCGCCGTTCGGTTATAGATTGTTCTTTTGCTCGCTGAATTGATACTCATCTAGCCATCCTCCCTTCGGCAAGCGCCGAGAGATAAAGTTACGGTGCGAACCCACTTTATCAAAGGAGAACGGCATATTATTTTGTGGCATAGACCTCCATTCGAACAACAGCATTGACGCGGCGCACGAATTGAACGGACATACGCTCATCGGCCTCAAGCGCCTGATGGAAGTGGTCGAAGACGTCGGCGGCCGCCTGTCAGTGGTCCTGGCCGGTCACCCAAAACTGCGCAAGGATTTGTGCCGACCGACAATGGAGGCAATCGGCTACCGCACCGACATTGCGGAGTTCGTATGGACGGCCATTGCCCGAGTCCGTACAAATCATAGAAAAAGATCACGAGGACTCAAGCTTGGATGTCTGGCGCAAAAGCTGCCAGGCCCTGAGTGCTCGAGCGGTGGCGAGGTACTCGTGGACCAACGGCGTTAAGTCCACGGTGTCGGTATTCGCTTGCACCTCGTTCTGGGACGCAATTCCATTATTGACTTCACGCAGATGAGGGATTTCTTCTACAGTGTGGACTTGCGACATTGACGCGCTCCGAAAATAAATAACTTCTGCCGTGCGTATTTCACGCGGTAAATAGTCAAGTTTTTTATTTGTTGATATGGATAGGGCTTACCTAAATTTCATGATGTCGATGGGCTTTTTGGTTGCATACAAAGATAATCGTCAATTAATCCTTGCTTGACACGCTAATGGTTTGTTGAGTTTGTCTGGCGATGACGGGCAGTCTGATCTGAACCAACATGGCACAGGCAATGTGATTGCGCTGGATACGTGCCCGGCCCTGACAAGCTTCGATCGTAAAGTGCCACTATGGGGCAGTAACAAAGATGTGATTGAATTTCTTGTGGCCTGGTAACCTTGGCTTTGGTCAAGTATCGTCGGACAAAAAGTAATTTCTTTGTACGCTACCGTACGATTGATGGGCTTCGCCGGAGCTATAGTTGCACGAACTATAAAATAGAATAGTTTCCGGACGATCATGCCGCCATCAGGCCTCGTTCGGTTTGACGCGTCGTGGAAGTACGATACCCAGCTCTTATCCGTTATGGCAAATACGGTTGATACACTAGCTTACAAAGTTTGTTACCGTGGAAACAGCCGATGTCCATCCGAAATTTACCTGAAGATAAAAAACTCATTGAGGTGCCGCGCTTTCAGCTATTGGTTGATGCGATCACTGACTACGCGATATATATGCTGGACATTGATGGCCGCGTGATAAGTTGGAACGCCGGTGCGCAAAAATTCAAGGGCTACCTATCGCAAGAAATCATTGGCCAGCATTTTTCCCGGTTTCATACAGCAGAGGACCAGAAGGCAGGTGTTCCCGTGCGTGCGCTTCAGATTGCTGACACTGAAGGTCGTTACGAGAATGAGGGTTGGCGCGTGCGTAAAGATGGGTCCTGTTTCTGGGCCAGCGTGATCATAGACGCCATCCGGGAAAACGGTCAGCTAGTTGGCTTTGCACAAATTACCCGTGACATCACTGACCGCAAGAAAGCGGAAGAAGCATTGCGTCTGAGCGAGCAGCAATTTCGTATGCTGGTGCAGGGGGTGACGGATTATGCGATCTATATGCTGGACAAGGACGGTTATGTCAGTAACTGGAATGCCGGTGCGCAACGTATCAAGGGATATCGACAGGAAGAAGTGATCGGTACGCATTTTTCTCGCTTCTACACGCAGGAAGATCAGAATAGCGGGGTACCACAACGCGCGCTATTGACAGCCAGGACCGAAGGTCGTTTTGAACAGGAAAGCTGGCGTGTGAGGAAAGATGGCAGTCAATTTCGTGCCCATGTGGTGATTGATCCTATTTACAATGCCTTCTACGAATTCGTTGGTTATGCCAAGATTACCCGGGACATTACCGAAAAGTATGAAGCGGCAATCGCGCTGAAAAAAACCGAGCAAGCATTGCAGCACGCGCAGAAGATGGAAACAATCGGCAAATTGACGGGTGGCATAGCGCATGATTTTAATAACCTGCTACAGATCATTTCAGGCAACCTTCAACTATTGTCCGCAGAGATCGTCGGTAATCCGCATGCGCAGAGGCGCGTTAACAATGCGCTTGCCGGTGTCAGGCGTGGTGCTAAGCTGGCCAGCTATTTATTGTCTTTTGGGCGGCGTCAGGCGCTCGACCCCAAAGTTGTCAACATTGGTCGTTTTGTGATTGATATGGAAGATATGCTGCAGCGCAGCCTGGGTGAAACTATCGAAGTTGAGACCATACTGGCTGATGATTTGTGGAATACCTTTGTCGATGTCGCTCAAGTCGAAAATGCTTTACTTAACCTGGCAGTCAATGCACGCGATGCCATGGATTCCGTCGGTAAGCTCACCATAGAAATCGGTAACGCGGTTCTGGATGAAAATTACGCGCGCACTCACGCAGAAGTCGACGCTGGTGATTACGTGATGCTGGCGGTGTCCGACGTCGGCTCAGGCATGCCGCCAGAAGTTGTGGCCCAGGCATTTGAACCGTTTTTCTCGACCAAGGCTGAGGGCAAGGGAACAGGATTGGGTTTGTCCATGGTGTATGGCTTTGTCAAACAGTCGGGTGGCCATGTCAATATATATAGTGAACTTGGCTATGGTACTACCATCAAACTTTATCTTCCACGTTCGACAGAGCAGGAAGGTAGATTGGCGATACAGACAGCGGAAAAGATTGTCGGAGGAACCGAAACTATTCTTGTGGCAGAAGATGATGAGCAGGTTCGTACTACTGCCATCGAGATACTGAGCGATTTAGGCTATAAGGTATTGCATGCCGGCGATGCCGAAAGTGCCCTGGCAATCATTGGCACCGGTGTCAAGATTGATCTCTTGTTTACTGATGTCGTCATGCCCGGGGCATTGCGAAGCCCTGAACTGGCACACCAGGCGCGCGAGCGTTTGCCGGATCTGGCGGTATTGTTTACCTCGGGCTATACGCAAAATGCCATCGTACATGGAGGACGGCTGGATGCCGGCGTGGAATTGCTGAGCAAGCCCTATAGCCGTGAAGCGCTGGCACGCAAGGTCAGGTCTGTGATTGCTAATTGCAAGCAGCATAAAGCATCCAACCCCTTATAGTAACCAGTAATATCGATGTCACAGCTATGCAATACCGCACATTGCATCGTATCGGATAGATGTCGAGCCTGCCACAGCGCGCTGATATATTCGCATACCACTCAAATTCAAAATACTTTCAGATGACGACTGCCGTCGGTTCCTGTGCTGGTAACGAATCGGTTTTGTTGCTACAGAGATTGATTGGTTATGGCCATCTCGATTTTTCGCAAAAACTGATCCTTGGCGGCACTTATTTCTATATCTGACATTGAAGGCAGGCGGCTGATCAATTTATCGAGTGTATCTTTAAAATCTGCACTTGAACTGTCGTTTGGATTGTTCGAATTTTCTTTGACTTTCTTGGCCATGCCTATTCCTGTCTATTAAATATACGCCTGGCGTTGGCTGATTCCATGAACATAAGCAGTAAAGAAAAATATATGTTCCAGTTTATTGCATCGTCTTTCGTTTCCGGTGCGCAAATGAACATTGTCAGTTACTGCGCCAGACAGGTGAGCGCCAGGCTTTTTTGGGGCTCCCTCCATTTAGCTGGAGAAATACATGGTTCGCAAATTTCGACGGTGCTCTTCCATTTTCTTCAATTGCATATGGTGCTTTGCGGGAGTCAAGTTTTTCGGATTTTTAGCGCAGCCACCCTCTGTCGCTGTAATACCAGGATCAACTTTTTGTTCGTTGAGCGCAGAAAGTTTTTGATTTTTGGTTGAAAAATGGAAACCGAAAAAATTCCTCATGATGACTCCTCTGAAAAGATAGGTTGGTTACGTAATTTCTCTAGCGCATCAGTAACAGTATCAGCAGGGCCGACAAATTATTGCAGTTACTCTGCGATAGAGCTGTCATGGTAACTAGAATCCCGCATATTCAGTACCGGACAATAGCGACCACATTTGTAGGAAAAATCTTACCACTCGCCTTTATGCAATCTATACAGGATTTTCTGTTTATTCAACATTGTTATAGGTAAAAAAAGGCCAACGTGATCAGCCACATTGCTGAAATCCGGTATTGATAAAGGTGTATTTCTCCGATGAAATAACATTGCTTATCTTTGCCTCTTCCTGCTTCCAGTTCCGTGTGACTTACCGCACAGATGGTAGGTGATTAATTATTTTAATCTATCGCCACTTGTCCACAATGGACTTAATCAGGAGGAAAGAATGGGACGAATATTAAATCAGGTTGGCTGTGCCGCTTTGCTGGGCCTCGCCATTTTGCCAGGGACAGGTTTTGCAGCGGATCCAGTTCCCCCCGTTGTTACAGAAGGGAAAAGTGCGTCTAACGTCGACAATACGGCGATCAATAACCGTGACAAATATGCCGGGAATAAAACGCCAGCAGATCAAGTCAATACAAAAGCAGACCGCAAGCTTCTTGCTGCAGTCCGACGTTCGGTCGTGCACGAAAAATCGCTGTCAATGATGGCCCATAACATCAAAATTATGGTGGATGCGGGTGTCGTTACTTTACGCGGTCCGGTAAAAACCGCAGACGAAAAATCGCAAGTCGAAAAAATCGTCCAGGCTGTCAATGGTGTTAGTTCTATCAATAATTCACTGGATGTAAAAACCAATTGAACCTGGGCAAGCAAGGCAGGAAGGCAAGGCAGGCAAGGCAGGCATGTAAATAACTCACCAAAGGAAATCAAATGAAAACCGCTATCTACTGTATCGCAACAAATCGTGTTCAAGCAGAAACCATCGTCGACAAGTTGAAAATTTCAGGATTTTCAAGTGCTGATATCTCGGTCTTGTTGCCTGATCAAACCGGTACCCGGGATTTTGCGCATGAGCAAAATACCAAATTGCCCGAAGGGGCCGCCACTGGCGGGATTGCAGGTATGGGTGTAGGCGCCATACTGGGTTGGTTGACAGGCATAGGTACGTTGGCAATCCCTGGCGTTGGTCCTTTCATTGCGGCTGGGCCTATTATGGCTGCATTGAGTGGTGCTGCGTTGGTGGGGGCGGCCGGCGGCCTCATTGGTGGCCTGGTGGGTATGGGTATTCCCGAATATGAAGCAAAATTATATGACGGAAAAATTCGCGGCGGCAACGTTCTTATCTCTGTGCATACCGATAATTCTGATCAAGCTGAAATTGCAAAAGACATTTACAAAAAAGCTGGCGCAGAAGACATCAACTCGACGTCCGAGGCCAGCGTCGCTTAAGGTTTTTTCGGGGTAACAGATTACTTGTATCGCAAGAACGGACTGTGTAAGCAGTCCGTTTTTTTTCTTGAACTTGAAATACAAAATTCACGAAAAAATCATTAGAAATAAAAGGGTATTTCTATTGCCAGCCTGCCCTGAATGTTCGCTTCCGAACAAATGATTCAGACATTTTGGTCTATCGTCAAATCAGAAAAAATTAAGCGTCGATCTGATCTATGTTTGATTTTTATTGTGTCCAACTCGTCCTTTTGTAGATTGCCTGCCATGTCTAAAACTAATACGACCATCGCCAATCCCGAAATACAGGAAACAAAAAATCTGACTACCACTTCGATTGGTAATGGGGGAGAACTACATCAGATTGCTGGAAATACTCATCCTGAACTGACAACCAATCAAGGGGTCGTGATTGCAGACGATCAAAATTCTCTCAAAGCCAGTGTCAGAGGACCGACTCTGCTGGAAGACTTTATCTTAAGAGAGAAAATTACCCATTTTGATCATGAGCGTATCCCGGAACGTGTCGTGCATGCACGTGGAACCGGTGCTCATGGATATTTTGAACTGACACATTCACTGGAAAAATATACCACCGCCAAAATCCTGACCGAAACAGGGCATCAGACCCCGGTGTTTAGCCGTATTTCCACGGTGGCGGGCGGCTCTGGCTCTGTTGATACGCCAAGAGACGTGCGCGGGTTCGCCGTCAAATTTTATACATCAGAAGGCAATTGGGACTTGGTCGGCAATAATATTCCAGTCTTCTTTATCCAGGATGCCATTAAATTTCCTGACCTTGTCCATGCGGTAAAAATGGAGCCTGATCGCGGTTTCCCGCAAGCGGCGACAGCGCACGATACATTTTGGGATTTTATTTCACTGACGCCAGAAGCCATGCATATGGTGATGTGGATCATGTCCGACCGCACGCTGCCTAGATCACTACGCATGATAGAAGGTTTTGGCGTGCATTCATTCCGCCTCATTAATGAGATGGGTGAATCTACCTTCGTGAAGTTCCACTGGCGCCCGAAGGCCGGGCTGCAGTCCACCGTTTGGGATGAGACAGTAAAAATTGCCGGTGCTGATCCTGACTTTCACAGGCGCGATTTCTTCGATGCCATCGGTGCCGGTGATTTCCCCGAATGGGAATTGGCAGTACAACTATTTACGCAAGAGGAAGCAGACGAATTCCCGTTTGACCATCTCGACGCAACCAAGCTCATTCCTGAAGAGCTGGTACCACTGACTGTGATTGGACGCATGGTGCTTGACAGGTGGCCGGACAATTTCTTTGCCGAGACGGAACAAGTCGCATTTTGCCCGTCGCATATTGTTCCCGGCATCGATTTTTCCAATGACCCTCTGTTGCAAGGGCGTTTATTTTCCTATCTGGATACCCAACTGTCCAGGCTGGGTTCAGCCAATTTCCATCAGATCCCCGTTAATGCGCCGAAGTGTCCGTTTGCCAATCACCAGCGTGATGGCCACATGCAAATGACGCACCCTACCGGCAGGGTTGCGTACGAACCAAATTCGTTGGCAAAAGATGCGCCACGCGAACAACCGGCGACAGGTTTTAACAGCATGGCAGAACCTGTGGCGGGTGACAAAGGCAGGATACGCCCAGAAAGTTTTACTGATCATTACAGTCAGGCACGCCAGTTTTTTGCCAGCCAGAACGACACTGAACAAGCACATATCGTTGCGGCGCTGGTTTTTGAGCTGTCAAAAGTCGCGCATCCGCATATACGCGAAGCAATGGTCGGCCATATGCTGCATATCAACGAAGAACTGGCGCGACGTGTTGCCACTGGCCTGGGCATCAAGGATTTGCCAGCGGCACCAGCTATCCCGGTAGCGGTACAAAATTTACCTGTGTCACCTGCATTGCGATTGATCGACAAGATGAAGGACACCCTGGCCGGCCGCGTGGTTGGTATTCTTATTGCCGAAGGCTCCGATGCCAAGACCCTGGAAAAACTCAAAGCGGCTGTTGCCAGTGCAGATGCCAAGTACAAAATTATTGCTCCACAGATTAATGGCATACACCTGTCTGATGGCAAGGAAGCCAAAGTGGACGGACAACTGGCAGGTAGTCCCTCGGTAATATTTGACGCAATCGCGCTTGTTCTCTCCAGCGAATCGGCAAAGAAACTGGAGCGAGATATGGCAGCCGGCGACTTTGTCAGGGATGCTTATAGCCACTTGAAAGCGATTGCTTATGATGCAGGTGGTGAGATCCTGTGGAATGCGGCAGGTATCAATAAAGACACCGCTGTTACATCGACAGATAATGTGAAAGACTTTCTGGCGGCGGCAAAAACACGGCAATGGGGTCGCGAGAAATTGGTCAGGCCATTGCTGTGAGAAGGCAACTCCCACAAAACGGTTACGGACCGGACATCAAGGAATCTTGCGTCCGCAAGCAGGATAAAACGCTATCTTTGGTTTCTGTCCTACACGGCTTCAGCGCAGCGGCTTACTCCCATTTACAGCACAGGTCTTAAGATGACCATACCTGCTCGCCTGAGCTTGTTTTACAACCAGCTCTTGGTTTTTGAATGCGGCCAGACAGGCAGGTTTATTGCACTCTCTCTTATTAATGACATAACAACGACATAAAGGAATCACCATGCGTACTGCGACACCCTCGGCCAAAGCCAAGCTTGTAGAAAACCCAGCTGTTATCGCTAAAAAGGCTGATGACACGACGGCACAAGATGCTATCAGCCTGCTTAAGCAAGACCATGAAAACGTGAAGGCATTGTTCAGTAAATTCGACAGTCTGGGCGACGGCGCTTTAGTCAGCAAGAAGAAAATTGTTGCCCAGATCTGCCTGGAATTGACCAAGCACACCATTGCCGAAGAAGAGATTTTCTATCCAGCCATGCGTGAGATCGGTGAAGATACCAAGGACATGATGGATGAAGCCAATGTCGAACACGCTGCTGCCAAGGACCTGATTACACAGATCCTGGCGATGGAGCCTGGTGACGATCTCTATGATGCCAGAGTCAAAGTCTTATCTGAACAAATTGAGCACCATGTACAGGAAGAAGAAGGTGAGATGTTCCCCAGAGCAAAAAAAGCAAAGCTGGACCTGATGGCCCTGGGCGAAGCGATACAGGAGCGTAAGGATGAAATTGACCTGCCCCCCCTGCAATAAGTAAAGTAACACCAGGACCCAGGGTATGAAAGAGCTTCTTTCCTGCCCGAAGTTCTTAAATGTTGTGTCTGGGGTATCGCCATCAAGAACAGCTGTGCCACCCAGGATTGAGTTCAGAATTTTTTTGGGTGCAGTGATGATTACCCGGGTTTTTAAATTTTCGCCTTGATGACTCGTCAGATTGATTGGGAGCGGGAAGTTCCAGCGTCTGCGCGGGCTAAGTGCGCTGAATGTGTTCTAGCGCACAGATTTATTAAGGACAAGACTCCACCATCATGGCATGCGTCTCACTTTCTTGACGTAAATCCCCATAACGGCATTTCTCGCCGTAGGCCTGCAATTGACAGGCATGGGATACCTGCGAGGTCTACCATGATGCACGAATTTTTGATCGCCCATCGTGCGGAGCTTGAGCGTAGATGCCGCGAAAAAGTGTTAGCCAGATCTGGTGGATCCCCGAACAAGCAACAACTGGAACAAGGTATTCCTATGTTCCTGGATCAACTCATACGTACATTACAGGCGGAACACCGGGGCCGCGCGATTGAGGCACTGGCTGTATCAGGTTCGGCATTAGGCGACCCTCATCGGCGCGCTGAACTAGGCGTAACCGCTGCAATTCATGGAGCCGATCTTCTGACGCTGGGCTATTCGATTAATGAGGTAGTGCATAATTACGGTGATCTTTGTCAGGCTGTATCGGATTTGTCGATTGACCTTAAGGAGAAATTTGAGGTCAGTGAGTTCCGTACGCTCAATCGCTGCCTTGACAATGGTATCGCAGACGCTGTGACGGCATTTAGTGAACACCGCGACCTGGTGATCGCGGATGAACAGGCTTTGGAGGCGAACCAGCGTTTGGGATTTTTCGCTCATGAGCTTCGCAACTACTTGCACACGGCAATGCTGGCGCTAGCGGCCATCAAGTCTGGCAATGTGGGTCTGACTGGCTCTACCGGAGCCGTACTGGATCGCAGTATGGTGGGGCTTCGAGGACTGATTGACCGTTCTCTCGCTGAAGTCCGCATAGGGCCCGGTATGACGCTGCACCGCGTAGTTTTCAATCTTGCCAATTTTATTGGAGAAGTACAATATTCCTCTTCGCTCGAAGCTGAACTACACCAGTGCAACTTCAATGTTGAACAAACTCCTCCCCTATTGATGGTCAATGCTGACAAGGATTTGCTGTTCTCGGCGCTGGGCAATCTGTTGCAGAACGCATTCAAATTTAGTGGCAAAGGTGGTGTCGTCACGCTTGACGTCGACGCTACTGTTGACCGCATACGCATCAATGTCAAAGACAGTGGGCCAGGACTGAGCGAGGATGCTAGCCACAATATATTTTTGCCGTTCACGCAGAGTGGTTCCAACAAAAGCGGCCTGGGACTGGGACTCTCCATCGCACGGCGCAGTGTCGAAGCGAACGACGGCTTGCTGACGGTGAAAAGCCAACCCGGCCAAGGTTGCGTGTTCACTATCGATTTGCCTCGACGATGATTGAAAAATTGAATGATGTTTCCTTTTATAATTTATTGAAATAATGAAAAAAACTTCGATCCAGATAGATAAATTGAACGCAGGTGATCCTGCGTATACCATGTTGCCAGAGCTGCTTTCAACCCCAATAGGTAATCATGGTAAAGTCAAATCCTGATAAAGGGCACGAAACTTCCCTCATTATTGAGCCTGCCAGTGAGCTTGCCAATGAGCCTGCCAATGAGTTTGCCAGTCCGGCTGGGTCAGGCTTGCGTATTCTGGTTGTAGAAGATAATCAGGATTTGCTGGAAATGCTATGTGAAATGCTGGATATGACAGGGCATTTCCCTACCCCTGCTGCGACTGGGGAAAACGCTTTGGAATTACTGCGGCAACAGCGTTTTGACGTACTGCTGACAGATATCAATTTACCCAAAATGTCGGGTATCGCCCTGGGAAAACAAGCTATGCTGGATGCACCAGAGATGCATATTGTTTTTTCATCCGGTCATGGCCCTCATATTCATACTTATCTGAATTTCCGCTGCCATGTGTTGACCAAGCCGTATGAATTGAGTCAGATTCAGCAGCTACTTGATGGATTTTCCGTGTCGTCGTGATAGGGAAAACCGGTGTTATGAACGACGTACACTAAAGATTCCATTGCTTGATGCACTTTGATCACTACCGGGACGGTAACAATTTCCTATAAATTGGCTCTTTAATTGTCGGAGTTATCTTGCTCTATTTAATGTGTGGTTTGAATACGCAGGCGGAATAGCGCCAGCAGCTTCAGATTTGATCCATGTCGGGTGTGTTGGAAGGGGCAACCCAGAGTATTCCCTGGATTTACCAATTTGAGGAAACTTGACCTGCTGGACCTGAACTTCATTTTATTTTTCATGATAAGCACCGACCGCAGTTGACTAAATGAGATGACCAATCTTAAAGTCACTCAGGCGCGCCGCATATCAGTGGGCCCCTACCAGTCGTGTAGGAGGGGGACGACAAAGTAAGCTGAGCTTGACCAAGCCAGTTACAATGGCTTGATTATGGAATCGGACAAATACAGAAATGCGTCTGTGCACATGTAGCTACATATACCTGTGCATATATATCAGGCAGATTGGAATTTTAACTTCAGGCAAAGATCTGAGCTTTTTTTCAGGCAACTTGAAGAGTTTCTATGGCAAGCATAAGTTGCTGGAGTTTTAAAGGTTTGACGAAGTGGGCATCAAAGCCGGCTTCCATCGTCAGTCTATGGTCTTCACCGAGCCCATAACCGGTCAGTGCAATTAAGTACATGCCCTTGGTATCTTTATCACTGCGTAAGCGTCGTGCCACCTCATAACCATCCATGCCTGGCAATCCGATATCGATAAGGGCAATACCAGGCTTTTCCTCTTTCGCCAGGATGAGTCCCTCGGCCCCGGTCGCCGCATCAAGAACCTGAAACCCGTGCGCCTTGAGTAACTGTGTGGTCATTTCACGGGCATCTTCATTATCTTCAATCAGCAGCAGCTTCCTGGTCGTTTTCAGACTTCGAACCTCGTTAAGCTCAGGTGAGGGCCGGCTCTTCATATCCTGGGGTAATACGATAGAAAAAGTGCTGCCCAGATTTTCACCTTCGCTATGGGCGAGGATGTCGCCTCCGTGCAATTCAACCAATTGCTTAACCAGGGCCAGGCCTATACCGAGGCCGCCTCTAGCACGGTCCAGGGAATGTTCTCCCTGGACGAAAACATTAAAAATGCGGGGGAGCAAGTCTTTGCTAATACCTATTCCCGAGTCGGTGATCGTCAATTTTGTGGCACCCTTGCATACGGAATTTTTGATGCTGATGGTTCCACCCGCGGGGGTGTATTTGATGGCATTGTCCAACAAATTGGTAATGATTTGCTCTACACGAGTAGGATCTGCGTCTATCCACGTATCGATAGGATCAATACTCCATTGGTAATTGTCAACCGCGCGACTGGCCCTTAGGCTATCCAGGCAGGACAAGACAACTTCGCCGAGATTGACTGCAGTTTTGTTGAGAACGATTTTTCCGGCCATCACTCTCCCCAAATCCAGCAAATCATCGACTATACGCGTCAGATGGAGTGATTGTCTTGAGAGGATTTTTTTTGCACGCTCCACGCTATCTGCTTTTGCGCCCGGAAATCCTATGATGGATGCGGCGCTGGTGATTGCGCTTAAAGGATTGCGCAACTCGTGACCAAGCATGGCCAGGAATTTATCTTTCGCTTCATTTTGTTTAACAGCGATTTTTCTTTCTTTTATTTCACGCTGAAGTTTGTCATTTGCAGCCTGTAAATCCTGCGTACGAAGACCAAGAACCTCTGTTTGCGCTTTCAATTCCTGATTTTTTTTTGCCAGCGAAACAAATACGGATACCTTCGCTTGTAAGACCTGGGGAATGACGGGGGTGAAAAGATAGTCTACGGCTCCTTGCTGGTACGCTCTTAATTTATTCAGATCGTCGACCAGAAAAGCGGTAATGAAAATAATCGGTATCGAAGAGGAGCGTGCGCGCTTGTGTATCGCTTCTGCGGTTTCGAATCCATCCATGCCGGGCATGTTGACATCCAGCAGTATCACGGCAAAGTCATTCAGCAATACATGACGCAGTGCGTCCTCGCCAGATTTCGCGGTAACGACCAGGCAATTATTCTCATCAGCCCAACTCGTGAGCAGCCCGCTTAAGGCAAACAAACTCGCCGTATCGTCATTGACCACCAGAATCTTAGGTTTATATTTTTCTTGCACGGGTTTCCTCGCCGGCAGGATTTCCAGTTGGAGACATTTTCACCATTATATAAATATTCAATTGTCACGAATCTTTAAATTTGAAGTAAATTATGGCATCGTATCTCATTTTAAGGAAAGAAAAATACCTGGATATTTTTGAAAAGGTGTTTGCGGATTTTTTACTACTGCTTTCCCCGCATATTGCAGTGCAAGTTACATGCGTTATTTTGATATTGCCTGGGGGACACTACATCAATTCCAGTCAAATTCTTGCAGAAAAAGGGCAAGACAGTTGGTTGGGTAACATTTGCTATCAATCTTATTGCATAAAAGGCCCGAATGAACATGCTCACTGACATCTCAGAAACACTAGATTCCAAGCTATTGCTCGCTGCACTGACGGCGCTCAAGAAGGGTGATTTCTCAGTCAAAATGCCGTCTGACCTGACTGGCCTCAACGGCAAGATCGCCGATACCTTGAATGAGATTATCGAAAATAGCTCATCGATGACGCAAGGCATTCTCAGCGTCAGTCAATTAGTTGGTCAGGAAGGTCGCTTGTTGCAGCGTGCTTCTTCCGTACGGGCTGAAGGTGACTGGGGAACGATCGTCAATTCTGTCAATTCACTGATTGATGATCTGGTCCGTCCCACCACAGAAATGGCAAGGGTGATTGGTGCGGTGGCAAAAGGTGATCTTTCCCAAAGCATGGCACTGGAAGTCGATGGGCGCGCCTTGCAAGGGCAATTCCTCAGCGCCGCAACTACGGCTAACACGATGGTCAGTCAGCTCAGTTCTTTTGCGTCAGAAGTGACCCGCGTGGCGCGTGAGGTCGGCACTGAAGGTAAGCTTGGTGGTCAGGCGAATGTCCCTAGCGTGGCAGGTATCTGGAAAGACTTGACTGACTCGGTCAATTCCATGGCGGGTAATTTGACTTCACAGGTGCGCAATATCGCCGAAGTGACCACTGCCGTGGCAAACGGTGACTTATCCAAGAAGATCACGGTTGACGTGCGCGGTGAGATCCTGCAACTGAAAGATACTATCAACACCATGGTCGATCAGTTGCGGTCTTTTGCATCTGAGGTCACGCGAGTGGCACGCGAGGTGGGTACCGAAGGCAAGCTAGGTGGCCAGGCATATGTACCAGGCGTAGGCGGTACCTGGAAGGACCTGACCGATAACGTCAATTTCATGGCATCCAACCTGACGGGGCAGGTACGCAATATCGCCGAAGTGACAACAGCGGTGGCGAATGGAGACTTATCCAAGAAAATCGCGGCGGATGCCAAGGGTGAGATTTTGCAATTAAAAGATACCATTAACGTCATGGTGGATCAGCTCAGCTCGTTTGCGTCTGAAGTGACGCGGGTGGCAAGGGAGGTTGGTACCGAAGGCAAACTCGGTGGACAGGCGCAGGTCAAGGGTGTAGGCGGTACATGGAAAGATTTGACTGACTCTGTTAATTCCATGGCGGGTAACCTGACAGGCCAGGTACGTAATATCGCGGAAGTGACAACAGCGGTGGCCAACGGGGACTTATCGAAGAAAATCACGGTGGACGTGAAAGGGGAAATTCTTGAACTGAAAAACACTATCAACGTGATGGTGGATCAATTGAATTCGTTTGCATCTGAAGTAACCCGTGTGGCACGCGAAGTGGGTACTGAGGGAAAACTCGGTGGACAGGCAAACGTGCCCGGCGTAGCGGGTACCTGGAAAGATCTGACCGATTCGGTCAATTCCATGGCAGGTAATCTGACAGGGCAGGTAAGGAATATTGCCGACGTGACGACAGCGGTGGCGAATGGCGACTTGTCCAAGAAAATTACTGCGGATGCCAAAGGCGAAATTCTGGAGTTGAAAAACACCATCAACGTCATGGTGGATCAGCTCAGTTCTTTTGCGTCTGAAGTGACCAGGGTGGCCCGCGAAGTGGGCACCGAGGGTGAATTGGGCGGACAGGCGAATGTGCCTGGGGTGGCGGGTACCTGGAAAGATCTGACCGATTCGGTCAATTCCATGGCAGGTAACCTGACGGGGCAGGTGAGGAATATTGCCGACGTGACGACTGCGGTGGCGAATGGTGACTTGTCCAAGAAAATTACTGCGGATGCCAAAGGTGAAATTCTGGAACTGAAAAACACCATCAACGTCATGGTGGATCAGCTCAGCTCTTTTGCATCTGAAGTAACGCGTGTGGCGCGTGAGGTGGGTACGGAAGGTGTCTTGGGTGGCCAGGCGAATGTGCCTGGGGTCGCGGGTACCTGGAAGGATTTGACGGATAATGTCAACTTCATGGCATCCAATTTGACGGGTCAGGTGCGTAATATCGCCGATGTGACGACGGCGGTGGCGAAAGGTGATTTGTCGAAAAAAATTACGGTCGACGTCAAAGGCGAAATTCTGGAACTGAAAAACACCATTAACGTCATGGTGGATCAGCTTAGTTCGTTTGCGTCTGAAGTGACCCGCGTGGCGCGTGAAGTTGGTACGGAAGGCAAGCTGGGTGGACAGGCATTTGTGAAAGGGGTCGGCGGCACCTGGAAGGATCTGACGGACAACGTCAACTTCATGGCGTCCAATCTGACTGGTCAGGTGCGTAACATTGCCGAAGTGACGACGGCGGTAGCGAATGGTGATTTGTCGAAGAAAATCACGGCCGACGTCAAGGGTGAAATTCTCCAGTTGAAAAACACCATCAACGTCATGGTGGATCAGCTCAGTTCTTTTGCGTCTGAAGTGACCCGTGTGGCGCGTGAAGTTGGTACAGAAGGCAAGCTGGGTGGGCAGGCGAATGTGCCCGGCGTTGCTGGTACCTGGAAGGACTTGACAGATTCGGTGAACTCCATGGCAGGTAATCTGACTTCACAGGTGCGCAATATTGCCGACGTGACGACAGCGGTGGCGAATGGTGACTTATCCAAGAAAATTACCGTGGACGTGCGTGGCGAGATTTTGCAACTGAAAGACACCATCAATACTATGGTCGATCAGCTCAATTCCTTTGCCTCTGAAGTCACACGGGTGGCGCGTGAGGTGGGTACTGAGGGACGTCTGGGGGGCCAGGCGAATGTGCCCGGCGCTTCCGGCACCTGGAAGGATTTGACGGATAATGTCAACTTCATGGCGTCCAACCTGACTGGCCAGGTACGTAATATTGCCGACGTGACGACTGCGGTGGCGAATGGTGACTTATCCAAGAAAATTACGGTGGACGTAAAAGGTGAAATTCTTGAATTAAAAGACACCATCAACGTCATGGTGGATCAGTTGAGTTCCTTCGCTTCAGAAGTGACACGGGTAGCACGCGAAGTGGGCACAGAAGGCAAGCTCGGCGGGCAAGCGCAAGTGAAGGGCGTTGGTGGCACCTGGAAAGACTTGACAGAAAACGTCAATTTCATGGCGGCGAATCTCACAGCACAGGTCCGCGGCATTGCGGGTGTGGTGACAGCCGTGGCGAATGGTGACCTTAAAAAGAAACTGACTGTCGCCGCACAGGGTGAAATTGCCTCGCTGGCCAATACCATCAATGAAATGACGGACACGCTGGCCGTGTTCGCGGATCAGGTGACTACGGTTGCGCGTGAGGTCGGTGTCGAAGGTAAGCTCGGTGGCCAGGCCAGTGTGCCCGGCGCATCTGGCACCTGGAAAGACTTGACTGAAAACGTCAACCAGCTTGCTGCCAACCTGAGTACACAGGTTCGTGCCATCGCGGAAGTGGCAACCGCAGTGACGCGGGGTGACTTGTCACGCTCTATTCAGGTCAAGGCGCGTGGTGAAGTGTCCGACTTGAAAGACAATATTAATGAAATGATCCGTAACCTCAAAGAAACGACACAGAAGAATGCTGAACAGGATTGGCTCAAGACTAATCTGGCACGCTTTACCCGTTTGCTGCAAGGCCAGCGTGATCTGAGTACGGTCACCAAGCTGATCCTGTCTGAACTGGCTCCGCTGGTTTCTGCCCACCATGGGGTGTTCTACATGATGGACTCCAATAACGACGCCTCCTTGTTGGAAATGATCGCCAGTTATGGTTACCGTTCCAGTAGTAAATTACCGACTTCGTTCCTGCCGGGCGAAGGCCTGGTAGGACAGTGTGCACTGGAGAAAAGCAGGGTCTGGCTAACGAATGTGCCGCGCGACTATATCAAGGTGTCTTCCGGCCTTGGCTCTGCACCACCTACCAATATTGTGGTCTTACCTATTTTGTTTGAGCAGCAGGTCAAAGCGGTGATCGAGATTGCTTCGCTCGATAAATTCACGCAGACACATATGGGTTTTCTCGATCAGTTGATGGAATCTATTGGCGTCGTGTTGCATACCATCGAAGCTAATAGCCGTACTGAGAGTCTGCTGACACAGTCCCAGTCATTGGCGCAAAAGTTGCAACAGACTAATCAGGAGCTGGCAGAAAAAGCCAGTCTGCTGTCCGATCAGAACATTGAGGTGGAACGTAAAAACCGGGAGGTGGAGCAAGCCAAACTGGCACTGGAAGAAAAAGCGACTCAGTTGGCTTTGTCATCCAAATACAAATCCGAATTCCTGGCCAATATGTCACATGAGTTGCGTACGCCACTGAACAGTTTGTTGATCCTGGCCCAGCAATTAAGTGATAATCCGCAGGGTAATCTATCTGGAAACCAAGTGGAATTCGCCAGGACCATCTTTGGTTCTGGTAGTGATTTACTGACGCTGATCAACGATATTCTGGATTTGTCGAAGATAGAATCCGGTACCGTCACACTGGAACTCAGCGAATCGCGCCTGTCCATACTGGCCTCTTATGTCGAGCGCACTTTCCGTCACATGGCAGAAGCCAAGAATATCAATTTTTCGATTACTCTGGATCAAGGTTTGCCAGCTGCTATTAAAACCGATACCACACGCTTGCAGCAGATTTTAAAAAACCTGTTATCCAATGCCTTCAAATTTACTTCTCGCGGTGAAGTGCGGCTCAGCATTGGTGTCGTGCAGTCAGGCTGGACACCGGATCTGCCCCAGTTAAGCCATGCAGATGCCGTGCTGGCATTCTCGGTAGCTGACACGGGTGTTGGTATCGCCAGTGACAAATTGCAATTGATTTTTGAGGCGTTCCAGCAGGCAGACGGTAGTACGGCACGTAAATACGGTGGTACAGGACTGGGGCTTTCCATTAGTCGCGAACTTGCGCGTTTATTGGGAGGGGAAATCCGCGTTACCAGTATAGTCGGGCGAGGTAGCACATTTACCCTGTTCTTGCCATACAGCGGTGGGGGGCTGATTAGTCCGATGCCACACCAAAGCACGATCTCAACGCCTCCCACACTGACCAGGGTGTTAGAAACACCCGCGAGTTCTGCTGACGGCTCGGTGCATCCTGTCACTAGCGAAGCAGCGACGATGAGCCTGAACTATGCTGACGGTGAGGCTGCATTCGATGACAGGAATATGATTGCCAGCGGGGACCCAGCGCTATTGATCGTTGAGGATGATGCCAGGTTTTCTGCGATTTTACTCGCTTTCGCCAGAGAGAAAGGCTTCAAGGGTATAGTCAGCCAACGTGGCGATGCGGCGTTGACGCTGGCACGCGATTACAGTCCGACTGCGATTTTGCTCGATATGGATTTGCCGGACTGCGATGGTTTTACCGTGCTCGACCGTCTGAAACGCGACCCCGGCACCCGGCATATCCCCGTGCATATCATGTCCAACGCAAATGAGCGCGAGCGTGGTCTGCTACATGGTGCCATTTCTTATCTTACCAAACCGATCAGGCGCGAGAGACTGGAAGAAGAGTTCAACCGCATTCAACAATTTCTGATTCGCGGTAAGCGCAGTTTGCTGGTAGTGGAAGATGAAGAATTGCAACGTGCCCATATTGTAGAGTTGATAGGGGAGCATGATGTGCAGATCACTGCTGTAGAGAGTGGCCAGAAAGCGCTGGACGCACTAAAAAGCACGCATTTTGATTGCATGGTATTGGATCTGACTTTGCCTGATATTGACGGTTTTGAGTTACTGGACATCATCAGCAAGGATAAAAAACTCAGAGATTTGCCGGTGATTATCTATACAGCCAAGGAATTGTCACGCAAGGAAGTCACAAAGATACGCAAGGTCGCGAAAACCATTGTGGTTAAAGATGCCCGTTCTCCAGAGCGCCTGCTTGATAAGACGGCACTTTTCCTCCATCGGTCGCCAGCCGATTTACCCGAGTTGCAAAGACGCATGCTGGAAGACATGCATGCATCCGATCGCAGCCTGGCAGGACGTAAAGTGCTTGTCGTTGACGATGATTTACGTAACATCTTTGCCCTGACGACAGTATTGGAAAGGCAGGACATGCGGGTCGTCTTTGCGGAAAATGGCAGGGATGGCATAGAGTTGCTGGAACAGGACTCCGATATCGAAATAGTCTTGATGGATATCATGATGCCGGAAATGGATGGCTACGACACCATGCGCGCCATCAGGAAAATACCCAAGTTCAAAAGCATGCCTATCATCACCCTGACTGCCAAGGCCATGAAAGGAGACCGGGACAAATGCTTTGCGGCGGGGGCGTCCGATTATATTACCAAGCCGGTGGATAGTGCGCAGTTACTGTCATTGATGCGTGTCTGGCTGACGGAATAAAGCAGGTATCTGATGAACGCATTAAAAGTCGAAGATATCGAACTTGATATGCTGCTGGAAGCCATCTACCGCTATCGCGGTGATGTCTGTGTGCTGGTTTCATGCTTGTCATGTCTCAATCTGATTTCTTAGATTGAGTGTCAGAGTAAAGCACTATTGTGCCGTGCTGTATCGGACTTTTTGACGTTCTGTGGTAGGAGAGTGGCTAATCACGGCAGGCAAAGAGCATCGTTGTCAAGGGGTGCGTGACATAGAAAAGATGCAGCAAAAACTGACAGTACCCCTCAATGGAGATAAATACATGGGGATAAATACATGCGGACAAATACATGGCGACGCTAACAGGCTTGGAAATAGTGAAGCATCATGATGCAGACCACGCGGGTATGAATCAGTTTCAAATTTCCAAGCCTGTCCTTTCATTCAGCGACTGTAGCAATTAAACACTGATTGCGCAGTCGCAGCCATTCAGATTGAATGGCAAAAAGAGTTAACGATTCTTGGAATCCGAACTGGATTTGGAATCGTTACGTTGCGAGTTGCCAGCGCTGTTATTGCCGCCGGTAGATTTGGAACTCTGGTTCGAGCCCTGGGTGTCATTTTTGTGGCTTTGTTGACCGGCTTTCACATGTTGCTCATGCGTGCCGCCTTGTGAATTACCTGATTTCTGAGATTGGTTGTTGTTTGCTTGAGAGGGCATACTTAACTCCTTAAAGTTTTCCGCTGAATGCCGCGGCTGCATTTCACTGATCGTTTGCAATCAGTAAGGCCATGATAGGTGCAATACTTTTGGGAGGGAGTAGGACCAGCGTAGGAGAGTGCGCACTATCCATGTCAGAAGATGAAGCGGTAAATTTGTGCGGGCGTAGTTTCATTCCGCAATGTTAAAGCAGATATTTCGCAATCCTTGCCAAGGCATTTTACTTTTACAAACCCATCTTCAATGGGGGGGCTTGGCAACAACAGATTGACGTTACCTATCCATAATCTACTTACTGTTCACTTATCTGTGTAGTGGAGTTTTGGAGTTTTGGATGTCTTACCTGTCACCGATACATGTTTTGCAGGTTTCAGGCAGTACTTGTGACTGCGCCTGCCTATGCTTGTGACACATTCACCATCCATGACAAACCAAAGCGATCGACTACCATGCCGGACAATGATGACCAGAAAGTTTTTGCCAGTGGCATTTGCACCTGTCCACCATTGCTGAGTGCAGCAAACAGGTGTTTGGCCTCATCATCGTCTTTGGCCCCAAGATTAAGTGTTATGCCCTTGAAATCCGGTTGACTCAAGGTGTCGATACCGTCCGTTAACATCAGTGTGGTTTCGCCGATGCGAAATGAAGCATGCATGATTTTTTCTGGATCAGAAGAGACAGTGCGTAGAACCGGGTCTGGGCTGTCTTTCCAGCGTATCATGACGATCAGTTCGGCACCGAGTGCTTCGGTATAAAATTTGAGTGCTTGTTCGCTATGACCACCAAAGGCCAGAATGGCTTCAACTTGCATGATAATTTCCCTCACTTTTCCGTTAAAGAAGGTGTGACAGCAGGTCAGAACTCCTGGGCTGGCTGTATTGCAGGTTGTGCCAGTTTTTAATCCTTACGCAAGCCCTCAACCGCCTTCAATTCTTTCGCACGATCAACAGTTTGATTGCTTGTGGCAAATAGTTTGTTAGCCGGCAGTTTGATTTCAATATCAGATACGGCACCTACCTTGATCACACCCTGGCTGAGGTTGAGGGCCAGTACGTGGCCGCCAGCTTTGTGGTCGTTGGAAAGATAGTGCCAGTGATAACCGGGTACATTAAAGCCCTTGGAAAAACCGGGGCTGCGAAAGGCTACCAGTACGCCATTAGTATTGGTGAAGTTGAACAGGGTCTGTGTCTTGGTGACTTCGGCCAGTGGTTTGTAGGGCTTGTCCTGTGGCGCAATGGCGCGTGTGGTCAACTGTTTAAAATCACCCTCTACCCGGATCGCATAGAAAAGATTTTTATTTTCCAGGCGCTGATCCAGCATGTCTTCCAGTTCTTTCATGCTGGTTTCTTTACTGACCTCATAGCGATAGTCGGTGTTGAATCTGGTGACCACAGCGAAGGGTGTCAATTGCGTGCCGCTGGCTTTTACCACGGTGCCATCGGCTTTGAACTGGAACACCTCACCGTCGAGGACGATCATCTCCCCATCCACCCGGTTGAAGGTGCCAATACCAAAATCACCCTTGAGTTTGAGCTCATCGACTGTCAGTTCACCTTCATAGGCACCCGCCAGCAATGCGTCTATGGTGGAGTAATGAAACGCTTTGCGTTCCTGTGGTGTTTGCGCGCAGCTTAATGTTGCAACGAGGAAAAGCAGGGATGCAAGACTCAGATTTTTCATGGTTTCAATGGATGATAGTGTTGCGATAGCAGGGGGTAGAAAAGACGTGCGCCATATATTAACCCAGGATAAGTTTACTATATGGTCAAATAGGTAATTGTGGATTGTGCTGCAAAAACCGACAAAAGGCACGTTTTAAAATGATGGCGGGTTTTTGCTGAATGGACATACTGAACTCGAACTATAGGAAGACGCGACTGTCTGAGACTCTATGGAACTGTCTTGACTGTCTGACATTGGCAAGCAAGCGGACTGCGTGTGTCCATAAAACATCGGTGATCATCATGAAACGATTAATTGAAATACGGACTTATCGCCTGAAACCAGGTACGGCCGAGGCCTTCCATCAGGCGGTACATAGTCTGGCAGTACCCATGCTGAAGAGCTGGCACATGGATGTTGTTGCTTACGGGCATACAAACCATGAAGAGGCCAGCTATTTCTTGATACGCTCCTATGAAAGCCGTGAGGCACTGGAGCGGGAGCAGAATGATTTTTATAGTTCCAGCGAGTGGAAAGATGGCCCCAGGAAAGAATTGGTGGATCGCATAGACAGTTATCTGAACACGCTGATCTGGCTGTCGGCTGAAGCGATTGACAGTATGCGGGAATTGAATCAAGCCTGAGCCTACCTTGCTTTGCTACAAATCTGCAACTTTGTGGTATTCAGGAATTGTGAAAACCACCAAATCGAATAACGATTCTTCCTAGCTGTGACCAAAGCAATGGGCTGTTTCATTTTCATCTGATAAGCTTTTTGAACTTGAATCAGACTTGGTGCTGATCATGCAAAAGCAATTTGCAATACTATAAAATATAGTCAACCGTGCAACCTCGGCCATCGCTTAGCAGTGGTCCTCGTTTTAACGGCAGGGAGTACGCGAGGTGCTCCAGTTAAACGTCATGCCGCAGGCATGTGCGTTAGTGATAACTGGAGACTGGCAATGTACCGTTTTACTTCCGTTCGAATTCATCAACCTGGCCTGAACGTGCAGGGTTTGCTTGGCCTAATCGCACTTGCTTTATGGGCCAATGTGGCCCAGGCGCAAGACACACGCGACGTGCATGAACCCGTGATGCCACCAACCTGCGCAGTGTTGCAGGCAGAACCAGCGACACCCAATCGTAACGATGCGCCGCGCATTCAGGCCGCGATGGACAAATGTACGCCAGGCCAGGCGGTGCATTTGGCACCCGGCAATGGCAATACGTCGTTCACTTCTGGCCCGTTGAAGCTGCGTTCTGGCGTAACGCTGGCGGTCGATGCTGGCACAACTTTGTATGCCAGCACCAATCCTTTGCTGTTTGATCGTGGTACAAAAACCTGTGGTATCAACGATGCTGCGGGCAAAGGTTGCCTGCCATTTATCACTGTCGAAGGTGTACGGGGCGCTGGTATCATGGGCGAGGGTGTCATCGATGGCCAGGGTGGACAACTGATTGAGGGCAAGAGTGAGACGTGGTGGCAAATTGCACGCCGGGCGCAGAAAGAAAAGCAGCGCCAGAATGTGCCGCGCCTAATCCAGTTGGACAAGGTGCAGGATTTCACCATGTACCGTATCACCTTGCGTAATTCACCGAATTTCCATGTGGCGATGAATCGTGTCGATGGCTTTACGGCCTGGGGTATCCGCATCGATACCCCGCATGATGCACGCAATACCGATGGCATAGATCCGGGTGCATCGCGCAATGTGACGATTGCGTATAGCCACATCCGCACGGGTGACGACAATGTCGCCATCAAAGCCGGCAGCAGCGGGCCTAGCGAAAACATTTCCGTCCTGCATAACCACTTCTATAGCGGCCATGGGATGTCCATAGGCAGTGAAACCAATGGTGGTGTACGCAACGTGCTGGTCGAAGACCTGGTGATGGATGGAACCACGTCTGGCTTGCGCATAAAGAGTAATGACAGGCGCGGCGGCATCGTCTCTGGCATCGTGTATCGCGATGTCTGTCTGCGCGACATACGCTGGCCGCTGTACATCAATACGCAATATGAACCAGGTCCATCGGGCGATTTGATTCCTTCCTATACCGATATCCGCATGGAGCGCGTGCACAGCCTGACCCCGGGGCAAGTGATCTTGCAAGGGTATGACGAGCAACGTCCACTGCAACTGGGATTGAAGGATGTGGTGGTGGATGGCAACCCGGTGGTCAAGCTTGAATTCGCCAAATTGACGGGGCAACTGAATGCAGCGGGAGCGCAGGCGGTCAATTGCACAGAACGCTTCGTGCCGTTTCCACAATCATGATGCAAGAGCCTCAGTCGCCAGTTTAATGACTGCTACTGGCTGAGGCTTCTTTCAGAAAATCTCACAACACATATCAATGAACACAAGACATTTACTGCTTGCTTTGCTGGCGGCCATATTGTCATTGCCCGCATGCGCCGGTACCTGCCCTGGCAATGCAAGCTGGTGCGACGATTTTGAAAATGGTGCAGGGCGCTGGTTAAGCAAGGGCACTGGCGCATCTGAGGTGGCCGCTTCTGACGTGACCGCATCTAACCTGATAATACGCAGCCAGGAGGGATCGAACAATCATGTGCTGGTACTGAACGGCCAGGGCGGCCCCTTGCTGGTATCCGACCCGGCAGCACAGGTAAACGGTGCTTACTTCGTAGAGGCACGCATGCGTCCAGTTGCAAGCGCCACTACGGCAGGTGGGCAGGGCTACCTGATCGCCCGCTATCAGGATGATAACAATTGGCTGGGTGCCAGTGTCAGTGTCAATCGTGACAAGCAAAGGCTCGCCGTTGACCTGGTCAAAATGCAGAATGGCAAGCTGCTACGCTTGAAACAGTCTGGAAAAGATGCGGGCCCCAATGGCAGTTTTTACACGATCCGGCTGGAAGTTGCCGGTGACGCGCTGGTGCTGTACCTGAATGGCGAAATGCTGGTCAGCGCCACGGACTCTTCGCAGTTTGAAGGCCGGATAGGCTTGCTGGCCAAAGGCCAGAGTGTCGAGTTTGATGATGTGCGTATAGGTACAGGTGCCGGTACAGGTGCAGCTGCCAGCAAGCCAGTGCGCCTTGCCTTGGCACGTATGATGGATCGCGTTAGCTTGCAGCTAGGTGAGGTGCCTCAGCCTTACCCAGTGCTTGCGTTCTCAGGCAAGGACAAGCTCACACTGCCTCTGAGTGCAGTCTCCAGTGATGCCAGTATTGTGGGCGTTGTTGTGGAAGACGGGAAGCTGGTATTCACAGCAAAACACCCTGGCCTGGCGACCATCGTTGTCAGCAGCCAGGCGGATGCCAACGTGGCCACCTATATCGCGGTGCGGGTTGATCCGGCTTTCACAACATCATCGCAGCAGTATGTGCTGCAAGGCAAAGTCAAACCAGCAGCGCATGCTGAAGACGTGCCAGTGGATACCCCTTTGCAGATGGAATTTGATCAGGTACCTACCTTGGGGCAAAGTGGATCGGTGCGAATTTATCGTACAGCAGACAATGCCCTGGTCGATGTCATTCGCGTCGGTGACGACATCGATGAGATTGGTTACGAAGGGCAGGAATTCAAACGTGTGGTGCGCTTCAGGCCTATCAGGATAGATGGCAAGACGGTGACTATCCAGGCGCACAATGCGCGCCTGGCCTATGGCACTGCGTATTACATCGCCATTGACGCCGGGGTTTTCGTCAACGCCAGCCTGGCGGGGCAAGCATTTACCGGCCTGGGGCAATCTGCCGCTTGGGGTTTCAGCACGCGCAAGCAGGCACCGTCTGGCACCAGTCTGACCGTTGACGCTGATGGCACGGCTGATTTCCGCACGGTACAGGGGGCCTTGAATCATGCAATGCACTATTTGTCGCGGTCAGAACCGGTATCCATACACATTGCCAATGGCCGCTATGACCAGTTACTTTACTTGCGTGGAAAAGACAATATCACCCTGCGCGGTGAAAGCCGCGACGGTGTCATTTTGCAAGCCTACAACGACGATGGCAATAATCCGGGAACAGGTGTCAGCCAGGGGCCAATGACGCCATCCATCACCGGTGGCCGGTCAGTGTTCCTGATTGAAGATGCTGACCTGCTGACGCTGGATACGCTCACCCTCATCAACACCGCAGTGCGTGCCAAAAGTGTCGGCGCGCAGGCAGAAACACTGGTGTTCAGCAGTGATCGTGGCCGCCTGGTGGTGCAGCATGCCAGTTTTTTCAGCGAGCAAGACACCATACAGGTGAAGGGTTACTCGTGGTTTTACCGCTCGCTGATTGCCGGCAATGTGGATTTTATCTGGGGTGCCAACAGGGCTGCCTTGTTTGAAGAAAGTGAAATCCGCTCGGTCGGTGACAGTGCCAATCCCGGCAAGGGTGGCGGTTATGTGGTGCAGGCCCGCACGGTTGCTGCCAATGAAGCCGGCTTTGTTTTTCTGAACAGCCGCCTGACGCATGGCAATGGCCCCGGGCAGAACGATGTCTTGCCCGGCACGGCGTATCTTGCCCGTCAGGGGCCACCAAGTACCTGGGACAGCGTCAGTTTCATCCACTGCATGATGGACAAACATATCGCACCCGTGGGCTGGCTGATGCCACGCCCGGAATCCGCCCAGGCGCAGCCCGGTGCTGGCTGGGGTGAGTACGGCAGCATGGATATCCACGGCAAGCCACTGGATGTATCGCAGCGCTTGCCGGGGCACACATTAACTGAACAACAGGTGGCGGCACGCTTCGCCAGCCGCCGCCTGGTTTTCGCAAGTTTCGATAACGGCAAAGGCTGGAACCCATCGCCATCGGATAGCAAGTAAGGCTGTAAATAAGGTCGTAAATAAGATCGTAAATAAGGCTGTAAATAAGGTTGCAAAACAGTAATACACATAAAAAATGATAAAACAAGGAGATAGACAATGAACAAAATCAGGCGCGCCACAGCCCCACAGTTAGTACTCAGCACGGTCACCCTGGCCGTGCTGAGCTTGATGAGCCAGGCCCAGGCTCAACAGGTGCAGCAAGCCCCGGCGACCCCCACCCCACAGCCGGTAGCCAAGATAGAAATAACCGGTTCGTCGATAAAACGGCTAGCCACAGAAAACGCCTTGCCGCTCACCACCTACAAGGCAGAAGAACTGGAAGCACAGGGTTTAACGACCATGTCCGAAGTGGCCACATCCTTCGTCATGGGTGCCACCAATGAACCCGTTGGCGGTGGTGGTGGCGGCACCATGATTAATATGCGTGGCCTGAACACCAACCGCACCCTGGTCTTGCTGAACGGGCGGCGCTTGCCGAATGAAGCCATTGGTGACAGTTCGATTAACGTCGACGTCGTACCTATGAGTGCGATTGAGCGCGTTGAAGTCTTGCGTGATGGCGCATCGTCAATTTATGGTACCGACGCGATTGCCGGGGTCGTCAATTTCATCACCCGGCGTACGATGAACGAAATCAAATTGACTGCCAGTGTTGTCGCACCAGAGCGTGCGGGCGGTGGTGATCAACGTCGCTTTTCCATCGCCGGTGGCAAGGGGGATTTGAATAAGGATGGTTGGAACGTGTATGCAGTATTTGATACACAGATGCGCTCGTCCCTGCTGCAAAAGGACAGGCCTAACATCACAGATCCAGATGCCATCGCCCGCTTGGGTGGAAGTGTATTCAGCACCAATACCGCTGGGTCTTCCTCTGCCCCTGCCAACTTTACGGTGTACACCAATGGCAAGGCGACCAGCACTACCGGAAACCCGTATTGGGCTACCGGTTGCTCCAGCACATATGGCGCGCAATATAGTCTTCCTTCGATCAAGACTTCTGGTTCTGGCATCAAGACCTGTATTCTTGACCCGACTCTTTACCCACAATTGTTGCCAGAGAACAGGCAGACTACCTTATTTACCAAAGGGTCTTTGCGCCACGG
The DNA here is from genome assembly GCF_049340445.1 of Undibacterium sp. Ji50W. Taxonomy (NCBI): domain Bacteria; kingdom Pseudomonadati; phylum Pseudomonadota; class Betaproteobacteria; order Burkholderiales; family Oxalobacteraceae; genus Undibacterium; species Undibacterium sp. Ji50W. The sequence goes on along the minus strand of NZ_JBMPOX010000003.1, from coordinate 81,240 downwards.
TGACAACAAATTGCTGACGGTTGAAGTGCTTGCCAGTGAATCCTATATTGATGCACTCAACCCGCCGCAGGTGTTTGGTGCACAGACGGATTACGATAAGTTCAACCCCGGTGTACGCAAGCCGCTGTTTATTACCAAGAGCAGTAAATGGTATCCGGGTGGCAGTGGCGGTGTGCCGGCGGTCGCCGGGGTAACCGGGCAGGATTTGGCATTGACCTGGAGCATGGATGAACTCGGCCCTGCCGCTACAGATGACCGTCAAAACACCAATCGTTTCGTCATCGCTGATGAAGGCGAATTCATGGGGTGGGATTATCGTATAGGCTTCAATGCCGCGATGAGCAAACGGCGCGTAGGCTGGAAGAGTGGCTTTGTCACCACCCCGAAACTGTATGACGGTGTGGCAAATGGCATCCTCAATCCATTCGGTGCGCAGGACGCCACTGGTCAGGCCTATCTCAACAGTATCAAGGTGGATGACACTACCTATCGCACCGCCAGCGTGAAGTACTTCGGCCCTGATGTTAACCTGTCACGCGCATTGACAGAGCTGGCCGGCGGTTCACTGTCGGTGGCAGTGGGTGGCGACCTACACCGGGAAACCTATACAGATTCCACGAGTCTTCTAACCAATGATGTAGTCTACAAGGTATCTGGTACGCCCGGCGCCAATCCAAGTGGTGCCCGTACTATTGCGGGTCTGTATGTGGAACTGGATGCACCGCTGACCAAACAGCTTGACCTGACCTTTGCTGCCCGTGCTGATCGTTTCAGTGATTTTGGCTCTACCGTGAACCCCAAGGCGAGCATACGTTGGGAACCGCACAAGTCTGTCATGCTGCGTGGTACCGCCAGCACCGGCTTCCGCGCACCGACCTTGCCTGAACTGTATGGCACACCGCGCACCAAGACGGCATCTACCAATCGCTGGGATGACCCTTTGCTTTGCCCAAGCGCCACCCCGTCACAGCCAAATACCGGAACGCTGACTACCGACCCTAAATATGCCAGTTTGAATCTTGACCCGGCACGCGTATGTAATACCCAGCAGACCATACTGACGGGTGCAAATCCTGATCTGCAGCCAGAAAAATCACGCACACTGACGGCTGGTATCGTGCTTGAACCTGTGCAGAACATGATGCTGTCTTTTGACATCTGGGATATCCGCATGAAGGGAACCATCGCCCAGATTACGGAAGAAACGATTTTTTCTGACGTGAACAAATATGCCAGTCTGTTTGTGCGCAACCCTGATGGCACGCTGAACTACATCGTGGTGACGCGTCTGAACATGGGTGGAGTACACACCCGTGGTGTGGATGTCAATTTGCGCTATCTTTTCCCAACTGCCAGATGGGGTAAGTTCGGGGTAAGCATGGATGGCACTTACGTCAACAAGTATGAAGGGCAAAACGATGTCGGCGGTGCCTGGGTGGATAGTGTAGGCCGGCCAGGCGCCTTGGCGACTGGTTCTACCTCGGCCAATACCTATATCTACCGCTGGCGTCATAATTTGCGTCTGTCCTGGGGTATGGGGAAATTCGCAACGCAGTTGTCTCAATCGTATACCGCCAGCTATGAGGACACCAATGCACTGCCGACGCAAAAAATCGGGCAGCCGTATTACAACGTGATCGATTCCTACATCATCTATAACCTGAGCGCCAACTATAGATTTTCGGATAAATTCAGGTTGAACTTTGGCATCAACAATCTGTTGAATGTTGACCCGCCTCTGTCGAATCAGCGATTGAGTTCACGTGTGGTGTTTGCGCAAAATGTCGCCAAACCTATAGGTCGTGCTTATACTGTCAAGGCAGAATACGCATTCTGATTTTTGCTTTGAGCATTTTCCGCACTTAACAAGTCGAAGAGTTGCCTGCGCAGCTCTTCGCGCGAATATTAAAATGATCGTTACCAGCATGCCCACTTACACGTTTTCCACTATGCACCGCATCACGTCAACCATCCTTCTCGGGCTCAGCATGGCTGCCTGTCAGCACACCCCGACTACGCAAGGCGAGGCGACCAAAGAACCGTGGGTGGCTGACCTGGGTGATGGGCGCTATAAAAACCCGGTGCTGCATGCCGATTATTCTGATCCGGATGCGATACGGGTTGGTGACACGTATTACATGACATCGTCGAGCTTTAACAGCTCACCGGGTTTGCCTTTGCTTCAATCCAAGGATTTGGTGAACTGGGAACTGGTGGGCCATGCACTGCCGCAATTGGTTCCTGCAGAACGTTTTGTAGTGCCACGCCATGGCGAAGGTGTCTGGGCGCCATGCCTGCGTTATCACGACAATCAATTCTGGATATTTTACCCCGACCCCGACCTGGGTATTTTTGTCATCACGGCAAAAAGTTTTTCCGGGCCATGGAGTACACCCAAGCTCTTGCTGCCGGGTAAAGGCATCATCGATCCCACACCGCTGTGGGACGACGATGGCAAGGCTTACCTTTTGCATGGCTGGGCCAAAAGCCGGGCCGGGATCAACAATCTCCTGACCTTGCGTGCCATGGCCCCGGATGCCAGCCATCTGCTGGACAGTGCTGGCCAGATTATTATCGATGGCAATAAAATACCAGACTACCGTACGCTGGAAGGCCCGAAATTTTACAAGGCTAACGGCTATTACTATGTATTTGCGCCGGCAGGTGGGGTTGAACAGGGCTGGCAGGCGGTATTCCGCTCGCGCAACATCAATGGGCCGTATGAAGTCCGTACTGTCATGGATCAGGGCAATAGTCCCATCAATGGCCCGCATCAGGGTGCCTGGCTGCGGGCGCAGGATGGCAAGGACTGGTTCCTGCATTTCCAGGACAAGGAAGCCTATGGCCGCGTCATGCATCTGCAACCCATGCGTTGGGTGGATGACTGGCCTGTCATTGGTGAGAATGGCCCGAAAGCTGGCATAGGCCAACCGGTGCTGACGTATGCAAAACCGGTAGCAGGTGCGGCAATCAAGGTGCCACCGACGTCCGATGAATTCAATGGAACCAAGCTGGGCCTTCAATGGGAATGGAATGCTAACTTTAGTGAGCAATGGTATTCATTGAGTGAACGTCCCGGCATGCTGCGTCTTTACACGCAAATTGAACCAGAAATGATCAATAGCATAAGGCGCGCACCATCGGTGTTGGCGCAAAAATTGCCGGCACCAGAATTTGTAGTCAATACCCATGTCCAGTTAAACAATGCAGCAGATGGCGACAGGGCTGGCTTGATTTTGAATGCCATGCAATATGCCTGGCTGGGCTTGCAAAAAACCGCTGGCATGACGCAACTTGTGTATGTGACTTGTACCGCGTCTGCCGACCGCTGCAAGGAAACACCTGTGGTGATCTTGCCATCCGCACCAGCTTCCATGTATCTGCGCCTGAGTATGGCCGACGGTGCAATGGCAAGTTTCGCTTACAGCACAGACAATGTGAATTTCCAACCAGTCGCTCAAAGCTTCAAGGTCGGCAAGGGGCGCTGGGTGGGCGCACAGGTGGGGCTTTTCAGTATTGGGGAAAAAGCTGCTACACCACGTTCCAACCTGGATGTCGATTACTTTCGCGTTACAGCGAAATGATGAGACTCCTTCGATAAAGGCGCATTGCAGCAGTATTATCCGCACAAGGATGCATATAAAAAACGACGCCCAATAAAAATTGGGCGTCGTTTTTTTAAGCGGCAATCTCTCGACGAGACCGCCATTCCCAGCGGATTACTTCGATGCTGCTGGTGTTGATGCAGCTGGTACTACTTTGGCATCGTCCGCTTTCATGTCTTTTTTCGCGTGCTTTTCATGCTTCGCGTGTTTCTCATGTTTCATTGTTTTTTCTGTCGCCGCTGGTTTGGCTTCAGGTGTTGCCGGTGCAGCCAGTGCTACAGCGGCAGGAGCCGATTTTGCGATGCTGGCTGCAGCCGCTGCAGATGCTGCCTTGACTGGCTTATTTGCTGCCGCACTTGCCGCTGTACTGGCTGGCGTCTGAGCAAATGCGCTACCCATGATAACGGTGGTAGCAACGAGAGCGGTGATGAGCTTGTTCATGTTTATTTCCCTGATATAAATGTTTTGTTTTGATGATTTCTTTACCGGCAGCTTTTGCTGCCGGTAATACCTGCGCTTATTGCCTATTGCTTATGGCTTATAGCTTATTTCGATGCTGCGCTAGCTGAGGCTGATGCAGCTTTGGTGTCATTTTTCTTGACTTCTTTTTTTGCATGTTTTGTCGTTTTGTCTGTCACTGGTTTGGCTTCAGTTGTTGCGGCGGCAGAGGCAGGGGTAGATGCAGCGCTGGCTTTGGCAGCGGGAGCGGCTTTCGCTACGCTGGCTGCTGTGGCTGCCGACGCGGCCTTTACTGCTTTTACTGGTGTGCTGGCAACTGTTGCAGATGCCGCTGGCGTCTGTGCAAATGCGCTACCCATAACAACAGTGGCGGCGATGAAAGCGGTGATGATTTTGTTCATGATGTTTTCCTATTCCTGTTTGGGTTTGCTTGCTTTGTTTTGCGTAGTCAGCCTACGTAAGCCAAGAACGCGGTCGACGACAAGCCCGTTGACGAAAAAAAGACAGTTTCAGCCTGTTAGTGTTGTTGATCTAATGGGAGTGCAGGCTGTCAACCAAAAGCATGGTTCGTACGTTACGCACGTATGCTTGTATAAATCCTGGAAAGCAAGGGAACAAAAAACGACACCTGCATAGAGCCAGGTGTCGTTTTTTTTATAGGCCGTTAGCCTGGCCTGCGGCAAGCCTGCTAGCTATGGCTTGATTTTTTCGCTATAACTGACACGATAGAGGCGTCCGCCAAAGTCATCCGAGATGAGCATGGACCCATCCGGCAGGAATGCGATATCGACGGGGCGGCCGATCACCTTTTCATCTTGCAAGAAGCCATCGACGAACACGGTGTCACTGACAACCTTGTTGTTATGTAAGGTGATCAGGGCGACGCGATAACCGATTTTTTGTGTGCGGTTCCATGAACCGTGTTCTGCGATAAATAGCTGATTCTTGTATTGCGTAGGGAACTGCGTGCCTTCGTTGTAGGCCAGGCCCAGTGAAGCAACATGCGGCCCCAGCTTGGCTGCGGGCTCTGCAAATTCTTCGCAGCGCCTGTTTTTGTGGAACTCCGGATCTTCCACCACACCGCCAGCGCAATAAGGAAAACCAAAGTGCATGCCGGGTTTAGGGGCGTAGTTCAATTTATCAGAAGGCATGTTGTCGCCCATTTCATCGCGACCATTGTCGGTGAACCACATTTCCCTGGTTATCGGATGCCATGCAAAACCGACGGAATTTCTGATGCCGCGTGCATAGATTTCAAAGCCTGAGCCATCGGGATTCATACGATAAATCTTGGAATGTGGGGCATCTTCCTTGTCGCAGACATTGCACGGTGCACCTATCGGTATATACAGTTTTCCATCCGGGCCTGCCTTTATTATTTTCTCACCATGCCATTTGTCTTTGGGGAAGTCATCTTTGACTACATGCAGTTGCGGCGATTTTTCATACGTCTTTTCAATGTCGTCAAAACGAATGACACGCGTCATTTCTGCTACGTACAGTGAACCATTCAGCAAGGTCAGCCCGATAGGAGAATCCAGGCCTTTGGCGACGGTGACCACTTTGGGCGGCACATTGTCCTTGCCGCTATTGATGACGGCATAAATTTTTCCGACTTTACGTGAACCGACGAAGACAATGCCGGATGCAGTCACCGCCATGCCACGAGCGTTTTCAAGTTGGTCGCTATATACGGAAATGGAAAAGCCGACTGGCAGGCGGAACTTTTTGAGTTCGGGATAAGGGTCTGCTGGTGCCTCCTTTGTGTTTGCTACCTGAGTCGCTGGTTCAGGCAGCAACAGATATTCAGCGATGGCAGCAATTTGCTTCGGGTTCAAGACATTCTTCCATGCAGGCATGCCGGTATTGGGCAAACCTTCGCTGATGAAGCGTTGCAGGCTATCTTTTTTTCCATCGACCTTGACCCATGGTCGCTTGAGCAGGCTGGGGCCTAAGCCTCCTTCGCGATGGGCACCGTGACATTGGGCGCAACTTTGTTTATACAGGTCGCCACCTTCCCCGGCAAGGACAGAGGAGGTGTTCAGTAGCAACAGGGTGGCGAATAGAGTAATGATTTTCATAGGGTGTTGTCAGTGTCGGAATGGCTGGAATGTCTTTTAATAGCCTAACCTTACCAAGGAAACAGCCTGGCGCGGTAGCTGCATGTGCAGGGTCACTTGCTGCTCACGTACCTGCAAGTACGTAGGAGCTTCGAGTTCAGCCAGTTGCCCGGCTTTTTCCAGTTCTGCAATCTGCGCAGTGCTTGGGTTTTGTGGTGAGCCCATCTTTTTCCAGACTGCATAGGAATTGCTGTGTGTTTCATCAATGCGATAGTGACGCATGGTGAGTTTGTCTGCAGGTATGCCCTTGATGGTCAGTGTCACGGGCGAGCCCGCATCGATGATGTCGGTGTCGTGGTAATTCCACACCAGAATGCTGACCCCCTTTTTATCTTTGGCGGCAAGTGCATTGATGTCGGTTCTTTCTGCACGTACACCGGTTTTGATGACGGCTGCGGTGTCGTAGGCAATATCGCCACTGACTTCAACCCGTTGACCCGACATCATGCCCAGCATGCGAAATACATTGAGTACTGGCTTATCGACGCCATTGGTGGCCAGGTCGCGAAAGCCGGCAAACCATGGCTGGTCTTCAAATTCAAACGACCAGTTGACGGCACCCAGCAGATTGACGCCACGCTGATCGGCAATCTCGTATTCACGGGCAATGGATGCAGCAGTGTAGCTGGAATACAGGGTGCCATTGCGATAGGCATTTTCTGGATTGGTCTGCATGCCGCAAGCAGCACAGCCTTCGGGGTCAGATTCACCGATGATGATGGGTATGTTCTTCAACTCGGGATAAGCAGCAATCATGGAAAAGCCGCGATCAATTTTGCTGAGATGCGCCATGATGCCCATTTGCACCACGCCATTGACCAGTCTGGGTGAACCCTTGGCATGAAAGGCGACAAAATCAAGCGGCGCGCCGGTCTTGCCTGTTGCCATATTGGTTTCGTACAGAGCGTGCTTCAGGAAATGATCAAAAAATTTGCCTAAGCTGGCAGTGTGCGGGCCACCCATGCGCGCCGTTGGCAAGGCGCGTTTGACGGCATCGGCTGCATAATCGTACATCTTGAAATATTCGCGCTCTGTGTCTGCGGCTTTTAAATAGGCACCGTCTGGTTCATTCCATAATTCCCAATACCAGCTTTCGACTTCGGCTTGACCATAGCGGTCCACGCTGTGCTTCACCCATTGATAAATCAGTGCTGCCCATTTGTCGTAGTCCTTGGGCGGGTGGGCCCATCCTGTCATGATGTCTTTGTATTTTTTACCAGGCTCCCAATTGTGGCGGTAGGGTTGCGGTACTACGGACAGTGCTTCCGGCATAAAGCCGATTTGCGCCAAAGGCTTCATTTTTCGTTCGACATAGGTATCGAAAATCTTGTCGATGATGGTCCAGTTATAGATGGGTTTGCCATCTTTGTCTTCTTTGTACATATCGGTCGACCCCCATTTCAGCGCGGCTGTGCCATCGCCGGAAGTCATCAGATTGTGAGCGCGTACATACACCGGGACCGGGCTCAGCGCGGCGATCTCGCTGAGTAATTTCTTGCCGTCTTTCATTGTCGTGTAATTGGGTTCGTCATAACCAAACCATGCCCATATCGGCTTCATGTCACCTTTTTCCCTGGCCAGGTCGACTTGCAGGGCCACGGCAGGGGCTTGACTGTGCGCTGTGACAGACGCACCCAAAAGGCAGCAACTAAGAATGATACTTTTCATGATCTTGTCGTTTTTCAGATGGTGAAGATGGTGATTGGGCGCGCAATGACATACAACTGCGCAACGGAAGGTGACTGCCAGGCCTCCGGGATTACTGTGTTGAGTACGGATTTTTATAAGGATCAGTACTCTTGTTTGCCTGGGGCAGTATTGTGGTTGAAGGGAATATTGTCAATAATATTGCTCTCACATTTTTGATTGAATCCTATGTTGGATAGTTAATCGATTGTTTTGTAAGGTAAAATTTAGAAATGCCACAGATCGCTATTTATTTTACTTAGTTAATATTATCGATAATAGATGAATGGCAGATTTTCATCGCCATCAACCATACTTCCATCCTGACGAGTTTTACCCATGCCTCAAGCACAACGCCGCACTATTGATCCATCCCTTGATAGCGTGCAGGCCATCGGCGAAGCCGAACTGGTCATGCAACTGGAGGAGGACATACTTTTTTTGCGTGTCAAACCAGGCGAGCGGCTGGTGGAAGATCTCTTGATGCAGCGCTTTGGGGCAACAAGGCATTGCGTGCGTCAGGCGCTGAATCGGCTGGAGCGCACCGGGATAGTCACGCGTGAACCCAACAAAGGCGTGCGTGTACGTTCGTTTTCGCAAGAAGAGGTGAACCAGATTTATGAGGTACGCGAGTTTTTGCAGCGCCAGGCCGTACTGATGTTCAAGCTGCCAGCACCGCCAGAATTTATTGATGAATTGAATGCGATTCATCAGACGTATTTAGTGCATGTGAAGAATGCTTACCTGCGTGGTGTGCATGAATTGAATGATCAATTTCATTCGAAAATATTTTCTCTGTGTGGCAACAGCTATCTGGAACGCTCGATTCAGGATTATATGAATTTGAGTTATGCAATCCGCACCAACTCATTGGCTGTGCCAGACAAATTGCAGATTTCTGTGGCCCAGCATGCATTGATGATAGAACTGCTGAAGGGACGTGACAACTGGACGCTGGCACAACTTTGCGTCGACCATATCTTGCCCAGCAAGTACGAGTATCTTGCGCAACGCAAGGCTAGTGACGCTGCAGATGAAGCCTGATTTGGCTACTGTTTGCGTGCCGCTTGGCCTGAATACTTGAAGCAAAGAAGAGATATGCATAAAAAGAGAGTTTTTCTGGGGCTGAGCCTGCTTGTACAGTGTAGTCTGATTGGTCTGATGCCAGCATATGCCGATACGCCGGGTGATGTCGTAGTCATCAGTGGCAGTCGTGTTGAACGCAGCAGCTTTGATCTGGCGGCTGCGATTGATGTCGTTGACGATACCCGCACGGGTGAGGCGCAGATGCGCGTCAATCTGTCTGAGGCGCTGGTATCGGTGCCTGGCCTGGTGGTATCGAACCGGCAGAATTATGCGCAAGACCTGCAAATATCTTCCCGTGGTTTTGGTGCACGCTCTGCCTTTGGTGTCCGTGGCATGCGTTTGATCAGCGACGGCATCCCAGCCACCATGCCTGACGGTCAGGGACAGGCGGCCACATTTAACCTCGATGTCGCCAGTCGCATCGAGGTTTTGCGCGGCCCGCTTGCCGCCATCTATGGAAATCATTCTGGTGGAGTGATGCAGTTGCTGACCAAAACTGGTGAGGGCCCGGCTTCGGTTGAGCTGAACCTGCTCAGTGGCAGTGATGGTGTCGGTAAGATTGATGTCAACGCCCAGGGGGAAAGTGCAGGCATTGCCTATGTGGTAGATAGTTCGCGTTTTCAGACTAGCGGATATCGACAGCACAGTGCCGCAAAACGCGAGGCTAATTTCGCCAAGATAGCGCTGGTCCCATGGGAGAAAAGCAAGCTGACACTGGTGGCAAACAGGCTGGTCCAGGCGGATACCCAGGACCCGCTGGGCGTGCAATGGCTGACATTCCTGAATAATCCACGCCAGGCAGAAATTGACAGTTCTGACACGCAGAACCCAAAGCGCTCATTTGCCGAACGTTACAACACCCGCAAAAGTATCAATCATGTGCAATTCGGGCTGACTTATGAGCAACTGATGGATAGCGGTCGCTTGCGGCTCAGCTTGTATGACGGTGACCGTCAGGTGAGCCAGTACCAGGCGTTTTCCAAGGCGTTCCAGGCAACTGCCAGCCAGTCGGGTGGCGTGGTTGATTTTGACCGGCATTTTTACGGCGCGGAAGTTAACTGGCTTACTACCACTGAATTGGCTGGCGGCGTGTTGACCACGACACTGGGACTGGATTACGCAAGATCCAGCGACAAACGCCAGGGGTTTGAAAATTTTATCCTTGCGCAGTATGGCGTGAAAGGTAATTTGCGACGTGATGAACAAGATATCGTCACCAGCCTTGACCCCTATCTGCAAACGGAATGGGTGGCTGGACCATGGCGATTCAGTGCTGGCTTGCGACGCAATCAGCTGGATATCCGGGTATATGATTATTTTCTGGCGAATGGCAATGACAGCGGCAGCCTGAGCTATGCGAAAACCACGCAATTTGCCGGACTATTGTATAAATGGAACCCCGATCTGAACCTGTATGCCAGTGCAGCGCGTGGTATGGAAAGCCCTACGCTGAATGAATTATTTTATTCAGGCAGTGGTAGTGGATTTAATTTCAATTTGCGGGCGGCACAAAATACCCAGATGGAAGCAGGTGCAAAAGTCGTCTTGCCGGGTGGTGCAAGATTGAACGCGGCCATTTTCCAGGTGCGTAGCACCGATGAACTGGTGGTTGACACAGCCGTCGGCGGGCGGACCAGCTACTGGAATGCTGCCAGGACTTTGCGCCAGGGAGTGGAAGTGGCGCTGGACTGGTCCTGGCACAATGGGGTCAGTGCCCGGTTTTCCGGCACGGCTTTGCGGGCAATCTATGACCAAGCCTATGGAGCGATTGCGGCAGGTAACCGCTTGCCAGGTGTGCCAAATACCAACTGGTATGGCGAACTTGCATGGCATGCTCAGGATGAGCGTTTTAATGTGGGATTGGAAATGCTCGGTAGCGGCAAGTTATATGTCGAAGACAGCAATAAAGAGACAGCTGCGCCGGCTTATGCCATTGCCAATTTCCGTATTGGTGCCAGACAAGATGCTGGTGCCTGGCGCTTCAAGGAATTTTTGCGTGTGAATAATTTATCGGATAAGACGTATGTCGGCTCGGTGATCGTCGCTGATACAAACCGGCGGTTTTACGAAGCAGCCCTGGGGCGTAACTGGCTGCTGGGCGCAAGCATCCAGATGACGTTTTATTAATGCAATCCTTGCAAGCACAGGCAGCGATACTGTCCCTGGTTATTGAAGGCAGGATGTGGTCAACGTAAATCCGGTCAAGCTGAATGCGTAAGCGGAATGAATAAGTTGAATAAGTAAGTTGGGTAAGTAAGTTGGGTAAGTAAGTTGGGTAAGTAAGTTGGGTAAGTAAGTTGGATGGGATGCTGTCGACGTGCTTTTTCGACATCTGCCTGGTAAGTCGAAGTGAAAAAACACCTTGTTAGTTGACTTCCTATTTGTTACGGATTGTTAAAGAAAACTGGCGAAAAGCCTGTTTTTTACGCAAAAACAGGCTTTTTTATTGTTTTTTTATAAAAAATATGAAAAAAATCCGGGCTTTTGTAACGTTCCGTGTCAACTGAACTGCGGGTCGAATCGTTTTGGACTAAAGAATCTTTGCTGACTACTTCCATTAAGCAAAGTTTCACTTACAGGAGTCAGAAAATGATTTACGAAATACTGGTTCGCCCCTCGGACAATAGCAAGAAGATGACGTCAGATCATTTGATCTGGATAGAAAGCGACATGACTACCCGTTCTTTCGAGAACTGGCTGCGCGAAAGATCCTTGCTGGACGGTAGCGGCCATGCGCCTGTAGCGCGCTGGAGTATCGTACAGACGCAGCGTGCTGCGCATTTTAAACTGGTTACGCAAGCCAAGGCCCTGAAAAGCCGTATTTCCGAATTGATGACCGGTGTACCGGAAGTTGTCGCCGTACCAGATGCGAAACGTGCACTGAAAGTGTTCCGTCTGAAGAGTCCAGCAACACCACAGTTGATCGCAGCCTGATTTTAGTACGGTCTGACCTCAGTCAGATCGCCAGCTGAAGTCTGGCGTGCTTGTCAAAATATATTGCCCTGTGCTGCGTCAGGGCAATATATTTTGACAAGCACGCCTTGGGCAAGCACAATCCAGTCTCTTTTTCGGATTGCACCTTGCTTGCCCTGCCATGGCCAGATTAGCCCGACTCGTTATCCCGCATCAGCAACATCATGTCATCCAGCGTGGAAACGCTGGTGCCATGGTTTTTATTGATGCGGAAGATTACACAGCCTTTCTCGATTGGCTGAAGCAGGCGGCTAACCTGTTTGATGTCGCCATCCACGCCTATGCCTTATTACCCGATCACCTGCATTTGCTGCTGACACCAGGTGATGAAACCGGTCTGGGCAAGATGATGCAATGGCTGGGGCGGCACTATGTCCCCTATTTCAATCGCAAATACCAGCGCAGTGGCACCTTGTGGCAAGGGCGCTATCGGGCCACGGTGATCGAATCTGCCGCTTACTTCATACCCTGCAGTATTTACATTGAAAGCAACCCCCAGCGGGCTGGGCTGGTGGCGGATTTGCTAGATTACACCTGGTCCAGTTACCGTCATCACATAGGTCTGCATATTGATCCGCTGATCACCGATCACAGCACCTATTGGGCTTTAGGCAATACGCCGTTTCAACGCGAAGCTGCGTATCGCGAAGGGATGGAGCAGGGCTTGTCCAGCCAGCAGATTATGGAAATTACCCAGGCAACTTCCAAAGCCTGGATGCTGGGTTCATCCCGTTTCAAGATAGAGATGAGCAAACTGACAGAAAGACGGGTAGAGCCCATCAAGCGTGGCCGCCCCCGCAAAGCTGTCGTTAATTCCTGAACACCATCATCCCGCAAGACGCAAACCATTCAGTTTACATTCCAAAGAATGTCGAAACAGCTATAAATTTCCCTGTATTTACTATGTCCCCAATTAAATAAATTTGAAAATTTGATTGATTTAATTTGACACTGACCCTAAATAAACTTGTTGAATAATCTTTTGCACCGCAGTATTCTCTCCCTTAGTCCTTTTCAGGATTTACGCAAAACTGTTTACTACCCTGTCTTCATGCCTGCAAGTCACTGTCGGCGACATTGCCGGCGAGTTTCCAACAGACACCCAATCCTGATCTACCAGGGTATGGCTGTGATGGCCCCGGGTTTGAACAAGCGATAGCAGTTTTGCGTAAGTGCTGAATTTATATTTGTTTTCCGGAGATCGCTATGCATGCTCAAGGTTTATACGACCCATCCAATGAACACGATGCCTGTGGCGTCGGTTTTGTTGCCCATATCAAAGGTAAAAAGACCCATGCCATCGTTGATCAGGGTTTGCTGATATTGAAAAACCTGGACCACAGGGGCGCCGTAGGTGCGGATGCCCTGATGGGTGACGGTGCCGGTATCCTGATCCAGATTCCTGACCAGTATTATCGTGAAGAGATGGCCAAGCAGGGCATCAGCCTGCCGCCGCCAGGTGAATATGGCGTCGGCATGATCTTCTTGCCTAAGGAACATGCATCCCGTCTGGCCTGTGAGCAGGAAATCGAACGCGCCGTGCGCGCCGAAGGCCAGGTCGTACTGGGCTGGCGTGATGTGCCGGTGGACCGCGACATGCCGATGTCGCCGACCGTACGCGAAAAAGAACCCGTCATACGTCAGATTTTCATCGGTCGTGGCCCGGACATCATGGTGACCGATGCGCTGGAACGCAAGCTGTACATCATTCGCAAATCTGCGGTACATGCGATTGAAGCGCTGAAGCTGATCCACGGTAAAGAATACTTTGTTCCGTCGATGTCGGCCCGCACCATAGTGTATAAAGGCTTGCTGCTGGCGGATCAGGTTGGTGTCTACTATAAAGACTTGCAGGATGAGCGCTGTATTTCTGCGCTGGCGCTGGTGCATCAGCGTTTCTCTACCAATACTTTCCCTGAATGGCCGCTGGCTCATCCTTACCGCATGATTGCGCATAATGGTGAAATCAATACAGTAAAAGGCAACTTCAACTGGATGCGCGCCCGCGAAGGGGTGATGAAATCCGCCGTGCTCGGTGATGATTTGCAAAAACTGTATCCGCTGATTTTTGAAGGCCAGTCCGACACAGCCAGTTTCGACAATGCGCTGGAACTGCTGGTCATGGCTGGTTACCCTATCGCCCAGGCAATGATGATGATGATCCCGGAAGCCTGGGAAAATCACACCATGATGGATGAAAACCGTCGCGCCTTCTACGAATACCATGCGGCCATGATGGAACCATGGGATGGCCCGGCTGCGATGGCATTTACCGATGGCCGCCAGATCGGTGGCACGCTGGATAGGAATGGCCTGCGTCCGGCACGTTACATCATCACCGATGATGATTTGGTAGTCATGGCATCCGAATCCGGTGTCTTGCCAATTCCTGAATCCAAGATCATCAAGAAATGGCGCCTGCAACCTGGCAAGATGTTCCTGATCGACCTGGAAGCAGGCCGCATCATCGACGACAAGGAAATCAAGGATACCTATGCCAATGCCAAGCCTTACAAGCAGTGGATACAATCGGTACGCATCAAGCTCAATGACCTGAAACCCGGAGCAGACAAGGCTGACTACAGCGCCAGCCTGCTGGACCGCCAGCAGGCATTCGGCTACACCCAGGAAGACCTGAAGTTCCTGATGGCACCGATGGCTATTGGTGGCGAAGAAGCAATCGGCTCCATGGGCAATGATTCTTCACTGGCCGTCATGTCGAACAAGCTGAAGCCCCTGTACAACTACTTCAAGCAATTGTTTGCCCAGGTGACCAACCCGCCTATCGATCCTATCCGTGAAGCGATGGTGATGTCGCTGGTATCCTTCATCGGCCCCAAGCCGAACCTGCTGGACACCAATAACATCAATCCACCTATGCGCCTGGAAGTGTCGCAGCCTATCCTGGATTTTGCCGATATTGCCAAGTTGCGTAACATCAGCGCGAATACCGGTGGCAAGTTCCAGTCGTATGAACTGGACATCTGCTATCCGGTGGCATGGGGCAAGGACGGCATTGAAGCACGTCTGGCTTCCATCTGTGCTGAAGTCGTGGATGCGGTCAAGTCTGGCCATAACATCATGATCATCACTGATCGCAAGATGGATGCCAACTATGTGGCGATTCCAGCATTGCTGGCAACATCGACCGTGCATCAACACCTGGTCAGCAAGGGCTTGCGTACCACCACTGGCCTGGTAGTGGAAACAGGTTCTGCCCGTGAAACCCATCACTTCGCCTTGCTGGCAGGATATGGCGCAGAGGCAGTTCATCCTTACCTGGCGATGCAGACACTGGCAGACATGGCGAAAGACCTGTCCGGCGATTTGTCGGCAGAAAAAGCCATCTACAACTACACCAAGGCAATTGGCAAAGGCTTGATGAAAGTCATGTCCAAGATGGGTATTTCCACCTATATGTCTTACTGTGGCGCGCAGATTTTTGAAGCCATCGGTTTGAACAAATCACTGGTGGACAAATATTTCAAGGGTACGGCCTCGAATGTGGAAGGTATAGGCGTGTTTGAAGTGGCAGAAGAAGCTCTGCGTTTGCACAAACTGGCTTTCAGCAGCGACCCGGTATTGGAAAATGCCCTCGACGCCGGTGGCGAATATGCGTACCGTGTGCGTGGTGAAGACCATATGTGGACACCGGATGCGATTGCCAAACTCCAGCATTCCACCCGTTCCAACAACTACAATTCGTACAAGGAATACGCCCAGATCATCAATGATCAAAGCAAGCGTCACATGACTTTGCGTGGCCTGTTTGAATTCAAGATCGATCCGGCCAAGGCCATCCCGCTGGACCAGGTAGAACCAGCCAAGGAAATCGTCAAACGCTTTGCGACTGGCGCGATGTCCCTGGGTTCCATCAGTACGGAAGCACATGCCACACTGGCAGTGGCGATGAACCGCATAGGCGGTAAATCGAATACCGGTGAAGGTGGTGAAGACCCGGCGCGTTATCAGCAAGAACTGAAAGGTATCCCGATCAAGCAGGGCCAGACCCTGGCTTCGGTGGTTGGCAAAGACCAGATCGAAGTCGATATTCCCTTGCTGGACGGTGATTCGCTGCGTTCAAAAATCAAGCAGGTAGCTTCCGGCCGCTTTGGCGTGACGGCAGAATACCTGAGTTCGGCCGACCAGATACAGATCAAGATGGCGCAAGGTGCCAAGCCGGGCGAAGGCGGTCAGTTGCCAGGCCACAAAGTGTCTGAGTACATTGCCAAACTGCGTTTCTCGGTACCTGGCGTGGGCTTGATTTCACCGCCGCCACACCATGATATTTATTCGATCGAAGATCTGGCGCAGTTGATCCATGATTTGAAAAACGTCAATCCTAAAGCGTCGATCTCGGTCAAGCTGGTATCTGAAGTGGGGGTCGGCACGATTGCTGCCGGTGTATCCAAGGCCAAGGCTGATCACGTGGTGATCGCTGGTCATGACGGCGGTACAGGTGCATCGCCTTTGTCGTCCATCAAGCATGCCGGTACACCATGGGAACTGGGCTTGTCTGAAACCCAGCAAACACTGGTCTTGAATGGCTTGCGTGGCCGTGTCCGGGTACAGGCTGATGGTCAGATGAAAACCGGCCGTGACGTCGCGATTGCCGCCATGCTGGGTGCCGACGAAATCGGTTTTGCGACTGCACCGCTGGTGGTTGAAGGCTGCATCATGATGCGCAAATGCCATCTGAATACTTGCCCGGTCGGTGTCGCTACACAAGACCCTGTATTGCGCGCCAAGTTTTCTGGCAAACCTGAGTATGTCGTGAATTACTTCTTCTTCGTTGCTGAAGAGCTGCGTCAGATCATGGCGCAACTGGGTATCCGCACGTATGACGATTTGATCGGACGTGTTGATTTGCTCGACAAATCCAAGGCTGTCGGTCACTGGAAAGCCAAGGGGCTGGACTTCAGCCGCATTTTCCATCAGCCAGAAGTGGCTGAAGGGGCTGCAATACGGCATATTGATGTGCAGGATCACGGTCTGGAAAAAGCGCTGGATAACAAGTTGATTTCCCAGGCAAAAATTGCCCTGGAAAGCGGTGAAAAAGTATCCTTTATCTCTCCTATCAAAAACCTTAACCGTACTGTCGGCACCATGCTGTCCGGTGAAGTGGCGAAAAAATATGGCCATGCCGGTTTGCCGGATGACACCATCCATATCCAGTTGCAGGGTACGGCGGGGCAGTCTGCTGGTGCCTTCCTGGCGCATGGCGTGACGCTTGATCTGGTGGGTGAGGGCAATGACTACGTCGGTAAAGGTTTGTCAGGTGGTCGCATCATCATCCGCCCGAATACTGAATTCCGTGGCTGGGCTGTCGATAACATCATCTGCGGCAATACCGTGCTGTACGGGGCGATTTCTGGTGAAGCCTTCATCAACGGCGTTGCCGGTGAACGTTTTGCAGTACGTAATTCCGGTGCGCTGGCAGTGGTTGAAGGAACCGGTGACCATGGTTGCGAATACATGACTGGCGGTACCGTCATCGTGCTGGGTGACACCGGCCGTAACTTCGCTGCCGGTATGTCGGGCGGTATCGCTTACGTGTATGACCCGGAAGGCGAGTTCGAAGCCAAATGCAATATGTCCATGGTGACACTGGAGCCAGTGCTGGCTGGCGATGTACAGGTGGCCACGCTGGATAAATCGATCTGGCATAGCCGCCTCAGCGGCGGTGAAAGAGAGACGGACGAAGCTATCTTGCGTAATCTGATCGAGCGTCATTTCAAACACACAGGCAGCACCCGTTCCCGCAACCTGCTGGACGACTGGGCGCGCAGCCGTGCCAAGTTCGTCAAGGTATTCCCTACCGAATACAAGCGTGCGCTGGGTGAAATGTATGCGGCCAAGCAAGCCGCAGCCAAAAAGGAAAAAGTCGCCGCCTAGGCTGGATGGTCGCGCCGCAGCCTGGCTGCGGTGGCGTCTCCATGTGTTGTTCAGACTATTTAGCTTATTCAGATTAAGACAGGGCAGATGCCCGCAACGATATTGAGGTTAGAAAATGGGTAAAGTTACCGGCTTCATGGAATACAAGCGCTTGCAGGAAGCAAGCGAGGCACCACAGTCACGTAAAAAGCATTACAAAGAATTTTTGGTGCATCTTGATGATGGCCAGGCCAAGGTGCAGGCAGCGCGCTGCATGGATTGCGGCATTCCTTTCTGTAACAACGGCTGTCCAGTGAATAACATCATTCCCGACTGGAATGATCTGGTCTTCAACGGCAATTACAAACTGGCGCTGGACACGCTGCATTCCACCAATAACTTCCCGGAATTTACTGGTCGTATTTGCCCTGCACCTTGCGAATCCGCCTGTACCCTGGGTATCAATAGTGATGCAGTAGGTATCAAGTCGATCGAACATTTCATCATTGACAAAGGCTGGGAAAACGACTGGGTCGTGCCGCAAGTGCCGTCCATCAAGACCGGCAAGAAAATCGCCGTGGTTGGCTCTGGTCCTGCAGGCATGGCGGCGGCGCAGCAATTGGCACGTGTCGGTCATGATGTGACCGTATTTGAAAAGAATGATCGCGTCGGTGGCTTGTTGCGTTATGGCATTCCTGATTTCAAGATGGAAAAATCGCATATCGACCGCCGTGTCGACCAGATGAAAGCAGAGGGCGTCACTTTCCGCACCAGTGTGTTTGTCGGCAAGGATTTCCCGGCCACCGTCACCAACTGGGCCAAGGAAACCGTCTCACCTGAACAACTGCAAAAAGAATTTGATGCGGTCATCATTGCCGGTGGAGCAGAAACCCCGCGTGATTTGCCAGTGCCTGGCCGTGAACTGAAAGGCGTGCACTTTGCCATGGACTTTTTGCCCTTGCAAAACAAGGTCAATGCGGGTGACAAGGTCAAAGACCAGATCATGGCCAGTGGCAAGCATGTCGTGGTGATCGGTGGTGGTGATACCGGTTCGGACTGCGTTGGAACCTCGAACCGCCATGGTGCCAAATCGGTTGCCCAGTTTGAACTGATGCCACAACCGCCAGAACAGGAAAACAAACCCATGGTCTGGCCTTACTGGCCTACCAAATTGCGTACCTCTTCTTCCCATGAAGAAGGGTGCGAGCGTGACTGGGCGGTTGCCACCAAACGTCTGGAAGGCAAGGGCGGCAAGGTTGATAAGTTGATCGCCTGCCGCGTTGAATGGAAAGATGGCAAGATGCAGGAAGTGCCGGATTCCGAATTTGAAATGAAGGCTGACCTGGTCTTGCTGGCCATGGGCTTTGTTTCACCAGTCCAGCAGGTGCTGGATGCTTTCGGTGTCGATAAGGACGCGCGTGGCAATGCCAAGGCAACGACAGATGGTGCTGGCTGCTACAAAACCAATGTCGACAAAGTGTATGCGGCAGGTGATATGCGTCGTGGCCAGTCGCTGGTTGTATGGGCGATCCGTGAAGGCCGTCAGTGTGCACGCGAAGTGGATGTCTTCCTGATGGGTGATTCGGTACTGCCACGTTAATCTGCATCGGCTTGCCGGGCAGCTGATGTGCATATGGCTGGCATGACAAGACATAAGACAGGGAGCAGGCACGCAAGGCTTGCTCCCGCTTCATTTGTGCAGCTATTAGAGTTACTGATTTGTGTTGTTATTGGCACTTATAGTGCCCGGCATTGATCATGAACAAGCAGTTTTTGTGTATGCTTGGCGCATAAACCAGACTGTCAAAATAGCGAAGAACTTAATGAAAGAGTAAGTATTTGTAAATAACTGACTTCTTGTTCATTAAAAAATTTATTTTTTCACCCCTCATTTTCGAATAAAATTTTGAGATGGGTGACTTTGCTGTGTTTTGCGTGGATTTATTCAGTTATTCCGAATTTATCCTGAATCATTGTATTTTTGTCATAGTTGTCTGTACAACTCTCTTTGCTGTTCTGCATTACAATCTAGCTTTTACAAAACTATCTCCTCTGCTGTGCCAAATCTTGTAGAAATTCGTGATATCCATTTTGGGTATGGAGACCGGGCGATTTTGTCTGGACTGCATATGGATTTTCCACGCGGTAAACTGATTGCCGTGATGGGTGGTTCTGGATCAGGTAAGACAACCATACTGCGTTTGATCGGTGGGCAGATTCGCGCCCAGCAAGGTAGTGTCAGCGTCAATGGACAGGAAATCAGCGGGCTTGATAATGATGGCTTGTATGCCATGCGCCGCAAAATGGGCATGCTGTTCCAGCATGGTGCCTTGTTCACTGATCTGAGCGTGTTTGATAACGTGGCTTTTCCCTTGCGTGAGCATACGGATCTGAGCGAGTCCATGATACGCGACCTGGTGCTGTTGAAATTGCAGGCCGTCGGTTTGCGTAATGCGGCAAGTCTGATGCCATCTGAAGTGTCGGGTGGTATGGCCAGGCGTGTAGCTCTGGCGCGCGCGGTGGCGCTGGACCCGCAACTGATCATGTACGATGAACCATTTGCCGGTCTGGATCCGATTTCCATGGGGGTTGCTGCCAATTTGATACGGAACTTGAACGACGCTTTGGGGTCTACATCCATTCTGGTTTCGCATGACGTGCATGAAACCTTTGCGATTGCGGATTATGTCTATTTCTTGTCCAAGGGCAAAATCGTCGCACAGGGTACGCCGGAAGAAATGCAGGTTTCGGATGATCCTTATGTCAGGCAGTTTGTGCATGCCGAGGCAGATGGTCCGGTTCCTTTTCATTACCCCGGCGCTTCCCTGCAGGATGATCTTGGACTGGAGAAGCGTGCATGATAATTGAAAAAATAGGCGGTGCTGTCAGATCGACTGTGGCTGATCTTGGCTATTCTGCACGCAGCTTTTTTTCTATCCTGAGTAATTGCCTGGGTTTGTGGCGCCGGCCACGCCTGGTGACAGACCAGATACATTTCATCGGCAATTATTCCATGCTGATCATTGCCGTATCCGGATTATTCATCGGTTTTGTGCTGGCTTACCAGGGGTATTATGTCCTGAACCGTTATGGTTCAGAAGAAGCCCTGGGTTTACTGGTGGCCTTGTCACTCACGCGCGAACTGGGCCCGGTGGTGACAGCATTGCTGTTTGCCGGACGTGCCGGTACGTCATTGACGGCAGAAATAGGCTTGATGAAGGCTGGTGAACAATTGGCCGCTATGGAAATGATGGCAGTCAACCCCATACAAAGGGTGCTGGCACCACGTTTTCTGGCTGGCATTATTGCGATGCCGGTGTTGACATCGGTATTCAATGCGATGGGTATTATTGGTGGTTACATCGTCGGCGTGAAGCTGATCGGCGTTGATAATGGCGCGTTCTGGTCGCAGATGCAGGCTGGCGTAGAAATCTGGCAAGACATCGGCAATGGCGTCATCAAAAGTATCGTGTTCGGTTTCGCAGTCAGTTTTGTCGCCTTGTTTCAAGGTTATGAAGCACAGCCTACCCCTGAGGGCGTGGCACGTGCTACTACCAGGACGGTGGTTGTTTCTTCCTTGCTGGTGTTGTGTCTGGATTTCATACTGACTGCGTGGATGTTTCAATGATCGTGCATGACATGACGAAGAAACATGTAGCTTGTATATAGTAGATAGTAGACACGAGCAACTAAGAGCAACTGTAAGCAACTAAGGTATATCTGAATTTTAAACATCGCCCGCCTGTAATGATGCACGGTTTCATTCATACAGGCAGCGCATACGGATTGATTTGTTGATGCCTCGCTCAATGGCTGGCTAACAAAATGTAGGAAAAAAGAAAATGCAAAAAAAATCTCTGGATTTCTGGGTAGGTCTGTTTGTGGTGCTCGGCGCTCTGGCTTTGCTGTTCCTGGCGCTGAAGGCCGGTAACCTGAGCTCGCTCTCATTTGAGCAAACCTATTCCGTAACGGCACGTTTTGACAATATCGGTGGCCTTAAACCACGGGCGGCGGTGAAAAGCGCAGGCGTGGTGGTCGGTCGTGTCAGCCAAATCAAATTCGATGATAAAACCTTCCAGGCTACGGTCGTGATGGATCTGGAAAAACGCTACAAATTCCCGCAAAACTCGTCTATCAAGATTTTGACGGCTGGTTTGCTGGGCGAACAATACATAGGTCTGTCACCTGGCAGCGATGAAGAAAAAGTCCTGGTTGCCGGTGACAGAATTAAATATACACAGGATGCCATTGTGCTGGAAAACCTGATCAGCCAATTCCTGTTTAGTAAAGCCGCGGATGGCAATACGGAAGAGAAAAAATGAAATCCCAATCCCCATTCCCTGCATTCTCCGGGTTACGCAGACTGCTTCCCCTGTTATTGCTACTTACCAGCATCGTGTTGACGGGATGTAGCACGGTCACGGTAGAAAAGATCAAGGACAAGGCAGACCAAACCCTTGATGTACTGAGCACCAAGACCAATATCGGTAAAAACCCGCGTGATCCGCTTGAGGGTTTTAACCGTGCCATGTTCAGTTTCAATGACACCGTCGATCAGGCGATCGTCAAACCGGTGGCGGAAGGCTATCGTGCTGCTTTGCCGACGTTTGTGCAAACCGGTGTCGGTAACTTTTTCAGCAATATCGGCGATGTCTGGAATGCAGTGAACAATATATTGCAGGGCCGCGTCAATGATGGCGTCACCGATGTGATGCGTTTTGCGGTGAACACCACCTTTGGTATTGGTGGTTTGCTGGACATCGGCTCTGCTGCCGGTATGCCCAAGCACAATGAAGATTTTGGACAGACTTTGGGCAAATGGGGTGTCAAGTCCGGACCTTACCTGGTGTTACCGGTGTTGGGGCCATCAACGGTACGTGATGCGCTGGCGACCCCGGTTGATTTGAAAGGTGATTTGTGGACATACAAGCGGCCGGTCTACGTGAAAAACATAGGCACAGTGTTGCGCCTGGTGGATAAACGGGCATCGGTGCTGGATGCCGGCAGTTTGCTTGAAGAAGCGGCGCTGGATAAATATGTATTTTTCCGGGATGCCTATTTGCAACGTCGTGCAGGTCAGGTGAATCCTGACGACGATTAAAATTATTGTATTTGTGCAAATTATTTGCCGGATCTGCTGATCTGGTGTGCACAAATTGTAAGAAATAATAACTGCCGTCAACCTGCTTGCAGGCTGGCAGGTTAACGCGATATGCATATCGCATAAAAAAGGAATAAAAAATGAAGAATCTAATCACAAAAATAATTGCTCTGACCTTGCTTGGTGTGACCCTGTTCAGTGGTAATGCCATGGCGCAACAGGAAGCGCCGGATGTATTGATCAAGCGTCTCAGTCAGGAAATTCTGGATCTGGCCAAGAACGACAAGGAAATTCAGGCCGGTAATCAAAAACGTGTCTATGACATGGTGGAAAGCAAGATCCTGCCGTTTATCGACTTCCCACGCATGACATCGCTGGCTGCCGGTAAAAGCTGGAAAGAAGCCACGCCTGAGCAGCAAAAGCAGCTGACCAATGAATTCCGCACCTTGTTGGTGTTCACTTACTCTGGTGCTATAGCCCAGATCAAGGATCAGCGCGTGGAATTCAAGCCTATGCGTGCGGCAGCTGAAGACACTGAGGTGGAAGTGCGTTCCCAGGTGATTCAGACCCGTGGCGAGCCTCTCCAGTTGAACTATCGCCTGGAAAAATTGCCAGCCGGTTGGAAAATTTTTGACATCAATGTACTCGGTGCCTGGTTGGTGGAAACCTATAAAGGCAGCTTTTCAGCAGAAATCACCAAGTCTGGTATCGATGGCCTGATCAAGACACTGTCTGAAAAAAATAAGAAACTGGCATCTTCCGGGGCTGCCAAGGCTGCTGCAAAATAAGCATGACGAAAATAAGCTGACGAGGTATTTGTGTATAAAGTAACAGGCGAGCTATGCCATGACAATGCCCCCGCAGCAGTGACTGCGGGCTTGTCTGCGATTGCCTCGGGGCAATTAGCTTTTGATTTATCTGAATTGAGCAAGATAGATTCCAGTGCCGTGGTTGTCATGATTGAATGGCAACGTAACGCCTTGCAGCAAGGTAAAGAATTGCAATTCCAGGGACTGCCAGCCAGTCTGCTCAGCCTGATCGCTTTATATGGCCTGAGCGAACAGTTTCAGGTCACCGTTCCAGAACGACATTGACGCTTCTTAGAACCTGATTACGATCTGTAGCGAGCGTCAGCGGGAGTAAGGGTAACAAAAAACGCAGCGCAAAAAGCGGAATGTACTTAAGTACATGAGCATTTTGAGCAGCACATGAGCCCCGATCACGCATGCGCAGTAAGATCGTAAACAGGTTCTTGCCTGGCGGCGTCGTGCTGCTAGCCACCGAAATGCACAGTACCTACCCATGAAGCTGTGCCATTTCAGATCAAATCCGGAAAATCCCCTATAATCAAAGGTTTCGCCACCTGAATGGCGTTTAGCCCAAGCTTCCGGTTCTTTCTACCCCTGATGAGCACGTAAGTGCAAACAACGCCAGATGGCAGCCATACAAATTACCAATATACAAAAACGCTACCAGTCGCTACAAGCACTGGGTGGTGTTTCACTCACGGTTGAAGAAGGTGAGTTCTTCGGCTTGCTGGGCCCAAATGGTGCTGGCAAGACCACGCTGATTTCCATACTGGCGGGCTTGAACCGGGCTGATGCTGGCAATATCACTGTGCAAGGGCACGATGTGGTCAGTGATTATCGCAATGCGCGCAAGAAGCTTGGTGTGGTACCACAAGAACTGGTGTTTGATCCTTTCTTCACGGTACGTGAAACCTTGCGCATGCAATCCGGTTACTTTGGCCTGAAAAACAATGACAAATGGATAGACGAGGTGATGGAAAACCTCGACCTGACCAATAAGGCCGACACCAATATGCGTGCCCTGTCCGGCGGCATGAAGCGCCGGGTGCTGGTGGCCCAGGCACTGGTGCATAAGCCACCCGTCATCGTGCTGGATGAACCGACTGCAGGTGTGGACGTCGAATTGCGTCAGACGCTGTGGCAATTCATCGCCCGTCTGAACCGCGAAGGCCATACGGTCGTGTTGACCACCCATTACCTGGAAGAGGCGCAGGCCCTGTGCAATCGCATCGCCATGCTGAAACTGGGCCAGGTAGTGGCACTGGACAGTACGGCCAACCTGATCAAACGCATTTCTGGCTCGCAGTTGCGGATTACGCTGGCGGCCAGTGGTGTGGTTGCGTTGCCAGTCAGCCTGCGCGACAAAGTCATTACCCATGAAACACCGTCTGACCCGCGTTCGTTTGCCCTGCGTGTGACGGACTACAACCAGGTCGAAGGCATGCTGGCAGCTTTCCGTGCCGATGCTTGTGTCATAGAAGATATGCATTTACTGCAAGCCGATCTGGAAGATGTCTTCCTGCAAATCATGGAGGGCTCCAAATGAGCAGCATGACGGGCTTTAATACACTGTTCTACAAGGAAGTCTTGCGTTTCTGGAAGGTGGCCACCCAGACCATTACTGCACCTATCATGACGGCTTTGTTGTATCTGCTGATATTCGGCCACGTGCTGGAAGAACATGTACAGGTGTATCCGGGCGTGAAATACACGGCTTTCCTGGTGCCGGGCCTGGTGATGATGAGTGTTCTGCAAAATGCCTTTGCAAATTCGTCGTCGTCGCTGATACAGTCCAAGATCACCGGCAACCTGGTGTTTATTTTATTGCCACCCTTGTCGCACTGGGAAATATTCAGTGCCTATGTACTGGCGGCCATCCTGCGTGGTATTGCCGTTGGTGCCGGGGTTTTTATCGTAACAGCCTGGTTTGCCGACCTGCATTTTGTTGCGCCCTGGTGGATAGTGATTTTTGCCTTCCTTGGTGCTGCCATGTTGGGTACTATGGGTTTGATTGCCGGGATCTGGGCAGAAAAATTTGATCAGCTCGCGGCTTTTCAAAATTTTCTGATCATGCCTGCCACCTTCCTGTCGGGCGTGTTTTATTCCATACATTCCCTGCCAGGTATCTGGCAAAGCATTTCGCGCTTCAACCCGTTTTTCTACATGATAGACGGCTTCCGCTTTGGATTCTTCGGCAAGTCCGATGTTGATCCTTTGCATAGTTTGATGATTGTTTGCGTGTTCTCGGTTTTGTTGGCAAGCATCGCCATCAATATGTTAAAACGCGGATATAAGTTGAGACACTGAATACCGCACTACCTACAACACCAATTGCGTCACCATTTGATCAAGAAAGTTAGCCGTGTTTCCTACGCCCGAACAAATTAAACATTACATAGCAGCCGGTCTGGAATGTACGCACCTGGAAGTCGAAGGCGATGGCCAGCATTTCAAGGCCGTGATCGTCTCCACGGCCTTTGCCGGCAAACGCCCGATACAACGCCACCAAATTGTGTACGCCGTGCTGGGTGACCGCATGCGCGAAGAAATACATGCCCTTTCGATGAAAACCCTGACTCCTGAAGAGTACGCCGCATAATGGATAAATTATTGATTACAGGCGGCAATCGCCTGAATGGTGACATACACATCTCCGGTGCCAAGAACGCGGCACTGCCTATCCTGTGCGCAGGCTTGCTGACCTCGGGTGACGTGGTTTTGCATAATGTGCCATCGTTGCAGGATGTCAGCACCATGCTGAAACTGCTGCGTCAGATGGGTTTGCAAGTGACGCAGGAAAATGGTGTGACTACCCTGAACGGTGCCGCCGTCGACAAACTGGAAGCACCGTATGACCTGGTGAAAACCATGCGCGCGTCGATACTCGTGCTGGGCCCTCTGCTGGCGCGTTTTGGTGAAGCCAAGGTGTCCCTGCCTGGCGGTTGTGCGATAGGTTCGCGTCCTGTGGATCAACACATCAAGGGCCTGCAAGCCATGGGTGCCGAGATCACCATAGAAGCTGGTTACATCCATGCCAGGGCAAAAAAACTCAAGGGTGCACGCATAGTCACTGACATGATTACCGTGACAGGTACAGAAAATCTGTTGATGGCAGCCACGCTGGCCGAAGGCGAAACCGTGCTGGAAAATGCAGCGCGTGAACCGGAAGTCACCGACCTGGCCAACCTGCTGCTTGCCATGGGTGCGAAGATAGAAGGCATAGGCACTGACCGCCTGGTCATCCAGGGTGTGGATAGTCTGCATGGTGCGACCCATACCGTGATCGCCGACCGCATAGAAACCGCAACCTTCCTGTGTGCCGTAGCTGCCACTGGTGGTGACATCACTTTGAAAAACACCCGTAGTGACATCCTGGATGTCGCTCTGGATAAATTGCGTGAAGCGGGCGTGATATTGACGACCGGCCCCGACTGGATACGTGCGCAAATGAGTGGCCGCCCCAAGGGCGTCGGTTTCCGTACTACCGAATACCCCGGTTTCCCGACCGATATGCAGGCGCAATTCATGGCGCTGGACTGTATTGCCCAAGGTACCAGCATTGTTACCGAAACGATATTTGAAAATCGCTTCATGCATGTACAGGAAATGAACCGTCTGGGCGCGAAGATAGAAATCGATGGCCACACAGCGATTGTGAATGGCGTCGATAAGCTGGTCGGTGCACCGGTGATGGCAACCGATTTGCGTGCCTCTGCTTCGCTGGTGATTGCTGCTATGGCAGCAGAAGGTGAAACCCTGATTGACCGTATCTACCATCTGGATCGCGGCTATGACCGCATGGAAGTCAAACTTTCCGCAGTTGGTGCACAGATACAGCGAGTCAAATAATGTCTTCACAACTGACATTGGCCTTGTCCAAGGGCCGCATCTTTGAAGAAACCCTGCCCCTGCTGGAAGCAGCGGGCATACGCGTGACCGAAGACCCGGAAAAATCGCGCAAGCTGATTTTGGCCACCAATGATCCCGATGTACGCGTCATCATCGTGCGTGCTTCTGACGTGCCTACTTATGTGCAATATGGCGCTGCCGATTTCGGCGTGGCCGGCAAGGATGTCTTGCATGAACATGGTGGCGCTGGCCTGTACCAGCCTATCGATCTGAACATTGCCAAATGCCGCATGTCGGTGGCTGTATCGCTTGGTTTTGATTATGAAAACGCCGTGCGCCAGGGTGCGCGCCTGCGTGTCGCTACCAAGTACACGGAAACCGCACGTGAGCATTTCGCCAGCAAGGGAGTGCACGTGGATTTGATCAAGCTGTATGGTTCGATGGAACTGGCACCGCTGGTAGGCCTGTCGGATGCGATTGTTGACCTGGTCAGCACCGGTAGCACCCTGCGTGCAAACAACCTGGTTGAAGTTGAGCACATCATGGAAATTTCTTCACGTCTGGTGGTGAACCAGGCAGCGCTGAAGTTGAAACGTGAACGCTTGCAACCCATATTGGAGGCATTTGATCGTGCCTCCAAAGCAAATGCATCATTGACCTAGAGAATAGCATGGCATCCCTGATTACCCGGCTTGACACTGCCGATGCAGATTTTTCCAGGAAACTGACTTCCCTGCTGGCCTTTGAAGCCAGCGAAGATGAGGCGATAGATCGCGCTGCAGCGCAGATTCTGGCCAGCGTCAAAGCCAGTGGTGACACCGCCGTGCTGGAAGCGACCAATCGCTTTGATCGCCTGAATGCCAGCAGTGTCGCCGCGCTGGAGTTGTCACAGGAAGAAATGCATGCGGCACTGGCATCACTGAATACAGAGCGTCGCGCAGCGCTGGAAACCGCAGCGGCACGCGTACGTGCCTATCACGAAATTCAAAAGACAGAATGTGGCTCTGCCGGTTTCAGTTATACCGAAGCTGATGGCACCGTGCTGGGACAAAAAGTCACGCCGCTGGATCGCGTTGGTATCTACGTACCCGGTGGCAAGGCAGCTTATCCCTCATCGGTATTGATGAATGCGATACCGGCCAAGGTAGCTGGCGTCAAAGAAATCATCATGGTCGTGCCTACACCAGACGGTGTGAAGAACCCGCTGGTATTGGCAGCGGCCGCGATTGCCGGGGTTGATCGTGTATTCACCATTGGCGGTGCCCAGGCTGTCGGGGCGCTAGCGTATGGTACTGCAACGATTCCTGCTGTCGATAAAATCGTTGGTCCCGGCAATGCCTATGTAGCTGCTGCCAAGCGTCGTGTGTTTGGTGTAGTCGGCATCGACATGATCGCCGGTCCGTCAGAAATTTTGGTCTTGTGCGATGGCACGACCGACCCGGACTGGGTCGCCATGGATTTGTTCTCACAGGCAGAACATGACGAGCTTGCGCAATCCATTTTATTGTGCCCGGATGAAGCGTATATCGAAGCCGTGCAGGCCAGCATTGTCAAGCTGTTGCCTGCCATGCCCAGGCATGCAGTGATCCGTACTTCGCTGGCGAATCGTGGTGCACTGATCAAGGTGCGTGATATGGATGAAGCCTGTGAAATTGCGAATAGCATTGCGGCTGAACATCTGGAAATTTCTGCAGAAAATCCGCAACAATGGGCAGACAAGATACGCCATGCCGGTGCCATGTTCCTGGGCCGTTATTCATCTGAAGCCCTGGGTGATTATTGCGCTGGTCCCAACCACGTATTACCGACTTCGCGTACTGCGCGATTTTCTTCACCATTGGGCGTGTATGATTTCCAAAAGCGTTCATCCATGATCCATGTCAGCGAGCAAGGTGCGCAGACCCTGGGTAAAGTGGCGGCCGAACTGGCCTACGGCGAAGGCTTGCAAGCCCACGCGCGTAGTGCAGAATTGCGACTCAAGCCATGAAAGAAAAACCGCAGCCTGAGATGAATACCTGCATATGATGGCTGACTGGCGTAACCAGGTGTTTTGTGAAGATGCGCTGCAAGGTCTGGCGCGCCTGCCCGACGCCAGCATCGATTTATTGCTGGCCGACCCGCCATATGGTCTGGGCAAGGATTATGGCAATGATTCTGACAAGATGGAATCTGCCGCCTACCTCGAATGGATGGCGCAATGGGTGGACCTGGCCCTGCCCAAGCTGAAGGCGAATGGCAGTCTGTACATTTTTCTGACCTGGCGTTATTCACCGGAAGTTTTTGTCATGCTCAAGCAACGCATGAGCATGATGAATGAAATCATCTGGGACAGACGGGTGCCATCCATGGGTGGCAGTGTGCGCAAGTATTCATCTGTGCATGACACCATAGGCTTTTTTGTCAAAGCCAAGGATTATTATTTTGACCTGGATGCGATACGCATCCCGTATGATGCAGCCACCAAGAAAGCGCGCAGCCGGAAAATTTTCGAAGGCGCGAAGTGGCTGGAAATGGGATTCAATCCCAAAGATGTCTGGAGTGTGTCGCGCCTGCACAGAGAGCATGCCGAACGCGAAGAACATCCTACCCAAAAACCGCTCGAAATCATCGAGCGCATGATCAAGGCTTCCTGCCCACCCGGCGGTGTTGTTCTCGATCCCTTCATGGGCAGCGGCACCACCGCCGTAGCTGCCAAACGTTGTGGGCGTGATTTTGTCGGTTTCGAATTGAACCCAGACTATTGCGCAATGATAGAAAATCGCCTGGCCCTGATCGATACGGAAGAACTTCCTGCCTGATTGATTCTGGTGGTCTGCGCGATTTTCAATATAGAGTGGACTGTACGGTAGTAGTTGAAGGCGGAGTATTTGTCACGCGCCCTTCACTTCTGCTTCGACCGTTGCACTCCATTAGCCCTGAACATGGAGCAAGAATTGAGCATCACCAAACTGATACGCCCTGAAATCGCCAGCCTGTCCGCCTACCACGTGCCGGATGCCAGCGGTTTTCTGAAACTGGATGCGATGGAAAATCCCTACCAGTTGCCAGCGGACATGCAACAGGAACTGGCCCGGCATCTGTCGGGTGTGGCACTTAACCGTTACCCACAACCAGCCTATGCCAGCCTCAAGCAATTAATTGCCGACAAGCTAGGCGTGCCTGCAGCGCATGACATCGTGCTGGGTAATGGCTCGGATGAACTCATCAGCATGGTATCCATCGCCTGTGCCAAACCTGGTGCCAAGGTATTGGCCCCCGTACCTGGCTTTGTCATGTATGCGATGTCTGCCCTGTTTGCCGGACTGGAATTTGTCGGCGTAGACCTGAATGCAGATTTCACGCTGAACAAAGTCGCCATGCTGGCTGCTATTGCCGAGCATCAACCTGCCATCATCTATCTGGCCTATCCAAATAATCCCACCGGCAGTTTGTATGATGCCGATGACATGGTCGCGATTTTGCAGGCAGTCGGCAACCAGGGCATCGTCATCGTTGATGAAGCGTATCAACCCTTTGCCCAGGCCAGCTTCATGCCCAGACTGGCGGAATTTGATAACCTGGTGGTCATGCGTACCGTGTCCAAGTTGGGCTTGGCAGGTATACGCCTGGGTTATATGGCTGGAAATAATGCTCTGATGCATGAATTTGAAAAAGTGCGTCCGCCCTACAACATCAATGTGCTGACCCAGGCGGCGGCAGAATTTGTGTTGGCAAGAGTGGAAGTACTGGATGCCCAGGCAGCAGAATTGCGCCAGCAACGCACTGCCCTGATGGCTGCGATGGCAGGTTTGCCAGGCGTGCAAGTGTTCCCGTCGGCTGCCAATTTTGTGTTGATTCGTGTTGCGAATGCCGAACAAGTCTTTGTGAAATTACGCGAACAAAAAATTTTAGTCAAAAATGTAGGTAAAATGCATAATCTGCTGGGAAATTGTCTGCGCATTACAGTCAGTACCCGGGAAGAGAATGCTCTTTTTCTTGCTGCCCTGGCAGCATCTTTATCATCAAAATGAACAAGCCAATTGAACGCATTGCGGCGGTTACCCGCAATACCAATGAAACGCAAATCCGTGTTGCCATTAATCTGGATGGCAGCGGCCAGCAAAAACTGAACACCGGTGTGCCTTTTCTTGACCACATGCTGGATCAGATCGCCCGTCATGGCCTGATCGATCTGGACATAGAAGCCGTTGGTGATCTGCATATCGATGCCCACCACACCGTGGAAGATGTCGGTATTACGCTGGGCCAGGCATTTGCCAAGGCGATCGGTGATAAAAAAGGTATACGCCGTTATGGCCATGCCTATGTGCCCCTGGATGAGGCACTGTCACGCGTGGTCATCGATTTTTCTGGCCGCCCCGGCCTGGAATACCATATTCCCTTTACCCGCGCCATGATAGGCAATTTTGATGTGGACCTGACCCGTGAATTCTTTCAGGGCTTCGTCAATCATGCCCTGGTGACCTTGCACATCGACAACTTGCGCGGCGACAACTCCCATCATCAGTGCGAAACCGTATTCAAAGCTTTTGGCCGCGCCTTGCGCATGGCAACCGAGCTGGATGCGCGTGCCGCGGGGACCATACCTTCGACCAAAGGCAGCCTTTAAATCCTGATACCAGCCTTGCTGGTAAATCATTATGAACAAAATTGTTGTTGTAGACTACGGTATGGGCAATTTGCGCTCGGTAGCGCAAGCCCTGCGTGCCGTTGCGCCGGATGCCGATGTATTGATCTCTGGCGAAATCGCCGATATCCAAAACGCTGACCGCATCGTCTTGCCGGGGCAGGGGGCCATGCCCGATTGCATGAGTTGCCTGCGTGAATCAGGCTTGCAAGATGCCTTGCTGGAAGCTGCCCGTAACAAACCGTTGTTCGGTGTTTGCGTAGGCGAGCAAATGCTGTTTGACATCAGTGAAGAAGGTGAAACACCCGGCCTGGGCCTGTTGCCCGGCAGAGTGGTACGCTTTGCGCTGGAAGGTCAGTTGCAGGAAGATGGCTCGCGTTACAAAGTGCCGCAAATGGGCTGGAACCGCGTGCATCAATCGCGGTCTCACGCTTTGTGGCAAGATATTGCAGACGATGCTTATTTTTATTTTGTGCACAGTTACTATGCGCGCCCTGCCGATGGCCTGCATACCGTCGGTCTGACCGATTATGGTAGCCCGTTTGCCTGCGCAGTAGCCCGCGACAATATTTTTGCGACACAGTTTCACCCTGAAAAGAGTGCAGCAGCCGGCTTGCAACTGTATAAGAATTTTGTACACTGGAAACCTTAAGCGCATTTTTTCCTGAACAGGTTTTTTTGCTTTTCAGTTTTACTAATCAGTTTTACTAATCACTTTTATTGTCTATCTGACGCCCACACTTTTTCTCATATCATGCTGCTCATTCCTGCTATCGACCTGAAAGACGGTCACTGCGTACGCCTTAAACAAGGTGATATGGACCAGGCTACCGTGTTTTCCGAAGATCCTGCTGAAATGGCGCGCCACTGGCTGCGCCAGGGCGCTCGCCGCCTGCATCTGGTGGATCTGAACGGTGCTTTTGCCGGCAAGCCCAAAAATGAGGCTGCGGTCAAAGCCATCATCCAGGCCGTGCGTGACTATGCCGAAGAAACCGATACCGAAGAAATTCCCGTGCAGCTAGGCGGCGGTATCCGCGATCTGGACACGATAGAACGTTATCTCGACGATGGCCTGTCCTACATCATCATTGGTACTGCAGCGGTCAAGAACCCTGGCTTCCTAGCAGATGCCTGCAGCGCTTTCCCGGGCCAGATCATCGTCGGCATCGATGCCAAGGATGGCAAGGTGGCGACGGATGGCTGGAGCAAATTATCCGGCCATGAAGTCATCGACCTCGCCAAGAAATTTGAAGACTACGGTGTCGAAGCCATCATCTATACCGACATTGGCCGTGACGGCATGATGGGTGGCGTCAACATTGATGCCACGGTCAAGCTGGCGCAAGCGGTCAGCATCCCTGTGATTGCCTCTGGCGGCGTGCACAATCTGGCGGATGTGGAAGCCTTGTGTGCGGTCCAGGATGAAGGTGTTGAAGGCGTGATTTGTGGCCGTTCGATTTACGAAGGCACCCTGGATTTGTCGTCAGCACAAGATCGTGCCGATGAACTCAGCGGTGAATTCGACGACGAAGAAGAGATGGAATGAGCTTAGCCAAACGTATTATCCCTTGTCTCGATGTGACTGCTGGTCGCGTTGTCAAGGGCATTAATTTTCAGGAATTGCGCGATGCCGGTGACCCGGTAGAAATCGCCCGTCGTTATGATGGGCAGGGCGCAGATGAAATTACTTTTCTCGATATCACCGCCTCCTCCGACGGACGCGACCTGATCTTGCCGATTATCGAAGCCGTGGCTTCGCAAGTGTTTATTCCGCTGACAGTCGGTGGCGGTGTGCGCACGGTGGCTGATGTGCGCCGTCTGTTGAATGCCGGTGCCGACAAGGTTGGTATCAATACCTCGGCAGTCACCAACCCGCAACTGGTGGCGGATGCGGCGCATAAATATGGTTCGCAATGCATAGTGGTTGCCATTGATGCCAAGAATGTAGCGCCCGGCAAGTGGGAAGTATTTACCCATGGTGGCCGCAATGCCACTGGCCTGGACGCGGTTGAGTGGGCTCAGCATATGGCGAAACTGGGTGCCGGTGAAATCCTGCTGACCAGTATGGACAAGGATGGTACCCGTTCCGGCTTCGATCTGGGCCTGACCCGTGCGGTGTCGGATGCCGTGTCCATCCCCGTGATTGCCTCTGGCGGCGTGGGTGGTCTGCAAGACCTGGCGGATGGTATCAAAGTCGGCGGTGCGGATGCCGTACTGGCGGCCAGTATTTTCCATTACGGACAACATACAGTAGGTGAAGCAAAGCAATTTATGGCGGCACAATATATTCCCATGAGGTTGTCATGAGCGCGGCAAAATGGTTGAACAAGGTCAAATGGGATGAAAATGGCCTGGTGCCTGTCATCGCCCAGGAAGCCAGCAGCAATGACGTACTGATGTTTGCCTGGATGAACCGGGATGCCCTGTCAAAAACGGTAGAGCTGGGTGAGGCCGTGTACTGGAGCCGTTCCCGCAAGAAGCTTTGGCACAAGGGCGAAGAATCGGGCCACATCCAGAAGGTCAAGGAAATCCGCATCGATTGCGATGAAGATGTGGTTTTGCTGAAGATAGAACAGATTGACAGCATCGCCTGCCACACTGGCCGTCATTCCTGCTTTTTCCAGAAATTTGAAGGTAGCCTCAATGATGGTGACTGGGAAGCGGTTGATCCTGTACTGAAAGACCCCGAAAACATTTACAAATGAGCATTTACAAATGAGCGCGGCGAAATGACAGCTACACAAGAACAGACTTTGCAGCGCCTGGCAGACATCATAGAAAGTCGCAAACTGGCGAATGGTGGTGATCCGGACAAATCGTATGTGGCCCGACTGTTTTCCAAGGGTGATGACGCCATATTGAAAAAGATAGGCGAAGAAGCAACGGAAACCGTGATGGCCGCCAAGGATGCGCGGGTCTCCGGTGATGTTAGCAAGCTTTTATATGAGTGCGCTGACCTGTGGTTTCACTCGCTTGTCATGTTGGCGCAGTATGATCTCAGCCCTCAACAGGTGCTGGATGAGCTGGCCAGGCGCGAGGGTATTTCTGGTATAGACGAAAAAGCGGCACGCAAGGATGCGTGACCGGTCTCAAAATAATCATGCATCTTGTTGAAATGAACGGGTAAAACGTGGATAACTGCATTTTTTGTAAAATCGCCGCCAAACAGATTCCTTCCGCCAGTGTCTATGAAGATGAAGAATTACTGGCTTTTAAAGATATCAACCCTGCTGCCCCGGTGCACCTGCTGATTATCCCTAAAATCCATATCGATGCCTTGTCTTCAGTACAGCAGGAACATACGGTTTTGTTGGGTAAAATGCTGGCTTTGGCCCCAAAACTGGCGCAAGAACAAGGTTGTGCCCCAGTGCAACTGGCGGATGGCAGCCTGTCCGGGGGGTATAAAACCCTGATCAACACCGGACCGGATGGCGGGCAAGAGGTGTATCATCTGCATATGCATGTGATCGGCGGACCCAAACCATGGCGTGGGCAACGCTGAGACTGGCTTGACTGTGCGAGAGAATAAGCGTTATGGTCATCGGATTCTCGTCAGGACTGGGCGTTCTGATCATCATATTTATCGGGAGCAAGTCTCTCACAAGGAGTAAGTAATGGGTTCATTAAGTATTTGGCATTGGCTGATTGTTCTGGTGGTAATCGTACTGGTATTTGGTACCAAAAAACTGGGTAATGTCGGTTCTGATCTGGGCAAAGCAGTCAAGGGCTTCAAGGATGGGATAAAAGGCGAAGAGGAAAAAACTGCTGCTTCCCAGCAGGTTGCCGATAAAAGCACTATAGACGTAGAAGCAAAAGAAAAATCCAAGTTGTGATGTTTTTTTTGACTGTTCATCCGGATTTCTTGCCCAGGTCTGACCAATGATAGATTTGGGTATTAGCAAACTCGCCTTGATTGGTGTGGTTGCTTTGATAGTGATAGGCCCTGAAAAATTGCCCAAAGTGGCAAGGATGGCCGGTACCCTGCTGGGACGGGCGCAGCGCTATATCAATGAAGTGAAATCCGAAGTCAGCCGCGAAATCGAGCTGGAAGAGTTGCGCAAGATGCAAAAGGATGTGCAGGAAGCTGCCCAGAATGTCGAGCAATCGATACATCAGACCTGGTCAGAAACCGAAAATGAACTGCGTAACATCGGTCAGGAAACCGAATCTGCACTCTTGCATACCGCAACGCCGGAACAACTGGCAGTCAAGGTAAAAAATTTCCGTCGCAAGAAATTGGCCCGCACTTCTGCCGTACCAGCCTGGTACAAAAATCGTCATGGCCAAAGACAGAAAATCATCTCAGGCTCGGCTAGGATGGCACGCCATCGCGTAACAGCCCGTTCTGGCAGTAGCTTCTTTTAATTGTCGCTTATGTTTTTGCGTTTTTATAATCTGGCGGTATTCGCATGAGCGAGCAAACGGAACACAGTCCTGAAGAAAGTTTCATCTCGCACCTGGTCGAATTGCGCGACCGGCTGGTCAAGGCCATGTATGGCCTGCTGATTGCCTGTGCTGCCCTGATGGCATGGCCAGGCCCATCGGCGATCTATGACTTTCTTGCAAAACCCATGCTGGCATCTTTGCCGGCAGGGTCAAAAATGATCGCGACAGGCGTCATATCACCGTTCCTGGTACCGATGAAAGTCACCTTGCTGATGGCTTTCATGCTGGCGTTGCCGTGGATACTTTACCAGGCCTGGGCTTTCATCGCTCCCGGCTTGTACACCCATGAAAAACGCCTGGTTGCACCGCTGGTGATTTCTTCATCGGTGCTGTTTCTGAGTGGCGTCGCGTTTTGTTATTTCCTGGTGTTTGGCCGCGTCTTCAAATTCATCAATGAATTTGCACCTGCTTCCATCAGCGTGGCGCCAGACATAGAGAACTATCTGGATTTCATCATTTCCATGTGCCTGGCGTTTGGGGTGACGTTTGAAGTGCCGGTGGTGGTGGTGGTGCTGGTACGCATGGGCCTGGTACCACTGGAAAAACTCAAGGCCATACGCCCCTATGTCATTGTGGGCGCCTTTGTGATTGCCGCCATCGTGACACCACCCGACATCGTCAGCCAGTTTTCGCTGGCGGTACCGATGATTATCCTGTTTGAACTGGGTTTGCTGATTGCCCCCCTGTTTGTGAAGGCAACCCAGGCACCCGAATCGACAGAATCAAACGGCGGGCACTGACCTCAACCAGCTTACCAGCGGCTTCGCGCTCTGGTAGGCTTTCAGCAGGGTGGCTTTCAGATCATCCGTATCCATACCCTTGAGCGGGCATTCTGTCCACACCATGAAATTCTTCAGCTTGATCTGCTCTATGTGGGGCAGATCAGCATCAAAGCCTTTCGGCGGACGTTGCAGTTTGCCTTCATCCTGTAAGACACCAAAATACTGTTTCAGCTTCTTGTCCTTCAAGACCTTGGCAAAGCCATCCGGGTCAGCCACGATGTGATTGCGTATCGCTTTCAGGCGGTCTGAAGGCGGCATGTATTCTCCGCAGGCATAAAACAGGCGGCCAGTCCCATCCATCTGAAAATAATAGGCTGGCCCGCCACCTTCGCTGGGTTTTTTGCGTCCGTTGGGCACGATGGACGAAGAAAATGTGGTCTTGTAGGGTGACTTGTCATGGGCAAAACGGACGTCACGGTTGATGCGGAACAGGGCTTTTTTGGGTTCCAATCCGGCAATGGAGGGATCAAACCTGCTGATGTCGGCGATCAGTTCTGTTACCAGTTGCAAAAATTCTGCGCGCAAGATGTCATAGCGCGGCTTGTTCATGACAAACCAGGCGCGGTTATTGTTATCGCCCAGTTCGGACAGATAAGCTTGTAAATCAATCAGGTGCATGGGGTTTTACTCTCTCTGTTCTTCTTTGCGTGCCGGTGGGCGTTTGCCTATCAGGACTTCCAGTGTGGGTTCCTTGGTGTCACGCAAGACAGTAATTTTAGCCTTGTTGCCAGGTTTTAGCTGAGCCACCAGATTCAGCATCTGGGTGGTGTCGCCAACGGCTTTGCCTTCTATCGCAATCAGAATATCACCTGGCTTCATGCCGGCCTTGTCGGCCGGGCCACCACGGATGACGCCAGCAATGATGGCACCGGATTTTTGCTTCAGGCCAAAACTGTCAGCCAGTTCAGGGGTGATGTCTTGCGGTTCCACACCTATCCAGCCGCGCACCACATGGCCATTGGTGATGATGGATTCCATCACCAGTTTGACGGTGGACACTGGAATGGCAAAACCGATGCCGACCGAGCCGCCATTTTGCGAATAAATCGCGGTATTGATGCCGAGCAGGTTACCGTTCACATCCACCAGTGCACCACCAGAATTACCGGGATTGACAGCAGCATCGGTCTGGATAAAGTTTTCAAAGGCATTGTCGGTCAGGTTATTGCGACCCAGGGCAGAAATAATGCCCATGGTGACAGTCTGGCCGACACCGAAAGGATTGCCTATGGCCAGCACGACGTCGCCGACGCTGGCCTGGTCCGAACGACCAAGGGTGATGGCCGGTAAATCGGTCAAATCGATTTTGATGACGGCCAGATCGGTTTCCGGATCGGTACCCACCACCTTGGCATTTGCCTTGCGGCCATCGGCCAGCGCGACTTCGATGTCGTCCGCAGATTCAACGACATGGTTATTCGTCAGGATATAACCCTGGGTGCTGACGATCACGCCAGAACCCAGGCTGGACAGGCGTTCTGCCTGCGGATTTTGCTGGTCGCCAAAAAAACGCTTGAGGAAAGGGTCATTCAACAGCGGATTGTGACGTTGCCTGACTTCTTTTGAGGTATAAATATTGACCACCGACGGCATCGCATGCTTGGCCGCTGCGCCGTAAGAACTTTGTGCCGGCACGCTGTTGGCCGGTGCTTCCTTGACGGTGACACCTGCGTTCAAGGGCAAATCCTGGCCTGCGCGATAACCGCCTTTTACCCACCCGGGTTTCAAGGTGGTTACAATAAACCATATCGCCAGGCCGACAGTGACAGTTTGGGCAAACAATAACCAAAGACGACGCATAGTGAGAATGAGTATGAAATCAGTGAATCGGGATGAACTGGGACAGTTTTTGGCAAAAGAATTGCAAGTCAATTACTTTCGTGATTATTGCCCAAATGGCTTGCAGGTGGAAGGGCGCGATACAATAAAACATATAGTCAGCGGCGTGACTGCCAATCTGGCCCTGCTGGAGAGGGCGATAGAACTGCAGGCGGATGCCGTATTGGTGCACCATGGCTATTTCTGGCGTGGCGAAGACATGCGCGTGATCGGCCAGAAACACCGCCGCTTGAAACTGTTACTGAAGCATGATATCTCGCTGTTTGCTTATCATCTGCCACTGGATGGGCATGCAGAACTGGGTAACAACATCGGCCTGGCCCGCTGCCTGGGTTTGTTGCCGGATGGGCGTTTTGGTGAAAATGACCTGGGCTGGCTGGGGCGGGCAGACAATGTGCAACTCAACACCATGGCTGACCTGGCGCTGCACGTAGAGCTTAAACTGGGGCGCAAGCCCTTGCTGGTTGGTGATCCGGCAACACCGCTGGGACGCATTGCCTGGTGTACCGGTGCCGCACAAAACATGCTGGATCAGGCGATTGCGGCGGGTGCCAGTGTCTATCTGAGTGGGGAAATTTCAGAACCTACGGTACATCTGGCGCGGGAATCAGGGGTTGCCTACCTGGCTTGCGGCCATCATGCGACTGAGCGTTTTGGCGTGCAAAGCCTGGGTAACTTCATTGCTGCGCAACTGGGCATACAGCATAGCTTCGTGGATATTGATAATCCGGTGTAGCGACACCCGGTGTGGCGACACCCGAAGCAACTCTCCCTTGCAGACAAGGGAGAGAGTATGTCCTTAGAACCTGTCTACGATCTTACTGCGCGGGCGTGATCGGGGTTCATGCGCTGCTCAAAATGCTCATGGTCTTAAGTACATTCCGCTTTTTGCGCTGCGTTTTTTGTTACCCTTACTCCCGCTGACGCTCGCTCGCTACAGATCGTAAACAGGTTCTTACTTCTTCAATGCATCGCGTATCTCGCGTAACAACAGGATGTCTTCGGCAGTCACTGCTGGTGCCGGTTCTGGTGCTGGCTCTGCCTTTTTCATCGCGTTCACCAGTTTCACCATCTGGAAAATCACAAAAGCCAGGATGACGAAACCGACGCTGACCGTAATGAAATTACCGTAAGCGATCACACCACCAGCCTTTTTGGCTTCCGCCAGTACCAGATGCGTGCCCTGGCCATTCAGCGGGATATAGTAATTGGAAAAGTCCAGGCCACCGACGATACGGCCGATGACAGGCATGACGATGTCGCCGACCAGCGAATCAACGATTTTGCCAAAGGCGGCACCGATAATGACGCCAACGGCCAGATCGACGACATTGCCACGGCTGACAAAGGTTTTAAATTCTTGCAACATACTCATGAAAGTCTCCTGTTTGATGGGCTTGACGGATATGCATGTCATGCCCCGCATCTTGCACCAAATATAAGTGACAAGATTTTAATGCCCAAATCATATGAAAAGGGGAGGGAATTTTGTCAATTTTGTTTTCGATCCCCAAGCAAATGCCAAATCCCGATGGGAATTCTGGACTTTAAACAGATTTAAGACTAGCTGAAGCACGCTATTGAGGGGCTAAATGTCAAAAAAAGCCTTCAAGTTGGCGATTCGGATATCTTTTTCTTTAAAACCATACCCGCCTCATTTATAATTTAAGGTTGCTAGAAGCTGGGTTGTGCTTCATCAAGTTTTGATTATTGACAGAATGGGGTTGGTATGAGTATCGAAAAGCAGGTCGATTCCGGCCGTCGCGGTTTGCTCGTCGCCACTTGCGCGGCGGGTGGTGTGGCAGGCTTGGCAACGGCAGGAGCGCTGGTAAGCACTTTCCAGCCATCCGAGCGTGCTAAGGCAGCAGGCGCGCCGGTGGAAGTGGATATTTCGGCCTTGAAACCGGGTGAAATGACGACCACGGAATGGCGCGGTAAGCCAGTATGGATACTGAAACGTACGCCAGAAATGATGGCGAGTCTGGCCAAGACAGAAGACAAGGTAGCCGATCCAAAATCGGAAAAGCCCTACACCATGGAAATGCCGGACTATTGCGAAAAGCAAAGCCGTTCACGTAAAGAACACAGCGATATCCTGGTGGCAGTCGGTATCTGCTCCCACCTGGGGTGCTCTCCAAGTTCCAAATTCCAGGAAGGTGCACAGCCATCCTTGCCGGATGACTGGAAAGGCGGCTTCCTCTGCCCATGCCACGGTTCGACTTTTGATCTGGCTGGCCGTGTATATAAAAACAAACCAGCGCCTCAAAATCTGGATGTGCCTCGTCACATGTTTTTATCAGACACCAAAATCATCATCGGTAAAGATGAGAAAGGCGAGGCTTAATCATGGCATTTGTTGAGAAAAAACTCCCGGCGGACGCTCCTGTCGTGGACAAGGCCTTGAACTGGGTAGATTCCCGTTTTCCGCTGACCAAGCTGTGGAATGATCAATGGGGCAAGTACTACGCGCCCAAGAACTTCAATTTCTGGTACATCTTCGGTTCCCTCGCCATGCTGGTGCTGGTTATCCAGATCGTTACCGGTATTTTCCTGGTCATGCATTACAAACCAGATGCGACGCTGGCGTTTGCGTCGGTTGAATACATCATGCGTGATGTGCCGTGGGGTTGGCTGGTGCGCTATATGCACTCAACGGGCGCTTCGGCATTCTTTATCGTCGTGTACCTGCACATGACCCGTGCTTTCCTGTACGGTTCATATCGCAAGCCACGTGAACTGATCTGGCTGTTCGGTTTTGCCATCTTCCTGTGCCTGATGGCCGAAGCTTTCTTCGGTTACCTGCTGCCATGGGGCCAGATGTCTTACTGGGGTGCACAGGTTATTGTTAACTTGTTTGGTGCCATTCCTTTCATCGGTCCTGATCTGTCTCTGTGGATCCGTGGTGACTACGTGGTGTCTGATGCGACATTGAATCGCTTCTTCTCTTTCCATGTCATCGCTATTCCCCTGGTCTTGCTGGGCCTGGTGGCCGCTCACTTGATCGCCTTGCATGAAGTGGGTTCGAACAACCCTGACGGTATCGAAATCAAGGATAACCTGGGACCGGACGGTCACCCTGTTGATGGCGTGCCTTCTCACCCTTACTACACTTTCCACGATATTTTTGGCGTGACTGTGTTCCTGACGATTTTTAGTGCAGTTGTCTTCTTTGCACCAGAAATGGGTGGTTACTTCCTGGAATACAACAACTTTATCCCGGCTGATTCCCTGAAAACGCCTCCGCACATTGCACCGACATGGTATTTCACGCCGTTCTACTCGATTCTGCGTGCAACTACTTCCGAGTTCCTGTATGTCGTACAAATTGGTGCCGCTGCTTATGTTGCACTGGTCTGGCTGACAACCAAGCTGCCGCAATTGCTGAAGATCGCCATTGCACTGATCGCTCTGGTTGCCATCATCGGCATGACACCTTTCGGTCTCGATGCAAAATTCTGGGGTGTGGTATTGTTTGGCGGTTCTGTCGTGATCCTGGCTTTCTTGCCATGGCTGGACGTCTCCCCAGTTAAATCAATACGTTATCGCCCTGACTGGCACAAATATGTGTACATCGTATTTGGTATTGTGTTCGTGACGCTGGGTTATCTGGGCGTGGAACCACCTTCACCAGTTCGTGAGCGTATTTCTCAAGTTTGTGCGGTCATTTATTTCGGCTTCTTCATGCTGATGCCATGGTGGAGTGCAATGGGAACATTTAAGCCCGTGCCCAAGCGCGTTACATTTGCAGCGCACTGAGAAAAAGCGAGGAAGAATAAGCATGAAATTACTTAAAAAACTGATCGCTGTATTGGCTTTTGCACCTGCATTGGCATTGGCAAATAGCGGTACTTTCCCACTGGATCACGCTCCTGACCGCTCTACCGATATGGCAGCGCTACAAAACGGCGCAAAATTGTTTGTCAATTACTGCCTGAATTGCCATTCTGCATCTGCGATGCGTTACAACCGTTTGAAAGATATCGGTTTGACTGATGACCAGGTCAGGCAAAACCTCTTGTTCACCGGTGAAAAAGTCGGTGACCTGATGAAGACCACCCTGGCAGCAAAAGATGCCAAGGCGTGGTTCGGCGCGGTGCCACCTGACCTGTCCGTGATTGCCCGTGCCAAGGC
Organism: Undibacterium sp. Ji50W; assembly: GCF_049340445.1. NCBI lineage: Bacteria > Pseudomonadati > Pseudomonadota > Betaproteobacteria > Burkholderiales > Oxalobacteraceae > Undibacterium > Undibacterium sp. Ji50W. Next base: position 37,853 of record NZ_JBMPOX010000003.1, on the reverse strand, counting down.
ATCCGAAGCAGGTTCCGGTGCTGACTGGATTTACACTTATCTGCGTACTTACTACAAAGATGAATCCCGTCCAACCGGCTGGAACAATATGGTATTCCCCAACGTCGGCATGCCGCACGTACTGTGGGAATTGCAAGGCACGCGCACGGTCAAAATGGTAGAAGAAAAAGACGCGCATGATGAATCCAAAACCGTTCATAGATTCGACGGTTTTGAAACAGTCAAGCCAGGTACCATGACTTCTCTCGAGTATGACAATGCGGTGGGCGACCTGGTCGCTTACCTGCAATGGATGGGCGAGCCTGCACAAAGCACACGCAAACGTCTGGGCGTTTGGGTATTGCTGTTCATGGCGAGTTTGGCCACACTGGCATGGCGCTTGAATGCGTCCTACTGGAAAGAAGTCAAATAAATGTAATGTTCCCGGTTGGCGCTGCTTACAGTGCGAGCCGGGGATTTTTGAGATCGTCCGTTTTTCTCCGTCGTAAATGGACGTGTAATCCCTGGGGTGAGGTGCGCAAAACTGGCTCCTCGCCCTGATCGTTTCTAAGGAACTATAAAATGATGGTTCTCTACTCGGGCACAACTTGCCCATTTTCCCAACGTTGCCGCCTGGTTCTGTTTGAAAAAGGCATGGATTTTGAAATCCGCGATGTTGATCTGTTTAATAAACCGGAAGATATCTCGACCATGAATCCTTATGGTCAGGTACCGATTCTGGTTGAGCGTGAATTGATATTGTATGAATCCAATATCATCAACGAATACATCGATGAACGTTTTCCGCATCCGCAACTGATGCCGGCAGACCCGCTGCAACGTGCACGTGCCCGCCTGATGTTGTTCAATTTCGAAAAAGAATTGTTCATCCACGTCCATACCCTGGAAAACGACAAGAACACCGCGTCGGCCAAGGTACAGGACAAGGCACGCGCAGAAATCCGCGATCGCCTGACGCAGCTTGCCCCTTTGTTCGTCAAGAACAAATACATGCTGGGTGATGAATTCTCCATGCTGGACGTGGCCGTTGCTCCCTTGTTGTGGCGCCTCGATCACTACGGTATAGAATTGTCGAAAACAGCAGCACCGCTGATGAAATATGCAGAACGCATCTTCTCTCGTCCTGCCTATATCGAAGCACTGACGCCTTCTGAAAAGGTCATGCGTCGTTAAGAACCTGTTGACGATCTTACTGTGCGAGCGCAATCGGAGTCCACGGGGGGCTCATGTGCTGCTCAAAATGCTCATGTACTTTAGTACATTCTGCTTTTTGCGCTGCGCTAAGTTACTCTGACCCCGCTGATGCACGCACGCAGGCTCGCTACAGATCGTCAACAGGTTCTAAGAGCGCTGGCTGTAGCAGATAGGGGATAACAAGGCTGATGCGCTACGTCAGCCTTGTTGTTTTTCGACTCCGCGCCTATTCTTGAAATACAATTTCCGTCTGATGGTATAGCCATGCAAGAAATACCCACCAAGCCTTATTTTATGCGTGCCATTTATGAATGGTGTACCGACAATGGCTACACTCCGTATATGGCAGTCAAAGTGAATCATGCCGCACGCGTCCCCATGGAATTTGTACGCAATGGCGAGATTGTCCTCAACATCAGCTTCGGTGCCACCAGTGGTCTGAAGATGGATAATGATGCCGTCGCCTTCAAAGCCAGATTTGGTGGCGTTTCGCGCGAAATCCATGTGCCAGTCGAAAACGTCATGGCAGTGTATGCCAGTGAAAATGGCCAGGGGATGGCATTTGAAGTCGATCTCGGCGAAGCGAGCGCGGCCCCTGCAGCCGATGAGACGGCAGCAGAACCCGTCAAACCTGTCATCGGTCTGGCGGCAGTGAACAGCAAGCCAACACCGGTGGAAGCTACGGCGCCACAAGCGGAAGTAAAAAAACCTGAAAAAAAATCAGAAAAGCCCTCGCTAAAAATAATAAAGTAGCCTATAATCTTGGTCTTCGGGAATGCAACGGAAACGAAGCAAAAACGAAAACAGTTTCGCCGACTTAGCTCATTTGGTAGAGCAGTTGACTTGTAATCATCAGGTGGCCAGTTCGATTCCGGCAGTCGGCACCAAATTAAAAACCCATCGTTAGCAATAGCGATGGGTTTTTTCTTTTCCCCTTCTTTGTTGCAAAATCCCTTGTAGTTTTCAGGCAGGTCAGTCGTCTTTCCAGATTTTATCTGCCTTGCATTGAGCGCGAATCCTGTTCGTAGCTAGCAACAGCATTTATTCGAAGAAAGTCCCTTCGCCTTGACAGGCAAATAATCAAATCAATAATTGCTGGCAAAACGGAGTTTTTCTGATATTCTCATTTTGTCAATTGTTGAAATTACCATGATTGACAGATATTAATGCACTAAGATCGCAAACAGGTTCTAAAACTTGATGCAAGTCTGGAGCAGCTTGCCTGAATCTGATCCTGAAGTGGCATGTGTTTGAATAGGCATCAAACTTTGACCGTAAGGAGAACCGGACTATGAAGCGTCTTGTCACTCAACCGGGATTGATCGGGCTAGGCTTGATTGCGCTCGGTGCAGAGACGATGATAGGCTGGGTGACACGGCAGCCACTGTGGGTTCTGCTGTTCCCCAGCAGTACGGTCATGGTGTTTTCTACTGCATTCTGTTTTTTTTGTGCAGGCATTGCATTTGTGCTGCCTATGTTTCGCGCGGCACATACCGCACTGATACGTAATTTGGCGGGCATCACCATTGTGTTGATTGGTGGGGTGATGTTGCTGGAGAACGTGCTGTCCATCGGTACGGGCCTGGATATGCCCGACCTGCATCGCTGGTTTGACGATGCCAACCCCTACCCGGGTCGCATGGCACCCAATACCGCGCTGGCATTCATGGCGGGTGGCGTTGGCTTGCTGTACAGAGAGGGGTTTCTTTACCTGAAGCCGCGCATGCTGGCGGCCATCATGCTGACCATCAGTTTGCTGGGCATGGTGGGATATGCATTGTTGCTGGATCTTGCCTATACCTGGTATGGGTTTCCGCGCATGGCTTTTTCAACCGGCCTGGGTATGAGCCTGTTTGCCTGTACGCTGCTACTGGAAAGAGCGAAAGCCGATGGTGCAGCCAAAAAAGAATCGAATATCTACCTGTTCCTGGGTGTTGCAATCACGGTGCTGATCAGCACCATGTTTGTTTCTTATGGTAGCCTGCGGGCACTGGATGCGCGTACCAATTGGGTGGATCACACTTATCAGGTCAGGCTGTTTGCAGATGAAGTGATCAGTACTTTGCAGCAGGCCAGGCGCGCCGGCGATCAACATGAATTCAAGGCCATCACTGCGGCAATGGACGACAAACTACTTGAGTTGCAACGCCTTAGCAAAGACAATCCCACGCAGCAAAACAGGTTGACGCAATTACGTCAGGTATTGCAAAAGCACCTGGATGCTGCGCAGCGGATTTTGCCGGAAGAATCCAGCGATGCGAATGGTTCCAGGCTGGATGTGGAATTTAAACCTTTGATACTGATGATGAATCAGTTTGCAAATGCAGAGAGTCTTTTGCTGGTACAAAGAAAACAGGATTCCATACAAAGTACGTCCAGCACGATTTCCATTATTGTGATCGGTAATCTGCTCGGTTTCGCGATTTTGCTGTTCACTTTCTGGCTGCTAAAAAATCAGAATGATCAGCGCAATGTGCTGGAACTGGCTTTGCAACAATCGAATACTGAACTTGAAAGCAAGGTCGAAGAAAGAACCCGGGCACAGGCCCTGCTGAATGACGAACTGCAAGAACTGAATCAGACGCTGGAAGCAAGGATTGCAGAGCGCACCGCCGATCTGGAGAGCTTCACTTATTCGATCTCGCATGATTTACGCGCACCTTTGCGCGCCATTGATGGCTTTGGCCGCATGCTGGAAGAAGACTATGCCGCCACCCTGGACAAGAGCGCAGCACGTTACCTTGCAGTCATACGTAGCAATAGTCAGCGCATGGGTAATCTGATTGATGACTTGTTGGCCTTTTCAAGGCTGGGTCGCCAGGATGTCGTCAAATTTCAGATCGATATGGCAGTGCTGGTGCAGGAAGTCATTAACGACGCCGTACAGAACTTGCCCGATCCGCCAGAGATACAAGTGCAGGCCTTGCCGTCGGCATTCGCCGACCGTAGCCTGATGAAGCAAGCCTGGGTGAACCTGGTGTCCAATGCGATCAAGTACAGCAGAAAAAAAGAGCAGCCACGTATAGAGATCAGCGGCAGTGCAGAGGATGGTGTGCTCAGGTACATGATCATGGATAACGGTGCCGGTTTTAATATGGAATACTATGACAAGTTGTTTGGTGTGTTTCAGCGCCTGCATCATGTCGATGAATTCAGTGGTACCGGTGTAGGTCTTGCCATCGTACATCGCATTGTCAGCCGGCACGGTGGACGTATCTGGGCGGAATCCGTCGTCGATGAAGGAGCCACTTTCTTTTTCACCTTGCCTATGGGAGAGCACAATGGATGAACTGGAAGCAATAGAGATTTTGCTGGTTGAAGACAGTGAAGAAGACGCAGAATTGACCATGCGTGCACTGAAAAAGAATAACCTGGGTAACAAGCTGGTCTGGGTCAGGGATGGCGTGGCTGCGTTGAATTTTATTTTTAACACTGGTGAATACGCAGGCCGTAACAAGGGCGATCCCAGGCTGATTTTGTTGGACATCAAAATGCCGAAAATGGATGGTGTCGAGGTGCTCAGGCAGCTCAAGGCCGATGACCGCAGCAAGACTATCCCGGTAGTGATGCTGACGTCGTCAGCAGAAGGCCGGGATGTGACGGAATGTTATAAGCTGGGCGTGAATAGCTACCTGATCAAGCCGGTTGATTTCGATGCCTTCATGAGCGTCGTTGCACAGGCGGGTCTGTATTGGACAGTGATGAACAAGGTGCCTAAATAAAAACTGTTTTCCCTGCCAGGGACAAGACCAGCTTGCCGCATCCGCCCGGTAATCGATCGCATAGCACCTGTTTGCATGATCGACTGATCGTGCGATTTCACACTATTTTTCTTCATATTCTGGCTGTGCAGGAACTGTATTCCCGTGACTGCAGTCATAATTCCCTGGCAAGACGAGAACTCATTTCACACCGCGTGGTGAAATCAGTCCACATCCTGCTTCATGCCCTGGCATGGAATCATCTAATTTTCCTATATTAATGGGTGAGAAATGTTATGAAGTTGCGTAATGTATATCGTAAGGCGAGCGTGTTGTGTCTTTGTCTGGCGAGTATGGCGGCCATGGCTGCCAGCCAGGTACAGGCACAAGAGGGGATGTTGAGTCTGGAGATGCTGTATCACCCGACAAAAAAAGAAAAATTTGATACCAGGCCGCTCACCCGCCTGGCATGGGATGCGCAAAACCGGCTGATAGAAACCCAGAGTGTCAATGGTGTTGTCCAGCAGCTGGTGGTCGATCCTGTCACCTGGGAAAAACAGGCTTTGCCGGTGGATGGCAATATCCTGGCCATGATGACGGCGGCCGGTATCCCGGAACCTGAAGCCAAAGCCCAGGTGGACAAGTTGACGCCACTGATCAAGCCTGAACTGAAGTCTTATCTGTTTACTTACAAGAATGATGTATGGTTGCTCGATCTACAACAGGGCAAAGTCAGGGAACTGACCCACACACCTGATGTGGCAGAAGATGAAGCCCTGCTATCCCCCGATCTGCAATCGGTCGCTTACCTGAAAGGGAATGACCTGTATGTGACCAACGTCGCCAGTGCTACCGAAAAAAGGCTAACCACAGGCGGCAGTGAAACTGTGTTCAATGGCCGTCTTGACTGGGTGTACATGGAAGAAGTGTATGGTCGTGGCCCTCTGCGTGCTTTCTGGTGGGCACCCGATTCGCAAAAACTGGCTTACCTGAGTTTTGATGAAAGCCGGGTGCCGGTGTATACCCTCAGCGGTGACCATGTACAGCCGACCAGGACTGAGCGCGCCCGTTACCCCAAAGCTGGCGACCCCAATCCCGATGTCAGGCTGGGTGTCGTCGATATGGCCGGCAAAACCAGCTGGACTGAAAACCCGTACGCCGGCAAGGAAACCCTGATCGTGCAGGTAGGCTGGACACCAGACGGAAAATTGCTGGCATCCTGGCAAGACCGGGTGCAGACCTGGCTGGATTTGCGTTTGTATGACGCTCGATACCGTAGCACGCAATTGCTGCGTGAAAGCAGTCCGGCATGGACAGATCGTTTGCCACTGCCTCAGTTCTTGAAGGATGGCAGCTTTGTCTGGGAATCGGACCGTACGGGTCACCGGCATCTGTACAGGTATGACACACATTACCAGTTGAAGGGGGCCATCACGCAGGGTGAGTGGGATGTTCGTAGCATTTATGGGGTGGATGAAAACCGGGGCAGGGTATTGTTTGCCGCCAATGAACGCAATCCCATAGGCAACGATGTGTATGCCGTCAGCCTGGAGGGTGGCAAGCTGCAAAGACTGACGACAGAGCCAGGCACGCATATGGTGCACTGGAATACCGCCTATACGCACTTCATCGATAGCTGGAGCAGCCTGAAGCAGCCGCCAAGGCAAGCTGTCTTCAATGCCGAAGGCAGATCCCTGAAGCTGGTTGACGATGTCGGTATGTCAGAAAAAATGCAGGGCCTGAAGCTGGCTACCGTGACGCAACAGCAAATCAAATCGCGGGATGGTTTTTTGATGGAAAGCCTGTTATTCCTGCCGCCAGATTTTGATCCGAAGAAAAAATACCCTGTCTACCAGCATCTGTATGCTGGCCCCATGACACCGCAGGTTACAGACCGCTGGAACAACAATCTCTGGCATCACTTCCTGGCGCAACAGGGCTATGTGGTGTGGATACTGGATAACCGCAGTGCCAGCAACAAGGGCGCAGTCAGTGCCTGGCCGATATATAAGAAACTGGGTCAACTGGAATTGCAGGATCAACTGGATGGCCTGGACTGGCTGCGCCAGCAAGGCTGGGCAGACATGGACAGGATAGCTCTGAATGGCTGGAGTTACGGCGGCTATATGACCTCGTATGCGATGACCCACAGCAAGGCCTGGAAGATAGGTTTTGCCGGCGCGCCAGTCACTGATTATCGCCTGTATGACAGCATCTATACCGAGCGCTACATGGGTTTGCCGCAGGAAAATGCCGAGGGCTATGACAAAGGCAGTGTGTTGAAAGCAGCCAATAAGCTGAGCGGTAAAATCCTTATCATGCATGGCACAATGGACAACAATGTGCATCCGCAAAATACTATCATGCTGATCGATGAATTGATCAGGAATGGTAAGGACTACAGCCTGCAATTGTATCCAGGTGCAGGCCACAGCCCACGTGGTGACTGGATAATATGGTCGCTGCAAAAAGTCAAGTGGGAGTTTTTGAAGAACAATCTTTGATTGCTCATTTACCCCAATAAAAAACGGGACAGATTTATCATCTGTCCCGTTTTTCTATTTCTGTTTTTATTTAAGTACGCACACTTCAGGCCCTCGACTGTCGCATCCAGAAATACACCATTCACAGGCACTCTCAGCTTGCTAAGCGTTTTCTTTGATACCTTGCCAGCGCGGTGTCAGTTGATGTGGCAGGGCAAACATGTCAAGTACGCGACCGAGGGTGTGGTCGACCATCTCGTCTATGCTTTGTGGGCGGTGGTAAAAACCCGGCAGGGGTGGGAAGATGATGCCACCCATTTCGGTGACGGCAGTCATATTGCGCAAGTGGGCCAGATTGAAGGGTGTTTCGCGCACCATCAAGACCAGGCGGCGGCGTTCTTTCAAGACCACATCGGCCGCACGTGTGATCAGATTGTCAGACAAGCCGTGGGCCACGGCTGCCAGGGTCTTCATTGAGCAAGGGGCGATGACCATGCCATCCGATAAAAACGAACCGCTGGCAATACTGGCACCGACATCGCGCACATTGTGGACAACATCGGCCATGGCTTCGACATCCTTGCGTTTCATGTCCATTTCCTGATGCAGATTCAGTACGCCTGCTTCTGAAATCAGCAAATGACTTTCTACACCGGAAATATTACGCAAAACCTGCAATAGGCGCACGCCGTAGACAGCACCCGTAGCGCCAGTAATGGCAACAATCAGGCGCTTGGAGGCGGCAGGTGCAGTCATTCCTGTCTTAGTCTTTCAGCAGGGCTTGCAGTTCGCCGCTTTCAAACATTTCATTCATGATGTCAGAACCGCCAACAAATTCACCCTTGATATACAGTTGGGGAACCGTAGGCCAGTTGGAATAATCCTTGACGCCCTGACGTACTTCCGGGTCTTCCAGCACATTGATGGTGACCAGGTTTTCCACACCACTGGCTTTCAGTAATTGCACGGCACGGCCAGAGAAGCCGCATTGCGGGAACTGGGCCGTCCCTTTCATGAATAAAACGACAGGGTTTCCTGTGACGGTTTCTTTAATCCAGCTTTGTACGTCGCTCATGGCTATTTTCCTTTAATAACGAATCCTCCCATTATAGAGGAAAGCACAATTCAGTGTAGCTGACCTGGGTCAAGATGATGGGAGAAAGGAAGGACTAAAATCTGATTGGAGTTGCCGACATCAGATACCAATGGTGTTACATTAAGCCCTCAGAGCCAATAAAATCGGCCATGTTGCTGGAGACCCGTATGCACATACGTGATACAAGAATTTCATCAGGGCAAGTTTCTGACCTTGGCCTGATTTCTGCTTCATCTGCTCACATGATGATAGAACAGGCTCATGAACGTTCCGCCGCCTATGGCATACCGCGCACAGCTGCGCCGGATTACGGCCCTTTGGGCAAGACTGACCTGAAAGCGCTGCTGGAGCAAAACCAGGTCTTGCACCAGCATGCAGTGCCAGTCATGGAAACCCTGTATGAACAAATCATTAACACCCACAATATGGTCATATTGACGGATGTGAATGGGCTCATCATTCACACTCTGGGTGATGCCGATTTTCTGGAAAAAGCCGACAGAGTGGCACTTAGCCCCGGTGTGGCGTGGTCAGAACGTAGCAAAGGTACCAATGCCATCGGCACCGCCATTGCCGAGAAAACGCCAACAATAGTCCATGCAGATCAACATTACCTGGAAGCAAACAGCTTTCTGACCTGTTCTGCTGCCCCGATTTTTGATGTCATGGGCAATGTCATCGGCGTACTGGATGTGACCGGTGACCAGCATAATTTCCACAAACACACCATGGCGCTGGTGCGTATGTCGGCGCAGATGATAGAAAACCAATTATTTGCCTCATCTTTTCAGGATGCCATCAAACTGAGTTTCCATAGCCGCCCGGAATTTCTGGGTACGCTGATGGAAGGCATTGCCTGCTTTGACAGCGATGGCCGCTTTTTGTCGGCTAGCCGCAGTGGCTTGTTCCAACTGGGGTTGAGCTTGTCTGCCCTGCAGGCACATACCTTTTCGTCCCTGTTTGGCTTGCCGGTATCCGCCCTGCACGAGCATTACCGGACGGCTGCACCGGGTTTGCTGACGCTGTGCCTGCACAACGGTGTGCGCGTGTATGCCAAGAGCCAGAGCCTGAAGCGACAGTCTGCAGCCGCCCGCCATGTGCTTGACAATGCGCGTGAACCGCAGACAGCACAGGTAGCCGAAACCAGGCCCAAATTATCCAGCCTGCATTATCTGGATACGGGTGATGAACAAGTCGCCCGCGCCATCGATAAACTCAAGCGCGTCATAGGACGGGATATTTCCGTGCTGGTGACAGGTGAAACCGGTACCGGCAAGGAATTGCTGGCGCAGGCTGTGCACAATGACTCACCGCGCAAATCTGGTCCCTTTGTGGCAGTGAATTGCGCCTCGATACCGGAAACGCTGATTGAATCCGAATTATTCGGCTATGAAGATGGTGCCTTTACCGGTGCGCGCAAGAAGGGCAATATAGGCAAGATCTTGCAGGCGAATGGCGGCACACTGTTCCTTGATGAAATCGGCGACATGCCCCTGAACCTGCAAGCACGCTTGCTGCGTGTCTTGCAGGAACGCATGGTGACACCGCTGGGCAGCAGCAAATCCATCCCCGTCAATCTTGCCCTGATTTGCGCCACCAACCGTAACTTGCGCGAGATGATAGGCAAGGGCGAATTCCGTGATGACTTGTATTACCGTCTGAATGGACTGGTCGTGCGCCTGCCGCCCTTGCGTGAACGCTCTGATCTTGGCATCGTCATAGAGAAAGTGCTGGCGACAGAGAGCGAGGGGCGGCATTACAGAATTGCGCCCGCGGTCATGCAAGTCTTTCACGCCCATGGCTGGCCGGGTAACTTCCGTCAATTGACGAATTTGTTGCGCACGGCCATCGTCATGACGGATGCCGATATGGAAATCCGGCTGGAACATCTTCCTGAAGATTTTCTGGAGGACATGGAGGCGATCAGCGCGCCAGCGATCTCATCTGCAACGACCACCCAGCCGGCATCCAGCCTGGAAGTATTGGAAATGGATGCCATACAACAGGCTTTACAACTGCATCAGGGGAATGTTTCTGCCGCCGCCAAGGCATTGGGCGTGTCGCGCAATACAATTTATCGCAAACTGGCGGCTTTGAAGAGCGATTGATTACACTTGTGGACCGTGCAACACGGCAGTGCCCAGCAAATTATTTTCTTCATCTGTGAACAGACGTGATCGCGTCAGGAAGCGTTTGCCTGTGCCATTGTCGAGCGAAAACATGCCGCCCATGCCAGCCACCACATCAATGATCAATTGTGTGTGCCGCCAGTATTCAAACTGATCGCTACCCATGTAAAACGGCGTGCCATCCAGATCGCCCAGATACACATCGGCGTCACCGATGCCATATTCATTCCTGGCGTAACACAGTGGCGAACTGCCATCACAGCAACCACCCGACTGGAAAAATAATAGCGGACCGTATTTGTTTTGCAGCGCACTGATAAATTCCAGCGCAGCAGGTGTAGCGGTGACGCGGGCAGGTGCGTTGGTCATTTTTTTCTGTATCCTATGTTTTTTTTGTTACTTCATTTAACAAAAATCCAGATATAAATTCCCTCCCTTTCAAGGGGAGGGTTAGGGTGGGGATGGGTTTCAGTTGATGGGCCATTATTCCATTTTCTGAAGAACCCCATCCCCATCCCAACCATTCCACTGCGCCGCTTGCATGCGGCTTAGATATTTGTGGCGCAAAGCAATGCTTTGCGAATTCCCACAAATATCCCCTTGAAGGGGAAGGAGCTAAAATCCTGACGGTTTCCTGCTTTCCTCCGTGCCTCTGTGTTGAGAGGTCTTGAACTTAATGGTTACTAAAAGAACCCCATCGCATTCGGGTTATAGCTCACCAGCAGGTTTTTGGTCTGCTGATAGTGATCCAGCATCATCTTGTGGTTTTCACGACCTATGCCGGATTGTTTGTAACCACCAAAGGCCGCATGGGCTGGATACAGATGGTAGCAATTGGTCCAGACGCGGCCAGCTTCTATGGCGCGACCAACACGGAATGCGCGTGAGCCGTCGCGTGTCCACAAGCCAGAACCCAGACCGTACAAGGTATCGTTGGCAATCGAGAGTGCCTCTTCTTCATCCTTGAAGGTGGTGACCGACACCACTGGCCCAAAGATTTCTTCCTGGAAGATGCGCATCTTGTTATGACCCTGGAAGATCGTTGGCTTGACGTAATAACCCTTGGCCAGATCACCATCCAGCATATTTCTTTCACCACCCAGCAAGAGTTGTGCACCTTCCTGTTTGCCTATGTCCAGATAAGACAGGATTTTTTCCAGTTGTTCCTGCGATGCCTGCGCACCTATCATGGTCGTACTGTCGAGAGGGTTGCCCTGCTTGATGGCGGCGACACGCTTGATGGCTCTTGCCATGAATTGATCGTAAATGGATTCCTGTATCAACACGCGCGAAGGACAGGTACAGACTTCGCCCTGGTTCAACGCAAACATGGCAAAGCCTTCCAGGCATTTATCGAAGAAGGCATCATCATGATCCATGACATCGGCAAAGAAAATATTCGGCGATTTACCGCCCAGTTCCAAAGTCACCGGGATGATATTTTGCGACGCATATTGCATGATCAGACGACCGGTGCCGGTTTCACCTGTGAAGGCGATCTTGGCGATACGTTTGCTGCTCGCCAATGGCTTGCCAGCTTCCAGACCAAAGCCGTTGACGATATTCAAGACACCGGGCGGCAATAAATCCTTGATCAGGTCGATCAAGACCATGATGGAAGCGGGGGTTTGTTCTGCCGGTTTCAGGACAATGCAATTACCTGCGGCCAGTGCCGGTGCCACCTTCCAGACGGCCATCAGGATGGGGAAATTCCAGGGGATGATCTGGCCGACCACACCCAGAGGTTCATGGAAATGATAGGCATACGTCTGCTCATCAATTTGCGCAACCGAACCTTCTTGTGCACGTATGCAGCCAGCGAAATAGCGGAAGTGATCGATGGCCAACGGTATATCCGCCGCCATGGTTTCGCGTATGGGTTTGCCATTGTCTATGGTCTCTGCCGTTGCCAGCAGGCTCAGATTGGCTTCCATGCGGTCGGCGATTTTGTTGAGTATGTTGGAACGTTCCGCCAGCGAGGTCTTGCCCCAGGCTTTCTTGGCTGCATGGGCGGCATCCAGGGCCAGTTCCACATCTTCTGTCGTTGAACGCGCGACTTCGCAAAAAGCCTGGCCGATGACGGGGCTGATATTCTCAAAATATTCACCCTTGACCGGTGCTACAAATTTGCCACCGATAAAATTATCGTAGCGTTTAGCGAAAGGATTGCTGATACCCAGTTTGCTGATGTCTGCCATGTTCATGATGGTGATCTCCGTTGTTTGTTAGAGGGTGCGCATAGGTAATGCGACACATCGATAACAACGCAAACGGCGTGCCATGCTGGAGATGTTGAACTGGCGAAATAGTTGGGCGTAAAAGGCAGATGAATTCCCTCCCCTTGAAGGGGGAAGGAGCAAATATGGCAAAATATTCAGATAGGAGTAACTGTGTACTTGTGTTGCAGCAAGTGCGAGCTTGTCACATTATTTCGCAACACTGGTCAGACTGTCACAATTTGGGACAGTTGGATAAATCACATATTCCTTCCCTTCAGGGGGAAGGAATATGCAGGCTGCAATATTATTACCCACGCAATTTCGCAAACGCCGCAGCCATCGCATTGCCAGCAGGTGCTGGTGCCTGGGCTTGTGAACGGTGTTGATTCAAGCGCTTGGCATCGTTACGGTCGCCGCGCTGTTCAGGTTTGCTGCCGGCTACCGGTGCCGCATCCGTCAGGCGCATGGTTAGCGCAATACGCTGGCGTTTTACATCCACTTCCAATACCTTCACCTTAACTACCTGGCCAGCCTTGACCACGGTATGCGGGTCTTTGACAAAGGTGTTCGACAGCGCCGAGATATGCACCAGACCATCCTGGTGTACACCGATATCAACAAAAGCGCCAAAGGCGGCCACGTTGGTAACCACGCCTTCCAGTATCATGTCTGGACGCAAGTCCTTGATTTCTTCCACGCCATCTTTAAAGGTGGCAGTAGTGAATTCAGGACGTGGATCACGACCCGGTTTTTCCAGTTCGCGGATGATGTCGGTAATGGTAGGCACGCCGAATTTTTCGTCGGCATATTTGGCCGGGTTCAAAGATTTCAGCAAGCCAGCATCACCAATAACACCCTTCACGTCCTTCTTGATGTCAGCCAGAATTTTTTCTACCAGCGGATAAGATTCAGGATGGACTGCGGATGCATCCAGCGGGTTGCTGCCGTTCATGATGCGCAAGAAACCGGCTGCCTGTTCAAAAGTCTTGTCGCCCAGACGTGGTACTGCACGCAAGTCAGAACGTGAGCTGAACATACCCTTGGCATCGCGGAAATTGACGATGCTTTGCGCCACGCTGGACGACAGGCCGGAGACACGCGCCAGCAAAGGTGCAGAAGCAGTATTCACATCCACACCAACCGCATTTACGCAATCTTCGACAACTGCGTCGAGCGAGCGCGCCAGTTGGGACTGGCTGACATCATGCTGGTATTGACCCACACCGATGGATTTGGGATCAATCTTCACCAGTTCAGCCAATGGATCTTGCAGGCGGCGCGCAATCGATACGGCACCACGGATGGATACATCCAGGTCAGGCAATTCTTTTGAAGCAAATTCAGATGCGGAATACACAGATGCACCGGCTTCAGACACGACGATCTTGGTCAGCTTGAGTTCAGGCTTGAGCTTGATCAGGTCACCCGCCAGCTTGTCGGTTTCACGCGAAGCCGTACCATTGCCGATAGAGATCAATGAGACATTGTGTTTGGCCGCCAGTTGCGCCAGGACGTGCAGCGAACCATCCCAGTCATTGCGTGGCTGATGCGGGTAGATCGTCGCATACTCAACCACTTTGCCAGTGGCATCAACGATCGCTACTTTGACACCGGTACGCAGGCCAGGGTCAAGACCCATGGTGGCGCGCGGGCCGGCAGGTGCTGCCAGCAACAGGGCTTTCAGGTTACGGGCAAAGACATTGATGGCTTCGATTTCTGCGGTTTCACGCAGCTTGCCCATCAATTCAGTGTCCAGATGCATGAAGACTTTCACGCGCCAGGCCCAGCGCACGGTATCGACCAGCCATTTGTCGGCAGGGCGGTCTTTCTGGCTGACACCAAAGCGGGCGGCGATGCGGCTTTCGCAAGGGTTCAGTGGGGCATCCCATTTTGGTTTTTCTTCTTCGCTGTCCAGACGCAGGGTCACCGTCAGCATTTCTTCGCGGCGGCCACGGAACAGGGCCAGCGCACGGTGAGAAGGGATAGTGCCCAGGGTTTCGGAATAATCAAAATAATCGGCAAATTTTTCACCGGCCTCTTCTTTGCCAGCGACCACCTTGGATTCCACAATGCCGTGGTCATTCAGGTATTCGCGCAAGGCTTGCAGCAGGGTTGCATCTTCAGCAAAGCGTTCCATCAGGATTTGGCGGGCACCATCGAGCGCGGCTTTGGCATCTGGCACGCCGGGGTTGTCGCCATTGTCGGTGGTGAAGGCCGGTTTCAGATAGCTTGCTGCTTCTGTATCTGGGTTCAGCATGGGGTCAGCCAGCAAGGCATCGGCCAGTGGCAACAGCCCGGCTTCAACGGCGATCTGGGCCTTGGTGCGGCGTTTGGGTTTGTATGGCAGGTACAAATCTTCGAGACGGGTCTTGTCTTCGGCATGGGTGATGGCATCCAGCAGTACCGGCGTCATCTTGCCCTGTTCTTCTATGGAAGCAATGATGGCAGTACGGCGGTCTTCCAGCTCGCGCAGGTAGCGCAAGCGCTCTTCCAGCAGGCGCAACTGGATATCATCCAGGCCACCAGTCACTTCTTTACGGTAACGGGCGATAAACGGGACGGTCGCACCTTCGTCCAGCAAGGCAACAGCAGCGGCAACCTGAACTGGTTTGGCAGCCAGTTCTACGGCAAGTCTTTGTTCAATCGAAGGCAACATAAATCCAGAATCCAGACAATAAAAAAGCAATCAAGGCGCAGATGATACGCAATTTGCGACTTTGCGCCAGTCTTGACATGGGCGCGGACTAAGGTTAGAAGAGTGAGATTGTTAAAAACACAGCATTGAATTTCGCTGCTGCTACCTCTGGAAACTGCTTTAGCCCTTCTTGCAGCGTCCCTGAGGTTTCCTTCTCCACTTACCAAGTTTTACAGGATACTGCTTACAGGAATGATAAAGTCGAGCATTGCAATATCTATTTTGCTACTTATCAACCGGTGCGTGCATCGCATTACGACGAACGTGGCCGCCTACAAGCTGAGTGCAGTTGGGATGAAAACCACAAATAATTGTCGGGTGATCAGCTTGATGAAGATGTGTCACACAAGGCATTTTCAAAAAGGGGTTGTATTGCGCGGTAATCAGCTAAGCCACGGCACATGACTATATTTGATTTCAAATACCTGCGTAGACATGCATCCGTGCTGATCAGCATGATACTGTGCTGCCTGCTATCCGCTTGCAGCATGGCCGAACTGCAACGCGGACGGACGCTAGTGCAACTGAGTCAATTCCAGTTCAGTGATGGTGGCAAGGCGATTTACTATCAACTGGAAAAAAAGCCCTGGCGGCAACAGGATGCCGATGGCACGCTGGCGAACCTGATCTTTGTGATTTCCGGTTCGGACTGCGTCAGCATGGGCGAATTTCTGCCGCAGTATTTTTCTGGTCTGGAAGGCGAGTCTGGTCGTACACGCATTCTTATTCTGCACAAGCGACATATTTTTCCTGGTTCAAATGGCCAATCATGTGGTGACGCATTTGTGCGTGCCGATTACCCCTCGCGCTGGCAGGCAGATCAACTGCAATTCATGCGAACGCAACTGGCCAGCCTGCAGCAACAGGGCATCACACCCAGGCGCGTGATTGTGTGGGGAGTGTCTGAAGGTGCGGAGCTGGCGCCGATATTGGCGCAACAAATACAGGCGACGCATCTGGTGTTGCTCTCGCATGCAGGCATGAATGCACTGGATGCTTATCGTTCGCTGGCCACACATCACCCCCATATGCAACAGGGCTGGCAAGCCTTGCAGAGCGCATTGCTGACGGTGCCGGCTGATCAAGATGCCCTACGCATTCATGGACGCAGCTGGCGTTACTGGTCTGAAATTGCAGCTATTCCGCAAACGCAGAATTTGCTGCATGCAGGCATACCCATCTTCCTGGCAGTGGGGGAAGCCGATCCTGTGATACCTCCCGGTGCCGTCGATAATTTGCAGCAAACCTTTAGTCTTGCCGGCAAGCAAATTCATATCAGTCGCTTTCCCGGCGTGGGGCATAGTCTTGCTGGCAAGGACATGAATCGCCTGCCGGATTTCATGCATCAGGTGGATAATTGGCTGGTGGAAACAGATGCACACAAAACTTCCATGCACTAATGTTCTTTTGAGATAAGTTAATTACAACTCGTTACACAACTGTATTTTTGTAGCAGTTCTTTCAATGACAATATGGCATAGCCTTACTATACTCCGTGGCTGTGCTTGCGCCGTAGTATGTTGAAGGAAGCGTCTTGCATGTTGTGCCTTTTCGTTTCTCTCAAAAAAAAATCATAATCATAACTATGCGCCTATCGACTGTCTCCTATACCCCTATTGTCGCGGCACTATTGCTCGCCGGTTGCGTGACTACACCAACCCATGACAGCAAAGTGGCAGCTTCTCTTTCTGTTGCCAAAAGTGGCCAGATCGACGAAGCGATCAAACAAGTGGAAGCACAAACACAGGGCAATAATAAAGCTGATCTGTTGCTGAACCTGGAAAAAGGTGAACTGATGCGCATAGGCAAGCGCTACAAGGATAGCCTGGATGCGTTCGATGTTGCCGACACCAAAGTGAAGGAATGGGAAGAAACAGCCAAGTCTTCGCCGCAGAAATTGATGGGCCAGATCGGCGCCACCATTATGGGCGATGCCAGCCTTGACTATGAAGGCCAGGACTATGAAAAAGTCATGCTGACCACACGCATGGCCATGAACCGGCTGAACCTGGGTGATCTTGATACGGCCCGCGTCGATATCAAGCGTACCCATGAACGCGAAGCCGTGATCGCCGAATTCCGCGCCAAGGAAACTGCAGAAGCTGAAAAAGAAGCAAAAGACAAAGGCGTCAGCACGTCAGGCAAAGAACTCAATGGTTATCCGGTAGAAACCTTGAATGATCCCGAAGTACTGAAACTCAAAAATGGCTACCAGAATGCACTCAGCCATTACATGGCAGGTTTTGTGTATGAAGCCCTGAATGAACCTGGTCTGGCCGCACCTGGCTATCGCAAGGCGATAGAATTGCGCCCTGATTTGCCGGTGCTGGAAGATGGCCTCAAGGGTCTCGACCAACGTACCAGCTTCCGTCGCAAAAAAGGTGTGACTGATGTCTTGTTCATTATCGAAGCCGGCAATTCGCCAGCGCGTCAATCCAAGAAAATTGCTTTCCCGGTACCTACTGGCAGGGGTTTGGTGACGGTGTCCTTCGCTTTCCCGGTGATTTATCCGGATACCAATGCGCCTGTGATTGACAGTGTGCGTGTCGGTAACCAGGTGTTGCCAACGGCGCTGGTGACCGACTTCAATGTCATGGCCCGCAAGGCATTGAAAGATGAATTGCCCGGCATACAAACACGCGCCGCGATTCGCACCGTGACCAAGGCGGTGGCACAGGATCAGGTCAACAAGAAATTCGGCGCTCTTGCCGGACTGGCAGCAAACGTCGCCGTCGCCGCGACTGAAAGCCCGGCAGATGACCGCATGTGGCGCAGTCTGCCAGAACGCGTTTTTGTTGCGCGTGCCTTTATTGCACCTGGTGAATATGAAGTGAACTTTTCCAACCGCCCAGGTGACAGCATGAAGCTGACGGTGGATGGTCGTTACATGGTAGTACCGGTCCGCATGTATCAGGACAAGACCTATCTGGGCGACCAGGCAAAGTTTGGCAGCGTGACACCAGTGGCACAATTGCAGGCCGAGCCAGAAGCCAAACCTGCGGAAACAGCAAAAGGCAAGTCCAAGACCGCAGCAAAAGCAAAACCGGCAGCCAAGGCTGCTACAGCCACAGCAACCACCAGTACTAGCAGCACCAGCAGTGCCAAATCCAATTGACATCCAATTGATAACAGAGGGTATATGAAACAGTTTTCCAAACAATTTGCAGCATGCGCCGCTCTGGTTGCCGCCTGTTTTGCCACACCAGTCATGGCGGATGATATTCCTAACGCCGTTTCTCCCGGCATTGCCGCCAAGCTGATCGTGCGTGGCACGCTGGAAGGCGTCCAGGTGACCGACCTGCGTTCACAACGCAAAAATGATGTCCTGGTGGTACAGGCAGAATTGGTCAATCAAATCGTCAAGGATGTGCGCGTGTATTACCGCTTCCGCTGGACAGATGCCGCAGGCATGCAGGTAGGTGACGGTGAAGTATGGAAACCCTTGATGATACTGGGCAAGCAAAGCCAGTTCATCAGAGGCACAGCCTATGGTCCGCAAGCGACAGACTTCAAGATTGAAATGAGCGCAGAACCACGCTAAGTGGATACAGATTTTGCAGAGTTGAAACAGATAAAATTTAATTACGGAGCACCTATGAAAAACATTTCCTCATTGTCCAAATCCTGCGTCATGCTGGCGCTGGTGTGTGCCTCACTCAGCGCCTGCCAGACAAAATTGTCTCAGCCTACCGTCAGCCTGGCGCGTCAGACCACCTATGGCGACAACAAGGCAGTAGAAACAGTTACCAATGAATTCGGCTCCACTGACTTGCAGATGATTGCAGAAAAAATGGTCGGTTCTCTGCTGGAAGATCCGGTATTGGCAAATCGCCCTACCATGACACTGGCCGGTGTACGCAACAAGACCAGCGAATACATCGATACCAAATCCATCATGAACAGTATCCAGACTGCGCTGGTAAAAAGCCGCAAGGTCAAGTTCACCCGCAGTGCCGATGAAATGCAGCAAGGCGTCGATGAGTTGCAACGTCAAAATCAAAGTGGCCTGTACAAAAATGATGGCAAGGCAAAAATCGGCAACATGACAGCCGCCAAGTATTCCCTGGAAGGTGAGATTGTGTCCATCGTCAAGCAAAGTGCAAACACCAAAGACGTGTTTTATAAAATGACCTTGAAGTTGTATGACGTGGAAGATGGTTCCATCGAATGGCAAGACGAAAAAGAAATTCGTAAAACTTCCAAGCGCTAATCCTTCAAAAAGGAAATACGATGTTGAATTTGAAAAAATTGGTGGCAGGCCTGTTTTGCTCGGTCACTGCATTCAGCGCTTATGCGGCTGAACCAAAAATTGCCGTGACTGATCTGACATACGAAGAAAAAGTCAGTGAATATTTCCATGTGGTGTCTGCTTCCAGCAAAAGCAGTGTCAAGGGCAGCTATAGCGAGCGTGAAACGGATCGCAGCTATTCACAACGTGGCAATGTGAACGCCAAGAGCGAAAGCAATTACTACGAAGCTGAAGGCTTTTATACCTATATTGACCGTGGCGAACTGAAAACCTATACCGCCGACCTGAAAGGTTCGCTGATCAAGGGCGGTGGCGTTACGCTGGTACAGGCACGCCCCTATGTTGGCAAGCCTATGGAAAAAATTTACGACATCATCGGTCGTATCAAACAGGGTATGTATCCAGGCGCTGATTATGTCTTGTTTGGCACGCTGAGCAATATCCAGTTCCGCCAAGAAAGCAATCAACTGCAATACGGCAATTCCATGACAGCCAGCCTGTCACTCGACCTGGTTGCCGATTTCAGCCTGATCAATACCAAGACGTATGAAGTCAAGGCCGCTTTCAGTGCCAGCGGTTCAGGCGTTGACACCAAGATCATCAGCCGTGCCGGTGACCGTGTGGTGTTCAATCGCGGTAAAGTCATGCAAGAGACTTCGCGCACGCTGGCAGACAATGCCTACAATGAGTTGATGGTGCAGTTCGGTTATCCACGCGGTAATAACCGTGGACAGAATGTCCGCATGCAGGGCCAGCCAGTGACACCGGTGCAAAATCCTGAGCCGGTGACTGTCTATAAGTAATTGATTCAGTTTTTATGTAAAAAATGGCTGACCTGATAGTCAGCCATTTTTCATTTGCGCTGGGTGAAGAATGATTTGATCGAACTTAAACCTCAGGATTGATATCAACCTTGTACAGGTTCTTGCCATCAATATCGTGCAGGGACACCGTCATCACCTTGGTTTTTGCATCGATTTTGGCGATGCCAAAGAATTGCAGTAAATCTGCTGGTGAGCGATTTTGTTTCAGGTCTTTCGGTACGCTGACATAGCGCACGTCGGGGCCAAAGGTCTGGTCGACTTCGTTGGGGCCAAACGTGCCTGCGTTCAGTGGGCCACCGACAAATTCCCAGAATGGCTTAAAGTCGGTAAAGCTGGCTTTGCCGGGTGAATAATAAGTGGCTGCGGCATAGTGCACATCAGCAGTAACCCACACCACGTTCTTGATATTGTGCTGCTTGATGAATTTCAATAGCTCTGCAATTTCCAGCTCGCGTCCCAAAGGTTTGCCATTGTCGCCATTGGCCCAGGCTTCAAATGTACCTTGTGGCACGTCCGGGTTCAGGTCGGGCACCACCAGGGAAATTGGCATATCGCTTGCGATGACTTTCCAAGTCGAGCCTGAACGCAGCAGGGCCTGTTTCATCCATTGCAATTGTGCCTTGCCCAGAAAGGCCGCATCCTTGTCCAGCCTGCTTTGACGATTGGGAGAATTGGCACCGCGATAGCTGCGCTCGTCCAGCATGAACACTTCAAGCATGGGGCCGTAGTTGAACATGCGGTAAATGCGCCCGGGATCGTTCTCGTCTATGCGATAGGGATTGTATTCAAACATCGCACGGCGGGAATTTTGCGCAAGTGCATTTAAGTCGCGTTCGTGATAACGCTTTTCCGCAGCACCGATTTGCTGGCCCGGATACCAGTTATTGCGTACTTCGTGATCATCCCATTGCACCAGAAAAGGCACTTCGGCGGCAAAGCGTCGTTTATTTGCGTCGAGGAAGTTATAGGCAAAATTACCGCGATAATCTTCCAGGGTTTCTGCGACTTTGGATTTGGCTGGTGTCACCAGGTTATTCCACAGGCTGCCATCGTCAAGTTTGACTTGCGCCTGTATCGTCCCGTCAGCATAAATCTGGTCGCCGGAATGAATAAAAAAATCAGGCTGGAAGCGACGCATACTTTCATAAATCCGGTATCCGCCAAATGCCTCATTGATACCCCACCCCTGGCCGGCTTCATCGCCTGAAAATGCAAAAATGATGTCGCGCGCCGTGCCGCCTGGTATCAGCAAGCTGCCTTGTACGGGTTCGCTGTTTGCCGATGGATTTTGTAAATCCTGAAAGCGCACGCGGTAAAAGGTACGCTGACCAGCAGGCAAGCCACTGAGGTCCATGCGTGCCGTGTAATCGCTGCCAGGTAATGCCAACGGGCCGCTGATGCTGCGCGCATCTTTGAAGGTTTCATTGCTGGCATACTCAAGCAACATACGGGCTGGCCTGTCGGTGCGACTCCAGATGATGGCCTTGTTGCCGGTAATGTCGCCGCTCATGACACCACAAGGCAATTGCGGTCGCAATTTATCTGAGGTGATATAGGCCGGTGACAAAGCAAATGCCGGCAAGCTTGATCCACCCAAAAGAGTGCTGGCGCCGACGGTGGCCTGGCGTAAAAACTGGCGACGGGAATTCTTGCTGAGTTTTTGCATGGCTTTACAGAGTTGGCTATGAATGCTTTAGAAATCTCTGGTTGCGTGTAGCGAGTGGCGTACGCCTGGGTTCAGCAACGCAGTTTACAAGACTGCATCATGAACACAACAGACCTTAAGTTACGCTACATCGTCACTCAATCCGGGTTTTCGTCATTGTAGGGCCTCTGTATGACTAGATGATGTCAGTTTCAGCGTGTTTTGACGGCGAGACTTACGAAAATCGGTAACGGTGAGGGCCGTGACTAACAGCATTCCCAAGGGTAATAACCAGGCACAGATCAAGACCATGACGCCGAAATAACCGAGATAAGGCGCTCGTGCCAGTGTCCCTTCATAGGGATGAAATTCCATGGTATCAGTTGGGTCACGGCGCTGACCATCCAATACCTTGACCATCAGGACTGCCGATTTGTACGGTGTTGTATGCTGCTCTTGAATATGGAAAGCCATGCCAGGCCGCCCCGTCTGCGCATAGTGTAGATTCGCGACTTCGGTGGCCCAACAACTGGCCTGACCCATTGGCAGCAATATCAGGCAACTCAGCAAGATGAAGATTTTCCTGACCATTGCAGTGTTTTTTCTGCCGAAAAAAAGCTTGCCTTCATACCGAGCACCAGGTTTTTCTGGTCAGGAATTGTAATGCCGTTGCGTCAGACAGATCCAGTGCAGGCATCGGTTTTTCTGGCGCCTGGATTTTGCCAGCACCATGAATCACGCCCAGTTTCACCTTGCGTAACTTGACGTTGACGGTAATCAGGGTTTCCATCCTTTTTTGGCTAATTTCATTAAACGTCGCCAGCCAGTAGATATCATCAACTTTCAGGGTTTCTGCCCTGATGTTGTCGCGAACCGGATCTGCGCAGGGCAGGCCAAAACTATTATCGTTGCCAGTTGTCCTGGAAATGATGTCGACAGATGTGATAGTCATGATTTCGTGTGTCCTTCGATAGCTCGTGGAGTCGGTTTCATTAATTCGATGCAAGTGTCTGGTATCTGGGCAAAAAAAACGTCTGGTCAGCAATGACCAGGTATCGGGTTTCATTTGCTGACCGGGCGTTGCAAGAAATCATCCATCTATCTTCCAGACATACTGCACCTTGGTCCAGCTTTGCTGCGGTACGCCATCAATGGTGCCAGGAGTGAAGCGGCATAAGGACAGGGCCTGGCTTGCAGACCGGTCGAGATTGCGATGGCCACTGCTGGCTTCGGTTCTGGTGTCCATTACACGGCCATTGGCACCGATGAGCATGGCCAGGGTCACTGTTCCCTCTTCGCCATTGCGTATGGAGCTGGCAGGATAGACAGGTTTCTCGCAGCGACTCATGTCGACTACCGCAGCCACGTGGACTGGCACCTTGGCTTGCACGGGTAAATCGCTGGTGCCGGTGGTTTCGCCACCGCTGCCGGCATCTCCTTTGCCGGGATTAATCCTGGCCCCATCACTGTCTGTTGTTTTTGGTGGGGGCGTATGAATGACCGGGCCATCAACGACGGGTGGGTCGATGACAGGAAATTTCAGTGGTGGTGACTTGGTCGGTTCAATAACAGGATCATGTGTGACAGTTTTTTCCAGCTTGGGCTCTTCAAATTTTACGATCAGTGGATCAACATGGGGAAGCGTAATCTTGATCTTCATGTCGTTTAGTACCACCGCCAGCAAGACCACATGCAATGCCGCGACGACACCCAAACGTGACAGGCGTTTGAAGGACTGATGCTGGTGGTTTGTGAATTCCATATTTTTCTCCAGGTTTGGGGTCAGGCCAGTCATGGGTTTTTATTCAAGCCATGCTGGTTGTTAGCCTGGACAGGCACTCGATTCCCTCTTTTTCTATTGGATGAAGTGAAAAGAAGTTTGATGTGCAATCCATGTGCTTTAATGTAGCAATTAAAAATGCTTTTGAAAAGCATTTAAATTTCAATGTGAAAGAATTTATCTTGCTATTTCTTGAGTGAGTGTTGTTTTTTGATCCAAAAAATCAGGTTTAAATGCTTTATTGGCAATTTAGTCAAAGAGCCTGGTGAAGCTGCGTAGTTTGATGGAGGGGATGCAATAGCGAAGAAAAGCGGAAAAATGAGGGATAAAACCGTTTGGCAGGTATTGAAGGGTGATATTGCTAGGGAAAAGCATTATCATTGCATGTAAAGGGTAATTTACTCTGCTGGACAGGGAAATAGTGTGAATATGCAAAAACAAAACGACATCAAAGTATTACTGGCCGACGATCACCCTATCGTGATGACGGGCTTTGCCATGTCGCTCAGCAATCTGGGAATAAAAGTGCTGGGTCAGGCCAAAACCCCGCAAGAAGCGTTTGAACTCTTTGCGACCCTGCAGCCCGACGTGGTGATACTGGATATACGCTTTGGTGCCGAACTGACAGGACTCGACGCTGCGCGCAACATCCTGGCAAAATTTCCCGTTGCGAAAATCATTTTCCTCAGCCAGTTTGATCAGGATGCCCTGATCAAGGAAGCCTACAGGCTGGGGGCCAAGGCTTTTGTCACCAAGGATTGTGATCCAGCCGATCTGGCAAACGCCGTGCAACGCGCTCATCAGGGCGAATTGTATTTCTTGCCGCATATTGCTGAACGGCTGGCGAACCTGTCTGTGCGTGGTGATGAATCACCGCAATCCCTGTTGAGTGAACGTGATCTGGAAATTTTCAAGTTGATGGCAGAAGGCCTGACCAATGCCGAGATTGCCGAGCGTCTTGAGCTGTCGCTGAAAACCATCAGCAATGTCAGCCAGACCATTAAAGAAAAACTCGGTGTGCACCGGCCTGCATATATCACCAAGCTGGCCGTCAAGCATGGCTTGATCGCCCCGTGATGTTGTCGTCAGCGATGGGCTGCTGATGTTGGGCGCAGCTATCTTCAACTGGAAGAATTGGGGCATACGCACGCGGCTGATATTGATCACCTTGCTGCCGGTGATTTACATGTTCTGTTCCATCGTCTGGTATTCGTATCACTCGCGTTTGCAGGAAGCCCGCACGGAACTGGCCGAGCGGGCCTATGTCGTGTCTACCGCGCTGGCAGAAAGCGTGGAATACAATCTGCTGTCCAAAAACATGCCCGGCTTGAGAAGCACGATGACCGATGTCATGCAGTCAGATCACAGTATTTTCAGGATCGATGTGCTGGATATAGACAAAAAAGATATCGTCCACATCATTTCCGCCCGTCGCGTGCAGAGTGATGAAAGCTATGTCGAAGTCCCGATCAAGAAGCAGATGGTATGGGTCAATATCCTGAAAGACCCGACGAATGCGGGATTGGCCGCGCGCAGCATGGACGGTGAAAAAAAAGCTGGAAAAGACAGCGACATCATCGGCTACGTGCGGGTCACCATGTCGCCCACGCGGATACAGGAAAAGCATAGCCAGCGCTTCCAGTTTGAACTGGCCCTGAGTGCACTGGCGCTGCTGGTCAGTGCCATGGTGGCGGTGTTCCTGTCGCAAAGCCTGACCTACCCTTTACAGCGATCGATAGAAACCTTGCGTGAAATACGTGAAGGTGATTATTCCACCACACTGGAATTGAGTACTGGCGGTGAACTGGGGGACTTGCAGACTTCCATCAACACCATGTCGGTCAGCCTGCAGCAAGCCAAACAGGATCTGGAAAACAAGGTGCAGGAAAGAACCAGGGACTTGCTGGAGTCGCGCAATGATGCCCTGAAAGCGAATGCAGAAAAAAGAAAGCTGATACAGAAAGTGCATACCATCGTCGAAGATGAACGCAAGAGCATCGCGATAGAGATTCATGATGAGTTGAATGCATCCCTGATCGCGGCACGGCTGGAATCGCAACGCATCCTGCATCTGGCGGCGCAGATGACGCCAGGTGCGGTGGCAGATGAAATACAGGAAAGAGCCAAAGCCATCACCACGCTGACACTGGATCTGTATGCCAATGGCCGCAATCTGGTGCGTCGCCTACGCCCTGAAGTGCTGGACATGCTGGGTTTGCAGGGGGCAGTCGAGGATATGCTCAGGCATTACAACAGCAATGCACAGGGGTGCCAGTTTCACTTTGATAGTGAAGGCGATTTTTCTCAGCTTGACAATGCACTGGCAATTTCCGCCTACCGCATTATTCAGGAAGCCTTGTCGAATGTACTCAAGCATGCCCAGGCCACGCAGGTGGAAGTGGCATTGACGCTGATGCCTGAGCAACAGGTATTGCAGATCGAGGTCAGTGATGATGGTGTCGGCTTCGACATCGGCCATAGTACTGCAGGCATAGGTATTACCGGCATGCGCGAACGGGTGGCTGCCTTCAACGGCGAATTTGACTTGCACTCTGCCAACGGCCAGGGAACCCAGGTTACCATACGCCTGCCGCTGACAGCTGCGTGAAGGCAGCTGTCAGCAAGAGACAAACAAAGGGCCACAAATCCTATACAGAAATTGCCACGGACAAAGTGACGACGTAGCCTTGCGTCGCATTGCCGGTCACGCTGACCATTTGCAGGCTGGTGCCGTCACTGAATACATTGTCGGTTGCATACGTGATCTGTGCCAGATTGCGTACGCTGGCGGTGTAGCCGGTGGCCAGATAGGCTTCATTCAGCGTCGCCATCGGGAAAGTGAATTGCGAGGTTTTCACCTTATTGTTGGCGCTGCTGATTTTAGTCAGGCTTGGGTACACCTCAAAATGCACATGCGGTATGCGCCCTGAATAACAGCCGGGGAAGATGGTCGTGAAACTGACATTGCCGCTGCTGTCGGTTTCCTGCACGCCACGCAAATAGTTTTCAGTGGTGATACCCGATGAATACATGGAGTAATTGCCGTCACGGTCGCAATGCCACAGATAAATCGCATATCCTGCGAGGGATGCACAACTGGTTTTGGTATTCACTAATTGCAATTTGATGGTCAGCGGCACACCGGCAGCAACCGCACTGGCACCGGCAATGCTGGAGCGTATGTCACTGCGCACTATGCCTGACAGCAACAGTGCGTTGGCAATGCTGCTGCCATTGCTGTTACTGCCATCACCAGGATAGGGGCCGGCCGTTTCTTCCGGAATGACGGTACATGAGCCAGTGCCGGTGCTTGTTCCTGTAGTAGTACCGGTGGTTGTGCCCGTGGTGGTACCAGTAGTTGTACCGGTACTGGTGGTCGTCCCGGTTGTGGTCGTAGTTGTCACCGTGGTGGTGCCAGTCGTGGTGGAACTGGCATCGCTACTACCGCCTCCACATGCCAGCAGGGACATGGCGCTACCGGCTGACAGCCAGCGCAGCATCTGCCGTCTGTTGGTCGCCATTTGCAGCAGAGTGTTCAGGTCGGTTTCGAGGTGTGGGCTGTGCTTGTCCATGGTATTTTTATGTGGAAGTTGTGGTTGTGGTATTTTGTTCTTTCCACTTGTAAAGCGCCGTAAATCGAACGTAAAGATAGGTAAGGAATTTGTGTAATTGGTCTGAAATGACTGTAAAAGCAGGTAAATTTGCCAAAAATCCAGACGAATTTTGCTATGATTTACAGACTCGCATAATAATTTTATATTGATAACTGACCGCTCCCGATGACCAAGGTATTACTCGCTGACGATGATGTCGAACTGGTAGGCATGCTCAAGGAATACCTTGAGCGTGAAGGCTTTGTCATTACGACAGCGTATGATGGTGAGCAGGCAGCAAAGGAAGCTTTGTCTGGCGAGCATGAAATTGCCGTACTGGATGTGATGATGCCGCGCATGAATGGTATTGATGCCTTGCGTCGCATTCGTGCCGAAAGCCGCATCCCGGTGCTGATGCTGACCGCCAGGGGGGATGACGTCGACCGCATCATCGGTCTGGAGCTGGGGGCAGATGATTACGTTCCCAAGCCTTGCACACCGCGTGAATTGCTGGCCAGGTTGCGCGCCATCTTGCGACGCACTCAGATCGGCGTCAATATTGAGCATGACCGTCAAACCCTGGTGGTGGGATCCTTGCAAATATGGCCAGGACAACGCCGGGCGGAATGGAATAATAAATTGCTGGACCTGACCAGTACCGAATTCAGCCTGCTGGAATTGCTGGCAAAAAATGCCGGACAGACCGTCAGCAAGAGTGATTTGTCGGAACAGGGGCTGGGCCGGCCCCTGACCAGGTTTGATCGCAATATCGATGTACACCTGAGCAGCATACGGCAAAAAATCAGTGCATTTTCCGATGGCCGCACTGTCATACAGACGGTCTACCGGCAGGGTTATATGTTGACCCGCGAGTAATCATGGGGCGATTGTTCTGGAAGTTTTTTTTCTTTATCTGGCTGGCGCAATTGACTGCAATTGCCGGTATCAGCATGACTTTCTGGCTCAAGCATCTTGACCAGGACAGCAATATTTCCGCACGCAGCCCCGATTTTGACAAACCCCCTCTGCACGGTGATGGTCCGCGTTTTTCTGATGGCGAACAACGGTCGCGGCCTGGCTTGCCGCCACGAGGGGAGCCACCACCCAGAGGCGGGCCGCCAATGCGCGGGCAACCGCATGATGAAAACTCGCGCGCACTGGTGCCCATGGTAGGAGCCTTTTTTGCCAGCTTGCTGTTTGCTGCCCTGATGGCTTGGTACATGGCGAAACCAATACGGCGACTGAGCGAAGCTTTTCACGCACTGGCAGGCGGCAGCCTGCATACACGCATAGGTGACAGCATGGGGCAGCGCCAGGATGAATTGACGGCACTGGGCCGTGACTTTGACCGCATGGCCGAACAGTTGACGGGTGCCTTGCAGAGTCAGCGCCGCCTGTTGCACGATGTGTCACATGAATTGCGTTCGCCATTGGCGCGCTTGCAGGCGGCGATCGGCCTGGCAAGACAACAACCACAAAAAGCCGAAGAATATATGACCAGGATGGAGCGTGAAGCCATACGCATGGATAAGCTGGTGGGCGAACTGCTGACCTTGTCCAGGCTGGAAGCTGGCGCCAATATAGGGCAAGACCTCATCCACATGGATGAACTGATGTTAGAGCTCATGGATACCGCCAGCTTTGAAGCGCAGTCCGTACAGAAAAATTTTGTCACCACCTGCCAGCCAGAACGGCTGGCCCAGGCTGGTGTGGTGGGCAAATATGAGTTGTTATACCGCGCATTTGAAAATGTATTACGGAATGCCTTGCGGCATACCCGGCCGGGCAGCACAGTGACACTGGAAGTGGCGGTGCTGAGCAATGAAATCCAGGTGACGGTGTTGGATGAAGGCAGTGGCGTGCCAGAAGCAGAACTGGATAATATTTTCAGGCCGTTTTATCGTGGCCATGATGCCGAACGCAATACCGATGGGTATGGCCTGGGCCTGGCGATTACCCAGCGCGTCATACAGGCACATGGTGGCCGCATCGTGGCCAGTAACCGTCAGACGGGTGGTCTTTCCATGCGTATGAGCTTGCCGCTGGTCGGCACGCAGTAAGCAAAGTCCTGAGTGTATTTACCTGATCGCATGCTTGACAGGCAAAAACAGGCTGACTGACAGCCCGCCACCATCCCGGTTATTCAGAGTAATCCGACCGCCATGGGCTTCAATGATTTCACGTACCAGCGCCAGCCCCAACCCGGTGCCGCTGCGTTTGGTGGAATAGAATGGAATCAGCGCATTCGACATCACGGTATCTGTCATGCCGCTACCCCTGTCCATGATTTCTATACGGGCGATATCTTGCACGACTCGTATGGCCAGACAGACTTCGTTTTCTGCTGAACCCGATTCATGGGCGTTCTTCAACAGGTTGAGCAGGGCATGTTCCATTTGTGCTGGATCGACACTGATGCTTTCATCGGGTATGTTGCCGGTGATCGTGAATGCGATTTGTGATTTCAGGCCGTTGATAAAGCGCGTCCAGTTGATACTTTCCAAGCGGGGTGTAGGCAGTTTCGCAAATCGGGCATAACCATCGATAAAACTTTCCAGATGGCGTGTGCGCTCTTCGATGGTGTGCAGGATGGCGGGCAGGCGTTCTGTTTGTCCGCGTCGCACCAGTTCTGCTGCCGAATTGGCCAGCGAGGCGACGGGGGCCAGTGAATTATTCAATTCATGGCTGATGACCCGTATGACTTTCTTCCAGGTCTGCACTTCCTGGCGCCGTAATTCCACGGTCAGGTGACGCAGCAGGAACAATTCATGATGCCGCCCATTCAGACTGAAATGGCGGCGCGCCAGATGATAGACTTCTTCCTCTTCTTCTGCGCTGGTTGCACTGACCGTGAACAGACCGTCACCGCTGCGCTGTATGGCTTCGCGTAAAGACGGCGAGACCCGGGTCAGCAATTCATTGAAATGATGGCCTTCCAGTTTGCGCCCCTGGTTCAGTAATTGCCGGGCAGCGATATTCGCAAATACGATCACGCTCTGGTCGGTAATCAGTAGCATGGCTACCGGTGTATTTTGCAGCATGGTGTCGAGCAACAGCTCGCGTTGCACCAGGTCCAGGCGCTGGCTGCGCAATACATCACCCAGCGCATTGTGGGCGTCGACCAGCTCCCCCAGTTCATCCGCATAAGGCCAATGCACGCCGAAAGAAAAATCATTGTCCTGATAACTGATGACCGTACCGGCCAGTGCATGGAACAGCCGTATGACAGAGTGCAACTGGCTGCGTATGATGACCAGGCCAACCGGCAGCATCACCAGCAGGCTGAGTGAGACCGCCAGTAAGGGATGTAGATCCAGCCAGTAGTGCAGGGCCGTTGTCAGTGATACCGCCAGTGTCAGCAAGCCTGCAACGCTGAGACTGAGACGGCTGATCAATGACGGTACCAGCGTTTTCCCGGTTTTACTGTGGCTGCTGGATGAGTCTGGCATCATGCGTTGCGGTTGATGCCCAACCTGTCCATGCGGCGATACAGGGCTTGCCGGCTCAGCCCCAGTTCGGCGGCTGCCTGCGCCACGACGCCACCAGCCCTGCTCAGTGCACGTTCTATGGCTTCCTTGTCTGGTTCATTGTCGCTACTGGCCCAGGAGGTAGTGACAGGCAAGCCTAAATCGGCTGGCACGATCTCGTTTTTAGCTGCCAGCAGGCAGGCGCGCTGCAAGACATTTTTCAATTCCCTGACATTACCTGGCCATGCATATTGCTGCAGACAGTTTTGTGCCGTCGGGTGCAGGCTTTTGCCGTCGGACAGAAAATAGTCTGCCAGTGGCAAGATATCGCCCGTCCGTTCAGCCAGCGGTGGCAGATGCAATTCGATCACATTTAACCGGTACAACAAGTCTTGCCGGAAACTGCCGGCCCTGATCATGGCTTGCAAGTCAGCATTGGTTGCACTGAGTACCCTGACCTTGACTTGTCTTTCCTTGTTGGACCCCAGGCGTTCGAAGCGCCCGGTTTCCAGTACGCGCAATAATTTCATCTGGCCTGCCAGCGGCAGGTTGCCGATTTCATCGAGAAACAGCGTACCGCCATCGGCAGCTTCAAACTTGCCTTCGCGGGCCTTGCCAGCACCGGTATAGGCACCTGCTTCTGTTCCAAACAATTCAGCCTCGATCAGCTCAGATGGCAGGGCGCCGCAATTCAGGATGACAAAGGGGCCATCCCTGACACTGGAATTGGCCTGGATGATTTGCGCTATCCTTTCCTTGCCTGCGCCATTGGGGCCGGTAATCAGCACCGGCACATCAGCACGTGCTACCTGGCAAGCCATGCCCAACACGCGCTCGGTGGCGGCATCATTCCAGACCAGCCCGCACAGGTCGAATTTTTGTTCCAGCTCGCGTTTTTGCTTGCGCTCTCTTTGCAGCCGCTGCTGCAGGGCACGGTTAGTCTGGCCCAGCTCTATCAGGTTGCGTACCGTTGTCAGCAGCTTCTGATCATTCCAGGGTTTGCCCAGGTAATCTGCTGCGCCCGACTTGATTAGGTCGACGGCGGTATCGAGATGGGTCCAGGCTGTCAGCAACACCACTGGCAAGTCTGGAAAACGCTTGCGAATTTCGCTAAACAAAGCCTTGCCTTCTTCACCAGACGTCGTGTCTGCGGTAAAGTTCATGTCCTGTATCACCAGATCGACGGCGTGCTGGTCCAGCATCGCCAGACCCTGCTCTGGCGATATGGCACAGATCGCATCGATATCATGCAGCGAGAACAGTACTTCCAGTGCCACCGCGACGGTGGCGTTATCATCAATAATCAGTACGGTAGGCATGGTCAGTGTTTAGGTTTTCAGTGCTTCAGGTACTGCGGGTGGCAGTTGCCGGCGAAATGGCTGCTGCACGTGCCGCAGGACCCACAACCGCGATGATACCAAGTATCCAGAAAATAACACTTCCTACTATCAAATATTGCACAGGCAACTTGGCCAGTTCCAGTTTGCTGACCAGAAGCTGGTTCAGGGCGATCGCCAATGCCACACCAAAGAAGATACCGATACTGGTGATCATGATATTTTCCATCACGAAGTACCGCAGGATATCGATGCGGCGCGCACCCAGTGCACGGCGCACACCGATATGTTTGCGGCGTTGTGTCACCCACAGGCTGGAAATACCGACGATGCCACTGGCAGTCACCAGCAAGAGCAAGACGCAGACGGCTATCAGCATCCAGGCCAGGCCATTGTCGGCGCGATAGCGTCTGGTTCTGTCTTCTTCCAGGGTACGCATATTGATAATCAGGGGTGTCGCAGACGATTTTCTGAGTGCCATCTCAACATCCTTCATGACACGTTCACGCTGGCCAGGTTCGGCACGAACCGAATACTTGGAATACGGGTCATTCGACATACGCATGGGCAATATAACCGAACTTTCACCCGTAATACCGAGTTGGGCTCCATGGGTTTGCAAACGGTCAAGCACACCGATAATACGTGTTGCATTTGCGTCGTCACCCGTACCAAAATAAATGGTTTTTCCTACGACACTTGCCTGGCTGGGAAAAATTTTCTCTGCAAGGGCCTTGGTAATGATGACTACGTCAGGAAAATCCTTGCTGGTGCTACTGTCAATTTCACGGAATTCAATCTGATTGAAATCCCGCCCGTCAGCGAGTTTCAAACCCCAGAGTTTCATCACAGATTCGGAAGCCGTATACATCGACACTCTGGCGCTTATGCTGGCCTGTTTCCTGTCCAGCGAAACGCCAGTGGTACTGCCGGACCAGGACAATGGCGTCTGGTTGACCCGTGTGACACCCTGCACGCCAGAGACGCCGCGTATGGTCGCTTCATCCTGCTTTTGTGTGGTGATCTGTTCCGCATGTTCGGCAACTTTCCGGTTGCTGAGATTGATGGAAAACAGATCATTTTCTTCTGCAACGCCGCTGGGGCGCGCCACCATCTCCATGCGCAGTTTAACGATGTACACGGCGTTCGCTAAAATTGCCAGGCTGATGGCGACCTGCAGGGCTACCAGGATGGCACCGGTCTTGCTGCGCAGTAGCGCAGACAAAATGGGTCGGATTTCCAAATTGAGTTTCATGGTAACCTCATTGTGATTTGAGTTGTATCGCGGGGGTCACCTGACATGCGCGCCAGGTCGGGAACAATCCCGCCAATATGGCTGCAGTGACTGACATCACGAAGGTAATGGTCAGCATTTGCCAGTCCATATGTGCCACAAGGGTAAGTTGTTTCGATTGCATGGCGATCAGGGCAAGCGCGCCAAATGCCAATAGCAGACCGGTGAGACCGCCGGCCAGGCCGACAACACTGCTTTCGATGAGAAATTGATTAAATATCTCTTTGCGGGATGCGCCCAGCGCACGCCGTACGCCGACTTCTGATGCCCGCACCGAAAATTTGGCCAGTAAAAGTCCCACCGTATTCACCAGGCACAATAGCAGAAAGCCAAAAGCCAGCCATGCAGACAGCTTATTGTCGTTGCCAACCACTTTGGATTCATCCAGCCATTCCATGACATTGAACAGTTTATTTTTTGCCTGACGCATGTAACGACCCAGTTTGCGCTGTTCAGTTGCGTAATTATCGAGATAGCTTTGCAATTCCTGACGCTGGCTTTCTGACTTTAATTCAAACCAAAAGTATAGCCATGTGCATTCAGAATCCAGTCTCCCCTGCCAGCCGGGTGCGTAGTCGCTAGTACAGCCCATGCTGCCAGCGTGGACGATTTCATGCCGGATGGCGCTTGCAAGAGGAACGAAGAACTCCTCCTGCATGCCAAATGTTGTATCCCGATAAAAGCGTGGGCTGAGCTCCCAGGTGTCTAGCACGCCGACAATCTGGAACTGGTGGCCTATCATGGTCAGGTACTGGCCAACAGGATTGGTTTTTCCATACAGTTTTTCAGCCAATTTTTTTCCAAGAACGACAACGTCCGCAGCTTTTGCGTCATCGTTGTCAGTCCATGTCTGTCCATACAAAAAGGGTGCATCAAACATGGCGAAAAAATCTTTAGTCACGGCGACACCTTCCGATGCCATCGCGGGCAGGTCTTTGCGTGCCGGTTCTATAGCCATTAATATGCCGTACAGCGCCGTACGCCTTTCCCCAATTTTGGCTGGCAAGTGATTCATGACATCCCGGTAACTCATTTGGTGATCATGTGGTTCATCACCGGGGTTATAACCTTTCAATGGACCGTTGTCCATCAAGGGCATGAGCAGACGCCTGCTTTTCTGGGGGATCGGATCACCCGACATCACATGCAGGATGGTCAGAGTGGAAATGCTGGCAGCTACGCCAACCGCAAGGGTCAGCACCATCAGCGCAGTCAGGGCCGGATTGCGGCGCAGACTACGTATGCCCAGGAAAAAATAATATTGAAACATGTCACTGCTCCTCAGGCGACGGCCGAACGATCGACTTCATTGGCAGAATCGTCTGCCTTGCCTTCAGCCTTGGCGTCATATAGCGAAGGCATCTTGCGCACCAGATCGCTGACCTGACCATCGATAATGTGGACATTGCGCTGGGCACGTATGGCCAGTTCGGGGTCATGCGTTACCATCAGGATGGTCGTGCCCTTGGCATTGATTTCTTCCAGCAATTCCATGACGCTGCGAGCCATCTGGGTATCCAGGTTACCGGTAGGTTCATCGGCCAGTAACAGCTTTGGTGAACCGGCCAGTGCGCGTGCAATGGCGACACGTTGTTGCTGGCCGCCCGACAATTCGGCTGGAAAATGTTTCATGCGCGAGGCCAGGCCAACCTGCGCCAGTGAGGCTTCTATGCGTTCCTTGCGCTCGGCTGCATTAAAACCGCGATAACGTAGTGGCACGTCGACATTGTCGAATAAATTCAGATCAGGAATCAGGTTGAAACCCTGGAAAATGAAACCCAGTTTTTCATTACGCAAGCGGGTGCGGGCATTGTCATTCATACCTTTGACATTGATGCCGTCGAGCAGGTAATCACCATCATTGAATTCTTCCAGCAAACCGGCGATGTTCAGGAAAGTGGTTTTGCCGGAACCGGACGGGCCGGTTACAGTCACAAATTCACCTTCCTTGACATGGATATCAAAGCCGCGCAGGGCGTGGGTTTCTATCAGATGGGTACGGTAAACTTTGCTCAGGCTTTTCATGCGTAACATGGGATATTCCTTTTCTAAATTAATTATTGATAGAAACGCTGGTAGCGTTTTCAAATGTATCGGTACCAGAGATCACGACCTTGTCGCGGTCCTTCAAACCACTGAGAATTTCTACTGCAGAGATACTGGTTGCACCCATTTTGATAGGGCGGCGCTGGGCAACGCCGTTTTCTACGACATAGGCAAAACGTCCACCGTCTGCCTCAACAAAGGGGCCGCGTGGCAAGATCATGACGTTGGCTTTTTCTTCCATCAACAAGCGGGCTGAGACGCGCTGGCTTTGACGCAAGCCTTCAGGTTGCTTGCCACTGAAACGTACTCTGGCGAGTATCTGGTTCTTCACCACTTCCGGTGAGATAGCCGTCAAGCTACCCATGATCTTGTTATTGTTGATCATGATTTCTGCCTTCATGCCCAGGCCAAGGTCAGTCATATACGATTCAGGAATTTCCACTTCGACTTCCAGTTGCGACAGATCCACCAGGGTCATCAGCGCAGTATTGGCGGCCACTACACTGCGGTTGGAAATTGCCAGGCTACCGATGATGCCGTCTACTGGCGCACGTAATTTCAATTCTTCGACACGGCGTTTGGCATAGTCCAGACTCAGACGCTGGCGCTGTAACTGGCTCATTTTTGTTTTCAGTTCCAGGCTCACATCTTCGCTTTCCAGATCGGCTGCCTGGGCCGCATGTCTGGAACGTATTTCCGTGGAATGCATGGCATCCTGGGCTTTCAGGAAATCGTTCTTGGCGACCACGCCAATGACACCAGCAGCTTCTATGCGCTGGAAGGCACGTTGTGCTGCCACGCGATCTATTTCTGCCTGGTCGGCATCACGACGGGCGATCAGCTTTTGCTTTTTGGCCAGTATCTGCTGGCGAGCGACTTCGGCTTCCAGCTGTTCGGTATTGGATTGCTCGCGTTTGAACTGGTCGGTCAGGTCAGGCGATTCTATCTCGGCGACGATGTCACCTTTCTTGACTGTTTCACCAGCGCTCACCTTCAAGGTGACCGTGCCGCCAGCACTGGAATACAAGGTCGGGCTGATCGCTGCCACAATCCTGCCATTGACTGCTGCATCCCTGACCAGAGTGCCGTGAGTCACTTCCGCAATGCGCAGGCGCGACGCATTCACCGACTGGCTGCTGCTACGCCAGGCAGACATCAGCAACACCAGGGCGGCGATGCCAGCCAGGCTGGCACCTGTCACCATCAACAGGCGCTTGCGGGTTTGTCCCGTATTGGTGGACAACACGGTATCTTGGGCTGAGGTATCTCGTATCATGATGTGCTAATTAATTGGAATGCATGAAGAATGCATAACGTTTAGCAGAAACCATGCCAGTTGTAAGTCATTGAATAGTAAGGGAAATATTTTAGTGCGACTTGTCCGCCCCGTCCGGTATTTGTCCGCGTGACAAGCAGACAGCCGTGGTGGAAGGGCGAGCGGACAGTAGAGAGGGAGGCTGATAAAGCAGGGCGAACGAGGCAGGCAGAAAACTTACCCACAAGCTATCCACAGGTCATCCACCGTTTTGGGCAGACTTATACAGGACTTGTCCACAGCCTGGTTGCAACTTATTTGCCACTGATCTAACTCAGATGACGTCGCAAATGCTGGTCGAATATATTTTCGTGGTGGCGGTTATGTCAGGCGCATGAGCCTATACTGGTTAGTCACCAAATTCTTGGTGTTACCAGGAGATTATCGTGAGTAAGGTACAACAGAGTAATAAAGAGACTAAGAAGCAGGCCGCCAGCACACCTAAGGAAAAGAAGGCAGCCAAACAGGCCAAGAAAGAGGCTTCGACGGTTATTCCGTGGACGCAACGTAACGTTGCCTGATCTGACAATCTGATCCGTGGCTGGCACCGGCTAGCTGCCGCTCCCATCACTGCCCCTCATTTACCCTCCGTCACATCTGGCGGTAAAGTAAGGGGCAGCTTCGGTCAAACTGCCTCATCCAGTTTGACGTCTGTTCATCCCCCTCAAACCGGCATAAACCTGGCCAGATACTCAGGCGAATTAATAAACTGCCCGATGAGCGTGACGGCATCCGCGCCCGACTGAGCCAGCAAAGCATTAAAGGTCGCCGCATCCGGTGCATGTC